>CAZOLV010000191.1:0-1582 GCA_964580725.1 uncultured Anaerolineae bacterium | reverse complement strand
ATTGGCAACAACCACGCACCGGCGCCTTTATGCCCTCCGGGTGCTCGCCGCGATTGGGGCGGTTGAATCACCACATCGGGCCGGGGGCGGCCCTCCAACAACACCGAGCGCCTCTGTCGGTCGAACGGCCATGCGTGACAAAGCGTGGCACAATGCCTCCCAAGCGGAGGATGAAGCATGAGCACGACCCTGGCAGAGCGCCTGCCGCTGCAAGACGCTGCCCCACAGACCGGCCGCATCCCCGGCAACAAGGGGATCTGGGTCGGCATCTGCTGCGAGCTTGCGGAGTTCCTGGTGTTGTTCACCGTGTACTTCGTCGCGCGCGCGCATTACCCGCAGGAATTTGCCACGGGCGCCGGCCGTCTCAATCTTGGGGCCGGCATCTGGATCACCGTGGCCATGGTCAGCAGCAGTTTCTGCATCGCTTCTTCGGTCGTCACCCTCCGCGACGGCCAGCGCCGCACCTCGATCGCCTGGCTGGTGGCGGGCCTCTTGCTCGCCCTCAGCTACCCGGTGGTCAAGATTCATGAAGTCCAGTGGAATCTGGCGCATGGCATCGACGGCACCGCCGGCATTTTCTTCACCGTCTATTACTATCTGACGATCAACCACATGGTGCACGCCTTCTGGGGCATCCTCGGCATTCTATGGGTGTTGTTCCGGCACGTCAGCGGCGTCTACACGAGCGAGCAGCACGACGGACTGGAAGCCCTTGCCTCGTACTGGCACGCCACCGACCTCATCTGGCTGGTCCTGTTCGCCTTTTTCTACATCCTGGTGTGATCATGCGCCACCCATCGCCCGCGCCGAAATCCACCCTGCGCATGTTGTTCCTCGCCTGGCTGGGCCTGATGCTGCTGACCGGCGTGTCCATCCTCATTGGCCACGAACTGCACGGCAAGGCCGGCCTGCAACCCCTGGTGGCCGGCGTCCTCTGGCTCAAGTCCTGGCTGGTGGTGCGCTATTTTCTCGAAGGACGCGGCATCCACTGGTTCTTCCGCCGCGTACTTTACGTCTTCATCGCCATCACGCCGCTGTGCCTGGTCGGGCTCGGGTTGTGGCACGAAGGCGCGCAATTCCGCTTGCCGCTCTGACGCCGCGACGTCGCATCCTGATCCGGGCACCGGTGCCGAAGCACGCCGCCGCACATGCCGATGCCGGCGGCGAATCCAGGGCAAAACAATCGAGTCTGACCCCGTTCTCTTAACGTGTTATATTGAACTTACCGTGTAACACATAAGGGGCAGCACAATGAGCGACGCAACCTTTACTTTCCGGGTCGACAAAGGATTGAAAGACGCGTTTTCCGCAGCAGCGAAGTCCCGCGACCGTACCGGCGCGCAGCTCTTGCGCGACTTCATGCGCGACTTCGTGCGGCAGCAGCAGAACGCCGCCGAGCATGATGCCTGGTTTCGTCACCAGGTGCAGGTCGGCCTGGATGCAGCCAACGCCGGCGACGTGATTTCAGCCGAAGACGTCGAGGCCGATGCGGCCGCTTGGCGTGCGGCGACGCGCCGCAAGTTGGCTGGCACTGATTCGTGAGGCTGGTTTGGACACGTCTGGCAAACACAGACCGGAAAGA
>CAZOLV010000190.1:0-1733 GCA_964580725.1 uncultured Anaerolineae bacterium | reverse complement strand
GCCGCCACCCTGGGCGAATTCGGCGCGGCGCAGCAGGGCGATGCGATCCTGGTCAGTTGGGAAACCGTCAGCGAGATCGGCAACCTGGGCTTCAACCTCTGGCGCGGAACCTCACCGTCGGCGCCTGACCAGATGCTCAACAGCGCCCTCATCCCCTCAGCGGCGCCCGGCAGCGGTCAAGGTTTCAGCTACGAATGGCTCGACAGCGCCAACCTGGTCAGCGGAACGACCTACTACTACTGGCTGGAGGATATGGACATCAGCGGCGCCATCACGCGTCACGGCCCCATCAGCGCCGAGTACAACGCGCCCACCGCCGTGCGCCTGACCAACGTCGAGGGCAACGCCGCCGGCGGCAGCCTCGTCCCCTGGCTGCTCCTCCCCGCCGCCCTGGCTGCCGCCGCCTGGATCGTCCGCTCACGGCGTCCAACCGTCACCCGGCCCCAGGCCTGAACCAACGCCACGTCTCACCGCCGCTCCCTGCGCCTGTCACAGGGAGCGGCGCCCCCCATCCCCCCAAATTGGGGGGCAAGGGCCAGCCAACGCCCCCCCAAATTGGGGGGCAAGGGGGCCAGCCAACGCCCTCCGCCCTCTGACCTCTTTCCTACTTCCTACTTCCTCTTTCCTCTTTCCTCTCCCCTCTATCAACATCTCCTTCACCAAATCTTAACACACCTCTGCTATACTTCCTGCCAGCGCATTTCTGCGCCCATCCGATGACGAGAGGAACCAAACCAACCATGAACCGAACGCTGCGTATCGCCGCGGGCGTCGCCCTGCTGCTCATCGTCGCTGGCGCCAGCTTCTATGGCGGCATCCTGTACAACCAACGCCAGACACAGGCCAACTTCGCCGCACGCCGCGCCGGCGCAGCCACCGGCGCCGGCGGCGTCTTCCTCGATCCTGCCCAACAGCCCGGCCAACAGCGGCGCAGCGGCGCCGGCTTCGTCGCCGGTCAGATCACCGCCATCGAAAACGGCGTCCTGACCATCGCCGGCGCCAACGGCGACCAGACCCAGGTACAGGTCACCGACACGACCCTCATCGAAAAGAACACATCGGTGCAGCTCGGCGATCTCGAGGTCGGCGAGACGGTCATCGTCAACGGCAGCGCCGGCGACAACAACAGCATCACCGCCCGCTCGATCCAGGTAGCGCCGGCAGGACGTTTTGGCCCTGGCGAGGCCGTCCCGCCGGGTTAGTGAGCCGAAGGGAGCCTTCATGCAGCGCATTGGACGACTCTGGCCCTGGGCGTTTGCCCTGCTGATTGCGGCCGCGGGCGGATTCCTCTTCCTGCGCAGCCGCGCCAACAACAGCGCCGCCGTGAACGCCGCTGGCTACACGCAAACCGCCGTCGTGACGCGCGGCGACATCAGCGCCGAGCTGAGCGTCACCGGGCAGGTGGAAGCGGCGCAGCAGACCGACCTGTCCTTCGATCATCTGCAAGGGAGAACCCCCCTGCTGGCGCTCACAGTGCAGGCGGGAAACACCGTCACCAACGGGCAAATCCTGGCCGCCGTTGACCCCGCCCCCTACCAGCAGACGCGTGACCAGGCCGCCAGCGATCTGCAAGACGCCACTGAGCGCCTGGCCGACCTGCAGGCCCCCGTGACCGACCTGGCACGCGCCAAAGCCGACCTGGCTATCGCTCGGGCCAACGTCGAGCTGGAGTCGGCGCGCACCACCCTGGACGACCTGCTGCATCCCGATTTGGCCGAACTGGCGAACAAAGT
>CAZOLV010000189.1:0-1791 GCA_964580725.1 uncultured Anaerolineae bacterium | reverse complement strand
ACGCCATGCTGCAAAACATGCAGCCGGCCGCGCCGCCCGATGGGCTGGCGCTGCAGCCGGCGCCCGACCCCATTCCGCCCTGGGTGTGGATCGGCGCCCGCTACGCCTTTGCGTTCGTCGTGCTGACGTGCCTGATTCTGGGCGTGCTGCTCGTGCTGCGGCGGGTGCGGCGCCCGTTGGGAATCGAGCAGGAAGAGGAGGTTGCCGGCGAAGCGGTGACCTTTGGCGGCTCCAGCCTGCGCCGCGCCTGGCGGCGCCTGCGCAGCGCGGCGCGCCTGGTGCAGCGTTTCGGATTGACCAGCCAGCTTCTGGCGGCCATCTCGGTGCAAAATCTCTACGCCAACGCCTCGCGCCTGGCGCGCCGCCGCGGCTTTGGGCGGCCGGCGGCAACGCCGCCAGACCAGTATCTGCCCCTGCTGGCGCAGGCCTTTCCAGGGCAAGAACCGGCCCTACAGCGCCTGACCCAGGCCTACATGCGCGTGCACTACGGCGATCACCCTGTCAGCGAGCAGGAGTTGGGCCGGCTACGCGCCGACTTCCGCGCCATCCAGGAAGCTCCGCAGCCAGAAAAGCACAAACCAGGCCAACCCTGAAGACCGTGGCGCCGAACAACAGAAGAATAGAACTTGCGCTGGCCCCCTCAGCGAATCTCGATAGTCGGCGCCTCGTCGGGCGCAGGCGTCGCCTCACGGCCGCGTGACGGGCGCTCTGGCGCGGATGGCTCCGGCAGGCGGCCCGTCTCCTGCTGCACCCAGCGCGCCAGGGTCTCCTGGTAGGTGCGCATCAGATCGGCATCCTGCACCATCTGCGCCTCGCCGGTCAGGCCGGCGACATGGCGCAGCGCCTGCTCCAGGCGAAAGGCCAGATCCCAGGCCTCTTCGTAGCGCCGCGCCTGGTACAGGCGGGCAATTTCCCGCAGCCCCTCAGCCGTGCGTTGAATGGTGACATTGCGCAGCACTTCCAGGTCCCACAGGGGATCATAGCCGGTGATGTAACCCGCGTCCACCGTGACCTGTCCATCCAGCGATTCATCCTTCTGCGCAAACAGATCGCGATAGCGCAGCGTCACATCCAGCAGCGGCCGGCCGCCCCGGCGGCCAGGCGTCACTTCCAGGCGCACCATCACCACCTGGCTGTCGCCCGTTCCCATATCATGCAACTGCACGTTCAGCGGCCCGGCCGGCGGCGCGCCGTCGAAGCCCGTTACGCTGACCACCCGCACCCCGGCTTGCGGCTGCAGGAGAACCGAGACCATCTCGGCCACCTTCTGCACCAGGCCAGCCGCTTCCTCGCGGAAAACCTTGTCCATTTCCGCGGCCGAATCAATGAAATGATAGCCGCCCTTGCCCTGACGGGCCAACTGGCTGAGCAGCGCATCGTTGAAATCGTGGCCCAGGCCAATCGTCGAGAGGTAGATGCCGCGGTCGTTGAAAGCCCGCGCCTCCGCGGCAATCTGGCCAGAATCGGTCACGCCGTTGTTGGCGATACCGTCGGTCAGCAGGATGACCCGGTTGTTGCGGCGCAGATCGAAATTCGCCTCCACCACCTGCAAGCCCAACATCATGCCCGCATGCAGATTCGTATTGCCGTTCGTGGTCAGGCGCTCCACCGCGCTCTCGATCCACGCACCGTCGCCCACCTGCTGCGACGGCACCAGCAGTTCGGCGCGGTCGCTGTAGGTCACGATAGCCACCCGATCGTTGGAAGCCAGGCTGTGCAAAAAGACCCGCAGCGATTCTTTGACATACGGCATCTTCTCGGCCGCGCTCATCGAGCCGCTGCAATCAATCA
>CAZOLV010000188.1:0-1955 GCA_964580725.1 uncultured Anaerolineae bacterium | reverse complement strand
GGTTGCGGTTGGCGTCGCCGTCGGTGTGGCGGTGGGTGTATGGGTTGGCGTCTGGATGTTGGTTGGGGTGTTCGTTGGTGTAAGGGTTGGCGTCGGCGTGTTGGCGGGCGTGGGGGTGATGGTCGGCGTGGGGGTGATGGTCGGTGTGGGGGTGATGGTTGGCGTGGGGGTGATGGTTGGCGTGGGGGTGATGGTTGGCGTGGGGGTGATGGTTGGCGTGGGCGTATAGGCAGGGTTGCCCTGGGCCAACTCTGCGACCTCGGCCCCGGTCAGCGTCCGACCGTAGATGCCGATCTCGTCCAGGCTGCCCTGGAAGTAGGCGCCGTTCGTGGCTGAGAGCCGGCCGATGTTGACCGCGCCGCTGCCGGTGTAGTTGGCGCTCGCGGTATCGCTCCCCGCCAGCGTTCCGTCTTTGTACGCTTTACGGCTGCGCGTCGTTGCGTCATAGGTGCAGGCGTAATGATGCCAGTTCGTGTCAGTGGTGGTGGCCGAAGAATCCAGATCGTTGCCCCAAAACGCGCAGGTGAAAGTATTCGCTGGCGCAAGGGGATAACCGGTCTCGCGGAAGCCGAGTTGGAGCACCTGGTTGGTGCTACCGCTGGCGCCCTGGCTCAGGAAGAACTCTGCGGCGCCTGTGCGCGTGCGCTTGACCCATGCGACCACGGAGAACGACTGGCTGGCCAGGGTGATCGTGCCGTTGTCCGCGCCGTATTGGGTGGCGCCGTTGAGCGCCAGGGCGTAGGGATTGCTGAAGGCGTTTGGCGCGCTGCTGGATGTCCAGGTTGGGTCGTTGAAGAGGGTCAGGGCGTGCCCGTTGCCAGACGCATCAGCGGCGCTGCTGCCGGCGCCCTCATCGAGCTTCCAATAGGCCAGCAGCCCATCGGAGATGGCCGACGTCGGTGTGGGCGCGACCGTCGGTGTATGGGTCGGCGTGGGGGTGGGCGTGGCCGGACCGCAGGCGCCGATGCTGAGACCGCCCAATGTCGCGACAACGATGGTGTTGCTGGTGGCCACAACATCGGTCAGGTAGGTGTGCCCCAGTCCGTCGGCGGTCGTCTTGTTGGTGAATGAAGCGCCGCCGTCGGTCGAGATCGAAAGACCGCCGGTGGTCGCGGCATAGATCACGCCGCTGTTGGCATAGACGCTGTTGACGGCGTTGCTGCCCAGGCCCTGGGCGGTCGTCTTGTTGCTGAAAGTGGCGCCGCCATCGGTCGAGATGGAAAGGCCGCCGCCCGTGGCAGCGTAGACGTTGTTGCCGTTGGCATAGACGCCCCAAATCCGGTTGGATCCCAGACCATTGGCGGTCGTTTTATTGCTGAACGTGCTGCCGCCATTGGTCGAGATGGAGAGACCGCTCTCCGTTGCAGCGTGGATGGCGCCACTGTCAACGTAGACGTCGTGGATGTAGTTGTGTCCGAGGCCGCTGGCGGTCGTCTTGTTGATGAAGGTGGCGCCGCCGTCGGTCGAAATGCTGAGCCCCTGCCATGTCGCGGCGTAGACATTGTCGCCGCTGGCATAGACGCCATAGACATCGTTGCTGCCCAGGCCGCTATAGGTGTCTCTGTTGCTGAAGCTGGCGCCGCCATTGGCCGAGATGGAGAGGCCGCCGCTGTTATAGTGCCCATCATAGATTGTTGCGGCGTAGATGGCGGCGCCGCTGGCGTAGGTCCCGCGGACATCATTGCTACCGAGGCCGCTGCTCATGGTGCTATTGACGAAGCTGCCGCCATCGTCAGTCGAGATGGAGAGGCCCAGAGACGACCCGGCATAGATCGTGTTGTCGCTGAAGTAGACGCTCCAGATGCCGTTGGTGGGCAGGCCGTTGGCGGTCGTCCTGTTGGTGAACACGATCGGCCCAGTCTGGCAGGCCGACGGCGTCGGGGTCGCAGTCGGCGTAGCGGTGGGCGTAGGCGTGGCCGTCGGCGTCGGCACAAAGCCGCTGACGTACACCGGCA
>CAZOLV010000187.1:0-2170 GCA_964580725.1 uncultured Anaerolineae bacterium | reverse complement strand
CGTCCCGGCGGGACGCCTGAAGCGAGGCCGGCTATTCATGGCCGGTGCGTGAGCCGTTCGCCCGGTACATGATTCCGTCCCGGCGGGACGCCTGAAGCGAGGCCGGCTATTCATGGCCGCCGGGGGCGGGTAGTGCGATGACGGGGTGAAGGCGCCGCACATGGTCATTCGGTCCAGGTCAGGTCCTTGCGGGCGAAGAGCCAGTCGGCGACGATGAAGCAGGCGAGGCTGTAGCCCAGGACGAGCAGGACGGCCTGCAGCAGGTTGGCGCTGCTAAAGGGGGTCAGGGCGCTTGCAAAGGGCTGCAGCAGACGCGACCAGATGTCGAGGAGGATGGTACGGTTGGCCTGCGCTAACTCGAACTGGTAATCGTAAACGGCCGCAAATGCTGCAATCAGCGCATAGAAGAAGATGTGCGAGCCGGCGCGGCTGGTCAGGTTGGTCAGCAACAAGCCGAAAAGGGCGCCGAATAGATAGAGGACGGGCCAGAGAGCGACCAGCAGCAGCCATTCTTGGACACGCAGCGGCGTGAGCAGCCTGCCCTGCCACAGCGCCATGCCGACGATCAAACCGGTCACGACGAAGGCGATGGCAAGCGTCGTCAAAACGAGGGCGACCAGAAACTCGCTGCGATAGCGCAGGCGTGCGGCAAAGGGATAAGTGGCGGCGCGGTTGAGACGGCCCGCCAGCAGCAGAAGCGTCAACACGGTGATGACGGTCACGGCGGCCGGCGTCACCGCGGCGAAATAGGCCGGAGTGGCCCCGTATTGGAACGCCAGGGCGTAGAAGGTCAGCGCCAGCGCCAGCGGCGCAAAGCTGTGCCAGGAGCGCAGGAAGTCTTTGGTCAGAAACCAGGCCAGGGTCAAGGAGCGTCTCACGAACGGATCGCCTCCAGATAGATGTCTTCCAGATTGGCCTGCTGATGCGTCAGGGCGCACACATCCAGACCGGCGTCGAGCAGACTGCGCAGCACGGTCGCCTTGTGGGAGATGGCCGGGCCGGTCAGGGTGATGGTGTGATCGGCAATGGCGACGCCAGGGGCCAGGGCCTGCAGCGGCTCGATCAGCGCCGGCGGCAGCTCACTGACCGTGATGTGCACGTGCGGCTCGGAGGTCAAAACCTGGGCCAGTGGGCCGAGACGCTTGACGCGTCCGGCGCTGAGAATCGCCACATGACTGCAGAGCAGGGTCACTTCGCCCAGCTGATGGGTGCTGAGGATGATGGTGCGCCCGGCCTGCTGCAGGGCGTGCAGGAGTGTGCGCATCTGCACCTGGCTTTCGGGATCGAGGCCGGCGGCCGGCTCGTCCAGCAGCAGGAGCGGAGGATCGCCCAACAGGGCCTGGGCCAACGCCAGGCGCTGGCGCACGCCTTTGGAGCACGCCCGGATGCGCCGCCCGCCCATCTCGCCCAAACCCACCGTGTGCAGAGCAGCCTCGACCGCCGCACGCTGCGCCGCGCCATGCAGACCGGCCAGGCTGGCGGCGGTGCGCAGATAGTCGTCTACGCGGGTCGTTTCGGGAAATGAGGGGCGTTCCGGCAGGTAGCCGATGCGCTGCGGCGGCGCCTGACACTGGATCTGGCCGCGGTCGGGGAAGATGAAGCCCATGATGAGCTTGAGAAGGGTAGATTTGCCGGCGCCGTTCGGCCCAAGCAGGCCAAAGATAGCGCCGGTAGGTACTTCCAGGCTGACGTTGCGCAGGGCCGGCGCGCCGCTGTACGCTTTGCTGAGGTTGTTGACAAGCAGCAAGAGAACTCCAGGTGAACCAAAGAGATGGCGCCCGCAGGCGTGGCTCGATTGTACCACCTTTGCTGGCGTAAGACAACTGCCACAGCAACTCCAAATGTCACTGATAATGCCAATCATATAGTGCAATAGCGCCGGTTGCAAGACATGGTTGGCGGGGTGACATGTGAGTACGAAACTATCGTTTGATGACTTGCGGTTGATTTTGGTTGCGACGATGACTGAATTACCGGATCATCGGAAGCGACCGAACTGGATTTACGAGATATCCGATGTGGCGGCACGCCCAAGACGATTCGGCGCGGTCAGCAAGAGTTAACTGATCCAGCGCGCTTGCCGGCTCTTGAGCGGACTCGCCGTTCGGGCGGCGGGCGGAAACGTCTGCTTGACAAGGCACCCGAACTGGATGCGCAATTCGAGCAGGTG
>CAZOLV010000186.1:0-2366 GCA_964580725.1 uncultured Anaerolineae bacterium | reverse complement strand
GCTACAAGCCGTGGGGTGAGAGCCGCTACACCTTCGGTGCGACGCCGACGCAGCGGCGCTTCACCGGGCAGATGCTGGACGGTGTGGCGGGTGGGTTGTATTTCTATAACGCGCGGTACTACGACCCGGCGCTGGGGAGGTTTGCCAGTGCGGACACGATCGTGCCGGCGCCGGGAGATCCGCAATCGCTGAATCGGTATAGTTATGTGCTGAATAACGCACTCAGGTACACGGATCCGACGGGTCACGCGCATTGCGTGGATGCGGATTGTGCAGTCACATGGCATCCTACCAAACATCGCTACATGATCAGCCCTGGCGCATCTGGCGTTCGTAGTGTCGCGCACAGTATCGTCGCTGACTTGGGAGGGATCAACGATCTCGAAGCAATGTCTATGATTTCTGACGTGGTGGCTGGTGTCTACCGAACTTGGGACCGTTTCATGCCTGAAGTAGGAAAGGTATTCACGGGATCATCCGCTTATGGAACCTTCGGCCTGATAGCGCCAGGTCTTTCCTCCATGCTTGGATTGGGAGGGGGTGGCTGTGCCGGCGTTGGGCGGGAACCGCATGATTGTCCAAGTAATACGACCTACTTTCGCGATACCGGCTTTGACCCAGATTTCCGAGATAATCATAACCAACCGTATCATGTATGGGGATACATCGCCCAAACGACGACGCCTGGAGATGCCATTGGCTTCGAATTGAACTTCATTATGTCTCAGTGGGGCAATTTCATACATGAGGAAGTGCAAAGCAAGCTCAACTGGGATCGCGGATGGGGAACTAGCTGGCAAGACTGGGTTCTTTCAGAAGCCGGAGTAGTTATCGGATACAAGATCACCTATGGCCTGATTACATCTCCTGCGGAGTTGGGTGACACACTCAGACGAGACCTCGGTCCACACGGTTCTGGCAGCTATGGTAAGCTCCAATGGTTGGAGTCGAACTACGCAAAACTGCGAGGTTCACCATGAACAGGCGAACGGCTTCTGGTGGAAGCGTGGTAAAAATGACGAGCAAGTATCTATTCATTGTTGGCCTTGCTCTGTTGCTGATTACCTCATGCGGATGCACCTTACCGATCTCGATCGCCAGGTTGCGGAAACCAGATTTGTCGAAATACACCACGCCCCTGACTGCTGAAACCATCCAGGACATCTGCATGGGCTTCGAATTGAAGGATAACCGTCTATGTACGCAAGACAGGCCAGTGTATGCTCCTGATTTCTTCCCTATCATTCTTTCGACGTTTGAACGCGGGGTATCCACGCGTGACGATGTCAAGGCCAAGTTGGGGCGCTATGAATATGGATGTGAGCCACCCACTTATGTGCCGAGGTTAAGAATGACCTATTATGTTTGCAGTTATGATCTTAACGGTGATCGAGTGTTCCCTGTAGTGATCTCCTATTTGGATAGCGATGTTGTCTGGCGTATGACTGCCACCATAGGCGATGATTAGAGATTGTTGCACTTACAGCCGTCAGCATGGGCATCGAGCTGAGCAGGTGTCATGGCAGCCACGTCACCTTGCAAGCGTTCCAGGCGCTGGTGGCAGAGTATCATGACCTCTTGGCGGCTGGGACGCCGAACTATGCTCCAGTACGGGGTTCTGGTGCGCCCTATGCCGTTGGTCATTTCGACAACAGGCCGAGGTGACGCCATGAACACACGGAGATTGCGTTTGGCGGTCCTGACACTGACGACTTGCCTCGCTGTGGCTGTCTTGAGCTTCATCTGCACACCCGGCGCCCCGGCGCCGTTGCGGCCCTTTACGACTGAATCCATGCTGATGGATGCTACGCTGTTCCCTCCTGGCTGGAGCAATCGGCCCATCATCCCAACCGCGGACTCGCACGGCGCTGTGGAACATCTATTACGAGACATGAGTGGAAACGGCGTCGTCGTTCACGAGATCTATCGTTACGAATTCGTGCGCAGTGCGCAGCGTGAGTACAAGCGCCAACTGGACGTGTTCTATTCTGGTAGACAGTCTAATGGCGCCTGGGAGGAAAAGCCCGAATTGACAACACTATTGGATTTTACAGACGAGGCGTATGTAGCCTGTGCAAGTTACATTACGCCCAATACGGAAGGCGCCGAACTCTGCCATATGCTGGCGCGATATGGCGAGCTCGTCGTGCGATTTTCGGCCCAGATTGCCCCGCGGCGCCGCTGGCGCTTGACGAGGATGAGTTGGGCGAGTTGTTGGTCAAACTCGATGATCGGTGGCAAGCGGCGATGGCATCACTCCCGACGCCATCGCCGTGATCTACCACGAGTGACGCAATCAGTCCGGTTTTTGGCCACGAATTGCACGAATCGAAACGAAAGGATCCTGGAATTCGTGCAAATTAGTG
>CAZOLV010000185.1:0-2442 GCA_964580725.1 uncultured Anaerolineae bacterium | reverse complement strand
CGCTGAAGCGCCCACTACGAACGGGGGCGCTGAAGCGCCTACTACGAGCAGTGGGCGACAGGGTCGTTTGCCAGCAGGCGCTGCAGGTGGGCGGTGATGGGGCCGGGGCGGCCATGACCCACAGCGCGGCCGTCGAACCAGATCAGGGGGACGATGCCCTGCACCGAATTGGTCAAAAAGGCCTCGTCGGCGGCGAGCAGGGCGGCGGGCGGGAAGACGCCCTGGTGCGCCAACAGGCCATTGTCTGCCGCCAGCGCCAGCACGCGCGCCCGGATGACGCCCGGCAGCGGGCCGCAACTGAGCGCCGGGGTGAAAAGCTCGCCGCCGTGGACCCAAAACAGGTTGCTGGCGCACGCTTCCACCAGGTTGCCCTGATGGTTGAGGAAAATGCCATCGTCGGCGCCGGCGGCCAGCGCAGCCTGGCGGACCAGCACTTGCGGAAGGTAGTTGAGCGTCTTGAGGCCGGCGAGCGGCGAAGTTGCATCGAGGCGAAAGGGGGCGCTGACGGCGCGCAGCGCTGACGCCGGCGCGGCCGAGTGCGCTTGCGCCGTCACGACGACCGTTGGATGGCAGGCGGCGGGCGGCGCCAGACCTCGCGGCCCCACGCCGCGCGTCACCGTCAGGCGCAGGATGGCGTGCCCCGTTGTCAGATCGTTGGCGGCCAGGGTGTCGGTCAGGGCGGTGGTCAGCGTCGTCTGGTCGGGCAAGGGGAGGCCAAGCACATTGGCGCCATGCGTCAGGCGGGCGAGATGGGGCGCCAGGTAGAGCGGGCGCCCCTCGACGGCGCAGAGTGTTTCGAACAGGCCGTCGCCCAGGAGGAAGCCGCGGTCGTGCGCCGAGATCGCCGCCGAGCCAGCAGGAAGTAAACTGCCGTTGACATAAAAAATGCTCATGTGCGCAGTCCTTGTAGGAGACCGGCGGCTTTGTGCAACGTTTCACGGTACTCCCCGGCGGGCAGGCTGTCGGCGACGATGCCGCCGCCGACGCCAAACTGGAGGTCATCGCCGCTGGCGACGGCGGTGCGAATGGCGATGCTGGTATCCAACGCGCCATCGAAACCGAGATAGCCGATGGCGCCGCAGTAGACGCCGCGGGCGGTTGGTTCGAGGGCGGCGATGATCTGCATGGCGCGCACCTTGGGCGCCCCGGTGATGCTGCCGCCCGGAAAACAGGCGCGCAGCAGGTCAACGGCGTCGAGGTCGGGGCGCAGTTGGCCGACGACGGTGGAGACGAGATGATGTACGGTGGCGTAGGATTCGACGCAACAGAGTTCTGGTGTGCGCACGCTGAAGGGGCGGCAGACTTTGGAGAGGTCGTTGCGCAGGAGGTCAACGATCATGACGTTTTCGGCGCGGTCTTTTGCGCTGGCGAGTAGCGCAGCGCGCAGGACGGCGTCAGCGTGAGGGGTGCGGCCACGCGGGCGGGTGCCTTTGATAGGGCGGGTGACGACGTGACCATCATGCACCTGGAGGAAACGTTCGGGCGAGGCGCTGAGGATGGCGGCGCCCAGGTGTGGTAGGGCGAGATAGGCGGCGAAGGGCGCCGGGTTGGCGCGGCGCAGTTGAAGGTAGTGCTGCCAGGGATGCAGCCGGCGCGGCAGGCGCATCTGCTGCGAAAGGTTGACCTGGTAGATGTCGCCGGCGGCGATGTGGGCCAGGGCCTGGCGTGTCATGGCGAGGTACTCAGCGCGCATGCAGGTGGAGGTGAGATCGGGGTAGGCGCGCAGGGGGCGCCGTGGGCTGCGTATCGAGGGGGCGTTGGCGGCGGGCCAGGCGGGCAGAGGCGGCGCGGGTTCGTATAGCCATGTCAATACGTCGGCGGCGCGGGCCTGGGCGCGCGCAAGACGCAAGGCGGGTTCAAGGGCGGGCCAGCCGGTGGAGATGAGCCAGCAGCGAGGGCTTTGTGGGTCGAGGTGATCCCAGGCAAGCGCCCAGTCGTAGAAACCGAGGGCCATGTCAGGCAGGGGGCGGTGTGCACTGCGGGCGTCGGGAATGGGTTGTGCGGCGACCAGGCGCTGGCCCAGCTCGTAGCCCCAGTAGCCGGCGGCGCCGCCCTGAAAGGGGGGCAGGCCGGGCAGGGTTGGTTGGGCGAAGGGGCGCAGTAACTGCTGCAGAAAGGTGAGCGGATCGCCGGTGTGAGTCGGCTGGGCCGGCTCGTCGCCGGTGGTGGTGGTGAGGGTGCTGCGCTCGCCGTGCGTGGTGAGGATGGCGAACGGGTCGGCCATGATGAACGAATAGCGACCCAGGGCGGGCTGCGGAAGGGCGCTGTCGAGAAAGAGGGCAAAGGGGCGGCTGGCCAGATGTGCGCAGACGGCCAGTGGGTCGGGTGCGGGGGTCAGTTCATGAAACCAGGGCAGCGTCGTCATCCAACTCCATCGAGCGCCCAACCCTGGGCGCGGGCGACGGCGCGCTGCCAGCGGGCGAAGCCGGCATCGCGGCGTTC
>CAZOLV010000184.1:0-2443 GCA_964580725.1 uncultured Anaerolineae bacterium | reverse complement strand
GAGGCGAGGGAGTGTTAGCGGCGCAGGAAGGGCACGTACAACTGCATGCCCCAGAGCCGAGCCGAGACCGGGCCGATGAGCTGGCCGGAGGGCGTCGCCTCCAGGCGGTAGAAGTACGCCTTGCCCGCCACGGCGGAGGCGTCCGTCCACTGGTAGCCGGCGCCGGCGCCGCCGCTGGCCGCGCTGGCGATCGCTTCAGCGGTCAGGCGTTGATAAACGCCATCGGCGCTGGTGGCCCGCCAGATGTGGAAGCCCTCGTTCGTCCCTTCGAAGATGGTCGTCCAGGTCAGCGCGACCGGGCCGCCGGCCTGCTGCACAGCCTGGAAGCTGGTCACCATGATGCCGGTGGGAGCGATGAAGGGGAAGTCGAGCGTCAGGTCGCTCTGCCCGCTGGTCAGCGTCACGCTGGTCAGGGTGGTGGGGCCAGAAGCCAGGTAACCGTTGGGCTGCGGCAGCACCGTGGCCGTGTACTGGCCGGGCGGCAGTCCGCTGACCAGATAGGTTCCGGCGGGGAAACCGCCCGCCGGGCCGGTCGTCACCGTCGCCACGACGACATTGCTGCTGTTCTTGACCTGCACCACGACGCCGCTCAGCGGCGGTTCGACGCCGGCGTCATAGATGTTGTCGCCGTTGGTGTCCACCCAGGTCAAGTCGCCCACCGTCACCGGCTGCCAATAGCCAAAATCGGCGGTCAGGTTGGTATCGCCGGTGTTGGTCGGGTTGAAGTTTTGGATGCAGTACGGCGTGACCTGGCTGTTGTTGTTTTGGCCAGGGTTGGGACCCAGCGAATGTGTGTAGCCCGCCAGCACGTTATTGCTGTCTCCCACGATCACCAGGTAGTTGCCGCCGGGGAACTGCCCGGTGAAGCGATAATTGCCGCCCAACACGATCGAGTTGCCGGTCAGCACAACGCCCATCGGTAGATCGGGCTGGTCTTTCAGACAGTTGAGATTGCTGTCGTACCACAGTTCGACCGAAACGTTGCCAATGCCCGGTTCGCCAGACTGGAAGACACCGTCGGCGTTGTTGTCCACCCAGACCAGGTTGCCGATCGTGCTATCGCTCTGAATCGTCGGGCCGGGCAGATAGCCGAAGTCCGCCGTGGGGTCAAACTCGCCCAACGCCAGGTTGACGACGTAGGGCTGCGCCTGGTTGTTGTTGTCCTGATCAGGGTTGGGGCCAACCAGCGTCGGGGCGTACCCAGTCAGAACACCGAAGGCATCGCTGACGCGCACATCGTAGACGCCAGGCGGCAGGCCGACGAAGACGTAGTCGCCGCTGGGGCCGGTGGTGGTCGTGGCGATCACCACGCCGTTTTGGCGCAGTTGCACCGTCACGCCGTGCTGACCGGTGTCGCCGCTGAGCACGTCGAACAGACCGTTGTTGTCTTTCTCGATCCAGACCTGGTTGCCGATGGCGCCCGTGGGCAGATCGGTCAGGTGGTAGCCGAAGTCGGCGGTCAGGTTGTCGCCACCCGTCGGCAGGTTGATGGCGTAGGGATCGGCCTGATTGTTGTTGTCAACACCCGCCGCACCCAACGGCGACTTGGTGTAGCCGTAGAGCACGCCGTTCGTGTCGCTGACGTGCACCAGGTAGCGCCCTGCCGTCAGACCGCTGAAGAGGTAGTTGCCGCTGTTGGCGTCCAGTGTGCTGGCGGTGGTCACCGTGGCGATGATCGGTTCGCCCGCATCCCAGGCGCTGTTGCTGTTGCTGTCGCGGATCAGGTCCACGCTGACGCCGGCGAACGGGGTCTCGCCGCCGTCGAAGACGCCATTCTCGTTGGCGTCCAGGAAGACCAGGTTGCCGATCGTACCGAGGAAGTTGTTGCCGTTGTCATCATAACCGAAGTCGGCCTTCAGGTACTGATCGCCGGCCAGCACAACAACCGGCACATGCGGCACCGGGGTGGTCGCTGCATAACCGGGCGGCGGGTTGGTCGGGGCGACGCTGTAGGAACCGGGCGGCACCGTCACCAGATAGTGGCCGTTGCTGTCGGTCGTGTCGCAGATCGCCGCGCCGCCGCCGACGGGCGTGGCGCAGACCTGCACGTTGGGGATGCCCGGCTCGCCCGGCTGCTGAACGCCGTCGCCGTTGTCGTCGTACCAGACGGTGTCGCCGATGATGGCATTGCCGCTGGTTGGAACCTGGTAGTAGCCGAAGTCGGCGTCCTTGTAGACATCGCCGGCGCCCAACACGATGGCGCCCGTCGGGTCGGGCTGGCTCTGATTGGCGACGACGTGCGTCAGGCCGGCCAGCACGTTGTTGGTGTCGGTCACATCCACGAAGTAGACCGCAGGCGGCAGGTTGGTGAAGAGATAGCCGCCGTCGGCGCCGGTGGTCAGCGTCCCGATGGGGGTATCGCCGGCGGTCAGCGTGCCGCTGCCGTCAGTATCGCGGTAGAGCTTGACGGTGACATTGGGGATGCCCGGCTCGCCCACATCCT
>CAZOLV010000183.1:0-2517 GCA_964580725.1 uncultured Anaerolineae bacterium | reverse complement strand
CTCGCGCGGCAGCCGGCCGGTCGCAGAGACTGTCAGGCCTGTCAAGACCATTCCCGCCAGCAACGCCACGCCCATGATGACCAGGATTCTGCTCGTAACATGCATGTTCTGTCTCCTATCGTCGCAACGCATGAGCATCGATGCTTGACCGTTGTCGCAGATGAAACACCAACTCGCTGATAACTTCGCACGGCTGGGCAACGCCCCGTGAACCGGGCTGGACGCAACGCACCCCCTCCTCTTCTGTCCCTCAAGGCGGCGCCGATGCGCCTGAGGTCCAACACCTTGACGGCGACCGGGCTTTGCAGGGTCTGGTGGCGTCCCCGGTAGACGATGCCCATGCCGCCCGCTCCTACGACAGCGTCTACGATGTGGCGGTCGAGCCGTTGTCCCGCTGTCAGATATTCCATGATCGCACTGACCCTCTCTCGTTCATCAGATCGTGACGTGCGCCGCGCCGGCGCTTAAGGTATCGCCTGGTTCCAGTAGTTTTTCCTTGATACGTTTGTCGTCAAGACGCAAGCCGTGCCGGCTGTCCCGGTCGCGCAGGAGCCAACCATTGGGCTGTCGCACGATTTCGGCGTGCTGTCGAGACACAGCCGCGTGATTGACAACCACATCGTTTTCGCTGCCGCGCCCAATCTGAACCGGCTGATCGTCCAGGGCCAGATGGATGAGTGTGCCTCCGCGCGGCCAGATGACAAGACCGGGCATCGGCCTGGCTTTGAGGTACACACGGTCCGGCATGGTCACAGCCGGCATGGCAAAATCTGGCGCAAGGAGATGCAACTCCAGTCGCCCCGCCAACATGATCTTTGCGCCCAATCCAACCGTCGCCGGCTGGCGCGGTTGCAGCGGCTGTGAACCGATGCGCGAGCCGTTGCGCGACCCCAAGTCGCACACCTGAATGACGCCATCACGGGCGATGATTTCCAGGTGATGGGTGGAAATGGCGGGGTCTTCGATCACGATATCGTTGTCGAGACCGCGCCCCAGCCGCAGATGGGGGCGGGTCAAAGGGAGCGTATCGCTGTGTCCGCCAATCCAGGCGCTGTGCAGCACCGCCCACACAACCGATTGTTGCATGATTTGAGTTTCTTCCATGGACGTTCTCTCTCTTCCGATCCACCAGATCCTATCTGACGGCCTGGCGAACCAATCGTTGCACCAGACGTCGCTCGCCGGTCGCGTCGCGGGCCACTGGGTAGACTGTGGTGGCGACTGTGTTCGATCCGTCCCCTGTGCATGTCGCGGCTGTGCACTTGCGCAGCCAGATATTGTCAACATAGGCGCCTTCCGGGAAAGTGATGCTGGTGTCGCTTTGAGTAATGATCGCAATCCATACACTCGGTTGACCAAGCGCATTGAAGTCTGCAAGGTTAGCGCCGAGAGAGGCCCAACCTCCCGAATTGCCGTCGTAGCAATACGCACTAAAATTGTAACCATTGATGGACGCCCCGTAGCAGACTCGATCATAACCAGTCTCCAGGTTGTACCAGAGCATCATGCTGATATCCGCTGCCGTGGCATCTGCGAGGCTGAAAGGACCATAGACCATCCAGGAATCAACGCTGTTGGGATAGTAAGCGCCGCAGCCCAGGTTCCAGCCATCCACGCCGCCGCCAACGGCCCAGCCGCTGTATCCGCCGTTATAGGGGCGACAGTTGCGCCTGGCCCAGGAGTAATCGCCGCTGGTGCTGCCATTGTTGTCGAAGACCTGCCACGGGCCAGGGAAGGTGCCCTCGAAGGTCTCGTAGAGAATCGTTGTCCAGGGAACGCTGCCCGGTGTAGGCGTCGGGGTGAAGGTTGGAGTGGGCGTGAATGTTGGAGTCCGCGTTGGAGTGGGCGTCGCTGTAGCGCCGCCGAAGGTCAGTACAAAAACGTTGCCGGCGTAAGTACCGGGCGTCACGTTGCTATAGCGAATCCAACGGTTCGAGAGCATTGTGCCGCCTGGCCCCGCCTGTGCAGAAGAGAACTGGTATGGCTGCGAGGCTGGCTCGAGCCAGAGATGGTAATAGCTGAAACTGGCGCCGGTCACTTGCAGGTCGAAATATCCCGATGCGTTGGTGACGCCATTCAGCAGAAATTGTTCGAAATTCGTGGGCTGATTCGACCCCCACAGTTGCACATAGGTATAGCCCGCGATGGGGTTTCCGTTGGACAATTGCAGGCGTCCTTGAAACACCCAGTGGTCCGACGGCGTGGGTGTGGACGTTGGAGTGCTTGATGGGGTGATGGTGGGCGTTGGTGTGTGCGTTGGCGTCCAGGTACGCGTCGGCGTTGGCGTCGAAGTGATCGCCGGCGTCCAGGTGCGCGTCGGTGTCGGCGTCCAGGTGCGCGTCGGCGTATGCGTCGGCGTCGAGGTGAGCACCAGCGTCGGCGTTGGAGTGCGGGTTTCGGTCCGTTTCGGCGTACGCGTCGGTGTATGTGTACGCGTCGGCGTTGGCGTGCGCGTTGGCGTGCGCGTTGGTGTCGGCGTACGCGTTGGCGTGTACTGGAAACGCACATGCGGCGCAA
>CAZOLV010000182.1:0-2667 GCA_964580725.1 uncultured Anaerolineae bacterium | reverse complement strand
CGATGTGATCGCCCGCTGGTGGACAACGGTCGGCCAAGCCGTGTATGGGCCGGGCGAGCACTTGCTCATCTTGGCCGATGTTCGGCCCGATTAGCGTCAACTGGGCTGGCCAACCCTTGCGCACTTGGGACACGCTGTTGGGTTACATCCGGGGTACGACCACAACGACCGGTCTCACGGTCGAGGCCTTCTATCACGACGGCTGCTATGAAACCGGGCGCAGTGTCCCACAGGAAGACATGGACGCCCTCAATCTCGAACGGCACACGGTCTGTCCGAATTGGAATTACACCCTGCAACCACGGACCCACAGGCAGACCGTAGAGTCCCAAGAACGGGAAGTTGTTTCTTGACAAGACCTAAGCCCATTCTGCACATGGTGTGGATGGACTTGACCGGTGCGGTAGGATCAACGGCTACTCCAACCCCATCACCGACCGGTGGGATTGGGGTTTTAACGCCGACGCCGACCGCCACCAGCTGGCCGCCGACAACCCTGACCTGCTCTGACCTGACGGGCCTGGTGACCTTGGATGGTGATCTGTCGGAGTGGGGAGGGGTCGAGGAGATCACCGTCAACAGGGACACCAGCACAGTGGTGACACCGCTGCCCGGGCCGATAGCGAGCGATGCGCAGGCGCGCGTCAAGTGCGGGTGGGATGCGGACTACCTCTACGTGGCTGCCGTGCTGGATGATGACGCCGTCGTGACCGACAGCCAATTCCCCTGGCTGGACGATTCGCTGGAAATCGGAGTTGACGCCGGCAACGATGCGATCCCCTGGGGGCCAGACGATCACGAATGGAGCGTGCGCGCCAACGGAGAGGTGCTGCTATTCAACCAGGTCGACGCGCCAGCTGTGCAGGCATTCGCCGCGACGGCGGCCGGCGGAGGTGGCGAGGGAGTCCAGGGCGCGGCGGCGTGGCAGATCGAGATGCGCATCGAACGTAGGGCACTGGGAGCGAACCAGGCGCTGGTTGCGGGCAAGCGCATGCGATTCACAGTGGGGCTGAACGATGACGATGACGGCAGCGGGCGGGATCACCGCCTCATCTGGCGCGGCCGCTCGACGTTGGCCGTGAGCCAGGAATGGGCCGGCCTGGTGCTGGGGCCATGAAAGATGGGGGATGGGCATTGACTCGGATCATCTGGGACACCATCGAAGACACCCAGCGCGGGCCGGTGGCGAGGAGGGTGGTCATCGCCTTCACGGGGGTGCTCGCCGTCGGGCGGTTGGGGGTACTAGAGCTGATCTCCCCTGACGCTGCCGCCGGCATCAACAAGATGTCAGCCTGGCAGTATGGTTTTGTGTTTGCCCTGTTGTTTGTCGCGCTCATGATGACGCGTGACAAGCGACGCATGACCCTGGCTGGGTTCTTGGTCTCTGCCATGGGCGCCGGGGCTTACGGCATGTTCGCCTGTGATGTGTGGCCCGTTGCGACATCGGCCGGCTATTATGCGCTGATGGGGCTCCTCCTCACGGCCGAGGCCGCGGTCATCTGGAAAGGGCTGCATGTCCATTGAAGATGTCTTCTTGTGGCTTCTCGGCACCTTATGTGCGGTGGTCATCTCGGTCGCCTGGCAGCGGGCGCGTCCAGGGCCTTTGATGACGCGCGAGGAGCACCTGGAGCAGAAAGTGAAGGACCTGACCAAACAGGTGGATTCCCTGCAAGGGACAATCAAGCTGTTGAGTAGCCGCATTGCCGCGCTCGAAAAGGAAAATGCCCGCTTGCGCAGGGTGATGATGCAGGCGACCGGCAGGCGACTGCCGAGTGATACCGATGTGAACGAGATTCGCCTGGCGTTGGAACGACTGAGTGCGAATGAGGTTGCGCAGTTAGCCTACGATTCCTTCCGGGAGGTGTACAACGATTTTGCCGCCGATCAGTCGCTGCAGACGCGGCGCTTGGCGCTGATGGAGTATGCGGAGAATCACGGCAAGGTTGAGGACCTGCGCGCGGCGATTGAGGGCGTCAATGAGGCGGCGTTCGAGGGGGCGTAGGAGATGGAGAGATCAGATGGAACAGGTGACAGGAGGGCCAAGACATCGATAGGTAGTGTGCTGAACGGCTTCAAACCCGGCCCGGTTGACCAGCGTGTTCACTCATGTTACAATGCGAACAGTCAGGATATAGGAAGATGCGCCGCCCGAAATGCCCAGTGTAAGGGTATCAGGTCTCGTGGTACAATCGGAGTTGTCTATGGTCATGCAAAGCATTACGCTTACGCTACCGGAGAACCTCTATGAGCGGCTCAAACAAGCATCCCTGGCGATGCGCGTGCCGCTTGACGAAGTGTTAGTGCGTGCTCTCCAGGTGGACAGTCCTCCCAGTTGGGAAGATGCGCCGGTCCTTTTTCAGGCCGACCTGGCGGCACTGGATCGGCTCGATGATGACTACCTGTGGCGCATTGCGCGCAGCACCCAACTCAACCAAAGCTGGTCACGTTACCACGAACTGTTGGACAAGAACGCCAATGGAACGATCACCGCGAGTGAGCAGGCTGAGCTGGAGAGATTGCGAACTGAGGCTGATCGTTTTGTCTTGCGCAAAGCCCATGCCGCCGCCCTCTTGCGCTGGCGCGGGCATCAGGTTCCGTCGCCCGATCCACAATAAAATCCCCTTGCAACTATCTGCCAGTAATGCTATACTTGTCCTGCGAACAACA
>CAZOLV010000181.1:0-2959 GCA_964580725.1 uncultured Anaerolineae bacterium | reverse complement strand
TATGGGGCACTCTTTACGTCGGATGATCGGCCTGAGTGGGAAGCCCCATTTGCAAGCAAGAGATCAACGATTCTCGTGTTTCCTCGCTCTTGAGCTAAATCAACCGATGTTTTCCCGTCTGCATTCTTTGGCTCTATGCCGTTTTGTGTGGAAATTGACGCCTCCACAAACCTGACGGCTGGTGGTACAACGCCCCGATCGTAACTTCCGCCTCGTCCCCCATGAACACCCAGATCGAAGCCCTCTTCACCACCGCGCTTGGCCTGCAGCCGCCCTGGCAGGTCGCCAAGGTTGAACTCAACACCGGCAAGCGGCGGATCGACTTCGAGGTCGAGCACGCCGGCAAGCGCGCGGCCTGCCCGGCGTGCGGGGTGGAGAATCAGTTGATCCACGACCGTGTGCACCGGAGCTGGCGGCATCTGGACTTCTTTCAGTTCGAAGCCTGGCTGCACGCCGACGTGCCGCGCGTGCAGTGTGGTAGCTGCGGCAAGACCACACAACTGCCGGTACCGTGGGCGCGTGAAGGCAGCGGCTTTACCTTGCTGTTCGAAGCACTGGCCCTGTCGCTGTGTCGGGAGCTCCCGGTGCAGCAGGTGGCCAACCTGATACGGGTATCGGCCAAACGTATCTGGCGGCGCATTCAGCACTACGTCACCGCGGCGCGGGCGCAGGACGACATGACGGCGGTTCGGCACATCGGTGTCGACGAGACCAGCGTCAAGCGGGGGCATGCGTACATCACCGTCGTGCATGACCTCGAAACCAAGCGCCTGCTGTTTGCCTGCGCCGGCCGTGACCACCAGACCCTGGAATCCTTTGCCGACGATCTGCGCGCACATGGAGGCGACCCTGACAACATCGAGCATGCCTGCATCGACATGAGCGCGGCCTACACCAAGGGCATTGCCCTGGCGCTGCCCAACGCGCAGATCAGTTACGACCGCTTTCACGTCATCGCGCTGGCCAATGCCGCGATGGATGAGGTGCGCCGCGAGGAGATGCGCACCTCGGCGGCGGCGATCCGTGAGGCGGTTGGCGCACCTGACAAGAAGACGCTGCGCCAGTTGCTGTGGGGCATGCGCAAGAATCCGGCGGGCTGGACGCGCGCGCAATGCGACGCCATGCACTGGTTGCAGCATTCGACCCTCAAGAGCGCGCGGGCCTGGCGGCTCAAGCAGGCGCTGCGGCTCGTCTACAGCGAGGCGGGCGCCAGCAACAGCGAAGCGATCGCCCAAGGCGCGCTGATGAAGTGGATGAGCTGGGCGCGGCGCTCCCGTCTGGAGCCGTTCAAGCGCCTGGCTGCGACGCTGAAGGAACACCTCGGTGGCGTCGTGCGTGGCATGCTCGACGGGCGCAGCAACGCCTACGTCGAGGCGATGAACGGCCTGCTGCAACAGACGAAGACTGCCGCCCGGGGTTTCCGCAACATCGAGAACTTCATCGCCATCGCCTACCTGCGCATGTCCAGGCTCAAGCATCTGCCGCAGAACCCTCTGCTGCCGGCGATCCCCCGCGATTACGGACGCTACCGTCATGCTGGCTGCTGAAATGTCAATTTCCACACAAAACGGCATAGAGCCAGAAACCATCATCGAAGGCGACGACCTGTCGTTCGATTGGCAAAACATCCGGGATGTCATGACCGACATCGATAACCGGAATATTGGTTACGACCCAAAAGACACCAACTCCAATGCCTCGGTAGACGAAGCCCTGCGTCGCTCCGGGCTGCCTGCGCCTACCAAGGATGGCCCTTCAGACAACTGGGCGCCTGGTTCGGACTTTGATATGCCGGGCGGCGATGTTGCACCTGGTGGAAGAGGTTTTGGGGACGAATTGGGTGATTGGCTCTGGGACAAATCGGGCTTGGATGATCTCTCCGACGCCATCTCTGATCTCTTCGACCGTGCCCGCAACTGGATCCCCCGCTGCGAGCCGCTCGTTCTCGACCTGGACGGCGACGGCATCGAGACCATCGGCGCCAATGGGACCGTTCTTTTCGACCACGACGGCGATGGCACCAGGCACAGCACCGGCTGGACCAAAGCGGATGACGGCATCGTCGTGCTGGACCGCAACGGCAACGGCACCATCGACAACGGCGGCGAACTGTTTGGCGTCGAGACCGTGCTTTCCAACGGCACCAAGGCGGCTGACGGATTCACGGCCCTGGCCGACCTCGATACCAACCAGGACGGCGTGTTCGACGCAAGCGACGCCCAGTATGCCCACGTCAGGATCTGGCGCGACTTCAACCAGAACGGTCTGTCCGAGGCGGGCGAACTCAAGTCCCTGAGCGAGTCCAACGTCGCCAGCATCAGCCTGGCCGCCGAAGCGGCCAGCACCACGCTGAGCAACGGCAACCGCATCATTGCCACCGGCACCTACACCCGGCTGGACGGCACCGAGCGTGCTGCCGCCGACCTGGATTTTGCGACGGGTCGGTTCTGGCGCGAATTCCCCGACACGATTGCGCTTGCCGATGCGGCACGTTCCCTGGTCGACATTCGGGGCTCGGGCGCCGTGCGGGATTTGCGGGAGGCTGCGAATGATTGGGTGTGGGAGAGGGCGGCATGATGAGAGAAAACCGTTGTTCGGTACCTGATTTCTTGTTTCGTTCCTTGTGCGCGACCGCGCTCGTACTGCCCTTTTTGACAGGATGCGATATGACTGATCCGATGATTAAAGACATGGAGGCCGCTTACGCAACCGCGATTCGTAAACAAGGCGACACCCACGAAGAGAGAAAGGCTGCGGCAACCTTGGCCGTTCAGAAATACTTCCGGCCCGGGATGAAGGCGGAAGAGGCATTCAAGTTGCTACGCCAGCTCCAGGACGACGGATTCGAGGTTGGAGAGTACCGGCACGAAGGTGCGCGCGCCTGGCCGGATGGCGAATTCAAGCCCTATCTGGATGAGGCGACGAGACGGAATATGCAAATTGTGCACCCAAAGGGCGT
>CAZOLV010000180.1:0-3071 GCA_964580725.1 uncultured Anaerolineae bacterium | reverse complement strand
GAGGCGCTGAAGCGCCTGCTACGAACGGAGGCGCTGAAGCGTCTGCTACGAACGGGTCGCCGGCAAGGGGGTAGATAAGACCGGCGCGCAGTTGGCCGTAGGTGGGGCCGTTTTGGGTTTGGATGCGTACGATTTGCACCTTGGTGTCTCCGTTGGGTGACAGTTAGAAAATAGTTGTTAGAAAATAGTTGTTAGAAAATAGTTAGAAAATAGTTGTTAGAAAATAGCTGTGAGAGGGTGGTGGGTGATGTGGGTCATGAGAGTTCGCTGTCGTTGGCGATGAGATGAAATTGGCAGCGCAGCAGTTGGGCGGCTTTGCGCATCATGACCATGCGACTGAGAAAGATCTCGAAGTATTCCATGACGCTGGCGACGCTGGTGTCAATGGTGAGCGTGAGGGTGATGGTGCGCTGGGCGGGGTCTACCAGGACGAGGGTGCGCGTGGCGGCGAAGTTGACGCGGTCATGGATGTCGAAGCTAGCGCGGTCTGGGTTTTGCACGCGGCTGCGATGTACATCGGCTTTGTCGGCGAGGATGACGGCGGCGGCGATAGGGTGGGTGGGGATGCCGCGCTCTTCTTCGTGGTTGCCGATGGCTCCCATGACGAGTGCGGTTTCGGGGGGTGACATGCCGAGACGTTGCAGAATTTGCCAGGCGATCTGTGCGCCCGAGAGTGCATGATTTTCGCGATGGATGAGGTTGCCGGTGTCGTGCAGGAAGCCGGCGATTTGGGCGAGCTCGGCCTGGCGCGCGTCGTAGTCGAGTTCACGCAGAATGCGCGCCGCTTCTTTGCCGACGCGCGTGGCGTGTCGCAGGCCGTGCTCGGTGTAGCCGAGGGCTTGCAGGCTGGCGTTGGCCTGTTCGATGAAGGCGATGACTTCTGGGTCTTGCTGCACTTGTTCGATGGTGATCATGCGTCTCGTTCCGTTCGTGTCTCTGACGTTGGCGGCGGTCAGCGCCCGATGAGGGCGACGACGGCCAGCGCGGCCCACAGCCAGGGGTGAATGTGCGCCAGGTCGTGTGCGCTGCGTCCGGGCCGCTGCCAGAAGGCGATCAGCGCCAGCGCGCCGGTCAGACCGGCGGCGATGGGGGCGCTGGTCAGGATCAGGCTGGCGGTGATGATGACGGCGCCAAGCGGGGCGAGCCAGGCGGCGGCGCGCTGATCCGGGCGTGTCGCTTGCTGCTCGCTGCGTGCGAGGCCCCAGACGAGCAGGGTGAATCCGGTCAGAAGGCCCCAGGGTACTGTGGTCAGCGCGCCGACGGTGAGATGGCCAAGCAGCCAGGGCAGTGTGACGATGAGCACGGCCAGCAGGCCGGCGGGGATTGGGCGTTGCTGTCGTGTCCAGGCCAGGCCGATCAGGCTGAGCAGGATGACAGCCAGCGACAGGATGAGGGCGGGGCGTCCGGCGCCGGTATCATGTGCGAGCAGTGCGGTGAGCGCCAACGCTATCGGCCAGCCTTGCAGAGTGTGACCGGGCTGCGTTGGGTCTTGCAGCCAGCGCTGCAGGCGGTCGGCCGGCGCTGTCTCTGCGCTGTAGGGCAGCCAGGCGGTATGCGGCTGCCCACTTGCGCCGGCGGGCTGCTGATCGTTGGGAGTGGGTGCATGGGATAACAACTGCCAAAAGATGCTCCAGATCGAGTCGGCCAGGATGGCGGCGGCCAGGATTTGGAGCACGAGGGTGAGATTCCAAGCGGCCGGCCGCGCGGTGCATGCGCCGGCGATGACGGCCCAGGCCGGGGTGATGCGCCACGGCGAGGACGCGATGCGCACACGCAGCGCCATCAGCGGCGCACTGATCGGTGTTGTCAGAACCTCGCCGTGGGATGTTTCGATCGTCAACTTGCTTACCGTCTCCTCATCTGATCGCAGGCGCGGCCGCGCCTGCGACAGAATTATACCACAGAGGAACGGACTTGCTCAAAGGGACGCAGCGCCCCACTTCCCAACCGACTGCGCACGATCTGAAGATCGTGGTACAGGTCACACGATCATTTCGAGGCGCTTGGGCTGAATCGAAATCTCCAGCCGTTTGGCGTCGGTGTAGATGATCTCGCCGTCGGCGTGCACCGGCAGTGGGTAGTCCGATTCCAACGTCAGGCGCGTGCAGCGCGTCAGCATGACGGCCGGGTCGTTGCGATGTGTGCCGCGCATCACCTTGGGCAACAACTGTAATATCTGCAGGCGCGGCAACGCCTTGGCCAGGCCGAGATCGAGCAGCCCATCGTCCTGAATCGCATCGGGCGTGACAAAAAAGCCGCCGCCCGTGCGTCGCCCATTGCCCACCGACACCATCAGCGTTGGCCGCTGCATCTCGCCGCCGTCCCAGGTCACGCGAATGGTGGGCGAGGGGTAGTGCGACAGGGCGCGGAAGACGGCGATCAGATAGAGCAACGTCCCCCGCAGGCGTTTGATCTTGCGGCTTTCGATCGTTACCTGCGCCTCGAACCCGGCGCCCACGTTGTTGTCGAAGTAGCGGCCGTTGACGATCCCCAGGTCGAGATGACGCGTGCGGCGGCGCTTGATGGCCTGACAGGCGGCCAGCACCTGGCCCGGAACGCCGGCGATCTCGGCCATGTCGTTGGCCGATCCCACCGGCAGCACGCCCAGGATGCCTGCCGTCGGTTTGCCGGCGGCGTCTGCTGCTTGCGCCAAACCGTTGACCACCTCGCTCACTGTGCCATCGCCACCGGCCGCCACGACCACCTGGTAGCCATCCAGACTGGCCTGGCGCGCCATGTCGATCGCCGCGCCCGGTTTGGGCGTCACATCGAGCGAAAAGGGGATGTTCAGACTTTGCAGCGTCTGTTCGATGCCTCCGCGCGAGCGCGAGGCGAGCCAGCGCCCGGCGTAGGGGTTCAGAATCACCTTGATCTCATCCATCGTTCCTCTCCATCTTTTTCTAAGTAGGCAAACCCGGAAACCTGACAGGTTTTGGGAAACCTGGAAACCTGACAGGTTTGGGAAACCCGGAAACCTGTCAGGTTTTGGAAACCTGGAAACCTGACAGGTTTTGGAAAACCCGGAAACCTGTCAGGTTTTTGGAAACCCGGAAACCTGTCAGGTTTTGGAA
>CAZOLV010000179.1:0-3140 GCA_964580725.1 uncultured Anaerolineae bacterium | reverse complement strand
CGCCGCCGCCGAACTATCCACGCCGCCGCTCATCGCGATCACGGCGACACCCCGTCCGCCGTTCATACGGGCAGTGCAGCCAGCCAGGCGTCCAGGTTCGTCTCCGTTTCGAGCAGCGCCTGCAGATGCAGGAGCTGCGCCTCGTCGCAGGCGGACAGGCGTCGCTCCGCCTCCACCGGCAACGACACGCCAAAACGATAGCGCGCCAGCGTCGGCAGCAGTTGGCGCAACATGCGGGCCTGCCCTTCGGCGATCCAGGCGCCGGCAACCTCGCCCGCCACAGCCTCCGCCGATGCGCCAGGCGAGAAGATGTCGAACAAGCGCCGCTGCCAGCCCGGCAGAAACGGCTCGCACGTGATCACATCCTCGACCCCATACACCTCTGGCGCGTCCGGCCGCTCCGCCCGGTAGACGTAGATGCGCCGGTGACGCAAGTCCACGTCCCACACCACCTGTACCCCGTTCGCAAAGTACGACTGCCGCTTGCGCCGCTCCTGCGCCCGCCGGTTCGATGGCGAACGTGATTCCACCACCAATTCCGGACCCCCAGGCAACAACAACCGATCGTTCGGCCCCACCGGCTTCGCCGTCGCCAACCGCTCCCACGACGCCAGCGCAAAGTCCGGCTTCACCACGTCGCCGTCGCTCAACAAACACTCCACTTGATCCGGCACCCCGCGCCCAAACCCCGCCTTGCGCGCCGACAAGTCGAGCATGATCTGGATGTTTCCCGTGATCTCCCGCTCATAGACATCGGTCATCTCTTGCCTCACCAACCACCCGTTGTACAACTCTACCGACTCTTCATCCAAAATCGCATCCGCCGTCTCGACCGTGTACGGCCCCGCATAGCGCGCATACGCCTCCAGAATGTCCCTGGGCCAATCCCGTCCATTGCGGTACGCCGTGCGCCGGCGTTGGCCCTCCGTCGTCGCCGGCGCCGGCGTCGTCAGTGTAACCGTCATCGCTTCACCTCCCCTCTCCAGGCTCTCAGAACCGCTCCTCGTTTCAGTTGCGCCCCATCAACACCGCCAGCGAACGCCGCCAGCCTGCCACTGTACTCGACATCTTGATCGCCGGCTGCACCACCTGGTCGCTGACAAACGTAGCCGTGCCGCGCACCGTTCCGATCGTCTCCTGTGTCGCGGTCAACATCGGCTTGACCTCGCGCTGCAATAGGCGCGTCAGCGTGAAAACCTGCCACACGAGCACCGTCAACAGAGCGCCGATGATGAAAAGCTCCAGCGTCACAAAGATGATGAACAAATCGCGCACCACGGCCGCCGTGAGCGGATGGGTCACCAACAGGTAGATGACGCCAATGAAGAGCGCCAACGCAATCACCACGCCGATGATCGCCCAAATCTTGGTCTTTTGATCCATTGTTTCTTCTTCACTCCTCTTGCTTCGTCGCATCGCAAAGGTCACTGGGGGTCTATGATTCCTGAAAAACCGGGAGACCGGACAGTCAATGCGGCGCACAGCACCCCATCATGTCCGGGAGAGTCGGCCAAGTGTCAACAAGAGCGCCGCCAGTGCCCCCCATGAACCGGCGAGTGCCTGTGTCTGGCCCAGGGCTGGCAGCCCCAACGCCACACCCAACGCCTGCCCCGCCGCAAAGCCGAGCAGAGAGACCAGGACGCGCCACATGAGGCCGCTCAGCGTGCGTCCTTGCCAGGCATGAAAGAGCGCACCATAGAGCAAAACGAACCAGGCGCTGGTTGTGACCGCCGGATGAGCGATCCATGCGATGGCGTTCAATCGTTCCCTCCCTCTTGCTCACTGCACGGCATGTGCGGTTAGGCGTAGGCTGCCGCCAACTGGCGCAAACGCGCCGTCAACGGCGTCAGCGCCTCGATCACCGCTTCGATGTCCGCCTCGGTCGTGCTGTGGCCCAGGCTCAGGCGCAGATGGCCGGCGGCAGCGCTTGGTTCGATGCCGAGCGCGGTCAACACATGCGAAGGTTCCTGGGCGGCGCTGGTGCAGGCCGAACCGCTGGAAGCGGCGATGCCGGCCATGTCAAGACCCATCAAAATGCCCTGAATCTCCAGGCCGCCGATCAAGAAGCTGGCATGGTTGGGCAAGCGCTGTGTGCGATGACCGGTCAGGCGCACATCAGGGATGACGCGCAGCAGCCGGTTGATCAGACGATCGCGCAGGATGGCCTGATGGGCGTTGTTGGTGATACGCGACATCTGCGTAAGAGCCAGCGCTTTGGCCATGCCCACGATGCCGGGCGTGTTTTCGGTGCCGGCGCGGTGTTTCGACTCTTGACCGCCGCCCGTCACCTGCGACCACAGAGGCGTTCCCCGCCGCACGTAGAGCAGACCGACACCCTTCGGGCCGTAGAACTTGTGCGCCGAGAGCGTCATCAGGTCAACCTGCAGGTCTTCCACATCGAGCGGCAGCAGCCCGCCGCCCTGCACGGCATCGGTGTGAAACGGCACGCCATGCGCATGCGCCAGCGCAGCGATTTCCGCCACGGGCTGGATCGTGCCGATCTCGTTGTTGGCGTACATCACACTGACAAGAACGGTGTCTGGGCGCAGGGCAGCGGCTACATCCGCCGACGCGATCACGCCCTCCTGATCCACCGGCAGCACCGTTAGTTCGAAACCATAGCGGTCGCGCAGATCGAAGGCTGTCTCCAATACCGCCTTGTGTTCGATGGCCGAAACGATGAGATGCTTGCCGCCCGCCCGCGCTCGCTGCGCCAATGCCACACCGCGCAACGCCAGGTTGTCCGCCTCGCTGCCGCTGCCGGTGAAGATGATCTCGTTGGGTTGGCAGTGCAGCAGGTGCGCCAGGGTCTGCCGGCTCTGTTCGATCGCACGGGCGGCTTCGCGCCCCACACGGTGAATGCTGGAAGGGTTGCCATAGGCAGCCGCAAAATAGGGCAGCATGGCCTCCAAAACCTCCGGCGCTACCGGGGTCGTTGCTGCATGATCGAAGTAGATGACGCGCGTCGCAGTTTCCATGATAGGGTTCTTTCAGGCCGTTCTGTCAGGCCGTTCTGTCAAGTCATTTTCTTCACGCCATTCTTGCGCGGTTCGACAACAGATGTCAGGTTGATTCTAACATCGGGCGCGCTGGCTGTCAAGGACACCCGGCCGATGGCTGCACAGCGCCCCGTTCGTAGT
>CAZOLV010000178.1:0-3172 GCA_964580725.1 uncultured Anaerolineae bacterium | reverse complement strand
AGGAAGGAGGAAGGAGGAAGTAGGAAGGAGGAAGGAGGAAGGAGGAAGGAGGAAGGAGGAAGGAGGAAGGAGGAAGTAGGAAGTAGGGAGTAGGGAGTAGGAAGTAGGAAGGAGGGAGTAGGGAGTAGGAAGTAGGGAAGAGGAAGTAGGTCAGCGTTCAGCATTCAGAAATTGATGGGAGAGGTTAGATGAAAGATTGGCGCGGAGGGGGGCGGAGGCCGCGGGTGGCGATCATTGGCGACTACCCAGAGAATCCGCCGACGGTCGTGGGGGGAATCCAGGCGGTGATGTACTACACGTTGGCGGCGTTGAAACAGCGCGCCGATCTGGAACTGCATGTGGTGACGTGCGAGAAGTGGTTCAAGGGGCCGGCGGCGCAGGGGGCCGTGGTGCGTGATGGGGCGCTGACTGTGCATTACCTGCCCTCTGCCGCGCGCATCCCGCATACCCTCTCCATGCGCACGCTCGACCGCTGGGCGCTGCGCCGTCGCCTGCAGCAGATCGAACCCGACGTCATTCATGCGCATGGCCAGGCGGCGGCTTATCCGCTTGCCGCGTTCGACGCCCGGCGGCCGGCGGCGATCACTGTGCACGGCATCAACACCCATGAGGCCGCCGCCGAGGCGCGCGGCGGACGCTTCAAGGCCTGGCTGCGCACCGCCATCTGGCGCACAACCGAAACGGCGGTGCTGCGTCGCGCCAGTGATCTGGTCATCATCTGCCCCTGGGTCGAGCAGTTCGTGCGGCCCCATTCGCAAGCCCGCCTGCATCTGATCGAAAACCCGGTACACGACGATTTCTTCGCCCTACCGCGCCAGCCGCAACCCCGCACGATCCTCTTTGCCGGCTCGATCATCCAGCGCAAAGGGGTGCTGGAACTGCTGCACGCACTGGCGCAGGTGATTGTGCATGCGCCCGACGCCCATCTGATCCTGGCCGGCGGGATCACTCCCATCTATCGTGCCTATGGTGAACAGGTGCAGCAGACGATCGCCGCGCTCGGCCTGCAAGATCACGTCAGCCTGCCGGGCTATCTGAACCATGCAGACCTCCTGCAAGCCTATCGCCAGGCGGCCATCTTCGTGCTGCCCTCGGCGGTTGAAAGTTCGCCGGTGGCGCTGGCGCAGGCGATGGCGGCCGGTGTCCCCGTGGTGACTACGGTGATTGGCGGCACCGATCACCTGATCGCCGATGGCGTGCATGGGCTGCGCGTCCCGTTGGCGGATGGCCGCTGCGACTCGACAGCCCTGGCGGCCGCGCTCCTGCGCCTGCTGCTCGATCCGGCCGAGGCCAACGCCCTGGCCGAGGCCGCCCGCCAGGAGGCCGAGGCGCGTTTTCGCGCCGCCGCGGCTGCCGCCAAATCGGCGCAGCTCTATGCGGAGCTTCTACGCAGAATGGCGTAATTGGCGACGTAGCCTGGGCTACGATGTTTACTTAGATCGTAACCATGAACTTGTCCGATGCGCACAACGGGGTTGCAGGCGTATACTGCGGTTGCGCGCAGACTCCCACGATTCAAGGGGAGGCGACAAGGGGGATTCGATCTATCATGAAAACTCTACACTTTGGTTTCATCCGCCTGCTGACAGCAGCAATCATCACGGCTCTGGGCCTGGGCCTGGCTCTGATGTTGGACGAGAAGGAGAGCCGTGCGCTCGATGGGCTGCCCGAAGAACAGGTGCAGCGCCTGGCCGCCGACGCCAGCGGCGCACATCTCATCAGCGTGTTGGCCAGCGACGATGGCCGCACCAGCGCCGTCATGCATAGCACTGACGGCGGACGCACCTGGCTCGACGCCGGGCGCCTGCCGGCGACCCAAATCGGCGCCCTGGCGGTTGTGCACAGCGCCAACGGCGAAACCTGGATGCTGGCCGCGGCCGGCCAGCGCCTGTTCTACGCCAACGTCCAGACGTCAGACTGGCGCAGCGCGCCGCTGACCTGGCCGGCCAACGATGCGCAGATCAACAGCCTGGCATTCGACATCGTGCGCGGCCGCCTGCTGATCGGCGCCAGCGCCGGTCTGTTTGCACTGCCTTTCCCACCCTCTGCCGACTTGCAGCCCGCCGGCGCTGGTTTGCCCGACGCGGCGCCGGTGACGCAGGTGCTCGTCAGCGCCGCCAATCCGCAGCGCATCTTCGCCGCCACTCCCCAGGGCCTCTTCACGCTTGGCGCCGCTGACAGTTGGATGCGCGTGGCGCAGGTCTCGGCGCCGGTGCACCATCTGCTGGAAAGCGCAGACCTCCTGCTGGCCGCCACAGGCGCCAATGGACTCTATCGGTCGCTCGACGGTGGGCAGACCTGGGGCTTCGTCGCCGGCGCGCTGGGCGCACAGCCGGGCGTCATTCTCGATGTCACTGCGCTGACCGCCGATCCGCGCGACCGCGGTGTGCTCTACGCCGCCACCGGCATCTGGGCCGGTTCGACCCAAATGCGTTTTCGCCCCGGCGCTCTCTTCGTCAGCGTTGACAACGGCGTGCATTGGGAAATGATGACGGGCGCCGACCAACAGCCGCTCGTTCTGCCCGCCCGTGTGATGCGCCTGTTGCCGCGCAGCGACGCACGTCTCAGCGTCCAGGCCGTGCTGGCCAACGGCGAACGGGTGCAGGCCGCTTTTGGCGCCTTCGACGATCTGTTGTCGCAACTCGAACGGGGCAACGCGGCCCAACGGGCCTGGGCCGCTACCAGCCTGGGCATCCTGGGCGATCAGCGCGCCGCCAAGCCGCTGCTGGCCCATCTGCCCGACAGCGACGCCAGCGTCGGTTTCAGCGTTGCCCGCGCCCTGGGCAACCTAGGCGATGCAACGGTCGTTCCGCATCTGATTGACTACGCCCGCAGCACCCCCTTCGATGACACGCTGCGCCTGCGCGCCGTCATCGCCCTGGGGCTGCTGCGGGCCGAAGATGCCATCCCCACGCTGGCGCAGATCGTCGCCAGCGATCCAAGCGCGGCGCGCAGCGCCGCCGCTGCCGCCCTGGCGCAAATCGGCGGGCCGGTCGCTGCCCAGGCGCTGACCGCCAATCTGACCGACGATGGTTTGACGGCGCGTCGTCAGGCTGTCATGGCTGGGCTGGAGCAAATGGGACAGGAGGCGGTACCGGCTCTCGCTGTGCTGCTGCAGCCGTCACAGTTCGTAGCAGGCGCTTCAGCGCCTCTGCCGTCACAGTTCGTAGCA
>CAZOLV010000177.1:0-3178 GCA_964580725.1 uncultured Anaerolineae bacterium | reverse complement strand
GGTTCGTAGTAGGCGCTTTAGCGCCTCGGCGCACTGAAGTGCGCACTACGAACGGCGCACTGGGTTTCCCGACCAGGTGTGTTATAATGATACAGAAGGTTGCCCCGCCATATGAGGTCGCTTACACCGATCCCACTGCCGCCGTCGTCAATCCCACTTTTATGGTAGTCGGATAGATCTTGAACGACTGAGACCTCCGCAGATGTGTGTACAGCCGGCACATTGGTGCGCCTGCCCCCCGGATTATCCAGTGCGATCACGACCATCCCATTGCTCTGGACGATTGGAGGATGCCAGGTATGGCACAAAAACCTACCTTCAGTTTGCGTTTTTGGCTGATCTCTCTGCTTCTCCTCGCCATCATCCCGGCTTCGGCGCTGACCCTGCGCGCCGGTTTGGGACAACGCGGCATCGCCGCCGACCACGCGCACCACGAGGCGCTGTGGCTGGCCCGCGCCGTCGCCGACGATCAGGCCGATTTGATCACAGAGGCGCACCAGCTCGCCCATCTATTGGCGCAGTTGGATGCCGTGCGCATCGCATCCCCGGATGTCTGCTCGCAATTCCTGGCCGATCTGCTCCCGCAACACCCGCGCTATGCCAATTTCATCGTGGTCGAGCCGAACGGCGATCGGCGCTGCGGCGCAACACCCGCCGATGGCGTGGTCAATTATGCCGATCGCGAGTGGTTTCCGCGCGTCCTGCAAACGCGCGATTTCGTGGTCGGCAGTTACGTTGTGGGGCGCGTCACGCAAAAACCGCTGCTGCCGTTCGCCTATCCGATCCTCGATGATGGCGGCCAGGTGCAGGCGATCATCGCCGGCGCGCTCGACTTGTCGTGGCTCAACCAGCTCATCGCCGAAACCGACATGACGCCAGATCGTACCCTTACGGTGATTGACCGCAACGGCATCATTCTGGCGCGCCATCCAGATGGACAGCGTTGGGTCGGCCAGGCCATGCCGGAGGCGCCGATCATCAAGACGATCCTGGCGCAACGGACCGCGGGCGTCACCGAGGCCACCGGCCTGGATGGCGTCCTGCGGCTCTATGCGTTTGCTCCGCTGTTTGGCGCCGAGCGAGATGCCGACGCCTATGTTGCCGTTGGCATTCCAACGCAAGTGGCCTACGCTGCGTCGGATGCTCTGCTGAAGCGCAACCTGGCGGCGTTCGGGTTGGTGACGCTGGCGGCGCTGGCGGTGGCCTGGATCGGCAGTGAATACACGATCCTGCGCCGGGTAAAAGGGTTACTGGACATGGCCCAGCGGTTGGCCGGCGGCGATTTGAGCGCACGCACGCGCCAACCCCACACCATGGGGGAGCTGGGCGAACTGGCTCGCGCCTTCGACCAGATGGCGGAGGCGCAGGAACGGCGTGAGACCCAACTGCGCGCCAGCGAGGAGCGGTATCGCCTCCTGGCCGACGCTGCGCACGACATGATCTACGTCATTGATGCGGCGGGCACGATCGAGTACGCCAACCGCTTTGTGGCAGGATTCTTCGGCGCGCCGGCCGAGCGCCTCATCGGCCAGCCGCTGGCCGCCATCTTCCCGGCCGAGATCGCCGCACAACAGATGCAGACGCTGCGCCAGATCATGGCAGGGCAGCAACCCACCTACAGCGAAGAACCATTGACTGTGCCTGGGCGGGAAATCTGGGTCGGCACCTGGGTGGTGCCCATGCAGGATGCGCAAGGCCAGTTTTCGCGCGTCCTGGGCGTCTCGCGCGACATCAGCGAACGCAAGCGGGCGGAAGAGGCGCTGCGGCAATCGGAGGAACGGTTTGCGCGCGCATTTCGCTCCAGCCCGGTGGCGGTCATCATCAGCCGCCTGGCCGACGGCGTATTCCTCGACGTGAACGATGCGGCCTGTCAAGTGTACGGTTATGCGCGCGAAGAACTCATCGGCCGTTCCTCGCTCGATCTGGGCATCCTCGATTCGGCGGATCGCCAGGAGATCGTGAACGTCCTGATGTCTCAGGGCGCTATCCGCGATTTCGAGGTCACGATCCATGCTCGCGGCGGTATTGCGCGCAGCGTGCTGTACTCGGTCGAGACAATTGCTCTCGATGCTGAGCCGTGCATCCTGACCACCTTGATTGACATCACGGCGCGCAAACAGGCCGACGCCGAGCGCCTGGCGCGCGAGGCCGCCGAACAGGCCAGCCGCGCCAAGAGCGAGTTCCTCTCGCGCATGAGCCACGAACTGCGCACGCCGCTCAACGCCATCCTCGGCTTTGCCCAACTGCTGCAGATGGACCCACTGCCGCCGCGGCAGGCGCGCGGGGTGGATCAAATTCTCAAATCGGGTCGCCACCTGCTCGACCTGATCAACGAGGTGTTGGACATTGCCCGCATCGAGGCCGGCCGTCTGCACGTCTCGCCCGAGCCGGTCAACGTGGCAGAGGCGGTGCAGGAGACGCTCGATCTGGTGCGCCCGATGATCGAGGCGCGGCGATTGACCTTCGACTTGAAGATCCCGTCGCCCACCGATGTGTTCGTGTTGGCCGACCGCCAACGCTTCAAGCAGGTGCTGCTCAACCTGCTTTCGAATGCGATCAAGTACAACCGCCAGGGCGGCGAGATCGCCATCACCGCCAGTCTGACGATTGGCGGCTATCTGCGTTTGCACGTGCACGACACAGGGCCGGGCATTCCGGCGGAGAAGCTGGCGCGGCTCTGGGCGCCGTTTGACCGATTGGATGTGGAAGCGGAATATCAAGAAGGCTCAGGGCTAGGTCTGCCATTGTCCAAGGGGCTGATCGAGGCCATGGATGGCCGCATCGGGGTCGAAAGTGTGGTTGGCGAGGGCAGCACATTCTGGATCGAGCTGAAATTGGTCACCGAACGACTCAAGGAGGTCATCATGGCGGAGGTGGACGAGAATCTGACCGAGCGCATGCGTGCGGGTCGGGGGGGCGTGCTCTATGTGGAGGACAACCTGGCCAACGTCAACCTGGTGGAAGCCATCATGGAGCGCCTGCCGGGGGTGAGATTGATCACCGCCATGCAGGGGCGCCTGGCGCTGGATCTGGCGAAAGACAACCACCCCGACCTGGTTTTGCTCGACCTGCACCTGCCCGACGTGCACGGTTCGGAGGTGTTGAAGGGGCTGAAGGCCGAGCCTGCCACGCAGCAGATCCCGGTCGTCATCATCAGCGCCGACGCCATGGCCGATCA
>CAZOLV010000176.1:0-3242 GCA_964580725.1 uncultured Anaerolineae bacterium | reverse complement strand
CCCAGACTGGGCGTCGCTGATACAAGACGCCCGGAAACAGACGCGATTCAGGAGATGACGGAGAGGACACAGCGCCAAACCACCTTGCAGCGTATCGAAATGATCCTGCCCCCATTACCGTGCATTCTGCACCATCGGCAAGAAATCCGGTTGCCAGCGTTGGAAGAAGTCGGTCATAGCCTCGCGGGCCTCGGGGGAGCGCAGGCAATCTCAGTGGCATTGTGATCCAGACGCTTTCTACCTGAAGAGAGCTTTGCAGACGCAGGGCGTCATTGCTCACGGTTGTCATTCTTCTAATCTCCGCAGTACATCACCGGGCCGCAGCACGGCGATACCGAATCTGGCGGCCTGAGAATCGAGCATATGGTATACCGTGAGCGGATATTGTCAAGCCGTAGGAGTACATCCATGCCACAACCACACCACATCAACCACCTTGCCCTCCTCATCGCCGCGCCGCAGCCCGGCGAAACCGCCATGCGGCGCGACCAGGCCGTCATGACCCAGGCGCTGCTGGCGCGCGGCCTCGCCGCCGACCAGATCCTCAGCCTGCACGACCCGCTGGATCGGCCGCGGGCGCCGGCGTTCCTGCACGCGGCGGGCCGGCGCGTCGCGGGCCGGCGCGAGGGTGCGCTCTTCCTGCACGTCTCCGGCCACGGCTTCTTCGCCGGCGACACGCCGGAAACGGCCTGGCCCGGCCTGCTGTTCGCCGAGTCGGACGATGTGACCGACGACAGCCACCTCTTCTGGGATGAGCTATTTGCGGCGCTGGCGCTGCCCCCCAGCGTGCGGCTGACCCTGCTGCCCGACCTCTGACACGCCAACCTGCTGGCGGGCCGTGCGCCCGCCCACGTCAATGGGATCATTCCACAGGCCGCGCCGGGCGCGGAGCTGGCCTGCCGCGCCCATGATCTGCCGTCCGCCCATCCGGCCGCGCCGCGCGGGGTCATCTCCTACTATGCGACCCTGGCCCTGCCGGCCGCGCCCACCCTGGCCGATTGGCTGGCTGGCATTGAGGCCCTGGCCGAGGCCGACTTCGCCGCCGGCCGGCTGTTGCCCCTGCACCGCCCCCGCCTGCGCCTCCTGGGCGATGGTGGGCAGCCCACACCGGGCCGGTGACCGCAGGAGATTCGATGCAGCGAGGCAAGAAGGGTAGAGAAGGAGACGAATCGAAGCTGAAAACGAGGCCCACCTGTGACCCTCACCACCTACCGCAACTTCGACCTCTTGCTTATTAGCTTGAGATCGAACCGGGTAATCAGCGAGATTCTGGGGATACGTGCTCGGATTTCCAATCGCCAATCGTGCGTTTTTCTTTGTCGAAGGCAATCCCGATCAGCACGACCGGCTTGCCACTGGCGCGGTAGGGCTGGGCGTAGCCCCTGGCCCGGATCTGATTCAGCGCGATCTGTGCGCTGCTCATCTTGAATTCGAGAATGTAGATTTTGTCGGGCAGTTCCAGCATCGCGTCGATGCGCCCCTGGGCGATGACCTCTTCGGCGCCGACTTTGAAGCCGAGCAGACTGAGAATCAGGTAGACCAGCGAATGGTAGTAGGCTTCCAGGGGCAGGTGAATGGTGTGAGGGATGCTGGCAAAGACGGAGTTGAGGATCAGGATGAATTCTGCGGGAGAATCCCGGCGCAGAGCCTTCTGCAATCTGCCCGTCAGCGTCGAATAGAGTAGGCCAACCGGTTGATGGAGATAATCTGCCAACAGGTACTGTTGAAAGGATTGTTCGACTTCGTGATTGGGATAACCGAGCCGGTACTCGGTGCCGGCGATAGAAGGGATCCTCTCACGAATGGTGAGATAGCCGGTCTGGAACAGCAGGGAGATGGCGTTGATCTTCTGCACATCGGCGGAATCCAACAACTTGCTGTCCGCGTAGACTTCGCTCAGTTCGTAGGCAGGCACCTGGCCATTCCACAACAACTTGATGAGAAAACTGGGCGTCCCCGTGGCGAACCAGTGGTTCTCGAAGCTCTGCAACTCGAAGAAGACCAGCGTGGAGAAGGGCGCGTACAGTTTCGTCTTGCCGTCCCAGGAGAAGCCGTTGTACCAGAAGCGGATGGCCTCGACCATCTCAGCCCGGCTGACCGCGTAACGCTCGGCCAGGGCCTCGATGCGGTCGGGGAAATAGCGCTCCAGCTCCTCCTGCGTGTAGCCCACCAGGCTGGCGAAACGCTCGTCCAGGGTGATGTCGAGCAGATTGTTCAGATCGGAGAAAAGGGAGAGCTTGCCGTATTTGGAGACGCCGGTCAAAAAGGTCCAGTGCAGGTGGTTGGCTGCCGTCGTCTTCAGCACTGAATAGAAGTTCTTGAGGGTGGCCACGTGTTCGGCCACTTTTTCTTCGTTTTCCAGCAGGTCGGTGATGGCCCGATCGTATTCGTCAATGAGCAGAACGATCTTCTGTTCTGCCGACAGATGGACGATCAGTTCCTGGAATTTTTCTTTGTAGTGTTCGGCGCGCAGTTGGATTTGATTCTCGGCGGCCAGGCGATCCAGGTGATTGGTCAGCGCCTGCTCCAATGGCTGTTCCCGATAGTCCAGATCGTTGAAATTGATCACCAGAACCGGGCGGGGCTGCCAGTCAATTTTGTCCTCGATCCACAGCCCGCGGAAGAGTTCCCTGCGCCCCTGAAAGAGATGTTGCAGAGTGGAGACCAGCAACGATTTGCCAAAGCGACGTGGGCGCGACAAAAAGACGAAAGTCCCCGTGTTGATCAGCCGGTGGATCTGTTCGGTCTTGTCAACGTAGAGAAAATTGCCTTCCCGCAGGCTGTCGAAGAATTGGATGCCGATGGGTAGCTTTTGCATAGCGCAAGTATAGCATAACTTGCAGCCGAATGAAAAACGAATTTGGCAAGAAACGGCAGAAAAAGTAGCCCGGTCTCTGCGATGCCAGGGGAAACGTACGCCGGACAACTCAAGCACGGGGTGTCGGCGGAAGTCACGCCCCCGGTTGAAAACGGTTCGATGTGGGTGATCTCGAAAGTCACATCGGGCAATGCCTTTGCGTCGCGGCAGTAGGCGCAGCAAGATGCAGCAGATCCCCTCTTCGGCCTGCCCGATCTGCCGCCCCTCGACCTGCCCGACACGCCCTATCGCTACCTGAACTGGTATCGCCGCGAAGACGCCCCGGTCTTCTTCGGACGCGGACAACAGATCCGGGAGCTGTACGACCGTGGGCCGATGGGCGGCGCGCTCCTGGAAAACTGGGTCGTGGCCGAGCTGGTCAAGG
>CAZOLV010000175.1:0-3525 GCA_964580725.1 uncultured Anaerolineae bacterium | reverse complement strand
AACGAGGCGCTGAAGCGCCTACTACGAACGAGGCGCTGAAGCGCCTACTACGAACAAGGCGCTGAAGCGCCTACTACGAACAAGGCGCTGAAGCGCCTACTACGAACGAGGCGCTGAAGCGCCTACTACGAACAGGGCGCTGAAGCGCCTACTACGAACGGATTTCGAGGTCGAAGGCTGGCGCTCTCGGCAAGGGACGCCGGCCTTTTTTCATGCCCTGACGATGCGAAAGCGCACATCGAGGCGCGGCAGGTCAATCTGGCGCGCTTGCAGCATGACCGGCGCATCCAGGAGCTGGCTCGACGCATCGCCGGGCAGCGCCAGGGTCGTTTCCAGGCCCAGGGAGCCGATGACGAAGACCCCTTGCGCGCCGCGCTTTTCGACCAACACCCCTTCGCCCTGCCAATTTGGATTCTGCTGTAAATAGACCAGCGTCCAGTGCGTGTTGGCCTTGCTCTCGGCCTCGCGCAGGCTGCCGCCGACCGCTTCGACGGCGCCGATGCGAGCGAGCAGGTCGGCCGGGCTGAGCAGCGACGCGCCGCGCAGATGGGCGCGCAGTTGCTGATGCGTCGCCAGGTCGAGATAACGGCGCAATGGACTGGTTGCCTGCACGTAGGCTGGCAACCCCAGACCCGCATGCCCCCCCGGCGTCACCCGGTATTGGCTGCGGCGCATCATGCGGCGTAGGGTGAACATCTGCGACCAGGTTTGGGCGCGGCGCAGTTCGGGCGTCGCCTCGTCCATGATCTCCTGCGTGGCAAAGGGCACGGGGATGCCGCGCTCCTGCGCAAAACGGGCCACGGCGTCGCCCACGAGCACCATGGCGTTGCCGACCAGCCGCCGGCCGCGCAGCGCCGTCAGAGGCTCGATGGACACCTCTCCCTCATGCACGGCCACGCGCACTTCTGGCAGTTCGATTTCCACCGCACCCTGCGCATGGCGGCGCGCCCAATGCCGGTCACACAGACGTTCCAGCGTCGCCAGCGGCTCCTGCGTGATGAGCGCCTCGGCCGCCGTATAAGTGAGGCGCGTCACGCGCACCCAGCTAGGCGTGATTTCAAGCTCGACGATCTGGCCGTCATCGCCGATGACGATGCCAAACGAGAGCGCCGGGGAGATCTCCTGCAGGCCGAGGCCCAGTTGTGCGGCGGCAGACGCGGGAAGCATCGGAATCTGTATCTCCGGTAGGAAGAGGGTGGCGGCGCGGCCGCACGCCTCCGCATCAGCGGGATCGCCGGGCTGCACCAACGCGGCGACATCGGCTATGTGCACCCAAACACGGCCATCGGCGTCGAGGCTCAACGCATCGTCGGGCAGAGTCGTCGACGCGTCATCAATGGCAAAGGCCGCCAGATGCGTCAGGTCACGGCGCGGTTCGTCGGGTAGTGGGGGCAGCGGCAGGGTGGGCGCGGTCAGGGGCAGGGCCAGGCGTTGCGCATAGGGAACATGCGCCGGCGACCAGAAACCGATGTCGAGCAGCAGGGCATGGGCGGCTTCGGGCGTCTCCTCGCCGCCCAGTTCACGCACAACCCGGCTGTGCGCCTGGCGACCCAACGCCAATGCTTCGATTTCCTTGAGCAAACGGATTTCGGAGGCGGGCAGCGCGGCAAAGTCGGCCGCCGCCGGAACGGCCCGCCAACCCCGCACATGGGCCACGAACGATTCCCAGTTGGCTTTCTCGGCGGCTTCGGCGCGGCGGATGTCCAGTTTGCGCTGCACCTCGTCCGCCGTCGCCGCGGCGATCTGCAGCGGCGCGCTCTCACGCCCGTGCTGGCGAAAATAGAGGCCATCGGCGACCAGTTGCCAGGCGGCCCAGGCCGTGGCTGGACTGAACGCGCCGTAGATCAATTCGGCCAGTTCGGCCAGCGTGGTCTGACCGCCGGCGAGCAGTTCCCAGGCCAACTGCACCTCGCCCCCCGCCGCGGCGCGCAGATCGCTCAAGCTGCGCAGCGGGCCAGGGTGCAGCAACATGATGTCCTTCGGGCGCACCTGCGCCGACTCGCCGCCGGGCAGTTCGAGCGTCAGTTTCTCGGCCAATTGGGCGATGCGCGCCGGGCGGCCCCGATAGATGACCAGGGCGCCGGTGGTCAGGCTGTTAGCCGGCAGGCTGGTCAAGAGATGCCGTCCCTTCGCCTGAATCGTTGGTCGCCCGACGGTCGCCGACCGCGCGACCGGTCATGGCGTGCAGGACGGCGCGGGCGAGGAGCGCATCGCCGCGGGCGCGATGATTGTTGGGCAAGGAGATCTGGCACTGACGCCCGGCGTCTTGCAGGCTGTACCAGCGGAAGCCGCCGCGGGCGCTGTTCCAGTCACCTCGATACTGGGCATAGAGCCGCATGATGCAAACGGAATGGGACTCCAAAGCGGGCCAGGGCAGCCCGTTGAGCGCCTGACACTGGCGCATCAGGCGCAGGTCGAAATCGGCGTTGTAGATCGCCAGGCGGCGGTCTTGAATCAAGGCGGCGATTTGCGGCCACAGGTCGCGCCAGGTAGGCGCGTCGGCGGTCAGGCTGTTGCTGATGCCGTGAATGCGCATGACTTCGGTGGGAATTGGGCGCTGAGGATGCACCAGCGATTCCAACAGCACAGCGCCATCAGCGTCGAGCAGGCAGATTTCGACGATTTCGTCGCGCGGCCCCAAACCGGTCGTTTCGGTGTCCAGATAGAGCGGGCCGGCGTCGAGCAGGGCCTGCGCTTGCGCCACGGCCGCGGCACGCGGTGTGGTCATGAGCCGGCTCCCGCCGCCAGGCGCTGGCGGTAGTGCACCAGGTTGGCCTGCGTCACCAGGGTCAACGGCGCGGGCGTCGCCTGCACGTCGAACCAGCCGATGGCGGCGCATTTGCCCGGCTCTCGAATCTGCGGGACGCCGCGCACGATGCGACAGACGAAGGTCGGCGAAACCCAGTGCTGTCCTTCGTCCGGCAAGATGTGATCCACGACATCGAGCAGGGCGCCCACTTCGATCTCGACGCCGTACTCCTCCTCGATCTCGCGGCGCAGCGCATCTGCCAGACGTTCGCCAAATTCGACGCTGCCGCCGGGAAACTCCCACAGCCCACGCTCGTTCTTGGCCAACGGTCCGCGTTGCGCCAGAAAGACGCGCCCGTCCGCATCCACAATGACGGCTCCCACACCGACCCCGATGAAATCAATTCCGCGTCGCATTGTATCTTCGTTGGCGCCTCCCCCGCGCCGTCATTATAGGGGCGGGTGGGGAGAGAGTCAAAATGGGGAAGGAGGAAGGAGGAAGGAGAGAATAGAAAATAGAAAATAGGAAGGAGGAAAGAGGAAGAAGGAAAGAGAGAATAGAAAATAGAAAATAGGAAGGAGGAAGGAGGAAAGAGAGAATAGAAAATAGAAAATAGGAAGGAGGAAAGAGGAAAGAGGAAAGAGAGAATAGAAAATAGAAAACAGGAAAGAGGAAAGAGGAAAGAGGAAAGAGGAAAGAGGAAAGAGGAAAGAGAGAATAGAAAATAGGAAAGAGGAAAGAGGAAAGAGGAAAGAGGAAAGAGGAAAGAGGAAAGA
>CAZOLV010000174.1:0-3693 GCA_964580725.1 uncultured Anaerolineae bacterium | reverse complement strand
CGGCGCACTGAAGTGCGCACTACGAACGGCGCACTGAAGTGCGCACGACGAACCGGAAGCCTCTGTCAGATAGAGGCCCTGCGGCGCCGTCAGGCGAGTTGACACTTCGTGAGCGCACTGCTATAATAGCGCCCATTGAGCCGGCAGGCACGTCGCCTGCCGCATTTTTTGCGCCGGACAAGTCTGCAACTTGTGCACGCTGACCCGGCAGTTACAACGAGCGTTGCGCCAGTATCAAGTCTCGATCAGGGTGTCGGGCGCGTAACGACGGAGGAAACAGAGAATCATGTTCGCAATCGTTCAAACAGGCGGCAAGCAGTACAAGGTCGCACCGGGCGACATCTTCGAAGTCGAACTGCTGCCCGTCGCTGTTGGCGACGTCGTAGATCTGGACCAAGTGCTCCTGATCGCCGATGGCGACAACGTCCAGGTTGGCGCACCCGTTGTGGAAGGCGCCATCGTCAGGGCGACGGCGCTTGGGCAGGTCAAGGGTCGCAAGGAAATCGTCTTCATGTATCGCCCCAAGAAGCGAATCCGTCAAAAGACCGGTCATCGTCAGAAATACACACAACTGCGCGTCGAAGACATCGCGCTTGCGGCGTAAATCGAGGAGGAAAAGATGGCGCACAAAAAAGGCGGCGGCAGCAGCCGCAACGGTCGCGATAGCAATGCACAGCGTCTGGGCGTCAAACGCTACGATGGGCAGTCGGTGCACGCTGGATCAATCATCGTCCGCCAGCACGGCACCGCGGTCAAGCCGGGCAACAACGTGGGCGTCGGCCGTGACTACACCCTGTTTGCCCTGATTGACGGTTTCGTCAAATTCGAGCCGTATTCCAAAGATCAGAAACGCGTCAGTGTCTATACCGAGCGCGTCCAACCGCAGCCGGCGGCCTGATCCAACAACGAGTATTTCCCAGCGTCTTTGGGTCCTGGTTGGGAGCCATGACCGGTCAGGGGCTGGAAGAAAAGAGGTTTCCCATGCGTGAGAAGATTCATCCAACCTATTACCATGATGCGCAGGTCGTTTGCGCCTGCGGCAACACCTGGACGACCGGTTCGACGCGCAAGATGATCCGCACCGACGTCTGCTCCAACTGTCACCCCTTCTTCACCGGCGAGCAACGCATCGTTGACACCGGCGGTCAGGTGGAACGCTTCATGAAGCGTTTGGAGACCAAGACCACCAAGGCGGTTCGCCTCGAGGCCGAGCGCGTGGTTCGCCACCAGCAGACAGAAGCAGCTCGCATCGCCAAGCGGCGCGGCGACGCCTGATCGTCTCCCGATCAAGCAATGCGTCGCTCTGCGACAAGGCTCATTCGTTTTCAGGACGAAAGACGCAGTATGAATCGGCCAGCACGGTTCAGCGTCTTTCGTCTTTTGTTTGTAACCCCTTGACCAGGGAGAGGCCCCAATGCCGTTCATGCAGCCTAAAGGCGGTTGGATCGAACTGATCTGCGGTTCGATGTTCAGCGGCAAAACCGAAGAACTGATCCGCCGCGTGCGCCGCGCCCAGATTGCGCGACAAAAAGTACAGGTCTTCAAGCCGCAGATTGACAACCGCTACGCCGCCACACGCGTTGCCTCGCACAGCGGTTTGCAGTGGGATTCGCACACCATCGAGGCGCCCATCGAAATCCTGAGCCATCTCTCCACCGACACCAACGTCGTGGCGATTGATGAGGTGCAGTTCTTCGATTGGACGGTGGCCGACATCGCCAGCAACCTGGCCGACAACGGGTTGCGCGTCATCTGTGCCGGCCTCGATCTCGATTTCCGCGCCGAGCCGTTCGGCCCCATTCCCCTGCTGATGGCGCAGGCCGAGATGATTGACAAGCTGCACGCCATTTGCGTACAGTGCGGCGCCCCCGCCTCGCGCACGCAGCGTCTCATTGACGGCCGTCCGGCGCATTACGATGATCCCGTCATCATGGTCGGCGCCAACGAGGTGTACGAGGCGCGCTGTCGCGACTGCCATCGGGTGCCCGGCAAGCCACCCCGCACCTGAGACGAACGCGCCCCGCGCCGCTGCCGGAATCGCCCCCTACTTCCCCTGCGCGCCGCCCGGCCGGCTCTGGCTCACCGTCGCGCCTGCCGGCGGACGTGCGGCGCCCCGATCGAGTCATTTGCGAGGTTCGTTCTATGTTGAGCGCCTGGTTTCAATGCCTGCGCGGATGTCCGGGCAAACATTCCCTCTATCAAGTCATCTACACCTGTCCCAACTGCGGCGGGCTGCTCGAAGTGGCGCACGACACCCAGGCCCTGGCCGCACGTAGCGCCGCCGGCTGGATGTCCCTCTTCGAACGACGCGCCAACACCACGCAATGGCCCTACGGCTCCGGCGTCTGGGGCAAGCGCGAATGGGTCATCCCAGACCTGGCCGACGCCAACGTCGTTTCGCTCTTCGAAGGCAATTCCAACCTCTTCTGGGCCGAACGCCTGGGCAAACAGATTGGCCTGTCCGATCTGTGGGTCAAGATGTGTGGCAACAGTCATACCGGCTCGTTCAAAGACCTGGGCATGACGGTGCTGGTGAGCGTGGTCAAACAGATGATCGCCCAGGGACAGCCGATCCGGGCTGTGGCCTGCGCTTCCACCGGCGACACATCGGCGGCGCTGGCGGCCTATGGCGCGGCGGCCGGCATCCCCACCATCGTCTTCCTGCCGCAGGGCAAGGTCAGCGCGGCGCAGTTGATCCAACCGATCGCCAACGGCGCCCTGGTGCTGGCGCTCGACACCGATTTCGACGGCTGCATGCGCATCGTGCAAGAAGTGACCAAAGACAACACGATCTACCTGGCCAATTCGCTCAACTCGTTACGCATCGAGGGGCAGAAGACGGTGGGCATCGAAATCGTGCAGCAGTTCGATTGGGCCGCGCCCGATTGGATCATCATGCCGGTGGGCAATCTGGGCAACATCAGCGCGTTGGGCAACGGCCTGCTGATGATGAAGGAGCTTGGGTTGATCGAGCGCCTGCCGCGGCTGGTCGCTGCGCAGGCCGCCAAGGCCAACCCGCTCTATTTGAGCTATCAGGCCGGTTTTCGCGAGAAGGTTGCGATCCAAGCTGCCACGACCCTGGCTTCGGCCATTCAGATCGGCAATCCGGTCAGCTACGAAAAGGCGGTCAAGACACTGCGCGTCTTCGACGGCGTGGTGGAGCAGGCCACGGAGCACGAGCTGGCCGACGCCGCCGCCCGCGCCGACCGCACCGGCATGTACACCTGCCCGCATACAGGCGTTGCCCTGGCTGCGCTCTTCAAGCTGGTTGCACGCGGCGTCATCCAGCCGCACGAGCGCGTCGTCGTCATCTCCACTGCGCACGGTCTCAAATTTACCCAGTTCAAAATGGGTTATCACGAAGACACCCTGGCCGAAGTCGAAGCAACCGCGGCCAACCCGCCCGTCTACCTGCCGCCCGACGCCAGGATCGTCCAAGAGGTCATCGCTCGTCGCTTCGGTTGAGGAGATGGGGAGAGGGGGAGACAAGGAGAGGAGAGAACTGGATCGGGTGGGGCATGATGCGCCCCATCACACGCGTCCACGCAGGTGGACGCCCGGCCGTAGGCCCTTCAGGCGCGATCTCAATCGCCCAGTCTGGCAAGGGAACGCCAAATGAATTTGGCGGTACAGTCTGGAGGGAACGCCAAATGAATTTGGCGGTACAGTCTGGCAAGCGAACGCCAAATGAAT
>CAZOLV010000173.1:0-3754 GCA_964580725.1 uncultured Anaerolineae bacterium | reverse complement strand
CGTTCGTAGTAGGCGCTTGAGCGCCTCGGCGCACTGAAGTGCGCACTACGAACGGCGCACTGAAGTGCGCACGACGAACGGCGCACTGAAGTGCGCACTACGAACCGTTCGTCGTAGGCGCTTGAGCGCCTCGCGCCTCATCTCAACCCGCTGTCGTACTCGATCTCCACCTGCGTCACACGGCCGGCCTCCACCGTCACGCTGACTTCGCCGGCGTTGGCGATACCGGCGGTGGGCCGTTCGGGGCGCAGGGTGTAGACGCCCGCCGGCAGCGGGACGCTGAAGCGCCCCTGCGCATCGCTGGCCACCTGGGTCACCACATCGCCGCGGGCGTTCAGAATCGAGATGACCGCCTGATAGGGCGCGGTGCAGTCTTGACCGGGGCGCACCGGCCCGCCGCAGGTGGGGCTGATGGTCACGATCCCTGCCACACCGCTGGCGCCTGGCGCGATGACGGCGGGAGTCGTCGTCGCCGCCGGCGTTGCGTTCGAAAGGGGGCCGGCGGCGCGGAACTTGTCGCCGGTCTGGTTGGTGTGATAGACAAAATCCCCCTGCGGCGTCCCGAAGATCACGCGAAAGCCGGGCGTGATCACCTCCAGACAGACATCCTCCGGTTGCATCAGGCCCAGGCAACTGTTCGACCACTGTACGGCCTCCACCGCCTGCAGCGTGATCTGCGCCGCGTCCAGGCCAAGCATCTGCGCCAGGCTGGCCTGCGCCGGCATCAGGTAATCGGGTACAGCCTGGCCGGCGGGAGTTGGCGTCTCAACGGTACGCGTCACGGTGACGCCGGCCGGGGCGCAGGCTGCCAGCAGCAGGAGCAGCAAACTGCACAGTAACACGTTGCGCATTGGTTTCACCTCCTATCATTCAGATCAGCGCGTCGAGGCCCCACAGGACCGCCATGCCTCCGGCGATCGTGAGCAGTGCGCTTTTCGTGCGCCATGCGATCAAGATGGCCAATAGGCCGGCCAACAGGCGGGTGTTGGCCAGGGTCAGATCGAGCGCGCCGCCGGGCTGCAAGATTTCGGGGAAGATGATCGCTGCCAAGACGGCGGGGGGAACGAAGCGCAGCCCGCGCCGCAGCAGCGGCGACAGGCTGATCCGTTGCCACCAGGCAATCAGCGACAGGCGCGTCACCAGCGTGATGATGCCCATGCCGACCAACGTCAACCAAAGCGGTGCATCGTTCATGGCGATTGCTCCTGCCGCGGCGGTGGGGCGTCTGGCCCCTGCGCCTGCTGCCAATCGAACAGCAACCCGACGGCGATGCCGGCCAGGGCCGCCAAGACCAGACCAAGTTTGTACGGCCAGTGGGCGCACACCACCCCCATGACGCCTGCTGTCAGCGCCGCCGCCAGCGCCGGGCGCTCGCTCAGGGTGGGGACGAGCAGCGCGATGAAGGTCAGCGCCAGCGTGAAATCGAGCGACCAGCCGGGCGGCGCCTGCGATCCCAGAAAGATGCCCGCCGCCGTGCTGACCTGCCAGCAGCCCCACAACGCCAGTCCGGCGCCCAGAAAGAACCAATGCCGTGCGTCGGACGTGCTTGCCGGCGGGTCAGTCCGTTGGTAGTGCGTAATCGCTACGACGTAGGCCTCATCGGTGAGCAGATAGGCCAGCACAACCTGCCAGCGGCGCGACAGATGTTGCAGGTGTGGCGCGATCGAGGCACTGTAGAGCGTGTGGCGCAGGTTGACCACCAGAGTCGTCAGCAGCAGCACCGGCAGCGGCGCGCCAACGGCAAGCATCTGCACGGCGATGAACTGCGCCGCCCCGGCAAAGACGATGGACGACATCCCCTGCGCTGCGGCGGCCGATAGTCCGGCTGAGGCCGCCAGCGCACCATAGATCATGCCGAACGGCGCTACTCCGATCAGGAGGGGCGCTTCGGCGCGCACCCCGGCCAGGAAACTGGAACGAGCGTCAGACATAGGCCCCTGCTCAACCGGCGCCGCTGCCGCCGCCGCCGGCCGCCCCGCCGCCCGCGCCGCCGCTGCTGCTGCCCGCCGCATTGACCGAATTCATCATGGTTGCAAAGATCACGATATCGCTGCCGTCGCCGGCGCGGCTCAGCGACGCAAACCAGGGCGGTACGGTCAGTTCGCCCTTTTTCTGGAAGAACTTCACCCACTTGTCGAGCAGACCAAAGCCTGCCGCCCAGGGCAACAGCGTCTCGAAGCCGCTGGCCAGGTTGACAGGTTCCTTGCCCGCCGTCACGGCGCGCAGATGCTCGCCAAAGCCCCGCTGCTGCTGTCGCTCCGTCTCTCCCACCTCCGACAGGGGCGACACAACAGCGGAAGCGATCAGGGCCGCAATGGCGACGATGGCCAGGCCGCCGACCGGCAGCAGCAGCGCCCAGATTGGCCCGGTCGCAATGAGCACGAGCAGGAAGAGGATGCTGGCCAGGATCAAGAGCACAAAGCCGGCCAGTTCGAGCTGTCGTTGCGCCCGTTTGCGCGCCGGATCGAGCAGGCCAAGCGCCGCCAGCTCTTGTTCGACCGCTTTCTTGAAGCCGCCCAGGCGCGTCGCCAGGCCGTTCTTGATGTCCGACAGCGCGACGCTGGAGCGCAGTTCGTTTTTGCGCTTGAACACCAACTCGATCAGCGCCTCCTCGTGCGGACGCAGATCGGAGGGCGATTGCAGTCGCTGCAAGATGAAATCGTGCGGCCGGTACCACTTCTTGGTGGGCGACTCCTCGATGCGCACGATGCCGCGGGCGCTTAGATCGAACAGAGTGGCCAGCGCCTGACTCCAGTCGCCGGATGCGCCGTCTTTGCTGACGGCGGCGGCCAACGCGGGCGACAGCGACGTGGATGGGGATGTGGGGCGCAGCGATCGGTCGAAAGTGACGCCGGGACGCGCAAAGCGGCGGGTGAAGCCCATGATCCCGCCCACGCCAAACAGCGCCAGCAGCCCGCCGGTCAGGGCCGAAGGCAGCGCCAGGCGGGCGGATGCGGCCGCGCGGGCATCTTCAGCGGCCTGCCAGCGCGGCGGCTGCGTGATCAGGCTGCGCGGCGCAAAGCCCATTTCGAGCGTGAAGTTTGCATTGGGTTTCAGGTTCTGGGCGGTGAAGCGTGCCTGCCCTGGCTCGGCTGTGATGGCGGCCTGACCCCGGTTCAGACCGGGCGCCGTCGCCAGTTGTACCGCCTTGGGGTAGATCACCGTGACGGTCGTGGATTCGATCCAGTAATCGTGATCATTGGGTAGCGCCTGCCAGCGCAGCAGATCGGCCGCCGGCGCCAGGCGCAGGACACCAAGCGCACGGTAGGTCAGCTCGAAGGAATGGGTCGAGTCAACCGCCGGCTCGAAATGCCAGCGCACCTCGATGGCGTTCCGATCCTCGGAGATCTCCACCTGGCCGGCCTGATCGCCGTCCGGCATGGCCTGCCCATCCATGCTGACGCTTTCGACGATCACCCCATCGGTGTAATTCGTGGGAATGTCGCGATAGGCATAGGTAAAGGGTCCGCCACTGAAGCGATAGACGACCGTTTCGGTGACCAGCACGGAGCCATCCTCCTGCACCGCAAGCGCCACATCGAACCGCTCCGCCGCATACGATTTTGCCCCCAAGACCGCCGGCGCCCCAATCAGCGCCGCCACCAGCGCCGCCAATAATATCACCCACACCTTCTGCCGCACATCACACCTCCTCCCCCCTACTTCCTCTCTTCCTACTTCCTCTCTTCCTACTTCCTCTCTTCCTACTTCCTACTTCCTACTTCCTACTTCCTACTTCCTACTTCCTACTTCC
>CAZOLV010000172.1:0-3821 GCA_964580725.1 uncultured Anaerolineae bacterium | reverse complement strand
GCGGAAACGTCTGCTTGACAAGGCACCCGAACTGGATGCGCAATTCGAGCAGGTGTTGGCAGATCGCACGGCTGGCAATCCGATGAACGCCAACATCCGTTGGACGAACCTGACCCCGGCCCAGATTGCCGTCCAACTCTCGGCAGCGAATGGCAAACCGATGGGCGAACATGTCGTCAAACAACTGCTCAAGAAACACAAGGATGTGCGCCGGAAAGCACGCAAGTGCAAACGGATCGGGAACTGCGTTGATCGGGATGCAGGGTAAGTTACTCTCCTCCCATTCCTACGTTATTCTCCTCTCATTCCTAAGTTATTCTCCTCTCATTCCTAAGTTATTCTCCTCTCATTCCTAAGTTATTCTCCTCTCATTCCTTAGCTTCAGATCGAACCGGGTGATCAGCGAGATTCTGGGGATTCGTGCTCGGATTTCGTATGAAACATGCTGTGTGATATAATGTCTTCCTCAAGACAAGAAGGACAGGCTCAAGCCCTGATTCGCTGGTCGCTGTGGAGTCGCAACCAGGAAGGGGTTCCCCAGGCCGTGATCTCGCACGAGACTGCGCTCACTGTCCACGACCTGAGCGATGTCATGCCGGCTGTGGTGCACCTGACCGTGCCGCCCGGATTTCGCAAACGAACACCAGCGGGCTGCGTGCTGCACCAAGCCAACCTCTCGCCTACAGACAGCGCGCAGCACATCGGATTCAGGGTGACAACGCCTCTGCGCACGCTCATGGACGTGGCTGAAAACGTCCTCAGCCAGGAGCACCTCGATCGGGCTGTTCGCGATGCCTTGCAGCGCGGCCTGGTGCGGCGGCCCGCGCTGATCACAGTTGTCTGTTCGCCTGCGGCGCACGTTCGTTTCGACCAGGCGCTGGCGGTTGCACTGGCCGAGGAGCCGACACCATGATCGGGCCATACAAGACGCCGCAGGCCTTCCATGTTGCACTTGAAACCCGGCTCCGTCAGACGGCTCAGGAGCGGGCTATGGATTTACAGCGATTGCAGCGACAGGTCGCCTTTGAGCGGTTGATGGCGCGGCTGTTCTCCGACGAGATTCCGCCCTGGTTGCTCAAAGGCGGTTATTCGCTGGAACTGCGGTTGCCTGGCCGGGTGCGTTCCACCGTCGCCCTTGACCTGTCAATTCCCGATCCGGTACGCATACCCCAGGCGGTCGCCGCGACCGGGCCGGATAATCTCCGGTCCAGCGCATTCGACCATGTGCAGAGTCTGGCCGAACGCGATCTGGGCGATGGCTTTCAGTTCTTGATTTACCAGCCAAAAACTGAGCTAACAGGCGCGCCCGGCGGCGGTTTCCGTTGCCAGGTTGAGGCGCGTCTGGCCAGTCGCGTTTTTGCCCGGTTCCACGACTGAAGCCTACGATACGTTGCAGTTCTTCTGGCAAGCGTGCGGGCTTGGACTGGACAGCCAGGCAGTGCGAATTTGACTACCGTGTCTTGTAGCGAGGGCAGTTGTCTATGACCATCACCACCTACCGCAACTTCGATCTCCTCATCACCCGCGCCGGCGAGCGCTACCGCGCCTTCGTCGTCGACGCGCCGGCCGGCGAGGACAGCGTCCTCTTCGACCTGCCCTTTGCGCCGGACGCAATGCCGCGGCTCGGCGGGTCCGGCCTGGTACGTGAGGTGAGTCGCCACCTCGGTGCGGCGGACGACACCGGCTCGGCCGCCGGCCTGACCGACGTGGGCACCCGCCTGTTCGAAGCCGTCTTTCAGGACAAGGTGCAGACCCTGCTGGCCGCCAGCCTGGCCAGCGTGGCCCAGGAGGGCGCGGGGCTGCGCTTGCGCCTGCGTTTCGAGGAGGACGCAGCCGGCCTGGCGATCCTGCCCTGGGAAATCCTTTACGACCCGGCGCAGGCGCACTTCATCGGCCTGGGCGAGCGCTCCCCCATCCTGCGCTATTTGGCCCTGCCCCGCTCCCGCTCCGCCCTGCTGGTGGAGCCGCCCCTGCGCGTGTTGGCCGTGCTGTCCAGCCCGGCCGGCCTGCCGCCCTTAAACATGGAACGGGAGTGGCAGGCCATCCAGGATGCACTGGTCGGGCTGACGGCCGATGGCAAGTTCGTGCTGGAACGGCTGACGACGCCGACCCTGGCCGCGCTGCAGGATCGGCTGCTGGGCGAGCCGGTGCATATCCTCCACTTCGTCGGCCACGGCGTGTTCGACGAGGCCAGCCAGGCGGGCTGCCTGGTGTTGGAGGACGCCCGCGGCCGGCCGCAGTTGGTGCGCGGCGAGCAGTTGGCCGCACTGCTGCGCAACCATCCCGCCATGCGCCTGGCCTACCTCAACGCCTGTGAGGGCGCGCTGGCCTCCGGCGGCTCGGTCTTCACCGGCCTGGCGCAGACGTTGGTGCGGGAGGGCCTGCCCGCCGCGGTCGCCATGCAGGCCGAGATCAGCGACGCTGGCGCAGTTGAGCTGGCGCGCACCTTCTACACCGCATTGGCCGCCGGCCGGCCGGTGGATGCGGCCCTGACCCAGGCGCGCGTCGCGCTCAGCGTCGCAGGCAGCCCGGAGTGGGCCATCCCCGTGCTCTTCAGCCGCTCGCCGGACAACCGCCTGTTCGACATTCGCCAGGTCTTGCCCACGCCGGATTGCCCCTACCCCGGCATGACGCCCTTCAGCGAGACGCAGCGGGACCTGTTCTTCGGCCGGGACAAGGAGGTCGAGGACGCGGTGGAGCGGCTGCGCCAGCATCCCTTCCTCGCGGTGGTCGGCCCGTCGGGCAGCGGCAAGTCGTCGCTGATCTACGCCGGCGTGATCCCGGCCCTGCGCCGGTCGAAGCGCTTCGGGCCGGGCGCGTGGGACATCAAGCTCATGCGGCCCGGCGACAGCCGCACGGCCGACGGCAAGGCCGCGCCCATGCAAGCCCTGGCGCAGCTTCTCGACCTGTCGCCCCAGTCCCCAGTCCCTAACCCCCAGTCCCCAACGCTCCTTTTCGTGGATCAATTCGAGGAGACCTTCACGCTCGCCGGGGCGGACGAGGCCCAGGCTTTCCTGGACGCGCTGAACGGACTGATCGGCCGGCCCAACCTGCACATCCTGCTCACCGTGCGGGCCGACTTCTACCCGGAGCTGATGGCCTGCTCGTTGTGGCAGCCGATCCGGGCCAACCGGCTGGAGCTGACGCCGTTGGGCGACGACGCGCTGTGGGCGGCCATCGTCGAGCCGGCCGCCCGGGTGGGCGTGGAAGTGGACGAGGCGCTGGCCGTCAAGCTGATCGCCGACGCCTCCGGCCAGAAGGGCGTGCTGCCCCTGGTGCAGGAGACCCTGGTGCTGCTGTGGGACAAGGTGAAGAGCCGCCAACTCAAGCTGGAGGCCTACAAGGAGATGGGCGAGGATGGCCGCAGCGGCCTGCAGGTGGCCATTGACCGCCGGGCGACCACCGTGTACCACAACCTGCCCGACGCGGCCCAGCCCAGCGCCCGCCGCATCTTCCTGCGCCTGATCCAGTTCGGCGAGGGTCGGGCCGATACCCGCCGCCAGCAGACCGCCGCCGAGCTGCGGGCCAGCGGTGATGACCCGAACGTGTTCGATCAGACCCTGGCGAAGCTGACCGAGAGCCGGCTGCTGACCGCCAGCGGCGATGAAGGCGGCGCCCGCCGCGTGGACATCGCCCACGAAGCGCTGATCGCCGGCTGGCCGCGCTTGCAGGAGTGGCTGGGCCAACGCCGCGCCGCCGAGCAGACCCGCCGCCGGCTGGAGGAGAAGGCGGCCGAGTGGGTGGCCGCGGAGAAGCGGGGCGGTCTGCTGGACCCTCCCTTGTTCATCACAATCCCTACGGCAGAAACGGGAGCATCGTGT
>CAZOLV010000171.1:0-3836 GCA_964580725.1 uncultured Anaerolineae bacterium | reverse complement strand
CAGACCACCATCCAACCCTTCACCTACCGGGGCGTTCCCGCCCGCAACATCCTGGCCCGCCCGCCCGCCCGCCCCCGCACCACCGCCGACCAGCGTCACATCGTCCTCCTCGGCGCACACTACGACACGCGCCGCTTTGCCGACAGCGACCCCGTGCCCACCCAACGCATCCAACCCGTCCTGGGCGCCAACGACGGCGCCAGCGGCGTCGCCGTCCTCCTCGAACTCGCCCGCAGCCTCGACCCCCAACTTCTGCAAGACGAAATCTGGCTCGCCTTCTTCGACGCCGAAGACAACGGACGCATCGAAGGCTGGGAATTCAGCGCCGGCTCGACCTACATGGCCCAACACCTCTCCCTGCGCCCTGCCGTCGTCGTCATCGTTGACATGGTCGGCGATGCCGATCAACAGCTCTACCTGGAACGCAACTCCGATCAGGAAATCCAAACCGCCCTCTGGCGCATCGCCGCCCAGCTCGGCTACGACGCCAACTTCATCTCCCAACCCAAATGGACTATGGTTGACGATCACATCCCCTTCCGCGACGCCGGCATCCCCGCTGTTGATATCATTGACTTCGATTATCCAAGCTGGCACACCACCCAGGACACCCTCGACAAACTGAGCGCCGCCAGCCTGGAGCGCGTCGGGCGTGTGCTCGAATACTGGCTAGAAGAAGCAAGATAACGCATGACCACCTATCGCCCAGCCCATCGGCTCGACAGCATTCCCCCTTACGTCTTTGCCGCCCTCGCCGCCCGCATCCGCACCCTCCAGGCCCAGGGCCGCGACGTCATTCGCCTGGACATCGGCAGCCCGGACCTGCCGCCCGCCCCCTTCATCGTCGAAGCCCTGGCCGCCGCCGCCCGCCGGCCCGACCTGCACGGCTACCCAAGCTACACCGGCACCCCCGCTCTGCGCCGCGCCATCGCCGACTACTACCAACACCGATTCGGCGTCACCCTGCACCCTGACCGCCAAATCCTCCCCCTAATCGGCTCCAAAGAAGGCATCGTCAATCTGACTCTGGCCTGGCTCGACCCCGGCGACCTGGCCCTGATCCCCGATCCCGGCTACCCGGTCTATCAGATGGCCGCCCTGCTGGCCGGCGCCAGCGTCCACCCCATGCCGCTGCTGCCCCATAACGGCTTCCTGCCCGATCTCGACGCCATCCCCCCCGCCATCGCCCAGCGCGCCCGCCTGCTTTGGCTCAACTACCCCAACAACCCCACCGGCGCCATCGCATCCCCCGCCTTCTTCGAACGCGCCGTCGCCTTTGCCCGCCAGCACAACATCCTGCTTTGCCACGACGCCCCCTACTGTGACGTCACCTTCGACGGCTATCGAGCGCCCAGCCTGCTCGCCGCGCCTGGCGCCAGCGAAGTCGCCATCGAGTTCAACTCGTTGAGCAAAGCGTACAACATGGCCGGCTGGCGCGTCGGCATGGCCCTCGGCCAGGAAACCGCCATCCAGGCCCTGGCGCTGGTCAAGAGCAACGCCGACTCCGGCATCTTCACGGCGATTCAAGAAGCCGCCATTGCCGCCCTGACCGGCGATCAAAGCTGGCTGGCCGCACGCAACACCATCTACCAAACGCGACGCGACCTGGTGGTGACAGGCCTGCGCGCCGCCGGCCTACGCGTCGAACCGCCCCAGGCCGGTCTGTACGTCTGGGCGCAGACGCCCCCCGGTCGTAGCGCCGCCGATTACACCGCCAATCTGCTCGAACGCACCGGCGTCAGCCTGACCCCCGGCGCCGCCTTTGGCGCGCACGGCGAAGGCTTCGTGCGCGTCTCGCTCGGCATGGAAACCGCCCGCATCCAGGAAGCCATGCACCGCATCGCACAAACCAACGAGAAATAACCTTGATCGAAACCGACAAACCGCACGACACAGCTCTACTCGTAGGCGTCGAACTTCCCGGACACAACACCGGCGACTGGTCACTGGACGACTCCCTGGCCGAGCTGGCCCAGCTCGCCAGCACCGTCGAAGTACAAACCGTCGCCACCCTCACCCAGACCCTGCGCGACATCAACCCCGCCACCCTGATCGGCAAAGGCAAAGCCGAGGAACTCGTCGCCCTGCGTCTGGCTAGCGGGGCCAACATCGTCATCTTCGACGAAGAACTGTCGCCCCGCCAACAGCGCGAACTCGAAAAGCTCCTCGGCCCCGAGGTCAAACTGCTCGACCGCACCGCCTTGATCCTGGACATCTTTGCGCAACACGCCAACACGCGCGAAGGCGCACTGCAGGTCGAACTGGCGCAGTACCAGTATCGCCTGCCGCGCCTGACCCGCCAGTGGACGCACCTGGCCCGCCAGACGGGCGGCGGCGGCGGGCGCGGCGGCAACGCCGGTGTTGGCCTGCGTGGCCCCGGCGAAACACAGCTAGAAGTAGACAAGCGCGAAATCAGCCGGCGCATCACCCATCTCAAACATGAGCTGGACGAGGTGCGCCAACACCGCCAGCAGTACCGCCAACGTCGCCGTCAGGCAGCCCTGCCGGTCGTTTCGCTCGTCGGCTACACCAACGCCGGCAAGTCCACGCTGCTCAACGCCCTCACCGGCGCCCACGTCTACGCCGCCGACCAACTCTTCGCTACCCTCGACCCGACCACGCGTCGCCTCACCCTGCCTGGCGGCCGTGAGATCCTGCTGACCGACACGGTCGGTTTCATCCAGAAACTGCCCACCGACCTGGTGGCGGCCTTCCGCGCCACGCTGGAAGAGGTGAGCGAGGCCGACCTGCTGCTGCACGTCGTGGACGGCACGCATGCCAACGCCGCTGCTCAGGCGGCCACCGTGCTCGCGGTGCTGGCGGAGATTGACGCCAGTGACAAGCCAATCATCACTGCGCTCAACAAAATAGACCGTCTGCCGGCGGACGCGCGCATGGCGCTGCACGACCTGCGCCTGCGTCATCCGGATAGTTTGCTGGTCAGTGCGCTCAGCGGTGAAGGACTGGAGAACCTGGCCGCCCGCATCGAGGAGATGTTGACAGAGGCCTTCAGCACCGTACGGGTGCACATCCCCTATCGCGACGGCGACATGACCGCCCTGTTCCACCAGCGCGGCCTGATCGAAGAGGAAGTCTACGACGAGACTGGCGTCACACTGCGCGGTCGTCTCCCCGCCCGGCTTGCGCCGCTGTTTGCGCGCTATGGGATAGGAGAGAGGAGATAGGAAATAGGAAGTAGGAAATAGGAAGTAGGAAATAGGAAATAGGAAATAGGAAATAGGAAATAGGAAATAGGAAATAGGAGATAGGAAGTAGGAAATAGGAAATAGGAAATAGGAACGAGCTTCCTACTTCCTACTTCCTACTTCCTCCACTACTCATTGAGCTTCTCTGCTTCATCCCAACCGGGGCGGCGACGGAGAGCTTCTTGCGCCCAGTGGCGCATGGAGGCGATATCGCCGCGCGCTTTGGCCAGTTCGGCCCGGCGCAGCGCCAGATAGGGGGCGTCTGACTCCAGCGATTCAGCCATATCGAGCTGGGCGGCGGCTTCGTCCAGGCGGCCGAGTTCGAGCAGGCTGTTGGCGTAGTTGCGGCGTACTCGCGCCAGCTTGCGCTCTGTCACACGTGCATACGAGTCGCCGATCGCACGGTAGATGTCCCATGCCACGCTCAGGCGTTCGATGGCAGTCTCCCACCGTTCCAGCGCCTCTGCTAACTCGCCCATACTGTCGAGTGTGTTCGCCGCCCCCAGGCGGGCGCCAATGGCCTGGTAGATCTCCAATGCTCGCCCATAGTCTGCATCGGCTGCGATGAAATCTTGGGCCTGGCGAGACAGCTCACCCAAACCAAAGAAAACATTCGCCGCCCCCAGGCGG
>CAZOLV010000170.1:0-4048 GCA_964580725.1 uncultured Anaerolineae bacterium | reverse complement strand
TTCCATCTTCATCTTCCATCTTCATCTTCCATCTTCATCTTCCATCTTCATCTTCGTCTTCCATCTTCATCTTCCGTCTTCGTCTTCCGTCTTCGTCTTCGTGTTCGTCTTATTCTGGGTCTTTCCCGCCTCGGATTCGAGCGCCAGTATACCCCGGCCAAACCGAACCGGCAACTGCCGGCCGCGCCTGGCGTCATGTGAAATTCCAAAACGGTATCTGTGGAGTGCAATGCTTATTTCATTTATCATTGCGCTGCAACGTTTTTTGCACTTCTGAAATTGTTGTGCTATACTCGCCGCCATCTTCGGGCCTCTGCACGGATTGGACGAAAGGCGATTCACAATGTCGTTTTCAGACCTGCAAACCCAACTGACGGCGCGATTCGAGCAGCTCACACCCAAGCAAAAGCGCCTGGCGCAGTTCTTGATTGACAATCTCTACGTTGCGGCCTTCGAATCGGCCAATGAACTGGCCGCGCGCCTCGAAGTCAGCCCCGCCACCGTTGTGCGCTTCAGCCAGACGCTAGGCTACGCCGGTTACCCAGAACTACAGGCGGCGGTGCGGGCCGGCCTGCCAAAAACCTTGACCGCGGCCGAAAGAGGCGAACGCGCCCTGGGGGCTGCGACGGGAAGCGCCGCCGCCCAGGTGCGAAGAGTGTTCGACGCCGACATTAGAGCATTGACAAGCGTACGCGCCAGCGCCGATCCTGCCCAAATCGAAACGATTTCGCTGGCATTGTCCTCGGCGTCGCGTATCGTGATCCTCGGCGCCGGCGTATGCAGCGGCGTGGCGACTCATTTCGATCACGGTTTGCGCCTGATTGGACTGCCGGCAACGTTGGCGGCAGCCGGCGGAGTGCCGCTGGCCGTGGCATTGGCCAACCTCGATGAAACCAGCGTCTTGATCGGTTTTGGCGTTTGGCGCTATGTCAGGAGCGTCGTCAATGGCATCATCTACGCCAGGCAAGCAGGCGCTCGCTGCTTTGTCGTCACCGACAGCCCGGTCTCACCGCTGGCTCAACACGCCGACATTGCCCTGATCGTACCGACCGAAGGCATCGGTCACACCCTTTCGATGGCCGGCATGATGGCCATCACCAACGCCATTCAGATTATGATTTCTCATCTGCGGCCGCAGCAGACCCTGCGTGCGCTGCGTAACGTGGATCGCGTCTATCAGTTCGGCGATGTCCTGGTGTCGGACTGAGTTGAATCAGGAACGAATCTTCCCATGTCCGCTCAGCAACGTATCGTCATTTGCGGCGGGGGCAACGCCGCCCATGTTCTGATCGCTCTCCTGGCGCCCCACCATGAGGTTGCGGTGTATGCGCCTCTGGCCGACGAAGCAGCACGACTACAGGCCGGCTGCACCAAAACCGGGGGAATCAGCACGCAGGCAGGGGCGCAACGCTGGACTGGGCAGCCCTGGCGCATCAGCGCCGATCCGGCGGCGGTCTTTCCGGGCGCCGACCTGGTGCTGCTGGCGCTGCCGGCCAGCGCCCACGCCGTCACCCTGGCTGCGATCGCACCTTTCGCTCATGACCACATGCGGATTGTGGCCCTGCCCGCCCGCGGCGGCTTCGACTGGGAGGCGCGCAGCCTGCTCGGCCCGCACATCCCCATCGCCGGCCTGCAGACCCTGCCCTGGGCCTGCCGCATCCCCACGGGCGGTTATGGGCAACGGGTTGATATTCTGGGCGTCAAACAGGAGGTCAGCCTGGCCGCTGACCCGCCCCACCTGGCCCCAGGTCTGGCTCAAGAACTGAGCGCGCTGCTGTGCGTTCAGATGACGCCCATCGCCAACTTTCTGGTCCTGACGTTGGCCAACACCGGGCAGATCATCCACCCCGGCATCATGTATGGGTTGTTTCGGGACTGGGACGGCCGGCCCTTTGGCGAGGACGAGATACCGTTGTTCTACGGTGGCGTGACGCCAGCCATCGCCGCCCACCTGGAAGCGATGAGCGCCGAGGTGCAGCGCACGACGGCGGCCCTGGCTGCGCATTTTCCTGCGTATGACTGGAGCGGTGTGCTGCCCCTGTTGGAGTGGTGCCGGCGTTCCTATGCCCATGACATTGCCGACGCCGCCAACCTGACCACCTGTTTTACCACGAATCGCGCCTATGTAGGTCTGCGTGCGCCGGTGCAGATGGTGGAAGAAAACGCCGTCGCGCCCTGGTTCGAGAGTCGTTACCTCAGCGAAGATGTGCCGTTCGGTCTGTTGGCCACGCGCGGCATCGCCGAGATCGTCGGGGAGCCAACCCCGGCCAGCGATGCGGTCATTCTCTGGGCGCAACAGGCGTTGGGGCGGTCATGGCTCGTAGAGGGCAAGCTGTGCGGCGCAGATCTTGCAACGACGCGGGCGCCGCAACGCTATCGTCTCGACACGCCCCATGCGTTGCTGCCTGGGTTACGCGACACGACGGTCGGTTGCAGCGATCATGTGGCGGTGGCTTGACCACACCACTCAATGTTTTCGGGAGATCATCTTGTCATGACTAGAACGAACAGACTCTCGCCCCACACGCGTCATTCCGATCAGAGCCAGCCAGACGGCGCCCCGTTGCCGCGCAAACGGCGGGTCATGGTGGGCGCCATCGGCAAATGCGTACACAATTTGGGTGTGGAGAACTTCTCCGACTGGATGCAGGACCGCAACGAAGGTTTCGTGGCTGTCAAGCTCGGCCCGGCGGTGCCGATCGAAGAGGTCATCAACAAAGTGCGTGAAGCGCGGCCTGAGGTCGTGGGCGTCTCCATGCGCCTGGGTAACCTGCACATAGATCGGCTCATCTCCGAATTCATCGAGAAAGCCACCCTGCACGGTCTGCATTCGCAGCAAAGCGGCATCCGCTTCGCCTTCAGCGGTCTGCGCCCTGCCGCCAACGTGGTGCGCGCCATGACCGGGCTGCCGTTGGAGGAGGATCGCTTCAGCCGTGAGGAGGAACGCAATTACGATCTGGACGATGTGCGGGTCGAATTCGCCGACCGCCAGCACTATCAGGGTTTCTTCGATCTGGTCGCCGATGATTACATCACGACAGAGGAGTTGGAAACCTTTGCCTCGGGTCGGGTCAAGACCGAAACGGCGGCAGAGGTCGTCTGGGAGGACGATCTGATCGAACGCATCCGCCTGGTGCGTCAGCGCGAAAACCGGCCCATCATCCGCGCCCATATTGGCATCGCTGCCGAAACAATCGAGCCGACGGTCACAGCGATCGAAAAACTGGCCGAGGCCGAGGCGTTGGAGGTTGTCTCGCTGGCGCCCGATCAAACCTCGCAGGAGATGCTGGCCAAGTTCATTCGTGGCGAGGAAGACCCCAGCAAGTATCTGGCCGGCCAGGGCGGCGCGCCGATTCGCAGCATTGCAGACCTCAAACGGTTGAAGGCCGCCACGCAGCGCGGCAACTATCCACTGACCCGCATCTACACCGGCACCGATGAGCTGGTGGAGCTAGCCAAACTGTGGTACGAACACCTGAACATGGCCTTCCCGGCCGTGCCCATCTTCTTCTACAATCAGATTGACGGCCGCGGGCCGATCTCGATCCGGGACAGCTTCGCGGAGCATTACGCGGCCATTCGCTGGTGGGCAGCGCGGGGCAAGCCCCTGGAGATCAACGATCCGCACCAATGGGGCCTGCGCTACGCCTCCGACGACATGCAGACCACAGATCATGCGCTGGCCGCGGTGATCGCTCTGAAGCTCGGAATCAGGCACTACGTCATGCAGCAGATGTTCGAACTGCCGCCCAGCATCAGCGCCCTGGATGATCTGGCGCAGATGAAAGCCGCGTATGACTTGATCGAGCCGCTGACCCGGCATTTCGATTTCCACATCATCAAGCAGACCCGCAGCGGCCTGCCCAGCTTTCCGCCCAACCTGAATCAGGCCAAAGGACATCTGGCCTTCGGCATCTACACGCAGCTCTACATGGAGCCGGACATCTTGCACGTCGTCACGCACTCGGAAGCGCATCACGAAGCCACCGCCGACGACATCATCGAATCGTGCGAGATCGTCAAGCAGGTCTGTTGGGACTTCGCCAAG
>CAZOLV010000169.1:0-4123 GCA_964580725.1 uncultured Anaerolineae bacterium | reverse complement strand
CTACTACGAACGAGGCGCTGAAGCGCCTACTACGAACTGAGGCGCTGAAGCGCCTGCTACGAACGAGGCGCTGAAGCGCCTACTACCCAGTGCCGGCGCGACTTTTGCTCCTCTTGTCGTTCGACACACCTTTGTGTATAATTCGTACACTCGCTTCTCGCAAACCCTCGCGCGATTGGTCGCCGGATCTCAGGAGGCAACAGGATGCCCGTTCGTTCATGCACTTCGCTGCGCAGCCGCCAGCTCGAACTGGCCGAAAAGATCGTCGAACTGCAGTATCAACGTCAGGCGCAGGTCTGGGCGCCCTTTGGACATCCCGGGCGCGAGAAGAGTGTGCGCGACGCCGGCTATCACCTGACCTACCTGGCCGAGGCGGTCGAGGCCGACGATGCACGTCTCTTCAGCGAATACCTGGCATGGGTCAAAGTGCTTTTCGCCGGCCTACAGTTTTCCGACCATGTGCTGCCCATGACGCTGGATTGCACCCGTGAAGTGCTGGCCACCGCCCTGCCCGCCGCTGAAAGCGGCCCCATTCTGGCCATTCTGGATGCCAGCGCCGCTGATCTGGCCCATACCCCCATCAGCTCTCGCTCGTTTCTGGACGGTGACGGGCCGTTGGATGCACTGGCCCGACGTTTCCTGGATGCGCTGCTGGCGGCCGATCGTTTCAGCGCCAGCCAGATGATCCTGGACGCCGTGCGGCGCGGCGTCAGCGTTGCCGATATCTACCTGCACGTTTTTCAGCGCACGCAGCGCGAAATCGGCAGACTCTGGCAAACCAACCGCATCAGCGTGGCGCAGGAGCACTTCTGCACGGCGGCCACACAACTGGTGATGTCCCAACTCTATCCATACATCTTCACCGGTGAACGCAAGGAGCGGCGCATCGTCGTGGCCTGCGTCGGCGGCGAACTGCACGAGATTGGCGCCCGCATGGTGGCCGATTTCTTCGAAATGAAGGGGTGGGACAGCTATTTCCTGGGCGCCAACACCCCGCCCAACAGCATCCTGCGCACCGTGGAAGAACGCCGCGCCGATGTGCTGGCCCTGTCGGCCACGATGACCTTTCACGTCAGCCAGGTAACGGGCATGATCCGTGACCTGCGCACCGCCCCGACCTTGCCCACGCGCGTCCTGGTGGGCGGCTATCCCTTCAACCTTGCGCCCGATCTGTGGCGCAAGACCGGAGCCGACGGCTATGCGCCAGACGCCGAAAGCGCCATTGTCGAAGCCGGCCGGGTGTTGGCCGCATGAACGAGAACAATGGCCTGGCGCTGCTCTGCGATCAGCACGGCGTCATCATCGAAGTGCTGCGCAACCCGCCCGCGCTGGGCGTCGCTGTGCACCCTGGTATGCTCTTTGCCCGACTGGCGGCCGGCGGCTCGCTGGCCCGGGGGCTTTCTTTCTTGACCGATGTGCGCACGCGCGGCGCCATGTTCGATCAAGAGATCAACGTCACGGCGGGCGGCCAGATCAAGACACTGCACTTCGTTGGCGGTATGGTCAACGAGCAAATCTTGATCGTCGGTTCGGAAGACAACGGCATTGCGCGCCAGCTTTACGATGAGATGATGCGCATGAGTAATGAACAGACCAACGCCCTGCGCATCGCCCTGAAAGAAGCGGCGCGCGACGATCGTCTCTATGACGAGATCAGCCGCCTGAACAACGAACTGATGACGGCGCAACGCCAGTTGGCCAAGACCAACGCCGAACTACAGCAGTTGAACAAGGAAAAGAATCGTTTTCTGGGCATGGCCGCCCACGACCTGCGTAACCCGCTGCACACCATCCTGATGCACAGCGAGTTCTTGTACGACGAAACGTCTGATCCGCAGCAGCAGGAGTTCCTGCAGGTCATCTCCGAGGCCAGCCAGTTCATGGCGCAGTTGGTGGACGATCTGCTCGATGTGGCCAAGATCGAAGCGGGCGAACTGCAACTGGACTACACCGGCGTAGACCTGACCGATTTCATGCGGCGCAACCTCGAATTGAACCGGCCGCTGGCCGCACGCAAGGGGATCACGATCGAATCTCGCGTCAACTCACTGCCGGTCGTGATCGTGGACAGCGCCAAGCTGGCGCAGGTGCTCAACAACTTGCTCAGCAATGCCATCAAGTTTTCGCAGCCCGACAGCAGGGTGATCGTGACAGTGAAGCGAGCCGAAGACGCCTTCCTGCTGTGCGTGGCGGATCAAGGCCCTGGCATCGCACCAGAGCAAATGTCGCAGCTCTTTCGGGCCTTCCAACGAGGGCAACCGGGCAGCCAGGGAGAAAAGTCAACCGGGCTTGGGCTGGTCATCGTCAAGCGGATCGTGGAAGGGCACGGCGGCAAGATCTGGGTCGAGAGCACACCGGGCCAGGGCGCCACTTTTTTCGTTCGCATCCCGCTGCAACCGGCCGAACGCTGAGGTTGGCGATCGCCTGTTGCCTTGTTCTGGAACAGTCGAACGTCTTTGAAAATGTTTGTCGAATCGGAAGGCGCGCAATGAAAAGATATGCACTCAAGCTCTATATCACCGGCAAATCGGTTCATTCGCAGCAGGCCATCGCCAACCTGGAACGTCTCTGCGCCCAAGCCCTGGCCGGCGACTACGAGTTACGCGTGGTGGATGTGTTGGAAGCGCCGGCCGAGGCCGAAGCCGATCGCATTTTGGCGACGCCGACGCTGATCCGTGAACGGCCTCAGCCTGTGCGCCGCGTGATTGGCGATCTGTCGGATACACAGAACGTGTGTGCTGCGCTCGAGCTGTGACACTGATGCAGGCAGATTCGTGACCAGCCGTTTCGATGCGAGGAATCAGGCGCGCTGGGCGATGGTTCGCTCGCTGATCTGTGACATGACGGACGCATCCGAGCCGCTGGTTAGTACGTGTGGGGAGATTCAGGCAATGAGCGCAAACATTCTGGTTGTTGACGACGATACGATCATGTGCAACGCGATGCGGCGCACGTTGGAACATGCCGGCTACACCGTGTCGGTGGCACATGACGGTGAAGATGCCCTGCAGCAGATGCAAACCTACCGGCCTGACCTGGTGCTGCTCGACGTGAACATGCCGCGCATGGACGGGTTCGAGGTGCTGCGGCGCATCCGCAGCGATCCGGAGCTGGCTGCGATTTTCGTTGTGATCGTCTCCAGCGCCCGCACCGATACCGAAAGCCAGGTTCACGGCCTGGAGACCGGCGCCGACGGCTATCTGACGCGCCCCATCTCCAACCGGGAGTTGATCGCCCGCGTCCAGGCCATGCTGCGCATCGAGGCCGCCGAAAAAGCACTGCGGCAAAAAGAGCGCCAGATGCGCGACCTGATCGCCAGCAACATCGACGGCATGTTGGTGGTCAATGGGCAGGGGCACACCCTCTTCGCCAACCCGGCCGCATGCGCCTTGCTCGACCGCACCCCGCAGAGCATCGTGGGGCGGCAGATCGGCATTCCCATCACCGCCGGCGAGCACACAGAACTCGACCTGCTGCGGCCAGATGGCGGCCGGCGCGTGGTGGAGATGCGCGTGGCGCAAATCGAGTGGCAATCGGAGCCTGTCTTCCTGGCGGCGCTACGCGACATCACCGAACGCAAACAACTAGAAGAGATACGTCAGGAGTACGCCGCCCGTCTTGAGGAACGGGTCGCTGCCCGCACGCGGGAACTGCGCGCGGCGCAAGAGCAATTGGTGCGTCAGGAGCGCCTGGCGGTGCTTGGCCAGTTGGCTGGCGGCGTGGGGCATGAGCTGCGCAACCCCTTGGGCATCATTGCCAACGCCGCCTATTTCCTGCGCCTCGTCCTGCCGCCCAATGACGCCAAGGTGCAGGAGTATTTGCAGATCATCGAAAACGAAGTTCAGACCGCCAGCAAGATCGTGCGCGATCTGCTCGACTTCTCGCGCAGGCGCCAGGCCGAACGCACCACCGTCGCCGTCTCCTCGCTGCTGCAGTCCACTCTGCAGCGTTTTCCGCCCGCCGCTCACATTGCCACCAGGCTCGATCTGCCCGCCGACCTGCCCGCCGTGCATGTGGATTCCGGCCAGATCGTGCAGGTGCTTGGCAACCTGATCGTCAACGCCTGCCAGCTGGTGATTACCCACAAGTCATCTGAGATTTGAAAAGCTCCATCATCTGTGGC
>CAZOLV010000168.1:0-4226 GCA_964580725.1 uncultured Anaerolineae bacterium | reverse complement strand
AGAGGAAAGAGGAAAGAGGAAAGAGGAAAGAGGAAAGAGGAAAGAGGAAAGAGGAGAGAGGAGAGAGGAAAGAGAGAATAGAAAATAGGAAATAGGAAAGAGGAAAGAGGAAAGAGGAAAGAGAGAATAGAAAATAGAAAGTTTGGAGTGGGCGCTCGGCGCAGATTTTTTCGTTGCCGCGGGGGCGTGCTACAATAGACAACACTCTTATCGAGGTGAGATTGATCAATGCCGCCGCTGGCGAAGATTTGGAAAATTGCTGAAGCTGCTCCGCCCGCTTTCTTTGCTGGCGTCTCTCACCTGCACCCTGTCTTGGCGCAAGCCCTGTATAACCGTGGGCTGCGCGAGATGGACGCGATCGAGACGTTTCTGCAGGGCGCGGCGGTGGTCAAGAATCCCTATACCCTCAAGGGGTTGCCCGAAGCTGTGACGCGCATCCGCCGCGCGCTACGTCAGGGCGAACGGATCGCCGTCTATGGCGATTTCGACGCCGACGGCGTCACGGCGACAACGCTGCTGACACAGGCGTTACGCGCCTGCGGGGCGCAGGTCATGCCCTATATCCCGCATCGCGTGGATGAAGGCTACGGCCTCAACAACCGCGCCCTCACCTTCTTGCGCCAACAAGGAATCGGCATGGTCGTCACGGTTGACTGCGGCATCCGCTCGCTGGCCGAGGCCAACCATGCCCGCATGATCGGCCTTGATCTGATCATCAGCGATCATCATCATGTCGGGCCGCAGTTGCCGGCGGCGCTGGCGGTCATCAACCCGCGTCAGGAGGGCTGTCGCTACGGCTTCGACGGGTTGGCAGGCGTCGGCGTGGCGTTTCGACTGGCGCAGGGCCTCCTACGCGCCGTGCAGGCCAATCGGGCGCGCGGCGAGAAGGGCGTGGACCTGACCGAAGATGACCTGCTCGACCTGACCGCCATCGGCACCGTGGCCGACATCGTACCGCTGACACAGGAAAACCGGGAACTGGTGCGGCGCGGGCTGGCGCGCCTCAACCGCACGCCGCGCCTGGGCCTGCAGGCGCTCATGCAACAAGCGGGTGTCGCGGCCGGTCAGGCCGACGCCACGGCGATCGGCTTTCGCCTGGCGCCGCGCATCAACGCCGCCGGACGCCTCGAATCGGCCATGCTGGCCTACCAACTGCTCTCCAGCCAGAACCAGGAAGAGGCGCTGACCCTGGCGGCGCAGCTCGGTCAGCTCAACACGAGGCGCCAGGAACTAACCGAGCAAACGGTGCAGCGCGCCCGCGCCCAAATCGAAACCAGACCGGGCAACGGGCTGCTTCTCCTGGCCGAGGGAGACGATTTTTTGCATGGCGTGGTGGGGCTGGCGGCCGGCAAACTGGCCGAGGAGTTCTATCGCCCCACCATCGTCATCGAGCGCGGGCCTGATTTCAGCCACGGCTCGGCGCGCAGCATCCCGCAGTTCCACATCACCCGCGCCCTCGATCGTGTGGCGCACCTGCTCGAACGTCACGGCGGGCACGAGGCGGCGGCAGGCTTCAGGATTCGCACCGACCGTCTGCCGCAGTTTCGCGACGAAATCGAAGCAGTCGCCGCCGCCGAGTTGAGCGGGCAAACCCTACAGCCGACGCTGGACATAGACGCCGCCGTGCGTCTGAGCGATCTCGATTTCGGGCTGCTGGCGCTGCTGCAACAGATGGAACCGTGCGGACAAGGCAACCGCGCCCCGCTGCTGCTGGCGCGCGATTGCCAGGTGTTGGCGGCGCGCACCGTCGGCGGCGAAGGCGCTCATCTCAAACTCACCCTGTCCGACGGCGGCGCACCGTGTGACGCCATCGCCTTCCGCCAGGGACACTGGCTCAGCCGCGTGCGACGACGCATGGATGTCGTCTTCACTCTCGAAGCCAACGATTTCGACGGCAACCGCCGCCTGCAACTCAACGTCAGTGACCTCAGACTGGCAGCCGCAACCCCCGACGCGTATCAGCCGCATCTGGCCCTGGCAGAAGGGTGAAAGCCATGTTCCGTCGCCGCAGCACACCGCTGATCTTTCTCGACATCGAAAGCGATACACAGTTCAGCGACGCCTGGGTTGCTCTGGGCGTGCTCCTGATCCTGCTTGGGCTGGCGCTGCAAAATGTCTTCCTGACCGCCGGCGCGCTGGCGCTGCTCGTCGTCGCCGCCGCCAGTTGGATTTGGAACCGGCTGAGCCTCTTTGGCCTGCACTATGAGCGCAGCCTGAGCGAGATTCGCGCCTTTCGCGGCGAAAAGATCCAACTGGTGCTGACAGTGCGCAACCAGAAGATTCTTCCCCTCACCTGGCTCAGCATCGTGGATCGTTTCCCCATCGTACTGCCCATTGATGACAACAGAGTGACCGTCAACGCCATCACCAACATGGGCGAGTTCCACACCTTTTGGATGCCCGGCGCCTTTCAGCGCACGCAGCGTCGTTTCGAGATTCAGTGCGTCGAGCGCGGCTTCTTCACCTTCGGGCCGGCCGTCCTGCGCACCGGCGACGGCTTTGGCCTATTCAGCCGCCAGGCCACCCTGATGGACCGGCAGCGGCTGATCGTCTATCCGCGCCTCTACACCGCCGTCGAGCTGAAGCTGCCGTTCAAGAACCCGTTCGGGCCGCAGGGCGTCGCCAGTCATCTCTTCGAAGACCCCCTGCGCGCCGTTGGCCTGCGCGCCTGGCAGCCAAGCGACAGCCTGCGCCGCCTGCACTGGAAAGCGACGGCCCGCCACCAACAGTTGCTCAGCCGCGTCTTCGAGCCAAGCGCCGAAGCGCAGGTCCTGATCTTCCTCAACGTCGCCACCTTGACCCGTCACTGGCACGGCTACATCCCCGAACTGCTCGAACGCGTCGTCAGCGTCGCCGGCAGCCTGGCCGCGCTCAGCGCCGAACAGCGCCGGCCGGTCGGCCTGATCGCCAACGGCTCGATGCCCAACAGCGACCAGCCCCTGCGCCTGCTGCCCGGTCGTAGCCCTGACCAGTTGATGCGCATCCTGGAACTGCTGGCGGCCGTGACCAACTTCGCCACCAGCCCCATCGAGGAGATGCTGCTGCGCGAAGCGCCGCGCGCCCCCTGGGGCGCGACCCTGGTCGTCGTCAGCGCCATTGCGCATGACGCCCTGCTTGCCGCCCTGCTCGATCTGGCCAGCGCCGGACGTCGCCTGGTGCTCTTCACCCTGGCCGAAGAACCGCCCTCCACCCTGCTCCCCGGCATCACCGTCTACCATCTGCCGCACATCACCGCCGATCTGCTCGACCCCATCCTGGTGCAAGATGCTGCTCAGTAACCGCCGTCGCCGTTTGATCTTCATCTGCCTGGCCGGCATGGAGATGACCTGGCTGACCCCGTTGCTCCTCCTGCTCCTGCAGGCGCAGCGCCGCTGGTTTGCCGGCCAGCCGCTGCCCGATCCGGCCCCGGCGGCGCTCTTGCTGACGCTGTGGGGCGCCCTGCTGGCCCTGATGTTGGCGCTCGATCTGATCCAGCGGCGCGATCTGGAATCGCCGCAGTTCGAACTGACCATTCTGGGGCTGCTGCTCGTCACCACGCTGTTGGGCATCCGCTTCGGCCTCTATTCCCGCGCCCCGCTGACCGACTTCGGCTGGCTGGCCAACACCCTGACCGCCATCTTCGAGTTTCAGCGCGGCCTGCGCCCGGAGTTGATCTTCTTCCTGGTTTCGATTTATCTGTGGCAGCGCGCCGCCAGCGCCTCCAGCCGTGAAATCAGCTTCTTCGGCGTCGGCGTCGCGTTTCGCTTCGGCGTGCTGCTGCTCATCATCGGCGGCAGCGCCCTGGCCGCCGGCCTGACGCAACCCTGGCAAGCAGTACCGTTCATCTGGGTCTACTTTGCGCTTGGGCTGACCACCGTCGCCCTGACGCGTATCGAAGAACAGGCCGGGCGCGGGGCCGACAGCGCCGGGCGGATGCTGCCTGTCGGCCGCTTGGCGCAGCTCGTTGGCATGATCGGCATCGTCATCGGCGTGACTGCCCTGTTGGCCGGCGCCATCACCCCGCGCTCGCTGCTGCGATTCATACAAGTGACAGGCCCCTTCTGGCTGCTGCTTGGCCGTGCGCTGCAAATCGCGCTCGATCTCGTCTTCCGCCTGATCACCCCGCTGCTCGAATGGCTGCTCAACGTGCTGACGGATCTGTTCCGCAACTCGGAGTTGCTGACCTCGCTCGACGCCATGCTGCAAAACATGCAGCCGGCCGCGCCGCCCGATGGGCTGGCGCTGCA
>CAZOLV010000167.1:0-4399 GCA_964580725.1 uncultured Anaerolineae bacterium | reverse complement strand
AAATACTGGGTCTCAGCCGCTGCCAATACTGGCCAGCATGTTGCGGGTCACGATGCGAAGTGAACGCCGTTTGCCGTTTTCAACCCGCGTTCTTGACCGCCCGCGCCCGTCGTGGTAGATTATTCCTGCTAGTTGACGCCCTTTTCCCTGAAACTCCCCCCCCAATTCCCCTAACTCCCCTAACTCCCCCCTCAGATCGAAAGGTTCGGCCCATGTCGCCCAACACTCGCCGCGCTCGCCTGGTTGCACTTCTGCTGCTCGCCTGTCTGTTCAGCGCCTGCAGTTCCCCACTCACCCCGGCCCCTTCGCCCTCGCCGCGCGCGGCGGCGAGCGTCGCCGTGGCCCCCACCGCCGCCGGTTTCGAAGTCAGCGGCGCCGACTGGCCTGGGCTGACCGAAGTGACCCTGGGTCTCGAACCGGCCAATCCCGGCAGCAGCGGCGCACCCCTGGCGCTTGGCAAAGTCACAACCAACTCACAGGGACGCCTGCATGCCGCCTTCACCTGGACCACCCTGGCGGGGCGCCTGCCCTCGTTCGACCAACCCTATCAGCTCGTCGCTCTGGCCGCCGGCCTGGAAGCGCGCACCCCCTTCGACCTGACGCCCCCCACGCCGGTCGCCCCGGCCACCGCCACCGCGCTGCCTATCGTCACCGCCACCCCCACCGCCGTCCCCGCCACGAACACCCCCACCGCCGTCCCCGCCACGAACACCCCCACCGCCGCGCCCACCGTTGCCGAGACGCCCACCAGCCCCCCAACGGCAACGCCCAGCGCCGCGCCCACCCTGACCCCCACCCCTTGGCCGGCGGTGCTGGCCATTGCGCCTTTGCAGGGTTGGGCCGGCTCGGCCGTCACCGCCAGCGGCGTCAACTGGCCGCCGGGGCGCAAGATCGTCGCCAACCTGGCGGCGCCTGGCCAACCGCCCGCCGCCGATCTCTATGCGCAGGGAACCGTCAACACCCAGGGGCGCTTCACCCTCAGCTTCTCTTTCCCCAACCAGGAGCGTTGGCTTTCTCTGCCGCAAGTCGAGATCATCGTGCGCACCGAGGATGGTCTGGCTCAGGCCGCTGCGCTCTTTCGGCTGGCGCGCCCAACCCCCACCGTCACGCCAACACCAAAGATCACCGCCTGGCGCGGCGAATACTTCGCCAACCGCAGCCTCAGCGGTGCGCCAGCCTTCACCCGCAACGATGAAAAAATCGAGTTCAACTGGGGCGCCGGCAGCCCCGACCGCCGTCTGCCCAACGACAACTTCTCAGTACGTTGGACACGCACCCTCCCCTTCGAAGCGGGTGATTATCGCTTCTATGCCCGCAGCGATGACGGTCTGCGCCTTTGGCTCGACGGCTGGCTCGTCATCGAAGACTGGAACGACGGCGGCCGCCTGCGCACCGGCGACTTCCAAAACCTGGGCGCGGGCAATCACGCCCTGCGCATCGAATACTTCGAATCGGCCGGCGACGCCTATCAAACCATCTGGTGGCAAAAAGTCGGGCCGATCAGCGACTGGCGCGGCGAATACTTCCCCAATCCTCGCCTGGAAGGCGCCCCCACCCTCACCCGCAACGATCGCGCCATTGACTTCGACTGGGGCGCCGGCCCGCCTGCGCCCGATCTGCCGGCCGACAATTTCAGCGCCCGCTGGGCGCGCACCCTGCCCCTGGCCGATGGCCGCTATCGCTTCACCGTGCAGGTGGACGACGGCATGCGCCTTTGGCTCGACAACCGCCTCTTGAGCGATCAGTGGAGGGAGGGCAGCACGCGCACCTTCACCGCTGAGACCGATGTCGCCGCTGGCAATCATACCCTGCGCCTCGAATACCTGGAGCTGGGCGGCGGGGCGCTGATCGAACTGGCCTGGCAGCGCATCGGCGACCGCGCCGCCTACAACCCACGCCTGAGCATTTTCGAGCTTGATCTGGCGCGCTATACCCTCAATGGCGCCGATTGGCCCCCTGGGGCCATCGTCTCGATTGCCGTCGGCCGGGCGCGTCCGGGCGGCATTGACATGCCCGATCTTTACACCTACCTGGGCGATGTGCGCGTCGAAGGGGATGGCCGTTTTGCCTTCACCTTCGCCAAGCTGAACGACCTACCCCCCAACCTGGTCATCACCGCCGTCAGCGGCGATTATCGCGCCAGCGTACCCTATCCGGGCTGAACAAGAACGACCCTGGCCATGAGCAATGATCAGACGCTGACGCTGGAACAGGCGATCGCCGCCTTTCTGGCCGATCCCACCTGTGGCGCCGGCGCCACGCGCCAGACCTACGCCGTGGCCCTGCGGCGGCTGCTGGCCTATCTGCCCCAGGCTGGTCACGACCCGGCTCAGGCCGACGTTGGGGTGTTTGGGGTCTCGTTGGCGTTGGGCTGGATCGGCTGGCTGTTGGACGAGCAAGGGCTGACCGAACGCACGGCGCTGACTTACATGGCCGCGCTCAGCCGCTTTGCGCACTTCGTGCACAATCGGCGCCTGGCGCCGCTGAGCGCCGACGATCTACTGCGTTTGCAAACGGAACTGCGACAGGTGCGGCGTGTGCGGCGCCCGCCGCAGCGCCAACCGCGCACCCCCAGCGAGGACGACGTGGGCGCGCTGGTCAGGGCGGCGCACACAGCGGCGTCAGACGAGGCAGACGCCAGCGCCGAACTGCGGCGTTTGCGCAACATCGCCATTCTGGAACTGCTGCGTTCCAGCGGGGTGCGCGTGGGTGAACTGGTAACCTTGCACCGGCGCGATCTGGAAGAAAACGTCGCCGGCGCGGCGGGCCGCCTGCTGGTGATGGGCAAGGGCCGGCGCCAGCGTTGGGCCTATGCCGATGCAGCCGCCTGGGCGGCATTGCGCGCCTATCTGGCGGCGCGCGCACCGCTGGATGGGGCCAGCGGAAAGGCCCTGGGCGGTCTGCCGCTCTTTGCCCGGCATGACAAAGGGGTGGGGGGGCGCATCCAACCCTTGACCACGCGCAGCGTGCAGATCATCATCGAGCGGTTGGCGGCGCAGGCGGGCCTGGCGGAGCGCGGCGTCAGTCCGCACAGTCTGCGTCATTATTTTGCCACGCGGGTTTTACGGGCGACGGGCAACCTGGCCGTGGTGCAGGATTTGCTCGATCACCGTTCGCCAGAGACAACGCGCGTGTATGCGCAGGTGGACGAGGAGCAGAAGAAGGCGGCGCATGGACGAGCATTTGGTAGATAGAGGGCAGGCGTTGCCGCAGGGGAACCGCTATGCAGCGCATTTTCGCAGCATGTTGGCGAAGAATGCGCTCTACTGGCAGGCGCGGCTGGGGGCGGAAGCGGAGCCTGGGCGAGATTTCCACCGGGAGCATGACAACATCGTCAAGGCGGTGCAGATGGCGCTGATGGAGCCATCCGCCCAGGAGGTGGGCGTCGAGCTGACGTTGGCGATGTATGACCTGGTCGAGCAGTTGGGCTGGTGGTTGAACTGGCGCGGCTATCTGGAGCAGTCCCTGGGCCTGGCGGCGCCCAACAGCCAGCGGGCGGCGACCCTACAGCAGAATCTGGCCGAACTTTGTTTTCTCTTTGGCGATCTGGAGGCGGCGGAGCGTTACAGCCTGGGGTCGTTGGCGGCGTGGCAGCGGCTGGAAGATGGCGCAGGCATTGCTGTTGTGAGCAGCACGCTTGGCCTGATCTATTCGCAGCGCGGCCAGTACGACCAGGCCGAGCGTTTGTGTCAGGATGCGCTGAGCGCGCTGGATGCGTCACCGCCAGAGGGAGAGCAGACAGGCGAACGGCTGCGCGGGCGGGTGCACAACAACTGGAGCGTCGTGTGCCAGGATAGCCAGGATTGGGGCGGCGTGTTGAAACATTGCGAGGCGGCGGAGCTGCACTTTCGGCGTGCGGGGGCGCTGGCCAAGCTGCCGCGGGTCTGGCACAACCGGGGCATGGCGCTCTATTGGCAGGGGCGCCTGCTGGAGGCCGAAAATGCGTTTCAGGATGCGCTGCAGCAACACGAGAGAAACGGCGATCGCGGGCGGCGGGCGCAGGCGCTGGTGTCGTTGGCCATGATTGCGCATGAGCGCAGAGATTCGGCGCATGCCTTGACCCTGACCGGCGAGGCGGTGAGAGACCTGGAGGCCGTGGGCGATCAGATCACGCTGGCGCATGCGGCCAACAACCGCGGCGAATACTTCAAGGCGCTCGACCGGTTCGAGGAGTCTGAGGCGTCATTCCTGCAATCAATCCGTCGTTGGCATGCGCTCGGTTTACGCTCGTATCATCTGGCCAATGTGCTCTTCAACCTGGGCGAACTGTACAAGATGACCGGCCGCTGGCGAGAGGCAGAGGCCAGCCTGTGCGAGGCGCAGCAGTATCTCAAGGTCGGCGAGTCGCTGGCGTTGGAGATCGAGAATATGCTGAAGGAAGTAGGAAGTAGGAAGTAGG
>CAZOLV010000166.1:0-4424 GCA_964580725.1 uncultured Anaerolineae bacterium | reverse complement strand
CAGATCTATCTATCGGCTGCACTGCGGGTGCCGCCAGAGCAGTGATGCCGCCTCATGGCGCTCGAACACAAAAAAAGCCGGGCGTCTCGATGACGCCCGGCGCGCTTCGCCTGATTCTCTACGCCGCGATGGCCGCCGGCAGCATCTGTGGGCGGAATTTGTAACCGTACACGATCACCCCTTCTGGCCCCTCTTCGGTCAGCTTGCGAGTCACCATCTCCACGGGCATTCCGATCTTGACCTCGTCCGAGTCCACGTCGGTCATCTGCGCCGTCACCAACGGGCCTTCGTTCAGCTTCACCAGCGCCACCGTATAGGGCAGGTACTGATCGAAGCCGGACGGTGCATCGAACATCGTCGTGAATGAGTAGACTTCACCCAAACCGCTGAGCTGATGCAGCGTTTGCGCCGGCTCGGCGCAATGCGGACACACATCACGCGGCGGGAAGATCGCCTTGCCGCATTCGTCGCACACTTCACCCATCAAGCTATACCGCTGGCGGCGCGTCCGCCAATGACGTGCTACTCCCATTGATCGTTGACCTCCACATTTCGAACACTCGATGCTTTGTTTTGTAGATTGCCAGAATCTCCCAAAGCCAGTCGGATTGTAGCCCTGTTCTTTTCTCAAAACCTACCAACTCATGCCGCATCGCCCCTGCCAGCCCCATCTTGATAGGTTTTGACAGGCGTTTGTTTCTCTTGGATCTTTCTTGGGTCTCGCCTTGCCTGGACGTTTGCCAACCGCAGGCGTCACTTCCCTGCCCCCGGCGCTCACCAGACCCTCAGTTGGCCAAAATGTGCGTGATGACTGTGGCGCCGCTGCCGCCAATGTTCTGCGTCATCCCCACCTGCGCATCTTTAACCTGGCTGCCGCCAGCCTGCCCTTGCAGTTGCGTGACCAACTCCACGATCTGATAGACGCCCGTAGCGCCGACGGGATGCCCGCGCGCCTTCAACCCACCCATCGTGCTGATCGGCACGCGGCCACCGATGGCAATTTCGCCTTCTTGCGCCAGGCGCACGCCGCGCCCTGGCGGGGCAAATCCGGTTGCCTCCAGCACCAGCGCCGCCATGATCGTGAAAGCATCGTGCGCCTCGAACAAATCAATGTCGCCGGCGATCAGGCCAGCCTGGGCATAGGCCCGTTGTGCGCTCGACGCGGCTGCCGCCAGTTTCAGCGGGTCGCGGCGATCATGCACCGCCAGCGTGTCGGTGGCCACGGTCGAGGCCAGGATGCGCACCGGCGCCCGATGCAGCCCAAACTCGCGCGCCCGGTCGTGAGCGCACAGAATCACGGCTGCCGCGCCGTCGCAAATTGGCGAAGAATCGAGCAGATTGATTGGCGCCGCGATCATGCTGGCTTTCACATAGTCCTTGACCGTGAGCGGCAGATGAAACATGGCATGGGGGTTGTGCAGCGCATTGCGATGGGCGTTGACGGTGAAGTTGGCGAAATCCTCGTGCTTGACCCCGTATTCGTGCATGTACCGCTGCATCAGCAGCGCGTTGATGCCAACGAACGATACCCCTTCCGCCGCCTCGAATTCCTGATCGGCGGCCAGCGCCAGGCTCGACGTGGTCTCTTCGCCGGAGGCGTCGGTCATCTTTTCCACACCCAACACGGCCACCACGTCATGCAAACCGCTGGCAACCGCCATGTAGCCGACGCGCAGCGCCGCCGCACCGGAGGCGCAGGCCGCCTCGACCTTCAGCGCCTCGATGCCCCGCCAACCGACAAAATCGGCGATCAGCGCACCCAAATGCTCCTGTCCCGCTAACTCGCCGGAGAGCATGTTGCCCACATACAGCGCATCAACAGACTCGACGCCGGCATCCTTCACCGCCGCCATCAGAGCGTCATGACCCAAATGGCGCAGCGACCGGTTCCACATCTCGCCCACCGGCGTCTGCCCAATTCCAATGATACTGACTGGTCTCACTGTGCTGACTCCTTACGCCGTTTGCAGTTTGCCGCGGTAACGGACATAGGTGGCGTAATCAATTTCCTTGCGCCGGGCGATGTACTGCCTGGTCAGCGGCGCCTTGTTGCGATTGTGCCCCATGCGTTCCGTCGCCTCGAAGGAGATCGCATCGCTGCCTGCTCCCGATCCGAACGACACGACCAGGATGCGGTCGCCCGGTTCGGCAATGTCGAGGACAGCGGTCAAGCCGATCATCGAAGCGCCGGCATAGGTGTTGCCGATCACCCCCACCAGCAAGCCAGTTTCGATCTGCTCCGGGGTGAAGCCAAGCGACTTGGCGACTTTCTGCGGGAACTTCAGATTGGGCTGATGGAAGACGGCAAAACGGTAATCGGCTGGCTGCCGTCCCAGTTCCTGCAGCAGCATTTCGGTCGCCGTGGTGATATGATGGAAATAGGCCGGATCGCCCGTGAAACGCTGCCCGTGTGACGGGTAGTGCGCATAGGGCCTGCGCCAGAAGTCGGGCGTATCGGTGACATATGACAACGAACCCTCCAGCGTAGCGATGCTCTCCTCCGCCGGGCCGATGATGAAAGCCGCGCCGCCCGCGCCTGCCGTGTACTCCAGCGCATCGCCGGGACGCCCCTGCGCCGCATCCATGCCGATGCCAAGCGCAAAGTCGGCCATGTGCGAGCCAACGAAGCCAAACGCCGCCTGCAGCGTTTCGGTGCCCGCTTTGCAGGCAAACTCCCAGTCGGCGGCCTGCGTGGCCGGCACGGCGCCGATCGCTTCCGCCACAATGGTCGAAGTCGGTTTGACCGCATATGGGTGCGATTCGCTGCCGACCCAAACCGCCCGAATCTGCCGTGGGTCAATGGCGGCCCGCGCCAGGGCGTTACGAGCGGCCTCGATCGACATGGTCGCCGTGTCTTCATCGAGTCCCGGCGCCGCTTTTTCCTGAATGGGGCCGCCCCCTTCGCCGCCTGTCCAGACACGCGACACTTCTTTGACCGGCAGGCGAAAACGCGGGACATACGCTCCGTACCCCACGATGCCCACCGCACGCTTTGGTTTCATCAACATCTCTCTACCTCGACTGCGAACGCTCTTCTGCGCTCGTTCCTGCGGCTGCGCGCCGCTGACGCAACAACTGCTCGGCGTATGCTTGCCGAATCTGGCCCTCGCGTGCCAATTGGACGGCGATGGCTGAGACCTCGTCACCCTGGGCGCCGGCGGCCAGCGCCACCTGCCGCGCATGAAGCGCCATGTGCCCCCGCTGAATTCCATCTGTGACCAGGGCGCGCAGCGCAGCCAGATTTTGCGCCAGCCCCACCGCCGCCATGATTTGGGCCAGGCGCTGCGCCCCCGGCCGCCCCAAAATCTTGAGCGCCACCTGCGCCGTCGGGTTGGCCCGCGTGGCGCCGCCCACGACCCCCACCGCCAGCGGCATCTGCAATCGCCCAACCAGAGCCGGTTCGGCCGGCGATACAGCAGGGAAAGTGAGCTGCCATTCGGTCAAGGCGCGATAGGCGCCGCTGCGTGCGGCATACGCATGAGCGCCCGCCTCCAGCGCCCGCCAATCGTTGCCCGTCGCCAACGCCACTGCGTCTATGCCGTTCATGATGCCTTTGTTGTGCGTCGCCGCCCGGTAGGGATCGGCCAGGGCGAACGCATTGGCGGCCACGATGCCCTGCGCCACCTCCAGTCCAGACAGGCCGGCCGTGGTCAGCGCCGGCACGGGGATCGTCGCCTCGGCCCAGGCCTGCCGCTGATCGCTCAAGTTCGACAGAATGCGCAGCAGCGCCCGCCCGCCAGTGATTTCTTCCAGCAGCGGAGCGATGGCCTCGGCGGCGGTGTTGACGGCGTTGGCGCCCATTGCATCGCGTGTATCGAACAACAGGTGTACGATCAACATGGGGCCGGCCGCCGTTTCTGGCAGCAGGCGCGTTTCCAGGCTGCGGGCGCCGCCGCCGCGCGCCTGGATGCTCGGATGATGCCGGTTGGCCTCGGCCAGGATGGCAGCAGCGGCGGCCTGCACACGCTGCATCGCCGCCGGCATTTCCTCCGCCGTCAGGTCGAGCATCTGCACCTGACCGATCATGATTGGCTCTGTGCTGCCGGTGCGAAAACCGCCTCCCGCCCGCGCCAGGCGCGCCGCAAAGCTGACCGCCGCCACAATGGACGGCTCCTCCACAACCATCGGCGCCAGCACTTCCTCGCCGTCAATCAGAAAATAGACCGCAATGCCCAACGGCAGCGCCAGCCGTCCGATCACGTTTTCGATCATATAGCTGGCCTGCTCTTGACTCAGGCCGCTGGTCAACACGGCGCGTTCCTCGTCTGTCAATCCGGCCCATTCAGCGACGATGGCCGCACGTTCCTCTGTTTTCAGTTGATAAAAACCGCTCAGGCGTGACGATTTCATCTTTTCCCATTCCCCTCTCTCCTACTTCCTACTCCCTACTCCCTACTCCCTACTCCCTACTCCCTACTCCCTAC
>CAZOLV010000165.1:0-4670 GCA_964580725.1 uncultured Anaerolineae bacterium | reverse complement strand
GAAGATGGAAGATGAAGATGGAAGATGGAAGATGGAAGATGGAAGATGGAAGATGAAGATGGCGAACGATCTACGTATCCGGGAGATTGATCGAGAGTCAGAGGCCGAGATCGAAATAGTGGCGCAAAGGATGCGCGCAACGTTGATCGAGGTCGAGGGTGAAGAGATCGGGATGGATCTCTTCACGCTGGCATGGCTGCGCCAGCGCGTGCGCTGGCATCTCGATCACCACATGGCGACGGCCCAAGTCTTGTTGGCGCTCGATGGGCAGGGCGAGATCATTGGCCATACGATCGTGCGTCGAGAAAGCGAGGCCGAAGGTATCGCCTTCGGCCTCTTCTCTACAACCTATGTGGTGCAGCACGCCCGCCGGGTCGGTGTGGGTGCTGCGCTGTTAGATGCTGGCGAGCATTGGATGCAGAGTTTGGCGCTGGCCACTTCTGTTACCTGGACTTCTGCGACGAACGGGCCGTTGATTCGGCTCTACACCAGGCGTGGCTACCGGCAAACAGCCACGCATATCCATGAAAGAACCGGAACCTTGATGATCAAGCTCGAACGGCGGCTGTAGGTGCGGCGCCTGTGCGTCCGCCGGCCGCATCAAACTGACATTTCTGTTTCGATGATGCTCTCGTCCAGCTTCTTGAACAGCGGCGCCGGTTCGCGCAGCGCCTGACCCGCCGGCAGGCTGCCCGGCGCCCAGAGGCCGGTGGCGCTGCTGTTGTCGTAGCGCAACACCAGATGTTCGCCGCGTGCATCGCTGATGGTTTCGGTGTACTGGCGGCCGAACAACTGCCCGTCATAGCCCAGGTATTCATGCACCAACTGTGACGTGTGCGGCAGTGTGGGGCTGTACAGTGTCTTCAACCAGTCAATTGCTTGCAGCGCCACGTAGATGCTGGTCGCCGCCCCGTGCGGATCGCTCTTGATCGCCTTCCACGGCTCCTTGTCGTTCAAGTAGCGGTTGACCTCTTGCGACAAACGCTGCGTTTCGGCCAATGCCGCCTTGAACTTGCAGGCTGCATAGAGCGCCCCGACCGATTCGAAGCCGCCGCGCACCGTCGCCAATAGCGCCTGATCGCTGGCGTCCAGCGCAGCGGGCGCCGGCACGCGTTGATCGAACCGCTTGAAAGCAAAACCGAGCACCCGATTGACCAGATTGCCCCAGTTGGCCAGCAGTTCGTTGTTGACCCTGGCCATGAACTCTTCCCAGGTGAAATCGCTGTCGTTGGTTTCGGGCGCCATCGCCGTCAACACATAGCGCCACGGGTCAGGGTCGTACCGTTCCAACACATCGAGAATGGCGATCACACGGTTGCGACTCTTGCTGAACTTGCTGCCTGACATCAGCAGATACTCGTTGGCGGGCACATCGTAGGGTGTCTGCAGCCCGCCGTAGCCGAGCAGCATGGCCGGCCAGATGATCGTGTGGAAGGGGATGTTGTCCTTGCCGATGAAGTTGTAGATGCGCACATCGGCGCCTGCGTCCCACCAGGCGCGCCAGGCCTGCGGTTGTCCTGTGATCTGCGCCCATTCCATCGTTGCCGACAGATAGCCAATCACGGCATCGTACCAGACGTAGATGCGCTTGTTCTCGAACCCTGCCACCGGGATGGTCACGCCCCAGTCAATATCGCGCGTGATGGGACGCCCGCGCAGTTCGTGGCTTTCGATCTGGGCGCGCGTGAAGTTGAAGACGTTGGCTCGCCAGTGCCCCTTGCGACCATCGTTGATCCAGCTCTCTAGCATCGGGTTGAGACGGTCGAGCGCAAGGAAGAAGTGCTCGGTGGGGCGGCGCTCGATGGTCGTGCTGCCGCTCAGTTTGCTGCGCGGATTCTTCAGCTCGATGGCGTCGTAGGTGCTGCCGCAGTTGTCGCACTGATCGCCGCGCGCCTCTGTGTATCCGCAGACGGGACAGGTTCCCTCCACGTAGCGGTCAGGCAGCCAGCGCTGATCGGTCAGGCTGTAGAGTTGATCCTGCGTGGCGCGGTAGATGTAGCCCTTGTGCAGGTGGGTCAGAAACATGTCTTGTGTCGTTGCCCAATGTGCGGCGGTGTCGGTGTGCGTGAAAAGGTCGAAGGTCAAGCCGAGCTTGAGATAGCTCTGGATGATGAGCGGATGGAAGCGTTCGACGATTTCGCCCGGCGTCACCTTTTCCTGATCGGCGCGCACCGTGATGGGTGTGCCGTGGGTGTCAGAGCCGGAGACCATCAGGACGTTGTTGCCATTCAGCCGATGGTAGCGCGCAAAGATGTCCGGCGGTAGATAGGCGCCGGCGATATGCCCGATGTGTTGCAGCCCATTGACGTAGGGCCAGGCGACGCAGACAAGAATGTTCTCAGCCATAGTTTCACCAGTTGATCGAGAAGTCAATGACTCGAAGCCTGTGATCGCTTCGGGTGTCTCCTCGCGTCATCGAGAGGAAACGGGTATCTTTTCAATAATCAGGGGAAAGACCTGACGGGTGCGCCAGTGAGAAGTTTGTCAGGCAAGAAAGTCGCACGGCGCACCTGTCAGGTCTCGTGTTTCCCCCCGTTTTATTGAGAAGATACGGAAACGACACAAGTTCGCAGTGATTGTACCACAGGGCGGACGGTTGCTCAACAACCGACTGCCGACGACAGGCCGACGAAATGGCCACACGATACGCAGCGCAAAGCTCCCACGCTTACGCCTGCAGCCAGGTTTGCCAGTTTGGCAAGTGCATTTCGATGAAGCGTCGCATCTTGGCGGTTTGGGTGCGCTCTGGCGCGCAGGCGCGCCAGGCGTCCAGCAGTTCTTGCGCCTCGATAGCCATGTGGGGCGCGACCCAGGCGTGAAAGTCGCCGTGCGCCTCCTGTTCGAAGCGGTGAAGGCCCGCCAGGATACCCTGCAGCAGTTGCAGCGACTCGTCGCTCAAGCCTAGTTTGCGATAGCGGTCGAGTCTTTCCAGGAACGGCTGCAGCGCCTCGTCCAGCATCATGCCCGCTGCTTCGTGCGGGTCCACGTAGCCGTGACTCGTCTGTCCGGCGCGGTCGAGCATCTCTTCCTCGCGCAGCGCATCGAGCGCATGGAAGACGCCGTCGCTCACATGTTCAGCATCTTCGCTGCGCCAGCGCGCCATGGCGATTTCGGCGATACGTCCGGCCAGCGCCTTGTCGTTGCGTGCCAGAACGCCCAGAATGGCCAGGGCATCCTCCGGCGCCAGGTGTTCGATCACATCGTTGGGATTTTTACGCATGACTCTCTCCTGTTCCATTTCCCTGCCGCTGCCAGCCTTTTCTTGCCGCCCGGCATGACCGATCACAACTACTATACCACAAGATTGCACCACCAGGCAACGAACGGGCGCTCCCTCCGCTTCCGAGTGTTTGACAAGAGATACGATTTGCGATAAATTAGACCAGGCTGGCAGACGATTCATCCCTCGACACAACGAGCGGCGGCCGGCGGTCGCCAAAGAGACCTTTCATGAAAACGTTCGACATTCCCTGGGGATTGATTCACGCACTGCGCACGGCCCGTCACATCGCCGTGTTGACCGGCGCGGGCGTCTCGGCTGAAAGCGGCGTGCCCACCTTTCGCGATGCGCAGACAGGGCTGTGGAGCAAATACGATCCCGAAGACCTGGCAACCCCGGCCGCCTTCCAGCGCAACCCGGCGCTGGTATGGGAATGGTACGCCTGGCGCCGCCATCTGACGGCAGCCGCTCAACCCAACGCAGCCCATCGTGCGTTGGCCGTCATGCAGGACTTGACCCCACTCCTGACGCTCGTGACGCAAAATGTGGATGGGCTACATCAGCGCGCCGGCAGCCTCGATGTCATCGAACTGCACGGCAATCTGCACCGCATCGTTTGTGCACGCCAGCGACACCTGGCGACGACCTGGCAGGAGGCCGGCGGTGCGCCGCCCACCTGTCCGCAGTGTCAGGCCTTGCTGCGGCCCGATGTGGTTTGGTTTGGCGAACCGCTGCCGTCCAAATCGCTCGAAGCCGCTGCCGAAGCCGCTCGCACTTGCGACGTCTTTTTGAGCATCGGCACATCGGCGCTGGTACAGCCAGCCGCTTCATTGCCGGTCGCCGCGTTGGAGCATGGCGCGATCGTGGTGGAGATCAACCCGGCGCCAACGCCCCTCTCCGATCACGCCACCTTCGTCTTGCAGGGCAAGGCGGGCGAGATCATGCCGGCGCTTGTGGATGCTGCCTGGAAAAACTGACCTTGAGAGACCGACGTTTACATATACGAAGTGAGAGCGTTTACATATACGAAGTGAGAGCGTTTACATATACGAAGTGAGAGCGTTTACATATACGAAGTGAGAGATAGTAGGAGGAAGAACGAGATGACGAGCAAGAAAATTGCTGTTTGGGCTGCCTCAATGGTTGCAGGGCTGATTGCAGCCTATCTGCTCATTTGGGTGCTTGAGATTTCCCCTGCGCGCTTTGGATCCGGGTATCTGGTCGGCACGACCTTCTTCTTTGGTCTGCTCTTCTTGATCCCGCTGGATCACTTCATCCGCGCCGGCATCATCGGCGATCCAACGCCGCGCGCGCCCAAGACCAAGTAACCCCGCACACAACGTCTTTCAGAAAACCTGACAGGTTTCACGTTGGGAGAAAACCTGACAGGTTTCCAAAACCTGTCAGGTTTCACGTTGGGGGAAAACCTGTCAGGTTTCACGTTGGGGGA
>CAZOLV010000164.1:0-4893 GCA_964580725.1 uncultured Anaerolineae bacterium | reverse complement strand
TGGGGAGATGGGGAGATGGGGAGATGGGGAGATGGGGAGATGGGGAGATGGGGAGGTGCGGAGATGGGGAGATGGGGAGATTGTTGACAGCCAATCTAGGGGTCGTTCGAGCGCGTATGGCGGCGGCGGCGGAGGCGGCCGGACGAGACCCGGCCGCGGTCACGCTGATTGCGGTGACCAAAACCCATCCGGTCGAGACGATCCAGATGGCCTACCAGGCGGGGATGCGTCACTTTGGCGAGAATCGGGTGGAAGAGGCGATTCCCAAGATCGCCGCCATGCACCGCTGGCTGGCGGCGCAGCCCGGCGCTGAACCGATCGTCTGGCACATGGTGGGGCATTTGCAGAGCCGCAAAGCCGAGTCAGCGACGGGGCTTTTCCAGTTGATCCATTCGGTGGATCGCCCCCGCATCGTGGCGCGCCTCGGGCGCGTGTGCGCCGCACAAGGGCAAATCCAGCCGATCCTGCTCGAAGTCAACCTCTCCGGCGAGGAAAACAAACAGGGGCCTGATCTCTCGGCGGACAGCCCGGAAGAAGCGGCGCAGCGTCTGAGTCCACTGGTCGAGGCGATTGCCGCCGAACCGGCCCTGCGCCTGCAAGGCTTGATGACGATGGCGCCGATCGTCGAGCGACCGGCGGAGGCGCGGCCGGTCTTTCGTCAACTGCGTGCGTTGCGCGACGAACTGGCGCGACGCTTCCCCGGGCTGGACTGGAGCCAGCTTTCCATGGGGATGAGCGACGATTTCGAGGCGGCGATTGCCGAAGGAGCGACACTTGTGCGCATCGGCCGCGCCCTCTTTGGTGAGCGCACGGCCTGAGCCAGCGAGCCGGCGCCCCGCACACTGTGCGCAGTTCGGAGAGTAAACACAATGCTACACGAAACAACAGTTGCTTTCATCGGTTCTGGCGTGATGGCCGAAGCGATGATCAAAGGAGTGCTGGACCGCAAGCTCATCAGCAGCGACCGCATCGTGGCGGCCGGGCCGCGCGCCGAGCGCGGCTATGCGCTGAGTGAGCGTTACGGCATCCATGGCGTGACGAGCAACCTGGAGGCGACCCGCGCCAGCGACCTGGTGGTGCTGAGCGTCAAACCGCAGGTCATCCCCAAAGTGCTACGCGAACTGCATGGGCACATCGAGCCAACCGCCCTGGTCGTCTCCATTGCCGCCGGCGCACGCATCCGGGCGATCAGCCGCGGCCTGGGCGGGCATCAAGCGCTGGTGCGCGCCATGCCCAACACCCCCGCCCAGATGGGAATGGGCATCACCGTCTGGACAAGCACGCCGCAGGTCAGCGATGTGCAGCGACAACAGGCCGAGCAACTGCTCGGTGCGCTGGGCGAAACGGTTTGGATGGAGGATGAATACTATCTCGACATGGCCACGGCGCTGAGCGGCACCGGGCCAGCCTACGTTTTCCTGTTCATCGAGGCGCTGGTGGACGCCGGGGTACACCTGGGCTTCAGCCGCCGCGTGTCGGAACAGTTGGTGCTGCAAACCATCGAAGGTTCGCTGGCGGTTGCGCGCACCAGCGCCCGTCACCCGGCCACGCTGCGCAACATGGTCACGTCGCCAGGCGGCACCACGGCGGAGGCGCTCTATCAGCTCGAAAAAGGAGGGTTGCGGACGATCATTTCCAAAGCGGTCTATGCAGCCTACCAGAGGTCGAAACATCTTGGGGAGATGAGTGAGAAATGACTTTTCTGCGTGAATTCATCGTGCTGTTCTTCGGCGCATTGCAGATTGCCATCGTGATTCGTATTCTGATGAGTTGGATTCCAAATCTCGACCGGTCGAATGCGGTGGTGCAGTTGCTCAGTTCGATCACCGATCCGATTCTGGAACCGGCCCGGCGCTTGATCCCACCGATGGGTGGCCTCGACTTCTCGCCGATCCTGGTGCTCTTCCTGTTGAATCTGCTGGAGTCGGTTCTGCTACGCGCCCTGCGCTGAGAGCCGCCCCGCCAGGTCGCCGGCCCACAGTGGCCCGGCGTGACAGGATTGGCAAGAAAACGCCCTGTGGACCTGCCGGTGAGCAGCGGCGCTTCTGCCAATCCTGCCTGCCTGTGCGCTTATCCTGAGCAATCAATCCCTGGTCTGGCGCACGACTTTCTCGTCATGGCGCCTGGTAGATGATCTTGAACTGCGGACGTACAAAACCAACGATGTAATCCGATGAAGTAAACTCCAGTTCGGAATTGGTGCTGCCGCTGCCCATCAGCAAGATGCCGTGGTTCGAGTCGGGATTGGCGACCCAACCCTGCGCCAGGTCGGTCACGTCGAACCAGACCCAACGGCCTGAACCGCCGAACGACACCCGGTCGGCCGCGTCGCTGCTGCGATCGCTGCCGCCCATGGCGCCTGGAACCTCCCAGGCTGTGGCGGCGTCGGCCTGCATCCAGGTGGCTTCAGCCTCGCTCCATGCTTTGTACACCTCGTAGGCCTCCAACGTCACGGCGTTGCCGCTGCCGTAGGTGACCCAGAAGCCGACTTGCGCCTGCGAAACGTGGGCAACGTTGCTCACTCCCGTCAGGTCGAAGCGCGCCAGTCCGCTCTTGACGCCCGGTTGGCGCACGTAGAAGTTGGCGTCGCTGCCGTAGCCCATCATGGGCGCCCAGGCGTCGAGGAAGGTGTCGCTGGCGCCGCTGTAGCCGTCCACGCCATTCTGCAGGGTCAGCTCATACTGGTGCAGAGCCGGTACGTTCAGAGAGGCCCACCCAGAGGCGACCTGGGTGTTCATCTGATACGAGGAGAGGGTGAAGTCAGCGCCAACGCCGGCTGCACCCAGCGCCACCGTGGCCTGGAATCCGAAGTGGACTTCCTCGCCAGTCATCTGGTTGCCAAGCCAGGCCACAGCAACCACCTCGTCGCCGGGTGCAGCGGGGCGCAGCGCTGCCGCGCCGTCCGTTCTGAACGCTTGCGCCGCTTCCGCCGCCGTCGTTGCAAGCGGGATGGCGCCGCCGAATACGCTGCCGTCCACGTAAGAGACCAGGTTGCGATCCAGTGGAACGATGTGCAGCACGCCTGTCGCATCACCGCCGAAGTTCATGGCATGGGCGTGTACGGTCACCGTATCGCCGACCACAGCCGTGTCAGGCTCCACCATCACGCTGTCCACAATGCCGATGCGTACGACGCGTCCCATGCCAGGCATCACGCCATACTCGGCCACGTACAGCGCCCCATCGGGGCCATAGGCCAGCCCGGTGGGGAAGAAAAGGTCGCCGGTGATCATGGCGCGGGTACCGTCCGGGGCGATGCGATAGAGCGCCCCAAAGGGGCTGCCAGACATCAGCCCGAAATGGATCATTTCCAGCACATAGAGACTGCCGTCGGGACCGAGAGCAATGTCAATCACGTTGGTAAACTGATCGGCGTAGACGGTCGGTGCGCCGCCCATGGCGACGTGGTAGATGTTGGCGCCGCCCATGGGGAAGGGGAAGCCGGTCAGTTCGCCCACGAAGAAGTCATGATTGGCGTCCATCTGGATCGAAGTTGGCACCGCTTCCATCGGGATCATGTTGCCGGAACCGGGCGGGAACTCGACCATGCGCGCCGGGAAGACGGCCAGCGTCGAAACCAGGCCATCGGTGATGGCGACATGCAGCAGGTCGTTGCCGCCGGCGTCCGCTGCCACAATACCGTCGCCATAGGCAAACAGGGCGTAGGGGTTGCTGTCCACCAGGCCGCCGTCAGGGTTGGCGGTTCCTTCGTAAGCGGCGACATCGAACAGGTTTTGCCAGGTGCCGTCTTCGTGGAAAGCGACGATCTGCCCGAAGTTCATGCCATCGGCGCCAAAAATGCCGCCGGGGTCGCGCATTGCTGGATCGGCGCCCAAACCAACGATGCCGTACAGATGGCCCGACGGATCGAAGGCGACGTCATGGAGACCAACCGCCTCTTGTCCGAACGCCAGGGAGATGAAACCCTGGCTGAACACAGATTGTTGTCCGTCGGCCACGCGCGTCACCTGGCCGCTTGGCCCCCAGCAGATTACAGTGCCGTCGGGCAGTGTAATACAGTTCGGTCCGCCGACGCCGGCTTCGGCGATGTAGAGCGCGCCATCCGAGCCAAAGGTCATGCCGCGCGGATGACTTAGCCCTTGCGCTACAACTTCAAAAGAGGTTGGTTGGAGCTGCGGTGGGGTTGCATTGACAACAGAGCCTGACAGTAGCGGCCTGAAAACAGGCTGCGCAGGCAGCGAGCGTGCGCCGGCCAGCGGTGTCAACGCCACCAGGCACAACACAACAACGGCAGACAGACTGAGGGAACGAAACAGAGACTTCATGATCGGTGCTCCTTTCAGGTGCGGGGTCGTACAGACAGACCGGCGATCCATGCTCAACGATAAGCAGGGGAATTAGTAGCACACTTGAGAATGATTGTCAACCACGCTGCCCGAAAAACCCCGACAGAAAAACCATGGAGGTTTCAGAAATCTTTAGGGTCTGGGGCTTCGGCTCCTCAGTTCACCCATTCACGTGCGACTCTTCCTCTGCGCATCCAGGCGGCTGCGCAGGGCTGCGACGACATCTGGGGTCAATCCGGTTTCTGGCGGCGCCGGTTCGCGTTCCGCCAGTGCGCGCTCCACCTCAGCAAACGTCGCCGGCCCCAGATGGTGCAGCAGCGCCGTATAGGCCGCACGCTGTTGCGCAACCTGCATCTCAGGCGCAGATTGGAATGGTATAAGCCAACGTGGTTTGCCGCGTCAGCGCATAGACGATGTATTGGTTCAGAGAAACGGCCTCCTACTCGGCCAGGTCTGCAGTTGGTGGGCTGGGGTGCGCAGAGGCGCTGAAGCGCCTACTACGAACCGTTTGTAGTGCGCACTTCAGTGCGCCGAGGCGCTAAAGCGCCTACTACGAACCGTTTGTAGTGCGCACTTCAGTGCGCCG
>CAZOLV010000163.1:0-5002 GCA_964580725.1 uncultured Anaerolineae bacterium | reverse complement strand
CCCCCCCGCGCCCCCCCCCCCCCCCCCCCCCGCCCCCCCCCCCCCCCCCCCCCCCACCACCGCCCCACCCCCCGCGGCGGCGTCCCCCTCAACACCCGACCCCCCCCCACTCCCCACGGCCGCAACGGCTCCCCCCCCGCCCCCGACGGGGGGGCCGCAACACCTCCCCGGCGTCCCGCCCCAACCCCCGGGGGGCCCCGGCGTGGCGGGGGCCGGGGCCCGGCCCAAGGCCGGCCGACTTCGTGATTTTCCGTCCTCGTGGTAGAATCACACGCACTTGGCGTCCCTCGCATTGCCAGCGGCCGGTTGCCCTTCCCTGCGCCCGGTCCAACCACACACACAGGAAAGTCCGATGTCACATCTTTCTCATTCCCCCCCCGCCCACCGCCTGGTCAACCGGCCGGCGCAGCGCGCCAATCATCGCCCCGGCTCAGTCCAACCTGTTCGCCGCCTGCTCCCCCTTCTGGCCGCAGCCCTGACCCTGTTCCTGCTGACCGGCTGCGGCGCCTCCGGTCCGACCGCCACTCCCACGCCCACCAAGACCCCAAAACCACCGGCCACCGCCACGGCCATCGCACCCACGGACACCCCGCCGCCGCTGCCAACCGATACACCGCCAGTCACAACCACACCTGTCCCCACCGACACCCCCATTCCCACCGCTACACCCGTTCCCACCGCTACCCCCGTGCCAGCCACTAGCACGCCGGCCCCGGCCACCAACACCCCGCGGCCGCGCGTCGTGCCGCCCACCAACACCCCGGCCCCGCCGCCCGTGGCCGACCCCTGCGCCGGCATTGGCGGCGACGGCTGTAAATTCAAGGTGCGCGGCGGGCCAAACACCCAGGAAAACGGCGGCGGCGAGTTGAAGCTGCAGCTCGCCTTCGTTCACAGCGGCATCGAGGGTGGTCAGCCGCAGGGCGACTACCGCATCAGCTTGTTCAAAGACGGACAGCCGGTGCCTGGCCCGGAAAATGTGCTCAGCATCGCCCTGGTTGCCAATCAGGGGCCGTTGGGCAAATACAACTGGGAATTTGCCATTCCCGCCAGCCAGTTGCCCGGCGGCAGCGTCGGCGGCAGCTACACCATGTACGTTCTGGACGGCAACCGAGAGCGCGACAGCCGCGACGCATCCTTCTCCCTGGGTAACAACCAGGGTTTCGTGTGGGTCTTGTGGGATCAAAACTAAACGGAATCAGCTTCGACTTGTCTGGAGGTGAATCATGTTACGCCGACTACTGCTCACGTGGCTTGTCATCGGATTGTTTGCGCCCGGCGTTGCAGCCAACGCGCCGCAGTTGCTCACCTTTCCTATCTACACCGATTCGCTTGCCAGCGATTGGCAAAACTGGAGTTGGGGTTCCAGCATCAACCTGACCGCCGCCGATCCAATCAGCGGCCTGCCCGATCGCGCCATCTCCGTGCAGTACACCAACAATTGGGGCGGGTTGAGCCTGCGTCATGAGGCGATCCCGGCCAACGACTACGACACCCTGCGCTTTTCGGTTCACGGCGGCGGCGTGGGTGGTCAGGCGATCATGGTGCTGGTGCAGCTCAGCGACGGCGGCGGCGAGCAAGACCCCGTGATGCTCAACGATTATCTGCCGCCCGGCGGCGTGCCTGCCAACGCCTGGGCCGATGTGGCCATTCCGCTGGCCGATCTGATGCCGCCGGCGACTGTGTCATTTGCCCGCATCACCTGGCAAAACAACAACGGCGGCGCCTACAACGCCTTTTACCTGGACGACATTCGTCTGACCGCCCCCGATCCGCCGCCGCCGCAATTGACCATCCATGCCGCAGAGGGCAGCCGGCGGCTGCCCGCCCAGCTCTTCGGCAGCAACGCCGCCTACTGGAATGGCAACATCCACGCCAATGCAGATGTCGTGGCCAAGCTGAACGCCAGCGGCATCACCGTCCTGCGCTATCCCGGCGGCAGCAGTTCGGACGAGCACCACTGGCAACAATTCGATCCCGGCAGCGCCAACAACGAATGGGCCATGAACACCACCGAATTCAGCGGTCTGGCGCAGGCCATTGGCGCCGAAACACTGTTCACCGCCAATTTCGGTACTGGCACAGCCGCCGAAGCAGCCGCCTGGGTGCAGTTCACCAACGTCACCCACAACTGGAATGTGCGCCGTTGGGAGATCGGCAACGAAGTCTACGGCTCATGGGAAACGAGTTGGACGCACGATGGAACAGAGTATATGCTCGGCGACGCCACGCACGACGGCGCCAACGCCTTCTGCGCCGCCATGAAAGCCGTTGATCCCACGATCGAGGTCGGCATTGTGGGTGTGTTCGACGAGAACGAATACAACGGCTGGGGACCGGCCGTGCTCAGTCACGCCACCCCCTGCATTGACTACTACGTCATCCATCACTACCAACTGCCGCCGGGCAACACCAGCTATCAGCAGCTTGTCCAGGCCCCGCCTGTCAGTTGGCCAACCATTCTGGCCAGTGTGCACGACCTGCTCGACACCTATGCGCCGGCGCTCGACCTCAAGATCGTGGCAAACGAGTACAACGCCTACTACACCGAGCCGGAAGAACTACAATTGCAGGTCGTCAATCTGCTGTTCCTGGCCGACACGCTGGGCCAGTTGATGGAAGGCGGCGTCGCCGCAGCCAATCAGTGGGACGTCGTCAACGGCCTCTCCAGCAATGGCGGCGACTACGGGCTGCTGCTCAACTGGGACAATTACCGCCGCACCCCAGGCTACTTCAGTATGCCGCTCTGGCGTCAGATGGGCAACATGCTGCTGGCGCTCGACAGCTCCGCCAGCGCCTCCACCACCTTCAGCGCCTATGCGGCCCTGGCCAACGATGGGCTGACCATCCTCGGCATCAACAAGACCGGCCAGGCGCTCGACGCTACGCTGACGCTTGAGAATTTCCTGCCCACAGGCGGCGGCGCCGCCTACGTGGCGGCCGGCGCCAGCCTGGACGCCGCCAGCGTCAGTTACAACGGCAACGCCAACCCGCCCATCAACCTGGCCAGCGTCCCGCCCCTGGCGCTCAGCGGCGTCACCCCGGTTTTCAACTACAGCTTTGCGCCCTACAGCGTCACAACCCTGCGCCTGGCCGGCGCGCTCGCCTGCGCCTGGTCGGATGTTGACTGCGACGGCGACACCCAGTTGGACGACATCATTCAACTGGCCGACCGTTGGACCAGCCGCGAAGGGGACGCCGGTTGGAATGCACGGTTCGATCACGACGCCGACGGCGCCCTGACTGTGGCCGATGTGCAAGCCGCCGCTTTCCAGTGGACGCCCTGAACATGGGCTGAAGCAGACCTGCAATCGAATCGAAACGCGACGCATCCCGAACGCAGCAGGCTGGCGTCGCTCCAGGCAAAATAGCCGGAGCGACGCCAGTTTGCGTATCCCGCCGCGCCCGATGTGCGTCTTGCATGACAATACTGAAACCTTGCACGGGCCGCAAGTTCATCAGAATTTCATCGAAAGGAGGCATACTCGGATCGGACATCTTCCCGTGGGAACGTGAGCAAACGTGTCTGAAAATCGGACGTCGTCCGGCCCTCGCAGGCGATTTTGCACCCTTGCGACGACTGTGACCTTCCAGACAGAGTAGCGGCTGCCCCGCCGCAAACCCTGTCCTTCTGTTGCTGGAGGTTCGTTATGTTGCGCGTCTTTCGTTTTTTGGTTCCTGTTGTCTTGTTCGTTGTGACGCTCACTGCGTGCGCCACACCCGTTGCTCCAACGCCGGTTCCGGCCACACCAACGCCCGAACCGCCGACCACTACCCCCACACCTCTACCCACTTCCACACCGACGTCGCTGCCGCCAACCAACACACCGGCGCCCACGGCAACCCCGACACCGCTGCCGCCAACAGCGACGCCAACCCCGCTTCCAACCGCTACGCCCACCGTCACGCCCGTTCCGGCGCAGGCGGTCATCGGTGCACAGGGTCAAAATCTGCGCGCCGGTCCCGGCGCTGACTACCCGGTCGTGGCGGCTGCCAAGAGTACAGAGAAATTCACCATCGTTGGCAAGACCGCCGATGGCGCCTGGTGGCAGGTCTGCTGCGCTGGCGAGAAGAAAGAAACAGCCTGGGTGCGCGCGACGGCAGTGAAGACCGAAGGCGACCTGTCCGCAGTGGCGGTCATCGCCGACATTCCAACCCCACCCCCCACCCCAACGCCCAAACCGACCGTTGCGGGCGGCGGGGCGCCGACCGGCGTGCTGCTCTACTCGGTCGCCAACATGGAGGCCAGACGTTGGGAACTGTGGGAGCTCAATCTGGTCAATAACAAAAGCCGCAAGCTGTTCGATTGGCGCACCGAGGTCGCCTTCTCCAGCAACGGCAAACTGATTGCGCTCTATCAATGGCCGCCGGTGGGCGGCATCGAACAGACCGGCATTTGGGTCATGAACGCCGACTACAGCGGCGAGCACATGATCATCAACGGCGGTGAATACCCGTCCTGGTCGCCTGACAACACACGGCTCAGCGTGGGGGATGGCGAAGACATTTACATCGTCAACGCCGACGGCAGCGGCTTGCGTCACCTGGGGAGCGGCGAGTACCCGGCCTGGTCGCCCAAGAGCAATTGGATCGCCCATCGTGCCTGTAACGGCGGCGCCTGCGGCATCTATCTGACAGACGCCGACAGCGGCGCACAGCAGCGCGTGACCAGCGGCGGCAGCGATGGCCAGCCGGCCTGGAGTCCCGACGGCAAACGCCTGGCTTACATCTCTAAAGACGACGGCAACTTCGAGATCTATGTCATTGGGATTGACGGCAGCAACAAGGTGCGCCTGACCGAAAACCCGACCAGCGACGGGCTGCCCATCTGGTCGCCCGATGGGGGGTGGATCGCCTTCCGTTCGGATCGAGAGGGCGCATGGGCAATCTACGCGGTGCGCGCCAACGGCGCCAACCTGCGCAAGCTGACCGACGCCAGCGTCTTGCCGGTCTGGTTCTTCGAGAAGATGGCCTGGCGGCGCTGAATAGCGGATGGCGAACTGCG
>CAZOLV010000162.1:0-5031 GCA_964580725.1 uncultured Anaerolineae bacterium | reverse complement strand
AGCGCCCCGGCGCACTGAAGTGCGCACTACGAACCGTCGTAGGCGCTTCAGCGCCCGGAGTTCCTGGACAGGACCGCCCGGCTTTGACAAACTCGCGATCTTGCAGTAAAGTTACGGCATGTTGGCGACCATGTTTTTCAGGGATTTCAGGAGGACGCAGCGCACGGCTACCGGTTCACGCCGGTTGAGCTGCACGCCGCGGCGTCGCTGATCAGCCTGGCCGTCTACAGCCCGTAGCCGTTCGAGCCACGTGGGGTTTTGTCCCGCGTGGCTTTTTTCGTGCCCCGTGTTGCTGCGTGTGATTGTCGTGATCTACGAACAAGAAGGAGTTGGAGTAAGAAGATGTCAAGTCCGGTCATCAAGAAGTGCGTCCTGGCCTACAGCGGCGGCCTGGACACGTCGGTCATCGTACCCTGGCTGCGCGAGAATTACGGCTGCGAAGTCATCTGCTTCACCGCCGATCTCGGCCAGGAAGAAGAATTGGGCGGCCTGGATGCCAAAGCCATTGCCTCTGGCGCCAGCAAATGCTACATCGAGGATTTGCGCCTGGAGTTCCTGCAGGATTTCGTCTTCCCCACCCTACGTGCCGGCGCCATTTACGAGCGCAAGTACCTGTTGGGCACATCGTTTGCCCGCCCATTGATCGCCAAACGCATGGTGGAGATTGCCGAAGCCGAGGGCGCCGACGCCGTGGCGCACGGCGCGACCGGCAAGGGCAACGACCAGGTGCGCTTCGAGCTGACCGTCATGGCGCTCAACCCGCGTCTGCGCATCATCGCCCCCTGGCGTGAATGGGAGATTCGCAGCCGCAAAGATGCCCTGGAATACGCCGCCAAGCACAAAGTGCCCGTGACCGCCACCGAAAAGTCCATTTACAGCCGCGACCGCAATTTCTGGCACTTGAGCCACGAGGGCGGCCTGCTCGAAAACCCGTGGCTGGAACCGGAAGAGGCGATGTTTCAGATGAGCGTGGCGCCCGAAGCGGCGCCCGATCAGCCAGAATACCTGGAAATTGATTTCAAGCAGGGCGTACCGGTGCGTGTCGGTGGTGTGGCGCACGGCCCGGTGGGCACCATGCAGGCGCTAAACGCCATCGGCGGGCGGCACGGCATTGGCCGGGTTGACCTGGTAGAAAATCGGCTGGTTGGCATCAAATCGCACGGCGTCTACGAAACGCCCGGCGGAACGCTGCTCTATCTAGCTCACCAGGCCATCGAAGAACTGGTGCTCGACCGGGAAACGCTGCACTACAAACAACAAATTGCGCTCAAATACGCCGATCTGGTCTACAACGGACAGTGGTTCACGCCGTTGCGCGAGGCGCTCGACGCCTTCGTTGCTGTGACGCAGCGGCACGTCAGCGGCCGCGTGCGCTTCAAGCTGTACAAGGGGCAGGCAATTCTGGTTGGCCGGCAGTCGCCGCACAGCCTCTACCGCGAGGACTATGCCACCTTCGATCAGGACGATGTGTACAACCAGCAGGATGCCGAGGGCTTCATCAAACTCTTTGGGCTGCCGATGAAGGTTCAGGCAATGATTGACATCGAGGGCAGCGGCGCCAGCAAGTACCGCCAGCCCGATTTCTCGCAGTTCAAGCGTGACTGAAGCGCGCCTGCCCCCATGCAAAGAGGTGATGCCATGAGCGATGTCCTGACGATCCCTGGCTTCCTGGCCAGCGGCGTCGCGGCCGGAATCAAAAAAACCCAGGCGCTCGACCTGGCGCTGATCGTGTCCGAAACGCCGTGCGCCGCGGCAGCGGTCTTCACGCAGAACAAGTTTGCGGCGGCGCCCGTGATTTATGACAGGCAGGTGCTGGCCGTCAATGCGGAGGCGGTGCAAGCGGTGCTGATCAACAGCGGCTGCGCCAACGCCTGCACAGGCGTCGAAGGGCTGGCCAATGCGCGGCGCATGGCTGAGCTGGCTGAACAGGCGCTTGGGCTGGCGCCGATGACCTGCCTGGTGATGTCCACCGGCGTCATCGGCGTGCAACTGCCCCTGGCAAAGGTTGCAGCCACCGTGCCAACCGCCGTCGCCAGCCTGGCTGCCGGCGGACTGTCGCCGGCCGCGCACGCCATCATGACGACCGACACCCGCCCCAAGATGGCCAGCGCCCAGATCGTCCTGACCAGCGGCGAGGAGATCCATCTGTGGGGCATGGCCAAAGGCGCCGGCATGATCCATCCCAACATGGCCACCATGCTCAGCGTCGTGCTGACCGACGCCGCCATCGCCCCCGCGCCGCTGGCGCTGGCGCTGCGCCAGGCAGTCGCACCGACGTTCAACGCCGTCACGATTGACGGCGATACCAGCACCAACGACACCCTGGCGGTGCTGGCCAACGGCGTTGCTGGCAACGTCTCCCTGATGCCAGCGATGCCCGATTTCGAGACGTTTCAAGAGGCGCTGACAACGGTTTGCGCCAGCCTGGCACAGCAGATCGTGCGTGATGGTGAGGGCGCGACCCGGTTCGTCACGATCAGAGTGCAGGGCGCCAGCGTCGCCGCCGAGGCGCAGCGGGCAGCTAAGGCGATCGCACACTCGCCGCTGGTCAAAACGGCGCTCTACGGCGGCGACGCCAACTGGGGCCGGATTCTTGCTGCGGTAGGCTACGCCGGCGTCGAAGTGGCCCCAGACCGCACATCTCTCTTCTTCGGTAGTGACAGCGCCGGTCTGGCGCCGCTGCAGATCGTGGCGGCGGGCCAGCCGTTGCCCTATGACGAAGCTGCGGCGACGGCGCGCTTCAACCAGGCCGAGATCGAGATCACAGTCGAGCTGGGCGTGGGGACGGCGCAGGCGACGGTGTGGACCTGCGATCTGAGTCACGCCTACGTTGACATCAACGGGCACTACCGCACTTGAAACGACAGAGCGCCGCTGAGACATGCAGTCTCCGACGCTGTGTCGTCTCACAAGAGAAGCAGACACCGGTGGCTCGGACGGATCAATGGAATCTGGATACTGGCGCCCGGCGCATTTCCCACCCATTATGGGCGCGTGGCGATGCTGCGGCGTCGCAATGGCCACCGGCGACGTGACCAGGGTAGCGGTTTGACAGACATAGACTAAATATGATCGTTGAAAGTGATCGTTGAACGTGGGAGTTGAAAGTGAGGATTGAATCATGGACTATCGCAGGTTGGGCCGCACGGGCCTGAAGGTTTCGGCGCTCTGTTTGGGCACGATGCAGTTTGGCTGGACTGCCGGCGAGACGGAGGCGGTCGAGGTGATGGATGCCTTTGTGGCGGCCGGCGGCAACTTCATTGATACCGCCGACATCTACTCACGCTGGCAGCCGGGCAATCCGGGCGGCGTGTCGGAAGAAATCATCGGCCGCTGGATGCAGTTGCGCGGCAACCGGCGCCAGATGGTCGTGGCCAGCAAAGTGCGCGGCCGTATGTGGGATGGGCCGAATGGCGAAGGGCTGAGCCGCGGCCACATCATTCAGGCTTGCGAGGATTCGCTGCGACGGCTGCAAACCGATTGGGTTGATCTCTATCAAACCCACTGGTACGATGCGGACACCCCCATCGAAGAGACGCTGCGGGCGCTGGACGATCTGGTACGCGCCGGCAAGGTGCGCTACATCGGCTGCTCCAACTATCCCGCCTGGCGCCTGGCCGTGGCGCTTTGGCAGAGTGATCGGCTGCACCTGGCGCGCTACGATACGCTGCAGCCGCACTACAGCCTGGTGCATCGCGCCGAATTCGAGCGCGAACTGGCCGATCTCTGCCGTCAGGAAGGAATCGGCGTCATTCCCTATTCCCCGCTGGCCGGCGGTTTTCTGACCGGCAAGTACGGCAAGGATGAGCCGCTGCCCGAATCGGCGCGCGCCGGCGGTGTGCGCCGCTACTTCACGGAACGCAACTGGACGCTGTTGGCGACCATGGGGAGCATGGCCCAGGCGCACAACAAGACGATTGCGCAGGTCGCCCTGGCCTGGCAGTTGATGCAGCCGGTTATCACGTCGCCCATTATCGGCGCCAACAACGTGCAGCAGCTCCATGATAGCCTGGGCGCGGTGGATCTGCGGTTGACAGATGGTGAGATCAAGCAACTGAATGATTTGTCGAGTTGGGGAGATTAACCGAACCGATTCATGTGCGCAAGCCATCCAGATGATGGTGGATCGCCTGGTGGCGCGTTTCGATCCCGACCAGATCATCCTGTTCGGCTCGCAGGCGCGCGGTACGGCGGAGCCAGGCAGCGACGTGGATTTGCTGGTGATCATGCCGGTGAGCGGATCCAAACGCGACAGGCGTGTGGAAACGCGAGTCGCGCTCCACGATATCGCGGCCCGAAGGATATCCTGCTGGCCACACCAGAAGATGTTCTGCACTACAAGAATGTGGTGGGATCAAAATTGTGATCTACTGGGACTATGCCAAAGCACTCACAGATAGGCCAACGCGGGTCTGTATCTGCTGAATTTGTCGGGGCGCACCTTTGCGCTCGCCCACGCGGGCAGGCGCATCCCCGGTGCGACGCAAGTACGTTTGTCGAAGCTACAGTTGGCAGCGTATAATATGGCATAAAGATCAACGAAGGGACTTGCGACGCGCGCGATGGATACCCTCGAACAACTCGAAAAACGCCTCTGGGGCGCGGCCGACCTGCTGCGCGCCAACTCGAACCTCAACTCCAGCGAGTACATGATGCCGGTGTTGGGCATCATCTTCTTGCGCCATGCGTACAGCCGCTACCTGACGGTCAAGGCCGAGGTTGAGCCGACGCTGCCGATGCGCGGCGGCGTGCGGCTGCCGCTCACCAGGGATCATTTCACCCGGAAGGCGGCGCTCTATCTGCGGCCGGAGGCGCAGTTCGACTATCTGCTGGCCCTGCCAGGGGATCAGGACCTGGGCAAGGCGATCAACGGCGCGATGACAGCCATCGAGGAGGACTACCCGGCCAGGCTGAAAGGCGTGCTGCCCAAGGACTACGCCCGGCTGCGCGATGACCTGCTGCGCCAGCTCCTGAAGATCTTCAACGACGAGGCGCTGCGCCGGGCGGGCGAGGACATCTTCGGCCGGATCA
>CAZOLV010000161.1:0-5775 GCA_964580725.1 uncultured Anaerolineae bacterium | reverse complement strand
GGTCGTCGGCGTGTTGGTGGGCGCAGTCGTCGGCGTCGGGGTGTTGGTCGGCGCGCTCGTCGGCGTCGGGGTGTTGGTCGGCGCAGTCGTCGGCGTTGGGGTGTTGGTCGGCGCGCTCGTGGGCGTGTTGGTCGGCGCCGTCGTGGGAGTTGGCGTGTTGGTTGGCGCGGTCGTCGGCGTCGGGGTGTTGGTCGGCGCCGTTGTGGGCGTGTTGGTGGGCGCGGTCGTCGGCGTCGGAGTTGAGGTGCTATCGCTGACGACATCGCAGTTGGCAAAATTGACCAGGTTGGTCGGGTCGTCCCAACCGATGGATTGATCATCGCTTGGGGTGGTGTCGTATGCGCCCTTGCTGGCTCCGCCCTGCGTGGCGAACATCTCCAGTTTGATGTTCGTTCCCAAACCGATGCCCAACGTGCTCAGAGGAATCTTCAGCTCGACGCCCTGGCTGTTGGCGTAGGCGATGTTGCTGCCACTCTGGCCGCCGCCCGTGATGCCGCCCCAGTTGCTGCCGGCCCCGGTAGACCAATCGCTGCCGTTCCAGGTGCGCAGTTCGGTCCAGCCATTGTCGTCGCCCCCCATGCCGGGGATGTTGCCGCGCACGGCAAAGTCAGGTTTGGTGGGATGACTGAAGGTGATGGCGTTGCCCCACGGATCACTGCCGCCGCCCGCCGTCGAATTGAGATCAATGGTCAGGCCAATCTGCCCGCTCGATCCCGACTGGCTGTAGCCGGGCAAGTCGGCGTAGACGTAGAGATTGGCGTCGTCATTGGCGCAGTAGAGGTTGGTGAGATCGGTCCAGGCCGTGCCAGACCAGCTACCGGGGCCGGAGGGGTCCAGATCGCTGGCCGGGTCGGCGGCGATGTTGGAGCCGTAACCAGAGTCGCGCACACCGTCGAGGGTGATCGAGGCGTAGCCATCGGAACCGAGGCCGGAACCGGCAATACCCATCTTGTCCAGTTCGGACGAAGCGGCGCCAAAGCCGCTCAAGAGAACGATCAAAACAAGCAACAGAGAGAGCGATTTGCGCATATCAGTCAATCCCCCGAACGATCGTACATTCGACACAGCCCGCTCAGCAGGGCTGGTTCCAGCGAGCAGCGACGCGCATCACATCAACCACGTCAATGACACCATTGTGGTCAACGTCGTAGCGGGCGACATAGAGTGGGCCGCCGTCCACAGCGCCCCAAACCGAGGCGACTGCGCTGATGTCGGCGGCGTCCACCAGGCCGCTGTTGTCGAAGTCGTAGCAGTAGGCGACGACCAGGCCGCCGGTTGCGCCGTTCAACACCGATTGGCCGCCAAAGGTGGCATCGGTGCGACGGGGCAGCGAGGCTTCGAAGGCGAGCGGCGTCTCTGGATTGGTGATCGTTTGCGCCTGGAACCGCACCTGCACCACATCGAACGCGCCGCTTGGAAAGCCGCTGAAGGCGCCGGCGGCAAAATCAACCGTCCCGACGCTGTTGTTGAACTGGTTCTGAATCACCAGCGGCAGCAGGTTGTTGGGCTGCGTGACCGCCTGCACCTGCAGCAGCGCCGGGTCGAAGTTGAGATAGACAGAGACCCCATCCACCTGTTGCAGGCCCGTCTCGATGTGCGCCGTGACTGTGAACGGCTCGCCCACGCGCACCTGGCTGGTTGGCGGCGCAATCTCCAGGGTGACGCTGTGCGGGTTGGCGGGCGGCGGCGGCGCTGCTCTGCCCGCCGGAGCGCCGGCGCCCGCCTGGCCGAAGTTGGTGGCCAGCAGCGAGAAGTCCACCAGAGTCACGCAGGTATCGTTGTCGAAGTCGGCGCGGGCATCGTAGGCGGCAGCGCCCTGGCAAACGCCAAAGCTGGAAGCCAGGATCGAAAAGTCAACCAGCGTCACGAAGTTGTCGTTGTCGGCGTCACCCTCGCGCAACACGCCCAAGTTGGCCGTGTTGGGGCCGCTCAGCAGCGTCGCCGTGATCTTGTTCTGCAGGGTGTGGGCATGTTTGACCCGGACATCGTAGGTACCCGGCGTAACGCCAGAAATAGTGAAAAGGCCGTTCTGGTCGGTCGTTGGGTTGAAGGTGTAGGCGGGCGTTCCCGATCCGGGCGTGGTGAGCGAAACGGTCAGAGGCACGCTCCAGCGCGCATGGGGCGGCGCCGGGCGGCCCTGCAGCGTCACCGCACCGGCCAGCGTGGCCGAGGAAGCGCCAATGATCACCGACCCGTTTTCGGCGTGATCGAGGATCGAAGCGCCGCCGAACGACACATCGCTCATGCGTGGGTTGGCGGAGGCGAAGGTCAATGGTGTGCCAGGCGTCAGGGCCAGGGCCTGGAAAGTGATCTGCGCCAGATCGAAATCGGTGGCGGGGAAGGGGGCCGACAGAATGCCGGCGGCAAAGTTGACCTGGCCGGCGTTGTTGTCGAAGCTGTTCTGCAGCACGGCGGGCAAGGTGGCGCCATGCGCGACAGCCATGACCTGCAGCCGGGTCGGATCGAAGTCGAGATAGGCGGCGGCGCCATCTACCGACTGGTTGGTCAGCACGCGCACCGTCACGGTGAAGGTCATGCCAACCGTGGCATTGACCGTGGCGGGCGAGATGACCAGGACAGCGCCGTCAGGCGTGGCGGTGGGAGTGGCGGTGGGGCCGCCGGTGGCGGTGGGGGTCGGCGTGGCAGTGGGCAGACCGCCGGTCGGCGTGGCGGTTGCGGTCGGGGTGGGAGTGGCGGTGGGGCCGCCGGTGGCGGTGGGGGTCGGCGTGGGGGTGCTGGCCAGATTGATGTGCAGGATGCGGCCCCAACGCGCCGGCACGGTGATGTTGAGGTTGCCGCCAGTCACGGTGAATGCGCCGCCGTCGAGCAGGTCAGTCAGCACGGCGCCATCGGGCAGATGCGCCGCGACCGGAATGACGCCGCTGGCCGCACTGCCGCTGTTGTTGAGCACGACGACGATCTTGGCGTTGGCGTCCCAACGCAGATAGCTGTAGAGGTAGTTGACGCCGTCAATCAGAAGGGTGGTCATGTCGCCGCCGCGCAGGGCCGGGTTCTGATTGCGGATGCCGATCAACTGCTTGAAGTGCTGGTACATGTTGGTGTCGGGGTTGCCGCCACGATCACTCCAGGGGTAGGTGCGACGGTTGTCAGGATCGCCGCTGCCGGGCAGCGAAACCTCATCGCCGTAGTAGACCGAGGGCGCGCCGGGCAGCGTCATCTGCATGATGATCGCCAGCTTCAGGCGGTTGGTGTCCTGGTTGAGCTGGCTGAGCAGGCGCGGCGAATCGTGACTGCTGATCAGGTTCATCATGCCATACCAGGGCGATGGCGGCAGTTTGGAGCGGAAGTTCTGCCAGGAGGCGTCAAAGCTGGCCGGCGAGCCGCCGTTGGCGTAGTCTCGCACCCAGTCGCGGAAGCAGTAGTTCATGGCCGAGTCAAGCTCGCCGGCGTTGACGAAATCCTGGTACGGATAGCAACCGCCGGTCACTTCGCCAAGCATCAGCACCTCGTCGTCGCCATAGACCGTCTTGACGTAGGGGCGCATGTCGCGCCACCAGTCGTGGCTGATGTCCTGGGCCACGTCGAAGCGCCAGCCGGCGATACCCTTCTCCAACCAGTAGCGCGTCACCGATTTGCCGCCAGGGCTTTGGGGGCTGCCATCGCGATAGAAGAACGCACGCACCTCGGCGCTGGCGTCCACGAATTCCGGGATGGTTTCGTAGCCGTACCAGCCCTTCCACTTCCAGCCATCGCTGCAGCCGGAGCCATTGCCGCCCGGCGTGAACCAGGAACGGTAGGGGTTTGGCCCTTCACAGGCGCCGATGTCGCCTGGCCAGCGGTTCAGGCCGTAGCCGTCCATATATTTGCTGTCGGAACCGGCGTGATTGAAGACGCCGTCCAGAATCACGCGCAGTCCGTGCGCGTTGGCCGCGGCCATGAATTGATCGAAGATGGCGTTGTCGCCAAAGCGGGGATTGATGCTGTAATAATCGTTGGTGTCGTAGCCGTGATTGGAGGAGGCGGCGAAGATCGGGTTGAGATAGAGAGTGTTGACGCCCAAGTCAGCGAAGTAGCCGCCGTTGATCTTGTCAATGATACCCTGCAGGTCACCGCCAAAGAAGTCAATGCCGTAGCCGGGCATACGCGGCAGGTCGGTCCAACTGCTGTGCATCTCAGTAACACAGGCCGGCGCGCCGGGACCGGGATAGCCGTTGCAGGTGGTCGGACCGTAGACGGCCACGCCGCCAATGTCGTTCGAGGGGTCGCCGTTGCGAAAACGATCGGGGAAGATTTGGTAGATCACGGCGTCCTTGAGCCAACTGGGCACGGGGTAGTCAACGGGAGGCGCAGGGATGGTGGGGAGACTCCAGGATGGGTTGACCGGGTTAGGGCTGACGACCCAAACGCCAGGGCCAGTGTTGCCGCCAGAAGGGTGATAGTGACCGAGCAGCGCCCCATCGCCGATGCGGAACTGATACCACTGGTCAATGTTGTAGCCGGGGCCGGGTACCATGTATTCCCAAATGTCGTATGGCCCGTTCGGATCGGTCGTCACGACGGTGGGGGTGTAGATGAAGCTCGGATTGACGCCAGCGCCCGTCGTCCAAACGAGGATGTTGACGTTTTGCACATCGTTATGACAAGTTCTCAGGCGCACCGCCGCCGCGCCGTTGGGCAGGATGCCGCCCACCGGGTCGCGCCAGGCGATTTCGGTGTTGTTGTGATAGAGGGCCATCGTCACGATGGCGCCGTCGCCGACCTGCGCCGAAGCGCAGGAGGTCCCGGCGGTTGGCGTGGGCGTGGGCGAAGGGCCGGCCGTTGACGTGTTGGTCGGTGCCGGCGTGGGGCCGGTCGTGGGGGTATTGGTCGGTGTGCCGTTACTCTCGATCGCGCAGGTTGCGAACGCGCTGAGGGTGGTTGGATCGTTCAGCCCGGTGGCCTGGTCATCGGACGGCGTAGTGTCATACGCGCCGCGCGTCGCGCCCTTTTGCGTGGCGTAGAACTCCAGCGCCGCCGTCTGGCCGCTGCTCAGGCCCAGTGTGCTCAGAGGAATCTTGAACTCGACGCCCTGGCTGTTGGCGTAGGCGATGTTGCTTCCAACCTGGCCGCCGCCGCTGAGGCCGCCCCAGTTGACGCCGGCGCCGCTGTTCCAGTTGCTGCCGTTCCAGGTGCGCAGTTCGGTCCAACCGTTGTTATCGTCGCCAGGAATGCCGCTGCGACCGGCGATGTTGCCACGCACAGCGAAGTCGGGCAGGTTGGCGTGGGCGTAGGTGATAGCATTGCCCCAGGGGTCGGTTGCGCCGCCCGCGGCTGTGCCTTTTTCGATCAACAGGCCGATTTCGCCGCTGGCCGTGCTGTTGCTGTAGGCTGGCAAATCGGCGTAGACATACAGAAAGCTGTCGTCGTTTGCACAGTAAAGGGCGGTCAGGTCAGTCCAGAGGGTGTGGGCCTGGCCACTGATGGCAGCAGCCAGATCGTCGGACGGATCGCTGGCGATAGCGGTGCTGTAACCAGCATCGCGCACACCGTCGAGTGTGATGGCGGCAAAACCGGCGCTGCCCGGTCGAGCCATGAAGAAGCCAGTGGTCACAACGCTGAACAGAATCAGCGCAACCGTCATCATGCGAGAGAACACGCTTGCTTGCTGCATTGTCCACCCCAACGAGGTCGTTTTCTTATGATGCGTCAATTCTTGATTGGTCAAATAAATTATAAACGGAAAGGGAAAATATGTCAATAAAGACCTGTCAGGTTTGGAAAACCGGAGAACCGGAAAACCTGACAGGTCTATCAAGACCTGTCAGGTTTTGGAGA
>CAZOLV010000160.1:0-6022 GCA_964580725.1 uncultured Anaerolineae bacterium | reverse complement strand
GCCCACAATCATCCTTTTCCTAAACCAGGTGACACTTATGGGTAATCACCAGCTGCCAGGCCATGCTCACCGGCGGCGATCTGACGTTGGCGGCGGCGCCGGCAGCCGACGGCTGGATCGCCATTCACGTGCATGACACCGGCCCCGGTATTGCGCCCGAAAACTTGCCCAGGCTTTTCGAACCGCTCTTCACGACCAAAGCGCGCGGCATCGGGTTGGGACTGGCCATCAGCCAGAAACTGGCGCAGGCCAATGGCGGCGACATCAGCGTGCACAGCCAACCGGGCGCGGGCAGTACCTTCAGCCTGCATCTTCCCATCGCGGAGACAAGCGCATGACGCAGACTTCCCATCATGCAGGCGAATGCATGGCTCGCCCCCGACTGGTTGATCAATGAACACGGTTCTCGTCCTTCTGCTCGCCTCTGTCGTGGTGATCTTCTGGGTCAGTGCGCTGATCACGCACAGTATGACCTGGGATGCACCCGCCAGGGCGCAACCGTACACGGTGCGCTGGATGCAGCGTGGCGCCCGGCTACTTGCCATCGCCGCGACTCTGCTCGGCTGCCTTGTGCTGCTCGGCTGGCTGCTGAACGTGCCGCTGCTCATCAGCGTCAATAGCCGTTGGATGACGATGAAGGTCAACACGGCCTTGTGTTTCATTCTCAGCGGCGCGGCGCTCTGGTTCATACTGGCGCCCAGCGGCCACACCCAATCGGCGCAGCGTGTCAGCATGGTCTGCGCAGCAGCCGTCGGACTGCTGGCGCTGCTGACGCTCAGCGAGTACCTGGGCGGTTGGGACCTGGGCATTGACAACCTGCTGTTGGCGCCGCCGCCGCGCCTTCCACAAACCGCGTTTCCGGGGCGCATGTCACCGGCCACCGCCGCCTGCTTCATGTTGTGGAGCGGAGGGCTCCTTTTGTTGAATGCCTCGCACGGGCGCAGGCCATACATTGCCCAGATGTTAGCCGTCATCACTGCCTGTACCGCCGTACTGGCCATCATTGGCTATCTCTATGGCGTCGAGTCGTTGTATGCGGTGCGGTCTTTTTCCTCCATTGCCATTCACACCGCCGGTGGCCTGCTGGCGCTCAGCGTTGGCCTGTTGTGGGCCAGACCCGAGACGGGCTGGATGCGGGCCATGGTGGACGTCCGGCCCGGCGGTTTCGTTTTGCGCTGGCTGCTGCCCACCGCCGTCATCATCCCCACGACGCTCGGTTGGCTGCGGCTGCTCGGACAGCGCCTGGGTTTGTATGGCACCGAATTCGGTCTGGCCCTGATGGTCATTGCCAGCAGTCTGATCTTCATCGCCTTGGGCTGGTGGATCGCCGCTGCCCTGAATCTGGCCGACGCGCGCCGCGTCCAGGCGGAAGACGAAACTCGACGGCTCAACCTGGTATTGGAAGAACGCGTGGCTGCGCGCACGCGGGAGCTGTACGCGGCGCAGGAACGCATGGTGCGCCAGGAACGCCTGGCGGTGCTTGGCCAGTTGGCCGGCAGTGCGGGACACGAGCTGCGCAACCCCCTGGGCGTCATCGCCAATGCCGTCTACTTTCTGCGCCTGGTGCAGCCGCAGGCCACTCCCAAGATACAGGAATATCTCACCCTCATCGCAGACGAGACGCACGCTGCCGGCAAGATCGTGGACGATCTGCTCGACTTTTCGCGCCAGCAGATGGCCCAACGCACAACGACGACCGTTGCACAACTGCTGCAACGCGCCCTGGAGCGTTTCCCGCCGCCCGCTCAGGTGACAGTCAGGCTCGACCTGCCCGCCGACTTGCCCGCCGTGCGCGTGGATCCGGGCCAACTGACGCAGGTGTTCGGCAATCTGATCGTCAACGCCTGCCAGGCGATGCCCAACGGAGGCGAGTTGACGCTGGCGGCAACCCTGCGACAGGACGGTTGGATGGCCATCAGTGTACAAGACACGGGCGTGGGCATTCCTCCCGAAAATCTCCCCAAACTGTTCGAGCCGCTCTTCACCACCAAAGCCCGCGGCATCGGGCTTGGGCTGGCCATCTGCCGCCGGCTGACCGAGGCCAGTGGCGGGCAGATCAGCGTGCAGAGCGAACCGGGCAAGGGCAGTATCTTCACAGTGACCTTGCCAGGCGAGGAGGTTGACCGATGACGGAACCACTGCGTATCTTGATCGTGGACGACGACCCGCGCATGGTCTCCACACTGGCCGACATTCTGATCTGGCAGGGCTACCGGGTCGCAACGGCGTGCAGCGCCGCCGAAGCGTTGGAACGGGCCAGCGGGCAGCCGTTCGACTGCGCCATCAGCGACATCCGTATGCCGGGCATGGATGGCGTCGCGCTCTATCAGGCCCTACGCGCCCTGTGGCCCGACCTGCCGATGATCCTGATGACCGCCTACGCCGCTGAAGAGCTGGTGCAAACGAGCCGCCAGCTCGGCGTCTTGGGGGTGCTCGACAAACCGCTCAAGATCAAACAGGTGCTCGACTTCTTGACCAGACTACAGCAGCCGCGCACCGTCGTCATCGTGGACGACGACCCCGTTTTTGCCCAAACCCTGGGCGACATCTTGGAGCGTCACAGTTTCGTCGTCAAGACGATCACCGATCCAGAACGTCTGTTGGTGCAGGCCGCCGAGACGATCAACGGGCAGGAAGAGATCGTGTTGCTCGACATGAAACTGAAAGGACTCGATGGGCGCCAGGTGTTGCAGCAGATTCGTTCACGCCACCGCAAGATGCCCATTTTGCTTGTCACCGGTTACGGGGAAGAGATGGCGTTTTCGATTCAACAGGCGCTGCAGATGAAGGCCTACGCCTGTCTTTACAAGCCGTTGGCGATCCCAGAACTGCTCCACTTGTTGGACGAAATCCGCATCCGGCAGATGCAGGAGGCCTTGTCGAAACGATGAAAAACGCCGAACCACGCATCCTGATCGTAGACGATGATCCCCGCCTGCGCGCCACCTTGACCGACATCTTGCGCCTGAAGGGGTTTTTTCCTCTTGACGTGGGCGTCGGCGCCGAGGCGTTGCAGCGCGCCCAGGAGAACAGCCTGGATGCCGCCGTGATTGACCTGCGCCTGGAAGACATGTCCGGGCTGGATCTGTTGCGCCGCCTCAAGGCCTGTGTGCCCGAGATCGAATGTATCGTGCTCACCGGCCATGCCAGCCAGGCTTCGGCCATCGAAGCGATCAACAGTGGCGCCTTCGCCTATCTGCAAAAACCGTTCGATATGGAACAGCTTCTGCTCCTCTTGCGCCGGGCCGTCGAACGCCGCGTCACGACTCAAACGCTGCGCGAGAGCGAGGAGATGCACCGGGTGACGTTGGAGAGCATTTCCGATGCCGTGCTGATTGCCGACGACGCCGGCGCCTTCACCTACATCTGCCCCAACACCGAAGCCATTTTTGGCTACAACCGGGCAGAGGTGGCCGCGCTTGGCAACATCGAAGCGCTGCTTGGTCCTGCCCTGTGCATTCCCGCTGGCTTGGCCGCCCAGGGGGAGATACGCAACATCGAACGGCGCATCATGACGAAGATAGGCGAGGAGCGCATCCTGCTGGTCAATATCAAGCAGGTTTCGATCCGGGGCGGCACACGTCTCTACACCTGTCGCGACGTCAGCGAACGCAAGGCCGCACAGGAAACGGTGCGTTTTCAGGCCAACCTGCTGAGCGCCGTGGACAGCGCCGTCATTGCGACTGACCTGCAAGGCCGCGTCTCCTACTGGAATCCGGCGGCCGAACGGCTCTATGGTTGGTCAGCGGCCGAGGCTCTGGGCCAAAACATCATTGACCTGACCCCGGCGCAACAGACGCGCGAGCAGGCCATCGAGATCATGACGCAATTACAACGCAGCGAGTCGTGGGCCGGAGAGTTCTTGGTGCGGCGCAAAGATGGTTCGGTCTTTCCGGCTTTTGTCATTGATTCGCCTATTGCAGACGCCGACGGCCGGCTGATCGGCGTCGTCGGTATCTCCAACGACATTACGGAGCGCCGGCAGGCCGAAAATGCCCTGCGGCGCCAGTTACAGGAGTTGACCGCCCTGCACGCTGTGACCGTTGCCTGCGCCGAAGCGACGCACCCCGACGAGCTGATCGCCGTGATTACACAGATCATCGGCGAAACCCTCTACCCCGATCACCTGGGCGTTTTGCTCCTGGACGAGGCGGCCGGCGTCCTGCACCCACACTATTCCTACCGTGGAGTGCCGGCCGAGGAATTGCAAAAGCGGCAGACCATTCCGCTGTCCGGCAGCATGGCCGGACAGGCAGCCATCAGCGGTCATTCCGTGCGTGCGGCTGATGTGCGGCAAGCCGCCGACTATCTCGATGTTGACACCGGTACCCGTTCCGAACTGTGCGTACCGATCGCCATCAGCGGCCGGGTGTTGGGCGTCATCAACGCCGAAAGCACGCAGCTCGACTTCTTTGGCGACGACGACGAGCGCCTGTTGATCACCATCGCCGGGCAGATGGCCACTGCCCTGGAACGACTGCGCCTGTTCGCTGAAACCGATCAGCGCGCCGAGCAGATCGGCCAGATCATCCGCAGCGTCCCGGACGGCGTGCTGCTGTTGGATGAAGACGGCCGGCTGCTGCAGGTCAATCCCGCGGCGCGCATCTATTTGACCCAATTGAACGGCGCCGGCGTTGGCGAGACCATCACCCGCCTGGGCGATCGGCCCTTGATGCAACTGCTCACCTCACCGCCGGGCGGGCGCTGGCATGAGATTCGCCAGGACAAGCGCATCTTCGAGGCGTTGGCGCGCCCGCTGGCGGCCGGCCCCACCTCCGGCGGTTGGGTGTTGCTCCTGCGTGACGTGACGCGCCAGCGCGAGGTGCAGGAGCAGTTGCAACGACAGGAGCGGCTGGTTGCCGTCGGCCAACTGGCCGCCGGTATTGCTCATGATTTCAACAACCAACTGGGCGCCATCCTGCTGCACGCCCAGTTGCTCGGCCGCGCCGCCGTTCTGGGGGAGCGCGAGCGCGAGCGGATTGCCATCATCCAGCAGCAAACGCGCCACACCGCGGCCATGATCGAGCAGATTCTGGACTTCAGTCGGCGCGCGGTCCTGGAGCGCCAACCGCTCGAGCTGCGTGCGCTGCTCGCAGAACAGGTCGCGCTGCTGCAGCGCACCCTGCCCGAACATATCCAGGTCACCCTGGAAGGTGCGCCGGACGAATACATCGTGCAGGCCGACCCCACGCGTATGCAGCAGATGGTGATGAATCTGGCCATCAACGCCCGTGACGCGATGCCGCAGGGTGGGCAGTTCAGCCTGCGGCTGCAGCGGTTGCGCCTGCCGCGTGCCAACGACCTGCCGCTGGCCGAAATGCGCCCCGGCGAATGGGTGCAGTTGACGGTGCGCGACAGCGGGATGGGCATGACGCCGGAGGTACAGGCGCACCTCTTCGAACCCTTTTTCACCACCAAGCCACCTGGCACGGGCACCGGATTGGGATTGGCCCAGGTTTACGGTATCGTTGGCCAGCACGATGGGCACATCACGGTGCAGAGCCGGCTGGGCGAAGGGACGACCTTCACGATCTACCTGCCTGCGTTGGTGACGACTGTGGACAAGGAGATGTCTGCGCCAGAGGAATACCTGCCGCCGGGCGAAGGTCGGCTCTTGCTGGTGGTGGAAGACAACGAGAGCCTGCGTGCGGCACTGGCCGAGTATCTGGAACTGTGCGGTTACCGGGTTCTGGCAGCCAGCGACGGCGTCGAGGCGTTACAGGTGCTGATCTCCGCCGGCGAAAGCCCTGTCCTGACGCTGAGCGACGTGGTGATGCCGCGCATGGGCGGCGTCGCCCTGCTACACGCCTTGCGCCGTCTCGGCCACCACATGCCGGTCATCCTGCTTACGGGCCATCCGTTGGACGAAGCGGAGATGCGGCCGCTGCGCAGTCAGGGCGCCGCTGCCTGGCTGACCAAACCCGTCCAAATCACCGACCTGGCGCGCGCCATCGGTCAGGCTTTTGCAGTAGGAAGTAGGAAGTAGGAAGTAGGAAGTAGGAAGTAGGAAGTAGGAAGTAGG
>CAZOLV010000159.1:0-6043 GCA_964580725.1 uncultured Anaerolineae bacterium | reverse complement strand
TTGATCCCCATTGATCCCCATTGATCCCCATTGATCCCCATTGATCCCCATTGATTGAGATGATACGGGTAGAAGCCTCCAACCCTCAAGGCTTCAGAAACCTTCGGGGGTTTTCCCCGGATTTTTGAGCATATACGCGAAAACCTTCTCCTTTGCGTCGTTTCTCGCCCCAGTTACCAAACGGGAGCGATGCGACGTGATATGCAAGAACAAGAGCCTCATGGACTGCCTTCGCTGGCCGTGCCTCTGCTGGCGTGGCTGGCCGGTATTGCGCTGGGCGATTGGCTCTGGCAGCAGCACATCCTGACCTGCGCGGCACCGATGTGGATCGGACCGGCTGTGGCGCTGGGCGCCATCTTGATCGCCTGGCGTGCCGGCCGCTGGCGCGCCCTGCGCCTGGCGGCCGTCTTGATCACCGCCGGCGCACTGGGCCTGGCGCGTTATCAAACCTCTCCGCTCACTCCCTGCCTGGGGCCGGACGATCTGGCCACCTACAACGGCAGCGACGCACAGCCCGTCACCGTGACCCTCATCGGCGTCATCGTCGGCGACCCTGACCCGCGCGACCGTCAAACCCAGTACCGCGTGCGGGCGCAGAGCCTGGTCATGGCGGATCGGGAACTGCCGGTGAGCGGGCTGGCGCTGGTGCAAGGCCCGCGCTACCCCGTGCAGGCTTACGGCGATCAAGTGCGCATCACCGGCAAGCTGCAAACCCCGCCCATTCTGGAAGATTTCGACTATCGGGCCTACTTGGCGCGCCAGGGCGTCCATTCGCTGCTGCGCCAGGCGCAGTTGGAAGTGCTGGCCAGCGGCGGCGGCAATCCCATCTGGGCCGGCCTCTATGCCCTGCGTGGGCGCGCCGCCGCCGTCATCCCACAGCTCATGCCTGCCCCGGCGTCGAGCCTGGCGCAGGGCATCCTGCTCGGCATTGATCGCGAAATTCCCAAAGACCTCTACGAACGCTTCAATCTGACAGGCACATCGCACATCATCGTCATCAGCGGCTCGAATATCAGCCTGGTGGCGGCGATGCTGGCGTCCCTGGCAACGCGCCTGTTGGGGCAGCGGCGCGGCGTTTGGCTGGTGTTGGGCGGGCTGACGGCCTATGTCTTTCTGGTCGGCGCCGATCCCGCCGTTGTGCGCGCCGGGCTGATGGGCGCGTTGGCCGTCATCGCGCTGCACCTGGGGCGTCAGAGCGAGGCGCTGACATCGCTCGCCGCCGCCGTGTTCATCATGACCCTCATCAACCCGCTCGATCTGTGGAACGTCGGTCTACAGCTCAGCAGCCTGGCCACCCTCGGCCTGATCCTCTTCTCGACCCCCCTCAAGGAGGGCGCCGAACGGCGGCTTGTGCGGCTGCTGCCGTCGCAGCGCGCCCGCCAGGCGGTGGGGTTGCTCAACGACGCCCTGCTGGTCACCCTGGCGGCCAACATCACCACGTTGCCGCTGATCGTCTACACCTTTCACCGCCTGCCGATCATTTCGCTGCTGACCAACATGCTGATTCTGCCCGCACAGCCGCCTGTGATGGTGTGGGGCGGGGCTGCGCTGCTCCTGGGGCTGGCGTCGCCGCTGCTGCCCATCGCCCGCGTGATTGCCCTCGTCCCCTGGCTCTGTCTCAGCTACACCGCCGCCATCGTGCGCTGGAGTAGCGATCTGCCCGGCGCTTCGCTCGAACTTCCACGCTTTGGCGCCGGCTGGATGTGGGCCAGCTATGCCCTGATCTTCGGTCTTTGGCTGCGGCAGCAGCGATCGGGCGCGCTCTCGTTTGCCTGGCTGCGCGGGTTGGCGGCGCACCTGCCGGCCAAGACGGCTCTGCTGCTGTTGAGCGGCGCGGCGGTGATCGTCGGCCTGACCCTGCTGCAAATGCCCGATGGGCGTTTGCACGTCACGTTTCTGGATGTGGGGCAGGGCGACGCCATTCTGATCGAGACGCCGTCGGGCAATACCGCCCTGATTGACGGCGGGCCGGCGCCCAGCGCACTCTTTGCGGCCCTGGGCGAGGCGCTCCCCTTCTGGCAGCGTCGCCTCGATGTGGTGGTCAGCACCCATCCCGATCTCGACCACCTGGGCGGACTGACGCCGTTGACGACCCGCTACCAGGTGGGTCAGGTCATCACCAATGGGTTCGAGGCGCGCACACCGGAGTTCGGTCAATGGCAGGCCAACCTGCAGGCAGGCGGCATCCAGACGCTGCGGGCGCAGACGGGCGCCCAGATTCACCTGGGCGATCAGGTGTGGCTCGATGTGCTGGCGCCGGGGGCGGAACTGACGCACGGAACCAGCGCCGACAGCAACAACAATTCGGTCGTGCTGCGCCTGCGCTATGGCCGTTTTTCGGCGCTTTTGCCTGGCGACATCGAAGCGGTGATCGAGCAGAAACTGCTCGATGAAGGGGCCTGGCTGCAGGCCACAGTGCTGAAGACGCCGCATCACGGCGCGGACACCTCGTCCACGTTGGCCTGGTTGCAGGCCGTGCAGCCGCAACTGGCGGTGATTCAGGTCGGCAAGGAGAATTCCTTCGGCCATCCCAAACCGGCCATCCTGACCCGCTACCGCGACCTCGGCATCCCCATCCTGCGCACCGATCAACACGGCGCCGTCGAGATTGCCAGCGACGGACAGCGATTTTGGGTGACATGGGCGCGGTAGGCAGAGGGCAGGGGGCAGGCGATGCCCCCCTGACCCCCATTGAGGGGCGTAAGCCGAGCCTGTCGGTGTAGTGATAGGGGCCGTAGATCCAGCCCGTGGCCACGCCGGCGCTCTCGAAAACGAGGCTGACGCCGAAGACCAGCGCCAACATGCGCACGGTGTTGGGCCAACCTTCACGCTGCCCGGCGTGCAGAAAGGCGAAGGCGAGACCAACCAGCGGCGTGATGCGGAAGATTCGAACAGCGTGTTCACATCCACTTCGTCGAAGATAATCAACTGATGGCGCCAGTTGCGATAGGCGTGCATCTCGCTGTGCGCGGCAAGCGCCCGGCCCAGGCAGGCCAGGATGAACGCCGTGAAGGAGAGAGCCTCGCCTGTGCGGGCTTTGTGCTGGCGGATGATCTGGCGCGCCCGGGTGACATCGAACTCCACCAGCCCATGCACCGTGTGGCGCTGGCGCCCCATCCGCCCGCCGTCTATCATCGGCAGCCGGATGCGAGGAAAAGGCGTCGCCTGAAACGTGTCGTGATCGGCGTCCATCTGCCTGACTCCTTTCAGCCGCCGTCCGACGCTGCCAGGCAACGACCGATGATCTTCACCGCATTCGCTGCGCCATCCTCGCGGCGAATGGCGGCGCCGCAGGCCTGGGCGCGCAGCCGCATGGCCGGGTCGGTCGTCGCCAGGCTGATGGCATGGGCCAGCCGCTCCCAGGTTTGTTCTTTCGCCGTTGCTGTGTTACAATTTATCGTGTGCGATATAATCACTCACGACGTATGAGGAACATCATGAACACAAGAGACGAAACCGGTACGCCCGCCCGATCTGGCGCTAAACAGCAGGCCGCCCGATGCGCGCCGGCGGTCTTGCGGGTCGTTCTGGGCCTGTTCCTGCTCTTCGCCGGGATCAGCCATCTCACGACGGCGCGGGCGGAATTCCTGGCCCAAGTGCCGCCCTGGGTCCCGCTGGACGGCGATCTGGTGGTGGTTTTGTCGGGAATCGCCGAGATCACACTTGGGCTGGCTCTGATCTTCCTGTTCGAGCAGCGCGCGCTCGTCGGTCTGACCGTCGCCGCGTTCTTCATCGTGATCTTCCCCGGCAACATTTCGCAGTACGTCAACCGCATAGACGCCTTCGGGCTGAACAGCGATCAGGCCCGGTTCATTCGTCTGTTCTTCCAGCCGGTGTTGGTGTTTTGGGCGTTGTGGTCAACCGGCGCCTGGCGTGCGCTTGCGACGCGCAAAGCAAAGTCATAGCAAACCGTCCCCCGCAGTTCAGGAGTACCCACATGGCTCGCATTTCACTCGATCAAGTCGCTCCCGACTTCAGCCTGGCCGACTATCGCGGCAAGACCGTCAGTCTGGCCGATTTTCGAGGTCAGAAGAACGTCTTGCTGATCTTCAACCGCACCTTCACCTGACCATTCTGCCGCGCGCACATGGCGCAGTTGCGCCAGGACTATGCACAGTTCACGGCTCGCGACATCGCAGTGGTGGTGGTTGGCCCTGAGGACGCCCGGGCCTTCGCCGATTATTTTGCCAAAGAAGCCTTGCCCTTCATCGGCCTGCCCGACCCCAAGGCCAGCGTGCTGAAGCTCTATGGGCAGGAAGTGAACCTGTTCAAGCTCGGCCGCATGCCGGCCCAGGTGTTGATTGACAAAACCGGCATTGCGCGCTATGTCCATTACGGCCACGACATGCGCGACATCCCCGCCAACGAGGAGTTGTTGGCCCTGGGCGATGAGGTCAATGCGGCCGGCGGCGCGCCGCCGGCCAGATAGCCGGCTGCGCCGGCCAGGGCAAGCGGCGGTATCGCTCGCCGGTCGCGCACAGAGATTGAGGAGGGCTGCATGGCTTACGCACAACTGAAACTGGAAAACCAACTCTGTTTTCCGGTCTACGCGGCGTCTCGCCTGATCATCCGAGAATATCAGCCCCATCTGGATCGGCTTGGGATCACCTATGCGCAGTATCTGGCGCTGATGGTGCTGTGGGAGAGCGACAACATTCCGGTGAGCGAAATCACGCAGCGGCTGATCCTGAACACGAACACGGTGACCCCGATCTTGAAGCGGATGGAGGCGCAGGGGCTGATCACGCGGCAGCGTTCGGGCCGGGATGAACGTCAGGTCATTGTCACCCTGACCACCAAAGGGCGGCAGTTGGAGGTGGAGGCGGCGCTCATCCCGGAGCAGGTGGCGTCCGGCCTGATCTCGGCGGAAGTCGGGGCCGCAGACCTGCTGCAGATGAAGGAGCGGCTGGACGCCATCGTTCATTACCTGGCAAAACGGCCCGGTGCAACCGGTTGAGGCCTCATTAGCGTGTCAACGAGATTGGCGAGAACAGGCACGTCAGCATCGCTGGCGTTGTTTGCGTTTGTTGGAGCTGATTGGCAAAATCTTCCGAGCGGAGGAAATCTTGAAAAAACAATCTCAGTGCAAGTGCAAGAAGGGTTGCAGCAATCTGCGGTGCGTTTGCCTCAAGAATTCTGTGACGCATCTCTCGGTAACTGCCGCACATGGCGGAGATAGGCACTGACCCGCTCATCGTCGCCGTGGGGATAGTCGAAATCGAAGTGCGCCGCCACGCGCAGGGCGGCGAGTCGGAAGAGTTCACAGGCTGCAAACAGCGCCTGCCAGAGGCTCTCTGGCTGCGAGTTGGCGTAGGTCGCCAGCAGCAGCGCCCACTCCTGCGGCGCCAGATCGCGTTGCAGATACTTGCCGAATTTGCCGGGGTTGCGCCCGAAGGCCGTTTGCACACCCACCGCCCAGTTTAGCATCTTCATCAGTTCCTCACGCACGTAGTGCTCCTGCACATACAGGGCGTAGGTGATTTCGGCGCGCCACAGACCCTTAGCCACATACGGACAGCACCACCAAAACTCATTGCAGCAGTCGGCGAACATTCTGGCGGTCGGCGGTGTGGGGATGTAATCGCCCTCGTGCGGCGGCGGGAAGGGCGGGACGCTGCCGTCCTTGTCCAGCAGCAGCACGCTGAGGCTGTCCCTGCGCCGCTCCGCCAGCCTGGCCAGCGGGTAGATGGTCAGATCAAGGCGGTTGCCATCGCTGAACTGCATCAGATAGGCGAATCCCTCGCGATCGCTGGGCGGTGGATCGCCCATTGCATCGGGCATTTGCAGAATCATCAGCTCGCCGAACCGTGCGATCCAGGCCAGGTTGTGCCTGAACGGCGCCACATCGGTCACGAGATAGACGATGTCGAAATCCTGAAAGCGGTCATGCGGCGCGTGAGGGTTGGCGCGCGAGCCGTTGAGGATCACAGCTCGGATGCGCTCGTCGGCGCGGGCGGTCGCCAGGATCAAATCGAGCATCTGTTGTTCGGTGCGCACACTTGAAATATCATTGTACATAGATTTGACAAACCATGAATATCAT
>CAZOLV010000158.1:0-6046 GCA_964580725.1 uncultured Anaerolineae bacterium | reverse complement strand
CCGTTGCTCGAACGCCGCCAGCCCAACTGCATCCAGTTGCTGCCGTCCTGGCGCAGCCACAGCAGGCGCTGCAGCTCGCTCCCGGCCGTGATGATCTGATCATTCTGGCGCACCAGGATGCGACCCGCCACCCCGATCACCGGGTTGACGTCTGGTTCTTTGCCGGAAATCACGTAGTCGCCGGCAACACAGGTTGACGTGGCCGTCGGCATGATTGTGGGGGTACGCGTGGGGGTGCGCGTGGCCGTCGGCGCTGCCGTCGGTGTGCGGGTGGGGGTGCGCGTGGCGGTTGGCGCTGCCGTCGGTGTGCGGGTCGCTGTGGGCGCCGACGTCGGCGTAGTCGTCGGCGTTGGTGAGCAGCCGGTCTGGATATTGAAACGGCTGAATGTGTTCCAGAGCTGTGTACAGGTCCTGCCCCGGTTGATCAGGTTTCGCCAGAATTCCTCGTAGATATCGTCGGTGTGGGAGCCCCGGTTGTAGGCGCCGACCTCAATTGGGTGGTCGCCATATCCATTCCTGATCTCACCGATCGTCAGTTGGATGTCGTCGTTGTCCGCCGCATTCACGGGGTCGAACAGATCCCACAACAGACCGGCCACCGAGCCTTCGACATCAGCGCCGCGAATGTTCCAGCTTTGCGGCTCTGTTTCCATGTCATACGAGAATCCATATCGAGGTGGGGTTGTATTGCTGTCGCGATAGACCTGGTCGTTCTGCACCATGCCCTGGTAGAAATCAGGCCAGCCTTCGAACCAGGCAAAATTGGGATCGGAGTAGACATTCCAGGGGTGTTGTGGGCGATAACAAGAATTGCCGCACGGCCAGTAGCCGTACTCAGCTCCCATTTTGGTATGCGCGTACTCATGCAGGATCACGTCGGGGTCCCGCTGATCCTGATCGTCACCCCCACGCAGATGGATCGAGCACCCAATGGTTGAGGGACCAAGCACACTGGGCCAGTACACAGACACAGACTCCGGAGGATTGAGGTGATCACAGCCTCCATCCCAGTGTGTCTCCAGCGTGCGCATGATCATCCACGAGCCGGTTTCGTCATCGGGTGTGTTGGGATTATCTTCGATCTTCAGGTGAACTGTCTGTTGAGGATCTGCGTTGACCCGCTTCTCCTCCCCGTTTGCCTCGTAGGCTGCTAGAAGGTGTCGAATGGTCAGGTGGTCATTGCTGGCTTTGCCGGTTACATAGACACGGCCGCCAGGCTGGAGCGACACGGTAGGGAATTCGTAATGACCGTTGATGTTGGACCACCCCGTCCGCAGGATGCCGTTGTTGACCGCATCCTTCAGGAAGACTTCGACATAAGGCACCGGGTAGGATACGCCGCCATCCAGGTAGGTGACATCACCTGAAAACGTGATCGTCACAGGCGTCGGCGTGGGAGTCCTGGTGGGCGTGGGGCTGCGCGTGGGGGTGGGGGTGCGCGTAGGCGTGCGGGTGAACGTGGGCGTCCAGGTCGCGGTAGGTGGGATCGGGGTATGGGTGGGGGTGGGAGTCGCTGTCGGGTTGGGCATCACACGCCAGATGCGAACCTCATCCGCCCAGGGGCCGTCATAAACGATACTCGAATCGCTGTGGAAGTGCCACGCGAGCCAGACCGTGCTATCTCCCACGTAATTGCCGAAGTAGATGTCCTGATAACCAAAGCCGGGATACTCGGAGTTGGTCCCGGTCCAGCGTTGCAGCTCCGTCCATGCCCCCCAGCCATCCGGCGACACTTCCAGGGCCAGGTAATCCCAGCCGTTCTCGATCTGATACGAAAGCTGGAAGTCCACATTGCCTTGGGTAGCGCCAAACAAGGAAAACGGGCCATAGATCATGCGTGTGTCCTGATTGACCAGATAATCGTCTTTGCCAGGGCTTGGATCATAACGATTCGTTCCCTCATTCGTGGGCCAGGCAGCCCAGGAACCAGCGTGGGGACGGTAATCGTCATCATCCCAGCACGCATTGCCACAGCCGGTGACGCTCCAGCCGGGATCAGGCCAAACGTACTCGAAGGTTTCGTACTCGATCAGGACATAGGAGTCCGGCTTCGCCGGGGCGAGGGTTGCTGCAAGTGTGGGCGCCGCTGCACCTGAGGGGGGAAGCGGCCCCGTGAATGGGTGGGTTGACGCGCTGGCGGTGTGCATGACCCCAGTCATCAGCGCGATCACGCCCAGGGTGCAAGGTAGTATGGTCGTGCAAAATCTCTGATACGAACAACAGGGGCGCATCATTTCCTCCTATTGCACTGGTCTTGTGTTGGCGTTCAGCGCGCCAACTGCGGCGACTATCACAAGCACAAGCATGATTCTTAGTCTAGCCCCTTGCTGTTGTGATTTCAAGCGGAAAAGTCTCATCTTAGTCTCATCTTGGTCTCACGCTTGCGTTTTGTGTTGTGCTCCTTGTGGTTGAATGTGTGCTACATTTGTGGAACTGCGGGAGCATTTGCGTAAGCGGATTGGATACAGTAAAATGGCGCAACGTCATCCGCCTTGACGCCTGCAACGACGCACCCAAACCAGAACGCATCATCCCATGAGGTGAATCCTGTGTCACCCGCCACCTTGATTCTCGATGCTGACGCTGTTCGCAACTTGCTCAACCATTTGTACGATTTTACCTACCTGCGCCATCATCCGCTGGCAACTGCGATCCGGCTTCCCATCACGCAGGCAACCGAGGCAGACCCTGGCCCTGGCCTGCACGCCTACCTGCTGGCTGCCCTCGAGCAGTTGCAGCCGGTCGGTGTGACAACTGGCGTTGAATCCGCCTGGCGCCGCTATCGCTTGCTGCGCCTGATCTATGTCGAACGTCAACCACCGTCCCAGGTCATGGCCCAACTCAACCTCAGTCGCAGCACCTTTTTCCGTGAGCAGCGCACAGCCCTGTCTCTGCTGGCCGTCCAGCTGGGCGATTCCGCAGCCGAGTCGAACGCGTGGACAATGCCCCCCACGGTCGGCAGCTCGATCCCGTACACGGCCGACCTGGTTGGACGCCAGCGCGAGTTACAGGCTTGCAGGACGCTCCTGGCGCAACAGGGCTGGCTGGTGATCACAGGGCTGGCCGGCGCAGGCAAAACGACCCTGGCCGCGGCGCTTGCGCAGCAGGCAGCGCAGCAGATGCCCGTTCTCTGGCTGCAGTTCCAACCGGGATACCCCACCAGCCTGAACAGCGTCCTGCACGAGTTCGCCGTACACCTGGCCAATCACGGCATCATAGACTTCCGTACGCTGCTTGCTGCCTCGGCTGCTCATGACGCGCCGCGACCGACCGCGTCTGGCTCGCATACCTTCCTGACGCCGCAGGTTCATTTTCTTCTCCGCCTGCTGCAAACCAGGCCAACGTTCATCGTCGTGGACAACAGTCACCTGGTGAATGATTCTTCTCTCAGTAGTTTCCTGGGGTTGCTCTGCCGCCAGGCATCTCCAGACGGTGTGCAACTCTTACTGGTTGGCCGCACGCAGCCAACTTGGGTGCAGCACAGCGTCAGCTTTCCGCTGCCGGGCCTGAGTCGCGAAGACATGCAAAGCCTGCTTGCGCGTGCAGGCCTCACGGAATTGGCCCCAGATCTTAGTCGTCGTCTGCACGCCAAGACCGACGGGAATCCCATGTTTCTCCGTTTTTTTATGGCCCAGGTCCAGTCCGCGCAAGCCGCATCAGAGGCAGCGCCATCCGTCGAGACGCTCATTGCGCATCTTGAGAAGACGCCGGATGTGCGCCGCTACTTGTTGGAAAACATCTTCCAGGAACTCACGCCCCCCGAACGCGCGCTGCTTGAGGTTGCGGCGATTTTCCGCACTCCCTTCGATGAGTATGACCATGATCTACAGCAACTTCTGGCGGCTGTGGGGGTGCTCGATGTGGGCGCAACACTCGACCGCCTGGTGACCCGCCGCATCGTCACGCGGCTTTATCCGTCGGCTGACGTGCACATCCACCAGTTGTTGCGCGATGATGCTTTCAGCCGGCTGCAGGCGCGCCCGACCGACCGCCAGCGCATTCATGCAGCCGCGGCCAGTTATTACGAACGGCGTCGTGATTACCTGGAAGCAGCCTATCATTACGGGCACGCGGGTGCTTGTGAACATGCCGCCCAACTACTCGCAGAACAGATCGAGAGCGTGCTGAACAGAGGTCAAGCCACTGCGGCGCAGTCGTTGCTCAACGATCTGCTGGAGACTGGCCTGTCGCTGGCGCGCCGCGGCCTGACGTACCAGGCACTCGGAGAAATTGCCCTGATGCAAGGAAACTATGCACCCGCGCTGGCTTACTTCCAGCGCGCCCTGGACCTGAATGGGACAGAGCCGCCGTCTGTTGTTCTTTGTGTCAGAATTGGGCGCGTCTACCAGGAACAGGGTGAATTCAAGACGAGCCTGGAGTGGTTGCTGAGGGCAGAGCAGCACGTGAGGGCCACAGACGATGTGCGCTTACAAGCCCAGGTGACCAACGCCATCGCCTGGCTGTACCATCAACAGGGCGAGTATGATCGTGCGCAGCGCTGGGTTGAGTCCAGCCTGGCCGTTATCGAACATTCTCCCTATGGACGGGAGCAGGCTGTGGCTCTCTCGATCCTGGCAGGAATCATGTTCATCCACGGTCAATGGGAAAAGGCGCGAACTCTCACGCAGCGGGTCCTTCACTTTCGTGTGCAATCCGGCGACTGGATCGGTCAGGCGGCTGCGCGCGGCAACCTGGCCATCCTCGATTTCCATTTGGGCGACCTGATCGCCGCACGGGATGGTCACCTGGCAGCACTCGAATTGGAGGAGAAGCTAGGAAATCGGCCAGGGATGTGCGCGACGGAATTCAACCTGGGAGAAGTATTTTTTTATCTGGGAGAATGGACGCAAGCCCAGACCTACTACGAACAGGCCCTGGCCTTCGCCCATGAGACCGGGCAGCGTGCCCTGACAGCGCGCAGTCATCTTGGCCTGGCCGAACTGCACCTGACCTTGGGAGAGCCAGCAATGGCGGAAACTCATCTGCGGGCGTCGCAAACATTGCAGGACGAGCTCGACACTACGCGCTTGCAGAGCGATACCTGCCGCGTACAGGCGATGCTCTTGCTGGCACAGGAAAAGGCGCCAGCCGCGGTTGCCTGGATCGAGCAGGCGCTGAGCGCGGCGCACGCTACCGGCCAGATCGTAGCCAGCCTGCGCGCCCAACGCGTGGCCGCGCACGTGCAGGCGGCGCAGGGCCATGATTGCGCTGCTGAGGCGCACCTGGACAAGGCGCTGACCTGGAGTCGGTCGTTGCACAGCCGCCTGGAGGAAGCTGAGACTCTACTTGCGCGAGCAAGGGTCGAGGCGATTCATGGGCATCCGCTTGTGGCCGCGCGCACAGCCGCGGCTGCCGCCCAACTTTTCCAGGAGATGGGCGCCGGCGGGCGGGCCTGAGTCACGTTGACCTGGAAGTTCTGACCCGCAACGCGCCGGCGCAGGCGCTGTACGAGAAAGCTGGTTTCCAGGTGCAGCGGGAGCTGCTCACCTGGCAACGCCGCGTGGAACAGGGCGCGCTGCCCGACCCGTATTTCAGAATGCAGCCCATCAGCATGACCTGGGCCTTGCAACAGGCGATCGCCTGGCACACCACGCCGCCCTGCTGGCAGCGCAGCGTTGGCTCGCTCCTCCACATGACCGATCTCAAGGCGTTCGGTGTGACCGATCAGAACGGAGAAAAATCGGTCTACCTGCTCATGCGGCATCTGATGCAGGGGCACATTCGCCTGGCCGACATCGGCATCGCGCCCGGCCATGAACCGCGACGCCTGGGCCGCGACCTCCTGCAAGGCTTTCACCTGCGTCACTTCGACTTCCTTTGGCCGCTGCTGAGCCTGCTCGAACGGTGGGTCAAGGATTCGGAATGAGCAGCCGGTTCGTAGCGGCGACTTGAGTCGCTCTGTGGCCGCAGAGACGGCTGAAGCCGTCACTGCGAACTGCGGAGACGGCTGAAGCCGTCACTGCGAACTGCGGAGACGGCTGAAGCCGTCACTACGAACTGCGGAGACGGCTGAAGCCGTCATTACGAACTGCGGAGACGGCTGAAG
>CAZOLV010000157.1:0-6185 GCA_964580725.1 uncultured Anaerolineae bacterium | reverse complement strand
AGGAAGGAGGAAGGAGGAAGGAGGAAGGAGGAAGGAGGAAGGAGGAAGTAGGAAGCGACTCCTTGACTGCGCTGCGTTTCGTCCTGGCGGTGGAAGAGGCGGCCGATCGGGCCGTACCAACAGCGCCGGCGAGGTGCGCATCGAAGTCTGTGTGCCGCTTCATGGCGGCCGCGTGTCGTCACGGCATCAAGCGGGGACCTTGACCCGCGCTTACGCCGGGTTGGTCATTGCGCGCTGGCCGCAGGTCTACCCTTGCCTGACGTGGGATTGCGATTGGCAGAGTCGGATGCATCGTCTTGATGTTTTCTTGACGCCGCGACGCCAATTTCTGGCGCGACCCTGACGCCTTCTGAGCTATGCTGTGCCGTATTCCGCAGCAATGCAAGGAAGGATGTCGCATGTTTGTCGAAAACGAAAAATCTACCGTCATTCGGCTGCCCCACGAATACGATCCGCCGCGCTCCTGGCGCACCTGGCTACTCGGCCGGCCCCTTTCGACGGCCGACGCCCCGCATCAAACGATTGGCAAACGAATCGGCCTGGCCGTCTTCGCCTCCGACGCTCTCTCCTCAACCGCCTACGCCACCCAAGAAATCCTGGTGGTGCTGGCGCTGGCTGGCGCCGCCGCCTTTTCATTGGCGTTTCCCATTGCGCTTGGCATCGTCGCTCTGCTCATCATCGTGACCATTTCCTACGAACAGACGATCCACGCCTATCCGGGCGGCGGCGGCGCCTACATCGTCGCCCGCGACAACCTGGGCGAATTGGCGGCGCAGATCGCGGGCGCGGCGCTGTTGACCGATTACATCCTGACAGTCGCCGTTTCCGTATCGTCTGGCGTGGCGCAGATCACGTCGGCCTTTCCCGCGCTCTACGAACTGCGCGTCGAAATCGCTGTGGCGATGGTGATCCTGGTCATGTTGGTCAATCTGCGCGGCGTCAAAGAATCGGGCGTCGTGTTTGCCGTGCCAACCTACATCTTTCTCGCTTTGATGTTCCTGACTGTAGGCGCCGGCCTGGTACGCTTTCTCACCGGCGCGCTGGGAACGGTACCCAATCCGCCGCCGATCGAAAGCATCGGAACGCTGCAGAGCATCAGCCTCTTCTTGATCTTGCACGCCTTCTCCAACGGCACCACGGCGTTGACTGGCATCGAAGCGATCTCGAATGGCATCACAGCCTTCAGAGAACCACGCAGTCGCAACGCCGGCGTCACGCTGATCTGGATGTCGGTCATTCTCTCGACGCTCTTTCTGGGTATCACCTTCCTCGGCATCCGGATCGGGGCCGTTCCATCGGGGACGGAGACCGTCATTTCGCAGTTGGCTCGCACCATCTTCGCCGGACAAGGGGTATTGTATCTCCTGGTCATCGCCGCCACGACGATGATTCTGATCATGGCCGCAAACACCTCGTTTGCCGACTTCCCGCGCCTTAGTGCGCTGGTGGCCGCTGATGGGTTCCTGCCGCGCCAGTTGACCTTCAAGGGCAGCCGGCTGGTCTACTCCTACGGCATTGCGGCCCTATCGCTGATTGCCTCGTTGTTGATCATTCTCTTTGGGGCCAGCGTTACGTCGCTGATTCCCCTCTACGCAATTGGCGTCTTCCTCTCTTTCACACTGTCGCAGGCTGGCATGGCGCGACGTTGGCGCAAATCTGGCGCGCTGGCGCCCCACGAATCGCTCGAAGAGGCCGGTTCGAAGGTCACTCATGATCCGCGCTGGCGATCGAAGATGATCATCAATGGACTGGGCGCCGTCGCCACGGCGCTGGTCATGTGCGTGTTTGCCGTGACCAAGTTTCGGGAAGGCGCCTGGATCGTTCTGGTGCTGATCCCGCTGCTTGTGTTGATGTTCCTGGCCATACATCGCCATTATCGCGACCTGGCGCGTTGGCTATCTCTGGAAGATTTCCAACCAGCGGCGCGTCCCAGTCGTCAACGGGTCATCATGCCCATCAGCGGCGTTCATCGCGGTACGCTGGCCGCGCTGAGCTATGCCCGCACGCTGTCGAAAGATGTCACAGTGGTACACGTTTCGATTGACCCGATCAACACCGAGAGAGTACGCCGCAAGTGGGAATACGCGGCCGCGCTTTTTGCTCACAGAACCAGGCGTCGGCTACCGGCTGCGCGCCGAAGTTGGCAACGCACGTGCAGAAGATGGAGGGTAGGGTCATCACCACGACGCAAGAAGGCGGTGGGCAGTGACAAGAAGGCCCTATCCTGGATCGCGTCATGCATCTCGATCTATGCGATTGACCTGGTGTTGGTCCGCCGCGGCCCTCAGGTCGCCAATCCCATCTACTGTGGGGTGGTTTCGCTGAAGCGCCAGATGGCCCAGGCGGCGCTGAAATAGGCCAGCAGGGAAACGGCGAAAAGCGCAGCGAAACCGGCGTGTGCGACCAGATAACCGCTGACGCCGGTGATGAGGACGGTGACGCCGACCAGCGTGTTGGAAAAGCCGATATAGAGCGAGCGTGCGGCGGGTGGCGCCATGTTGAGCAGCAGCGGGCCAAGCGAAACGTTGACAGCCGCATCGCGCACGGCGACCAGAATGTAGATGAAGATGCACAGCGCCTGCGCGCCGACCGGGCGGGACAACGTCCCGGCGCTCAGCATCAACAGCAGAACGACGATGCCCAGAGCGGCGCCAAAGCGCATGACCAGGCGGTTGCCGCGTCGAGCCGACAACTGGCCCCAAACGATGTAGGCGATCAGACTGGCAGCGATGTTGACCGACAGGAAGACGCCGATGGCGCTGACGGCGATCTGCAAACGCTGTGCGGCAAAAACGGCAAAAAAGGGCGTGGCCATGCTGCCCGCGATCAACGCCAGTCGCAACCCCAGAAAACGCCGATAGTTCGAATCGGTCTGCAACGCCAGGCGTGCGCGCTGCAACTGGCTGCGGAAATTGGCGCGCGGATTCAGCGCCTCGTTGGCCGGTTCGCGCAGCGCGGCAAAGGCGATCATGCCGGCGGCCGCCAGAAGGCTGGCCGTGCCAAACATCAGCGCAAAGTTGTCGGGAAAAGGCAGCGGACTGGCGTCGCTCAACAAACTGCGCACCCACACCCCCATGCCGATGCCCAACACGCTGCCCAGGGACAACCGCCAGGAAAAGAAAAGCCCACGCCGCGCCGGCGGAACGACCTTGGCCACGACATCCATGAAGGACAACCCGCTGAAACCGGAGGCGAGCTGGTTCGCCATCAGCAAGGCAAAGAAGAGGGCCAACTGCCATCCCTTCTCTTCGACAGCCCAGGCAGTGAACGCCAGCAGGATCAAACAAAACGTGCGCACCACCGCCATGACGCGGTAGATGGGCAGCGCATACGGTTTGCTCTGAAACCAGCCAGAGACCCAGAGCTGCGGCAAATACCAGCCAGCCTGGCTCATCGGGTAGACGAGTCCCAACAGCACGGGAGAATCGGTCAGAAAACTGACGAAAGTCACGAGAACCAGGTTTGGTTCCAACAGGGTGTCCACGGCGCCAAAAAGGACGCCGTTGAGCACGCCCAAACTGAAGTTGCGGCGCTGCGCCGCCTTGTCCAAGAGTTGCGAGATACCCATAGTTCCCTTCTGCCCACCAACAAAGAGGCATCGTAGCACAAATGGCGCAAGAGAACAAAAAGCGCCTGCGCCCAACCGCCTTGTCCCCGCCCCATGTTGTAGACACAGCGCCTTTCTTACGCTATAATTCCACGCATGACAATTTTTGCAGTCTCATCTCGAAAACAGGAGTCGAGCAGAATACGTTGAATCAACCCATCCATCCCCTCTTACAGGTCGAACAGACGACATTGGCCAATGGGCTGGGCATCTGGTGCAAGGAACGCACGGGCAGCGGCTCGGTCGTTCTGCGGCTGGTTGTGCGCGTGGGCGCACGCCACGAAAGCGAGGGCCAGAACGGCATCGCACATTTTCTGGAACATCTGATCTTCGATGGCACGCCGCGCTGGCAGGAAAAAGAGATCCGCCAGGTCATCGAACGCATGGGCGGTAGCTTCAACGGCTACACCGGCCATGAAGGCACCATCTACGAAGTCGAAGTGCTGGCCGAACATCTCGACCTGGCGCTCGATTGGCTGGCCGAAATCGTTTTTCGCAGCAGTTTGAGCGAAGAACAGGTGCGCAAGGAAAAAGGGGTCATCTTTCAGGAACGCGGTGGGCGCATGGGCGCCTTCTTTAGCTGGCTGGAAGACCTGGCCAGCCAACTGCATGTCGAGTACGATCTGTCCAAGAGCCTCATGGAGCAGCTCTTTCCGGGCGCTGCACTCGAACGTGAAGTGACCGGTTCCGAGCGCACATTGCAGCGCATCGGCCGCGCCGATTTGCTGGCCTTCTACCGCCGCTTCTACGTGCCCAACAACATGATCCTGATCGTCGTGGGCGATGTCAGCGCCCCCGTCGTCTTCGACCGGGTTGCCCATTGGTTTGGCGGTTTTGCCGCCGGGCCGACGCCTCCTTCGCTGCCGCGCCCACAGGCAACCCCCCAGGGCTTCGTGCAGGTGCGCACGCAGTGGCCCGATTGGATTGATCGCGCCTACCTCTGGTACGGCGCCCGCACAGTCGGTCACAACCACCCTGACCAGACAGCTATCGTCGTCCTCAGTTGGATCCTGGGCGACCGGCTGCGCGAAGAGATGCGCGAACGACGCGGCCTGGTCTACTGGCTGGGCGCCGCCAACAACACGATGACCGACGTCGGCTACTTCAGCATCGAGACCGATGCTGATGGCCACAACGTGGCGGCCATTCTCGACTACATCGAACAGGTCATCGCCGAGGTCAAGCGCGGGCAACTGCACACCACCGATCTGGACTACGCCAAGCGGGCCATCCGCGGGCGCAATCTGCTGGCCATGGATAGCAACGACCGCCTGGCCGAAGTCTACACCGGCCCTGCGCTGACCCTGCGCCCCAACGAATCGCTGCCCGATTTCTTTGCCCAGATCGAAGCAGTGACCCTGGCCGATCTACAGCGCGTCGCCAGCGCCTATTTCACGCCTGAAAACAGCTATCTGGCGCTCTCGCGCCCCGCCTTCACACTGCGCGATGCGGCGATTGGCGTCGGCGGCGCCCTTCTCGCCCTCGCCCCCATCGCCCTGACGCGCCGGAAGCGCCGCTGACCCAAACCGAACCCCAATCCCTCGCTTCTTGGAGAGGATGCAACTGCCAATCTCATGTTGACCAAGAAATCACGCAAACTCTTGATGATCCCCGGTCCCATCGAGTTCGAGCCGGCGGTGATGGCCGCCCTGGCGGAGCCAACGCCAAGCCACGTGGCGCCCGACTTCATTGAGGTCTTTGGCCATGCGCTCGATCAACTGCGCACCGTTTTCGAAGCGCCCGACGGCCAGCCGTTCATCCTGGCCGGCTCTGGCACGCTGGCGATGGAGGCGGCAGTCGCCAACCTGCTGCAGCCGGGTGACCGCGTGCTGCAGGTCAACACCGGCTTCTTCAGCGAGCGCATGGCGACCATCTGTGAACGATCCGGCGCCCATGTCACGCACGTGCGCGCCCCCGTCCTGGGCGATGCGCCTGCCCTGGGCGCCGTGGAAGAGGCGTTGCAAAACGAGCGGTTCAGCCTGGTGGCGCTGACGCATGTTGACACCTCAACCGGCGTCTTGACCGATGTCGCGGCGCTGGCCAAACTGGCGCGGGCCGCCGGCGCGCTGTGCGTGGTTGACGGCGTCTGTTCGGTCGGCGGCGAGGCGCTGCCCATGGCCGCCTGGGATGTAGATGTGGCGCTCACGGCGTCGCAAAAGGCGCTCGGCGCCCCACCGGGGCTGGCGGTGCTGATGGCGCGCCCGCGTGCATTGGAGACGTTTCAGCGCCGCACGCAGCCGGTCAGCAGCTATTACGCCGATTGGGGCAACTGGCTGCCGATCATGCAGGCCTATCAGGTGCGCAAGCCAGCCTATTTCGGCACGCCGGCGGTCAACCTGGTCACGGCGCTGGCGGTCAGTCTCGATCGAATCATCGCCGAAGGTCTGGCTGTGCGCACGGCGCGGCATCAGCGCATCAGCAGAGCGATCAAGGCCGCGCTGGCGGCACTCGGCCTGACGCAAGTTCCCGTGCGCCCGGAAGTTGCCGCCAACACCCTGACAGCGCCCTATCTGCCGGCCGGCGTCGAAGGGACAGCCCTGCTCAATGGCGTCGGCGCGGCGGGCGTCATCCTGGCGGG
>CAZOLV010000156.1:0-6418 GCA_964580725.1 uncultured Anaerolineae bacterium | reverse complement strand
GCGCCGTTTTGTAGCCGGGGAATTCATTCCCCGGCGGTCATGTCGCCGCGGACGTCTCGTATCCCGGCAATGTTGCCGCCCACAAACAGGCTCAGGCAACGGTTTCCCGCCGGCTGAGCCTGTCGAGACCTCCCGCTCACGTCAGCTCGCGTCCGCCTGTAACATTGTACGCCTGGCCGGTGATGAAACTGGCGGCGGGCGACGCAAGCCAGACAACCAGGTTGGCCACATCGTCGGCGGACCCCATTCGTCCCACCGGGATGCGCGCCACCAACGCCTGCGTGACTTCGGCCTGAGACCGGCCCATCACCTGCGCTTCGAGCTGCAACCCCCACTGCTTGAACGCCGTGTCAATGTCCCCCGGCAACACGGCGTTGACCGTGATGCCGAACGAAGCCACCTCCTGCGCCAGCGACTCGGTCAGCGCCACCACCGCCGCCTTGCTCGCCGCATAGGCGCTCATGAAGATGCGCGGCCGGCGCGCCGCCAACGACGACATGTTGATGATGCGCCCGCCGCGCCCACCCCGAATCATCGCTGGCAGCGCCGCCTTGCAGCAGAGAAAAACGCCCGTCGCGTTGATCTCCAATGTCCGCCGCCACGCCTCCTCGGCCATCTGCGCCACCGGCGCCGGCCCAATCGCCGCACCGGCGTTGTTGACCAGAATGTCCAGGCGACCAAAAGTCTCCATGGTGGTCGAAACCAGCGCCGCCACTGATGCAGCCTGTGTCACATCGCAGCGCACCAGCAGACAGCGCACGCCCTGCGCCGCCAACTCCTGCGCCGCCGCTTCCATCTCCTCCCACTGGCCGGCGCCGCCATGCTGCAGGGTCGAAGGCGGCGCCGCCAGGTCGGCCAGGACGACATGGGCGCCGGCGGCGGCCAGATGCTGCGCCGTCGCCATGCCGATGCCGCCGCGCCGTCCCGCGCCCGTCACCACCGCCACCTTGTCTCGTAGCTCTTGCATGATTGCTTGCCCACTCCTCGGACGATCAGGCTGGCCGCCGCTGCCCGCAGGGCCAGCCTGACCCCGTTCAGTCGGTTGCCCGGTAGACGAGCGAACCGAATTCGAGCAGTCCCGGCGGCGCCATGTTGACCTCCGGATCAACCATCACCTGGATCAACGCCGGCCGGCCCGCCTCTTGTGCGCGCGCCAGGGCAGCCGGCAACTGCTCCGGGCTGGTCACCATTTCGCTGTGACAGCCGAACGCCGCAGCGATCTGATCGTAGCGGGCGTCAGCGTACAGATCGGTTTCGACGAACGTCGGGATTTGCGCCATCAACTGCGAAGATCGCTCCATGCCCCAGCCGCGATCAACCGCCACGATGACGATGATCGCCGCGCCGTGCCGTCGCGCCGTCTCCAACTCCTGGATATTGAAGCCAATCGCCCCGTCGCCCGAAATCAGGTAGACGGGCCGCCCAGGCGCCGCCAGCTTGGCGCCAATGGCATAGGGCAGCCCCGTGCCCAGATGCCCGAACTTGGCGGTGTAGAGGTAGCTGCGCGGGCCGTAGATCGGGTGATAGCTGGCGCACCACAGGCTGGTGTTGCCGCCGTCCTGCACCATGATGCTGTCACGCGGGAAGAAGTCGCGCACCGTCTTGACCAACTGCCCAGAATTGACCCCATGTCGGCCCGCCTGGCGCGCCCGGTCGAGCTGCGCCCGCAGCCCGGCGGTGATGCCGTGCAGCCGCGCAAAACCGTCATGCAGGGGACGCCGCTCAGTTTGCGCCGTGACCTGCGCCAGCAGCGCCGTCAGCGCCGCCTGCGCATCGCCCACGATGCCAATGTCAACCGGGCGATTGAGGCCGATCGCCGCCGGATCGGCGTCAATTTGAATGAGGGTCGTCCCCTCGCGCTGCTCCCAGAGCGGCGGTTTGCCCCAGGCGTCCAGTTCACCCAGGCGTGCACCGACGACAAGCACCACATCGGCCTCGCGGCGGGCGAGGGCCAGCGCGTCCTGATTCAGAATGTGGATGTACTGCGGGTGGTCTTCAGGCGTGACGCCGCGCGCCGCCAGCGTGGTGGTCATGACAGCGCCCAGATGTTCGCCCAGGGCAACGAACGCGCCAGCGGCGTTCGCCCAGGTGACGCCGCTGCCCGCATGGAGCAGTGGGCGTTTGGCGGCCAGCAGCGCTCCGGCAGCAGCCGCCAGGCGCGCCGGATCGCCTGGCCCCAACGGCCCGTGCCGCACAGACCCCGGCGCATAGACCGGCGCGTCGTCCTCGTCGCCCACCCCGCGCATCAGATCTTCGGGAATGGCGATATAGACAGGCCCTGGCCGGCCGCTGGTCGCGATGCGGTAAGCCTTGCGCAGCAGTTCCGGCAGGCGACGCCAGTCGTGCAGACAGGCGGCAAACTTGGTCACCGGGCGATACAACTCTACCAGATCGAGCACCTGAAATGCGCCTCCGCGATCCGGTTCGATGATCGTGCGCCGCCGCTGGCCGCTGATGGCGATGAGCGGGCTGCCCTCGGCAAAGGCGGTGGCGACGCCCGAAATCATGTTGGCCGCGCCCGGCCCGATGCCGCCGATGACGACCCCAGGCTCACCGCGGATACGCGCCCAGGCCTCGGCCATGTGCGCCGCCGCCGCTTCGTGACGCGCAGAGACGAAGCGCATGTTGTACTTTTCTAGCCTGGCCAGAAAAGCGTTGTGACTGCCGTCGAGCAGCCCGAAGATCACGCTGACGCCCTCGGCGCCGAGGCACTTCAGCAGCAATTCTCCACCGGTCATTTCTGACATGAAAGATCAACCTCCAGTTTTGTTTGCCTTCACTCGCCAATACTGATCGGGGCGCGATGCGCAGCAGCCTGCTCCCGGCCGCGCTGCTCGTTGACGAAACGCAGCACGAACAGGCCGGCCAGCAGGAAAACAGCGATCGAAAGGATGGCGATACGCTGGCCCGCCTGTTCGGCCGGCATCACCGCCATGCCCTGGCGCTCATACCACAGAGCCGCCTCGGCGGCCAGCCAGCCATACACCGCCGGCCCAATGAACGATGATGTGCGCCCCACGATCGAAAAGAACCCGTAGAACTCGCCGCTCTGCGCCGGCGGCGCCAACACGCCGACCATCGTGCGGCTGACCGACTGCACCCCCGCCATGGCGATGCCGGCAAAGGCGCCAATGATGATAAACCCGGTCTGCGTCTGATTGACATAGAGCCACAGAACGACCAGAATCATCATGATGATCGAATAGGTCAGCGTGCGTTTGCAGCCAAAGCGGTCGGCCAGAATGCCGAAGACGTAAGCGCCGATGACGTTGGTCACCTGCACGATGATGACGAACACGATGAGCATCGTCTGATCCATCCCGAACAGCACAGCGCCGATGATGGCGGCAAAATCGAGCGCCATGATGATCCCATCGTCGTAGAGCAGCACGGCCAGCATGAACTTCAAGAACTCGCGAAACTGCCGGGCCGTGCTGATCGTCTGGCGCACTTGCTTGAGAGCCACGCTGAAGTAGGTCTCGCCCGGCGGCAGCGGGCGCGCCACGCCCTTTTCACGCAGCCAGAGGAAGATGGGAACGGCAAAGAGGGCAAAGAAGATGGCGGTGATGACCAGGGAGAGGCGCACCATGAATGTCCCCTTGAAGGCCAGGATCAAGGGCAGGATGATGAGCAGAATCACGACGCCGCCCGCCGAGCCGATGGCCCAGCCGGTGCCGGAGATGCGCCCAATCTCGTGCGGCGCGGCGATTTCGGGTAGGAGAGCGTTATAGAAAACCTGAGAGCTGCGGTAGCCGATCTCCGCCAGGATGAAGAAGATCATGCCCATGATGATGTCGCCCTTCTGCACGAAGAAGAGCAGGCTGGTGAAGCCGCAGGCAATGGTGGTGAAGATTAGGAGAAATCGCTTTTTGCTGGCCGAAAAATCGGAAATTGCCCCCAGGATCGGCGAGAGGATCGCCACCACGATCATGGCGATCGAAATCGAGAGGCCCCACAGGCGTGTACCTTCGGCGCCGCCCACCACTTCGTTCTTGAAGTAGGTGGAGAAGACGGCCAACAGCACGACAGCCGCATACGACGAGTTGGCGAAGTCGTACAGGTACCAGGCCCAACGCTCACGGTTGGTCGAGAGAGGTTGACGAGCGACGTTCATTGGCGAAAGTCCTTTCTTGAGCAGGCGGTTTTCGGCGGAGACGGTTGTTACCTCAACGGTTCTGGCCCAGACAGATCGAAGGCCACCTTGATCGAGCGCGCCTGGCGCTTGTCGAGGGCGACGGCAAACGCCTGGCGATAGGCATGAAGGGGAAAACGGTGCGTCAATAGAAAATCGGTGCGCAACTGGCCATTTTGCAGCCAACGCAGCGCCAGATCGAACGTGGAAACCTCCTCTCCCTGCCAGGTCACGATGTCATGTCCCACAGCGCCCAGCAGATTGACTTCCTGATACCAGACAGGGGTCAAGTCCACGGTCATGCGATGCAGGTTGACGCCGACCAGCACCACGACGCCGCGCGCACGCGTCCAGCGCAGGGCGTTGGTCAGCGTGGAGGCGACGCCGACCACATCGAACACCACGTCGAAGCCGCCCATCAGCATGCGGTTGTCACCGTGACCGCGGTAGAGACGGGCGCCTGTCAGGCTGGCCGTCTCGGCGTAACCGTCGGCGCTGGCCAGGAAGACGTGGTCGGCGCCGCAGGCGTGCGCCAGTTCAGCTTGCCAGGGGAACTCGGCCACGGCGCTGATGACCGCCTGGGGCTGGACGTTGCGCAGCGTCTGGATCAGCAGGAAGCCGATGGCGCCCACGCCGAGAACCAACACCCGCTGGCCGGCCTGAGGGAGCGCGCGCCAGGCGGCGTGAATGGCCACGGCGGCCGGCTCGGTGAAGATTGCCTGCTCATCGCTGACCGCCGCGGGCACCCGCACCAGGGTGCTGGCGGGCGTGATGAAACTGTCGCCAAATCCGCCGCCGATGGGATATTCGGCGGCCGGCCGCGGGTCGGAGGCACGCTGGCACAGCACACGATGGCCACGCGCACAGGCGGGGCAGCGGTCGGGCAGACCACGCGCCGCACAGTCATCGGCGCGGCCCCAACGCACCACTCGCTCGCCCGGCTGCAAACCAGACAGCGCCGGATCGGCCTCTGTCACGACGCCCACCATCTCGTGCCCCAAATAGATGCGGCGATGCGATGGCAAGGCGACCGGGGCGACATCCAGGCCGGCGTCGAGATAGAGCTGGTGCAGATCACTGCCGCAGATGCCGCACAACCGGTTGCGCACCCGCACCCAGTCGGGCCGCGGCAGCGGCGGATCGGGTAGGCGCAGCAGGTGCAGGGGGGCAGAAGGTGCAAAGAACGCCCTGGTGCTGACGCGCCCCAACAGTTGCGTCAGCACGATGCGGGCTACGTCCATTTCGAGCGCCAGTGTTTGCATGGCAGAATCTACACCGTGATTTCTTGAACGACCAGCATCAGGCCGGTCAGCAGGATCATGGCATTGACCAACAGGCGGAAGCGGCCTGGGTCGAGCCGGCGGTCAGCATGTGCGCCCAGGCCAACGCCGATCAGGAGCGCGGGCAGGCCGGCCAGGTAGTGCGCCCAAACGGTGGGGGTGATGTGCCCAGCCGCCAGATGGGCGGCGATGACCAGCGCGCTGCTGAAGAGAAAGAGCGCCTGCAAGATCGAGCGAAACTGATTGCGGGGCCAGCCCTGCCGCGTCCCGTAGACGATGACCGGAGGGCCAGGGGTGTTGTAAGCGCCGCCCAACAGCCCGGCCAGGAAGCCGGCTAGATAGATGCCGGCGCCGCCCAGGTTGATGGCGCTGGCCGGATTGGGGTCAGGCGGGGAGGCGGGCTGGCGCTGGCGCAGCATTTCCTCCAAGACAAACAAGATCAACACGGCGCCCAGGACCGCCTTGACCAGCCCTTCGTCCAGCGCGGCGACCCACCAGATGCCGGGCGGAACGCCGCAAGCCGCCGCCAGCGACAAGCTCAGCGCCGCGCGCCACTGGAAAGCCTGCCGGTAGCGCAGCAGGTTGATCGTGTAAAGCGTGAAGCCGGTCAGCGCCACCAGGGGCGCCGCCGTGCGCACCCCCATCAACCCGGCGCTGTTCAGCGAGAAGGCCAGCGTCGCCAGTGGCATGGCCAGTAGCGCAAAGCCAAAACCGGAAATGGTCTGCAAGAAGGCGGTCAATAGAACGATGGCGACAAAGAGGGCAATCGTCATTCTCTGTCTCGGAGACTGCCGAGATGTGCGTCGGCCATGCGTCCCTTCCCCCCTGCCTATTGCTGCGTTCCTGGCCGCTGTCGGCCGCCCGTGGGCGGCGAGATTTTACCACAAAGACCGAATCAAGGACAAAGCCAGCACCGCGTTCAGCAAAGCCGTTCGTCGTGCGGTTCGTCGTGCGCACTTCAGTGCGCCGAGGTTCGTCGTGCGCACTTCAGTGCGCTGAGGTTCGT
>CAZOLV010000155.1:0-6443 GCA_964580725.1 uncultured Anaerolineae bacterium | reverse complement strand
CTGCGCACCCCCGTCTGGTCAATCGTCATCACCTGCATTCTGGCCGTGCTGCTCACCGTCTGGTCGGCGCTCTACACCGTCGTCGTGGCCGTCAGCACCACCGCGCTCTACATCGCCTACGGCCTGCCCATCTACCTCAATCTGCGCAACAAGCTGCGCAACAAGGGCGAATACACGACACCCAAGACGGCGCCGTGGAGCCTGAAGAACTGGGGCATCGTGATCAACATCCTGGCCCTCGCCTGGATCATCTTCATCACGATCCTCTTCTCGATCCCGCCCAACGAACTGGCCGGCTGGTCTATCATTTTGTTGGCGGTCTTCATGCTGATCTACTGGCAGCTAGACGCCAAACGCCGCTTCAAGGGACCATCGGCCGCCGACGAAGCCGCACTGCGCAAGATCGAAGCAGACATGGCCGCCGCCGCCCACGGTCACGCATCGTAACTCCCCTTGTCCGACCTTTCGCTCCGTTCGGCGCCCGCGTGGAAGATCAGCCGCCGAACGGAGCCTCCCCCATTCTTTCCCCCCGCATTCGTTCATCCGTTGGCCCAGTGATTACACCATCCACCAACTCTCGCACCCTGCTCAGCGTCGGCCTGGACGTCGGCACCACCACGACCCAAGTCGTCTTTTCGCGCCTGACGTTGGCCAACGCCGCCCGCAGCGGGCAAGCGCCGCGTGTCGGCATCAGCGCCGCCGAAGTGCTCTATCAAAGCCCGCTTGCCTTCACCCCCCTGCTCGACGCCGACACCATTGATGCGGCGCGGCTGCTGGCGCTGGTGCAGGCCGAATACGTCCGGGCGGGCGTCGAGCCGGCGCAGGTCGAAACCGGCGCCGTCATCATCACCGGCGAAACGGCCAAGACCAGGAACGCCGAACAGATCTTGCAGGCATTGGGCGGGCTGGCGGGCGAATTCGTCGTCACCGTGGCCGGCCCCTATCTCGAATCGCTCATTGCCGGGCGCGGCGCGGGTGCAGCCGCCTACGCCCAGAAGAACTTCTGCGCCGTCACCAACGTGGACATCGGCGGGGGCAGCGCCAATTCGGCCACCTTCCGCGCCAACGCCGTTGTGGCCGCGGCCGCCATGAACTACGGCGGTCGCATCATCATCATCGAACAGGCCAGCGGGCGCATCCGTCATCTGGCCGAACCGGCGCGCCATGTCCTGGCGCATCTGGGCATCTCCCTTGCTGTCGGCGACGCTCCCGACCTGACGCAACTGCGGCGCTTCTGCGACTGCCTGGCCGATCTGACCATCGAACTGATCGAAGGGGGCCAATCCTCACTGGCGCAGCGGCTCTATCTGACCCCGCCCGCCGCCGCTTCTGGCCGCGGCAGCGTGCTGATGTTCTCCGGCGGCATCGGTCACTACTTCTACAATCCCATCCCCACCGACAGCGTCAGCGCCGTCACTGTGCACGACGACATCGGGCCGCTGCTGGCCGAGGCGCTGCGCCGCCATCCCGGCCTGCAGGCCTACCAGACCGCCCGCCCCGCCGCCACCCTGCGCGCCACGGTGCTTGGCGCCAGCACGCAGACCGTCGCCCTCAGCGGCTCGACCATTTGGGCGGAGCGGGAGATTTTGCCGCTGCGCAACGTGCCCGTCGTGCGGCCCCAACTGCCCGCCGCCCATCTCACCCCGGAGGCGATCACCCAGGCGGCCGCGGCCGCACTCTTGCGCTGGGACATTGCCGCCGGCGACAACTTCGCCCTGGCATTTGATCTTCCGCCCGCTTTGGACTATACTCTGCTCCTGCAACTTGCGATTGGGCTGGCCGAATTTGCGCGCCGGCTGCCGGCGGACAAACCCCTCGTCATCGTCATTGGCCGCGATTATGCACAGGCATTGGGGCAGACCATCAAGGGCCAGGCACCGCAGCGCCCTCTGCTCGTCATTGACCAGGTGGGGCTGGATGAGGGCGATTACATTGACATCGGCCTGCCGCTGATGGAAGGGCGCGTCGTCCCGCTCAGCGTCAAGACGCTGGTGTTCAACCATTGAGGCGCCGCCGCCGGCGGCAAGGTGTGACAGAAAGGCAGTCAAGATGCTGCTACGATCCAAACTGTTTGGCAAAACCTACGAGTTTCCCGACATTCGCACACTGATGGGCAAGGCGAACGAGGAAAAGTCGGGCGACCGCCTGGCCGGCGTCGCCGCCGATTCGGCGGCCGAACGCATGGCGGCGCGCTACGTCCTGGCCGACCTCCCGCTTTGGGTCCTGCACGACACCCCCGCCGTGCCCTATGCAGACGACGAAGTGACGCGTGTCATCCAGGATGGCGTCAATCAGACGATCTACACTGAGATCAAGGCTTGGACGGTCGGGCAGTTTCGTGAATGGCTGCTGGCCGACACCACGGACGGCCCCATGATCCGGCGCGTTGCGCAGGGTCTCACCGCCGAAATGATCGCTGGCGTGACCAAGCTGATGTCCAACCTGGATCTGATGTATGGCGCCAGCAAGATACGCGTGTCGGCCCACTGCAACAACACCATCGGCCTGCCCGGCACCCTGGCCAGCCGCAACCAGCCCAACCATCCCACCGACTCGCCCGAAGGCATCCGCGCCGAAATCTACGAAGGCTTGTCCTACGGCAGCGGCGATTCGGTCATCGGCATCAACCCGGTGGACGACTCCTACGCCAGCGTGGCCCGCCTGCTCGACATGACCTACGACATCATCCAGACCTGGCAGATTCCGACGCAAAACTGCGTGCTGGCGCACGTCACCACGCAGATGAAGTGCATGCAGAGCGGTTCACCGGTCGGCTTGATCTTCCAGTCGTTGGCCGGTTCGCAGCGCGGCAACGAGTCGTTTGGCATCTCCGTGCCGATGCTCGACGAGGCCTACGCCCTGGCGCGCAAACACTGCTTCACCGCCGGGCCAAACTACATGTACTTCGAGACTGGCCAGGGATCGGAGCTTTCCGCCGATGCGCACCACGGGTGGGATCAGTTGGTGATGGAGGCGCGCTGCTACGGCCTGGCCAAACGCTACCAGCCCTATCAGGTCAACACCGTGGTGGGATTCATCGGGCCGGAGTATCTGTACGATGCACGCCAGATTCAGCGCGCCGGGCTGGAAGACCATTTCATGGGCAAACTGACCGGCATCCCCATGGGCTGCGACGCGTGCTACACCAATCACGCCCGCGCCGATCAGAACGCCATCGAAAACCTGGCCGTCATGCTGACCGCCGCCGGCTGCAACTACTTCATGGGCGTTCCCATGGGCGACGACTCGATGCTTTCCTATCAATGCACCAGCTACCATGACGCGCCCACGCTGCGCCAGTTGTTCAACCTGCGCCCCAATCCAGAATTCGAACGCTGGCTTGAAGACCTGGGTCTCATGCGCCAGGGCCGCCTCACCGATCAGGCCGGAGACCCCTCGTTCTTCCTTCGCCGCCGCGCCTGAGTTCATCGTTCAGAAACCATTCAAGGGGGTTTGCATGACCGAGGCAAGCAATCGAACCGTAGATGCAGCCAACATCGGGGCGATCGTCGAAGCCGTTTTGCGGGAACTGGCCGCGGCCGGCGTGGGCCAGGCGCCAGCCAGGGCCGCCGCCAACGGCGGCGTTGTCATTGACCTGCCCGATCCCACCACGCCAGAGATGCGCATGCGGCCGCAGGTGCGTGCGCCGTATGACGCCGAGGGCCTGCGGGCGCTGATGGCCGCCTCCGGGGCGCGCATTGGCGTCGGGCGCGCCGGGCCGCGCTACACCACCCAATCGCTCCTGCTGTTCCAGTCCGACCATGCCGTGACGCAGGATGCTCTGTACCGGGATGTGGACGCGCAACTGCTGGCCGACCTGGGCCTGTTCAGCGTGCAGACGCAGATCACCGGCGGCAAGCAGGAGTTCCTGCTGCGCCCCGATTTGGGCCGTCTGCTGACCGCTGAGGCCAGGCGCACGCTGAGCGAACGCTGCGTCGAAGGCGCCAATGTGCAGGTCGCCGTGGGCGATGGCCTCAGCGCCGCCGCCATCGAGGCCAATGCACGCCAGATCTTCCCGGTCATCAGGCAGGGAGTCCAGGCCGCCGGGCTGACCTTCGGCACGCCCTTCTTCATCAAGAACTGCCGCGTCGGCGTGCTCAACGACATTGGCGAGACGCTCAAGCCCGATGTCGTCATGCTGTTGATTGGCGAGCGCCCCGGCCTGGGCCGCGCCGAAAGTATGAGCGTCTACATGGCCTACCGTCCCAAAACGGGTGACACCGACGCCGACCGCGACGTGGTGTGCAACATTTTCGAGAACGGCGGCACCAACCCGCTGGAGGCAGGCGCGCTGGTCGTCCAGATTGCGCAGCGGATGCTCAAGCATCAGGCTTCTGGCGTCAAACTCAAGTTGATGAACTGATAGGGGAGCAACGATGGGAGTACTCGATCCACTTTACGCAATGCCATTGGCGGTCCGCATGATCCCCAACGTTGACCGCGGGTTCGCCGAACAGTTGGGGCTGCGGCCGGAGCAACGCTCGCTTGGGCTGATCACCGCAGACAACGACGACGCCACCTATGTCGCCATAGATGAGGCCACCAAGATGGCCGAAGTCGAGGTGATCTATGCGCGTTCCTTCTACGCCGGGGCCAGGCACGCCTCCGGCAAGCTGTCGGGCGAGATCATCGCCATGCTGGCCGGCCCCAATCCGGCGGAGGTGCGCGCCGGCCTGCAGGCGGCCGTGCAGTACATGAAGAACGACGCTATCTGGTACTCGGCCAACGAGGATGCCTCGATCGCCTTCTTCCCTCACGTCATTTCGCGCACCGGCTCGTATTTGTCGAAGGTGTGCAACATCACCGAGGGCGAACCGTTAGCCTACCTGGTGGCGCCGCCCATCGAGGGCGTCATTGCGCTCGATGCTGCGCTGAAAGCGGCGGCGGTGCGCATCGTGGCCTACACCGCGCCGCCCTCCGAAACCAACTACATGGGCGCCATGCTCACCGGCGATCAGCCGGCCTGCAAGGCGGCGGCCATGGCCTTCCGCGACGCGGTGCTGGAAGTCGCGGCCAATCCGTTGAAATACTAGACAGAAGTAGACACCACTCAAGGGAGATTCACGAATGGCAGAGATTGCGATGATTGCCCTCGGCATGATCGAGACCAAGGGCCTGGTGTCGGCCATCGAGGCGGCCGATGCGATGGTCAAGGCGGCGAATGTGACCCTGATCGGGTCTGAGTACATCGGCGGCGGTTACGTCACCGTCATGGTGCGCGGGGATGTGGGTGCGGTCAAGGCTGCCACCGATGCCGGCGCGGCTGCGGCGCAGCGCGTGGGCGAACTGGTCTCCGTTCACGTCATCCCGCGGCCGCATGGCGACGTGGAAACGATTCTGCCGCAAAAGTCCAGGGGTGCCACGCCGGCGCGGGCGAAGTAGGCCCCGCATGAATTCGGTGGCTGATACGTCAGCTTGCGCCAGACGGGCGAGGAAACGATCGAAGGCGACAAGTTTGCGCAGACGCACCAACGGGGTTCCGGTAGATCCCCTGCAGGCAGCGCTCTAGTTGATCTGCGGCAACATAGCGCGAAAGTTGGGAGCGGGCAATACCGAGCGCCTGCGCCTGCGCGGTTGTAAAATAGCCAGCTTGTGCTTCGGCGATTCGATAGAGTCGGTTACAGGTCTCGATCTGCATGGTCTATGTTCATATGTGCAAAATGTTGATGATACAGTCAACGTAATACACACATTACATTCGACGGCAGCGCGCTGGTCAAACGCTACCTGATCGAGATTGGCACATCGTGGGTGCAGGCTTTTTGTCACTTCGTCCTGGCACGTGACCTTCCGCCTGTTTTGGACACTACTCTGCGCCTGCAACTGACGGGATTGACAGGGGCGAAGCGTCGTGATTCGTTGGAGGATTTCATGCGCCAGGTTTTTACTGCGGCCGATATTCGAAAACTGCGCGATCAGGGCGCATCCGCACTGGTGTTGGGCCAGACCGATCTGATCTCGCCGGAGGCGCTCGATGTGGCGCGCGAGGCGGGCATCGAGGTGACACGACCCGGCCCGGCGGTGGCGCCTGCCGCGGCGCCGCCGGCCACGCCGTCATCCCTGCCGCCGCTCAAGGCCGTGCGCCGTGCGGGCGTCAGCCTGGAGCCGTTTGGCGCCGGGCTGGCCACGCCAGGAACCGATGTGCAGTTGAAGGATGTCATCACCAGCGCCGACCGCACCCCGATGGCGGTGGGTTACATGAGCCTGGAGCGCGGGGAGTTCCCCTGGACGCTGACCTACGATGAAATTGACATCGTCCTGGAGGGCGAGCTGGTGATCCGGCGTGGGAACGAGGCGGTGTCCGGCGGGCCGGGCGATGTCATCTTCATCCCCAAAGGCTCCAGCATCACCTTTGGTTCGCCCAGTCGCGCCCGTTTCGTCTATGTCACCTACCCGGCCGATTGGAACAAATAACGCATGAACCCCAACCTGCAGGCGCTGCT
>CAZOLV010000154.1:0-6629 GCA_964580725.1 uncultured Anaerolineae bacterium | reverse complement strand
CAAGATTGCCGAAATGCGCACCGGCGAAGGCAAAACCCTGGTGGCCACCCTGCCGCTCTACTTGAACGCGCTGGCCGGGCATGGCGCTCATCTCGTCACACCCAACGACTATCTGTCGAAAGTCGGCGCACAGTGGATGGGGCCGATCTATCACGTGCTCGGCGTGGAGGTTGGCGTCATCCAGTCAGCCGCCGCCAACCCCGACCTCGGTTCCTTCGTGTACGATCCGGCCTTTCATTCGGCGGACGACCGCTACCAGTATCTGCGCCCGGTGACGCGGCGCGCAGCCTACGCAGCCAATATCACCTACGGCACGAACAACGAGTTTGGTTTCGACTATCTGCGCGACAACATGATCTTCTCCAGCGCCGAGGCGGTGCAGAACGAACTGCATTTCGCCATCGTGGACGAGGTTGACAACATCCTGATTGACGAAGCGCGTACGCCGCTCATCATCTCCGGTCAGGCGCAGCAATCGTCCAATCTCTACCAGGTCTTTGCCGGTTTTGTCAAGCGCCTGCGCGAGGAAGAAGACTACAAAGTCGAAGAGAAAGAGCGCATCGTCACGCTGACCGAAACCGGCGTGAGCAAGATCGAAAACTGGTTGGGCATTGACAACCTCTACTCGGCCGAACATTTCGACAAGACACCCTACCTGGACAATGCGCTGCGCGCCCACGTGCTCTACCGGCTCGACCGGGATTACATCGTCAAAGACGGCGAAGTGATCATCGTGGATGAGTTCACCGGGCGCCTGATGTACGGACGGCGCTTTGCCGAAGGTCTGCATCAGGCCATCGAAGCCAAAGAGGGGGTGCGGGTGCAGCGTGAAAGCCTGACGCTGGCGACGATCACCTTCCAGAACTTCTTCCGCATGTACTACAAGCTGGCCGGCATGACCGGCACCGCAGCCACCGAGGCGGAGGAATTCGGCAAGATTTACAGTCTGGATGTGACGACGATTCCGACCAACATCGAGTATCGCGCCAAACGCGGTGAGTTGGCGACGCGCACGCAAAAAGTGGGCGGCGCCGAGCTGACGACCTACGAGGCGCCCGCTGACGATGCCCGTTTCTTCCGGCGCCTGGACTACCCAGACCTGGTGTACAAGAATCAGGAAGCCAAGTTCAAGGCGGTTGTCGAAGATGTGGCCACGATGGCCGAGGAGGGACGCCCCGTGTTGGTCGGCACGGTCGCCATCGAGACTTCGGAGATGCTCTCTGCGCTGCTGAAGCGGCGCGGCGTGTCGCACAACGTCTTGAACGCCAAACAACACGAGCGCGAGGCGGGCATCATTGCGCAGGCGGGGCGTCCCGGCGCCGTGACGATTGCCACCAACATGGCCGGGCGCGGCGTTGACATCCTCTTGGGCGGCAACGCCGAGGGTCTCGCACGCGATCACCTGCGCAAACAAGGGCTTGATCTGGCCAATCTGGAGCCGGAAGTCTGGGAAAAGGCGTTGACCGAAGCACAGGCTGCGGTCAAGCGTGATCGGGAAAGGGTGTGGGAGTTGGGCGGGCTGCACGTCATCGGCACCGAACGTCATGAAGCGCGACGCATTGACAACCAACTGCGTGGCCGCGCCGCCCGTCAGGGCGACCCAGGTTCCTCGCGCTTCTATCTGTCGTTGCAGGACGATCTCATGCGTCGCTTCGGCGGCGAAGGGGTTGCCAGCCTGATGAACCGTTTTGGCGTCGAAGACGATGTGCCGATCGAACACAACCTGATCAGCAAGTCCATCGCCAGCGCCCAGACGCGCGTCGAAGGCTACAATTTCGACATTCGCAAGCATGTCCTGGAATATGACGATGTGGTCAACAAGCAGCGCGAGATCATCTACGATCAGCGCCGCCAGATTTTGACCAAGCCGACGCTGCGCCCCACTATCGAAGGCATGATCGAGGCGGAACTGGAGACGACGATCAAATCGCTCACCTCCTCGCCCGATCCTTCACAGTGGGACTTGCCGGCGCTGCACCAGGCCGTGGGCAGCATCATGCCGCTGTCGCGCGAACAAACGGCGGCAGCCTGGGAGGAGATGGCGCCCGATGAACTGCTGACGCACCTGCACGACCTGGCGTTGCAGACCTACGACGCCAAAGAGGCCGAGTTGGGCGAGGAAACGATGCGTCATGCCGAACGCTTCGTCATGCTGCAGGTGGTGGATCACCGCTGGCAACGTCACCTGACCGATCTGGATCAACTGCGTGAAGGCATCGGGCTGCGCGCCTTTGCGCAGGTCGAGCCGCTGCTGGCCTACAAAAAAGAGGCGTTCGAGATGTACCAGGGACTGATGGCCGACATTCAGCAAGACATCGTGCGCACGATCTTTCATGTGCAGAAGCAGGCTCCAGTCGAACCGGCGCGCCGGGTGCAGCAGATGCAGACCAATCGGCAGGAAGAGGAGACGCGCCCCACGCGTCGCAGCGGCAGCATCCCCGGCCGCAACGATCCCTGTTGGTGCGGCAGCGGCAAGAAATACAAGCAGTGTCACATGCAGAGCGACCAAAGCGGTGGCGGCCCTCCAGCCAGTGCACAGGCGTCGCAGCCGGTGGAAGTCAAGCGGCCGGAAAAAGGCGGCCAACCGGCGGCAGGGAAAGGCCCGGTCAAGCGCCCGCGTCGTTAGTCCTTGTCCAAGTTGATCTGCACGTGCGCGCCGCTCAGCAAGACGCACCTAGGCCGTACCGCGCCCTTCGCACGACTGTTCGCACGCGCCTACCCATCGCCCTAATCTCCTCCCTCCCTCTTTTGTGCTGGCGCAAGCCCTGCATCAACCGATCCTGGCCGATGCTCTCATCTGTTCTTCGCTCCCCCTCCAGTCACCCCCATTGGCCCAGACCCGACCCCACATTTGGAATTGCTGCACGCGATGGCGGCCATCTTGCGTTCGAACGTGGCTGTGATGTCCACCACCAGTTGTGGGTGACTGCGCCGCGTTCTACCGCTACGAGATCGGTGCGCTCCTACAACGACTGGGCCTGACGTCGCCAAACGAGGAAAGCGCCGACGGCTGACACCCAAGTTCAACAATGAAGGTATCCATCCCATAAGAAAAGGAGACTCAAGACAATGGCATCGAATGAAGTCACTTTCCCCAAAAACATCTCGCTGCCCAACGGGTGGCAACCGGAGGGCATTGCTTCCGGTAACGGGAGGTCGTTCTATGTCGGCTCGTTGGCCGGCGGTGGGATCTACGCGGGCGACTTCGGCACTGGCGAAGGAAGCATCCTGGTACCCAGCCAAGCCGGTCTGATGACGATGGGTCTGTGTGTCGATCAACGCACGAACCATTTGTTCGTGGCCGGGGGTGTGGGCGGGCAGGGCCGCGTGTATGATGCCGCTACTGGGGCACTACTTGGGACTTATCAGTTCCAGGATGTACGGTATGATGCGCCGCCAGGCTCTCTCATCAACGACGTGATCGTGACGCGCGAGGCCGCATACTTCACGGATTCTTTTGCTGCTTTCCTTTACAGCGTGCCACTGGGACCGGGCGGCGCGCTGCCCGACCCAGCGGCGGTGAAGCGCATTCCGTTGAGCGGCGATTTTACCCTGGCGCCCCAGGTTCCGGGACAACTCATCTTGAACTCCAACGGCATCGAAGCGACGCCCGATGGCAAATGGTTGGTGATCGTCCAGACCGTCACGGGCGGTCTCTTCCGGGTCGATCCGCATACCGGGGCGACGAAGTTGATAGATCTAGGTGGTGATGCGCTCCCGATGGGCGATGGACTCCTGCTTGCCGATTCCCATCTCTACGCAGTGCAAAGATCGAGCAACATCGCGGTCGTCCATCTCAACACTGATCTCAGGTCCGGTGTCATCGAGCGCACCATTGACGATCCGGAATTCCGGGTGCCATCTACCATCGCGGGCTTCGGTGACTCGCTCTACGCGGTCAACGCTCGTTTCGGTGTACCCAACCCGGATCAAGCGGATTACGATGTCGTCAAAGTGCCGAAGAACTAGCGCCAAATGCAGCCGTGTGACGCACTGACTCGAATCAGTGCGTCGCATGGCACACGGCGAGATATTGGCGCTGTTCAGCTCATGATTCGACGCCGTCCGCCATCCCATTTACAGCTCACCGCTCCTGCTGGCGACCTGATGGACGTTGCCCTGTTCGTCCATGTACCCCCACTCGGTCTCAAAGATGCCCGGGCCGTGGAGCGCATTGTCCCTCAGCTTGCCGATAATCCTGCCGCCGGTGAGCTCGTCGATAAGGCCTTCCTTCTTTCGCACATAACCGTGTTGGTCAATTTCGGCAATCTCCTCATCTACGAGGAAGCCTTTCTTGCGGACTTTGCGCGCCTCATCCACCCTGCCGACCCTCTCACGGCCTGCAATGATGCCCCTGTCTTCGTAGATGTCGGTTTCTTTTCTGTCGCCCATATCTCCAACCGCCTCCGGAACAAGATACGATTCCTGAGCCAAGCCATCATCAAAAACGACCTGGTGGGCAGCAGACTGACGCTAACCTCAGTCTCGATCGGGAATATCAAGTAGCAAGTAGTCCGAAGAGACCTGCCTATTAGCTTCTATTAGCGAGCTAGGGCTAATAGAAGCTAATAGATGTCCGAAGACTCTCAGAACTTGCGGTTGTCCAGGAAGCGTTCCCCGCGCGGAGTCTTCTCGGCTTCGTCGGTACCGTAGTAGTGCAGGAACGTGATGACCAACTGCGGCTCGAAGGTCTGCGGGTAGCTGCCGAACATCAGCAAGCCGGCCAGGGTTGGACGCAAGACGCCATCTACGTCGCGGACGATGCGCAACTGCCTCAGCACATCCTCGAATGGCCGATTCAGGTAGGGCGCGTCCAGCCGGGCGCGGCGCAACTGCCGCACGTATTCCTCCAGCCGCTCGCGATCCAGGTCAGCAAGCGTGGCCTCAGCGACCGGTTCCTCATCGAAGGTCGGCTGAGCGCGGGCGGTCAGGTAGCTGAAAATCTCGTAACCGCTCATCTGACGGTTGGTGTTGCCGACCCGAATGTAGGAGCCGCTCTGCAAGCCGGCGGTCTTGTAGAAGCACGGCTTTTGCTCCGGAGCCACCTCGAAGATCTCGATCGCCAACACCGACTTGCCTTGAATCTCGACCAATGTGAATTCGGGGCGCAGGGCTGGTTCCATGTTCTCGGCCGCCAGGCCGCTGACTTCTTCCATGATCCGGTGCGCGTCTCCCACGCCGATCACCTCGAAGGCGCGGTTTTCGTCCAGGCCGAGCAGAATCACCCCGCCGCCCGTGCGGTTGGCGAAAGCCGAGAGGGACTCATAGAGGCGTGATGGTGTGCCGCGCTGAGCAGCCTTCACTTCCACATCGTTTAGCTCGCTCTGGAAGCGCTGGATCGTCCGATGATTGCGAGGAGTTCTTCATTGGTCATATCGCAGACTCCTACCCACTACTGCGCCGGCTCCCCAACAGAGAAACTATCCCAGTCGTTCAAAACATGCGCGCCCAGATCCATCAGGGCCGCGTTGGCCGGATGCGCCAACGTGTAGACCGGCTTGCCCCATCCGACCACCTCGCGCGCCAGCGCCTCTGTCCGACCCCCTGGTGCCGCATGCACAAACAAAACGCGCTCCGCCAGCGCCGCGACAAACCGGTTGCGATACGCGGCCAACTCCGCCGTGACGCGGCGCTCGGCCTCCTCGAACGGCGAGAGCAGGAGCAGCCGGCCGGCCGCCAATGGCCTGCGGAGCTCAGCGGAAATGGTCCTGTACATCCCCCGCGCGGGACAGACGATGAGCGGCCCGACGCCGGCCAGCAGGATCTCCAGGCACGCCCGCTCCACCGGCGTGTGGAAGCCGCCGATGACTGTCGCGCTGCGTGATCGCAGCGCATGGGCCAGGTCGGAGGCCTGCACGATGAGGCTGCCGGGGCAGCGCGATGAGCAAAAAAGCGCCAGCGGCCGGCGGTCGAGCAAGGCCAGGTCGCCCAGCGCGGTGACGGCCGCGGGAGCGGCGGGGCCGAGGATGGCGCCAAGCAGTGCGGGGTAACGAGAATCGGTAGGCGGCAAGATCACGAGGGACATCGCGGCTCAGGCATAGGCAAAAACATCGGCGCGCACCGATCTGACGGGGCGCATCTCGCCGTGGACCATGCGCCGAATCCGCTCGGTCGTTACGCGACTGAAGGTCGCGTCGCCACAGCGTGCACAGACGACTGCGGGGATATTCTCGACCAGCACCGGCTGGCCGTCCATCAAAAACACTTCACTGACTACCTCAGAACGCGCTTCGGTCGCGCCACACACCTCACAGCGATACATGCTCACCTCCGTTCAGAGTAATTATACCATTCGGCAGGGTCAGGTTCATAAAGCGTGATGATACGAATCAGGTCAGCCTTAGCGCGCGAGACCTGAAGGTGCAAAGGCCGCCCCGCGGTAGTGAGCCCAAACAGCAGACAACTCGGCGTATACTTGTCGTCGGCGTAGTTCTCGATCATTCGGGCGTGTTGTCCCGCCTGGCGGATTTCGCTCTCGCTGATGTTGCGCTCTACGGCGCGCCGGAAGGCATGGCGGCTGAACTCGAACTGCCCGGCCGCCAGTTGAGCGCAGATTTCCGTTATCGTTTTCATGCCTGACCGCCATTGACCAATGTGCCAATCCGTTTATTCGTTTTCATCCGCTGCCA
>CAZOLV010000153.1:0-7015 GCA_964580725.1 uncultured Anaerolineae bacterium | reverse complement strand
TCTCCCCCTATTTCCTACTTCCTCTCCCCCTATTTCCTACTTCCTCTCCCCTATTCCCGCAGAACAGCCCAGACGAAGCGGGGCAGCGCCAGTTGACGGCGCCAGCGCCGCGGCTCCTGCACCAGGCGAAAGAGCCATTCCAGCCGCAGCCGCTGCACAAGCAGCGGAGCGCGCCGCTGCACGCCGGCGATGAAATCGAGCGATCCGCCGACCCCCATCGCCAGCGGGATGCGCAGGCGCGGCCGCGTGCGTGCAATCCAGAGGTCTTGCGCCGGCGCCCCGTAGGCCACCAGTAGAACGTCCGGCTGCGCCGCCGCAATGCGCTCGACGATGGCATCCTCCTCGGCAGGCCGCGGACTGCCGCCAAAGCAGCCAGCAATTCGAAGCCCCGGTCGCTGCGCCTGTAACACACGGGCGGCGCGCTCGGCCACCCCAGGCCCGGCGCCAAGCAGAAAGAGCCGCCAGCCCTCCTGCGCCGCCAACGCCGCCAGGCGCGGCGTCCCATCCGAACCGGTGATGCGCGCCGGCAGCGGCTGGCCCTGGCGCCGCGCCGCCCACAGCAACCCCCAACCGTCGGCCAGCGCCAGATCCGCCGCCGCTAAGACCTGCCGGAAGGCCGGGTTGCGCTGTGCGGCCATCACAAACTCCGGGTTGACGGTGACGATTTGGTGCGGCTGCCGGCTGCGCACGAAGGCGCGCACCCGTGCATCGAAATCGCCCCAGGTGAGCGCATCGACGCGTACGCCCAGGATGTGTACCGAGGCAGGCGGCGTCGCAGTGTCCGAATCAGAAGGTGTAGACATGAAAACCGATGTCGTGAATTTCGTCGCAGGCCTGATCGAGATCGAAGCGGGCGGCAGCCCATTCTTGCAGATGCGCCATCGTCGCGCTGAAAACCGCATCGGACACCAGCCAGGTGTCCGACCAGATGCGTTGGCGCATCATCTCCAACACGTCGCGCGGCGTGACGATATCGTGCACCTGCAGCGCCTCGATGAACGTGTGATCTTGCGCCCCAAGTTGACGTAAGTGTGCGCCGATTTCCTCATCATCGCGCGTACCGGGACGCTCGGCGCTTTCGCCCTGCGCCTCTACCAGGCGTTGCCATTCCTGACGCAACTGCCAGTTGAACGAATCGTGGGCGCGTTGATTGGTGCTGTAGATCAGGCGACCGCCGGGGCGCAGGACGCGCACCGCTTCGGCCAGCGCCTCGCGCCAATCGCGCACCAAGTGCAGGACATGAAACGCCAGGATACCGTCGCATGTCGCTGGAGCAAAGGGCAGGCGGGTGATGTCGGCCACGGCGATCGGCAGGGTGGGGAACTTGCCGCGCAAAACGCTCAGCATCGGGCGCGAGAGGTCAACGCCGATTAGCGCCCGGCCACGCTCGTGCAACGGCCCGCCGATGCGCCCCGTGCCGATGCCGATTTCCAGGATGCGAGCCGCCGGGTTATCGCCAAGCGCCTGCTCCAGCGCATCGGTCAATTGCGCCGACTCGGCTTCCTGCAGGCCACGTGTTTGGTCGTAGTAGGCCGCGGCGCGGTCGAACACCACGCTCTTGATGTCGTTCATACCGTTGCTCTCCCTGTCGCTCAGGATGAGGGTCTCGTCGCCGCGCCGGTGGAAGGCCGCAGCGCGCTGCGAATGGCGCCTGTCGAACGGTTGCGGCGGTGGGCGCAAGATGGCCCCGCAGGGGGCGGGGCCATCCGACCGATTTTCAACAGGCGGCTCGCTGAGCGGGGCTATTATAGCCGAGAGAGCCGTGCTTGTCACAACTGTGACCGCGCCTGCGCCAGCCCGGCGGGCTGCGCTGACGCCTGCCGGGCAGCTCAATTGATCAGTGGCAGTTGGATGCGCTGCGCTTCCTCGACGAACACCGTCCCCGCGTCTGTGTAGGCCGATTCGGCGTTGCCCAACACGAACTTGAGGCGGTAGGCATAGACGCCGGTTTCGCCGGGGTAGCTGTTGTACGGGCCGGCCGCGCCGACCATCGCCAGATGTTGATACCCTTCCGCCCCTGGCTCGGAAACCGCGATCACCGTGGCGGCGCCGGCCGGCCCGGCGTCCCAACTGACCTGCACTGCGCCATCTGCGAGCAGGGTGGCGATCACGTTTTGCGGCGCGGCCAGCGTCTGCTGGCGGGTGGTCCCGCTGCCGACCGAAGATGGATTGCTCTCGCCGGTGTCGTTGAACGCGATCACGCGATAGAAATAGGTCGCTCCGGCGGCCAGCCCAGTGTCTGGCGTCTGGGTGACGCCGCCGCTGGCCTCCAACACCGCGGCAAACGGCCCGCCCGCGCTGTTGCTGCGCTCGATGCGATAGCCCGTGACCACAGCGGCCGCCGGCGAACTCCACTGCAGGGACAGAGCTTCAGCGGAGACGGCGGTGACGCCCTGCAGCGTCGGCGTTTGCGGCAGGGGCGGCAGGCTGTGACTACTGCCGGGGGTGTTCGTGAAGTCCGAATCGTTGCCGGCCGCGTCCAACACCTGCACGCGGTAGGCGTAGTTGTCGTTTTCGAGCACGCCGGTGTCGGTGAAGACGGTCGTGCCGGGCGGCAGCGTCGCCACATCTTCCCACGGCCCGCCGTCGGCGCTGCGTTGCAGCAGAATGCCCACCGCCGTCTGGGGCGCGGCGATGCCGGCAGGCGCACGTTCCGCGCTCGAGAGCTGCGAGACGGCAAGCGCCCATTCGACCCTGAAACCCTTGACCCTGGAACTGACCGCCGCTGGCTTGGCGGCCACGCTGAGGATCGGGATACTCCACCCTTCGCCAAAGCCATAGACCGCGCCGGCGCTGGTCAGCACATAGAGCTGGCGGCCAAAGTCCACGGCCACCGAGCCGTCGCCCGCGCCGTTGTTCAGATTGCGTGTCCAGAGCGGCGCGCCGCTGACGGGCGAGTAGGCGCGTAGTTTGTCTCCGCTGGCAATGTAGAGCGCATCGGCCGCGAAGGCCGGGACGCTCTCGACCAGCGAACCAACGTTGCGCTGCCAGCGCAGCGCCAGGTTCGAGGTCAGGCTGTAGAGCCGGCCGCTGGCCGTTCCAACCAGCACCTGGCCGCCCGGCCCGGCCACCGGCCCCGCGGTGATGGCGCTGCCGGCGTCGAAGGTCGCCTGCTCCACCAGGTTGTTGGCCGTCAGCTTGACCACATTGCCGTTGCTGCGCCCGACGTAGACAGCGCCGTGGGCCAGGAGCGGCGGCGTGCTGTTGACCGGCGTCGGGGAGCGCCAGGCGACGCAGGGCGCATTGGGGCAGAACAGGTCAATACGGCCGATGGTCGTTGCCGTCACGGCGTAGATGGCCCGATCTGCCCCCGCAGCCAGCGCCCCGATCGGGTCGCCCGGCAACGCATAGACCAGGCGTCTCAGCCCATCGGGCCGCACCAACGCGATCTTGCCGGCGACGCCGACGGCGATGAAACCATCGGCGCCGACGATGGGGCTGGTGCGTGCGGCCGCGCCCAGAGCCATCGCCCAACGGCGATGGCGGAGCGACGGCTGGTTGGGGCCGGCGGTTTGATAGGGGAAAGCGTAGAGCTTGCCCGTGGTGTCCAGGGCGTAGATCGTGCCGTCGGCGGCGATGGCCGGCGCGCCGTAGGCGGCATTGTCCAGGGAAAGGCGCTGAAAGAGCATGCCGGTGCGCAGCAGCACATCCACATAATTGCCGTGGGCCACGATCACTTCGCCGAGACTGCTCACCACCGGCGAAGGCAGCAGGCTGCCGGCGCCTGGCGCCTGGATCGGATAATCCCACTGCTTCTTGGGGACGTCGGGGCCGACCAGCGGGAAGAAGCCCTGGCCGCGGGCGTCGTAGCGCAGCATCGGCCAGGCCGCCAGGGTGCTCTGTCCGCCGGGGTTGCCCCAATAGCTCAGGGTGGGGTCGCCGAAGAGGTCCACAGCGCCCCCCGCTGACAGGTCGTTGAAATGATTGACCTGATATTCCAGCGTTTGCCAGACGGCATCGCCGAGCCGCAGATTGCGGTTCAGCAGCCTTTCCATCACGTTGTACTGCACCGAGCCAATGGCGCCGTTGCCCGGCGTCATCCAGCCACCCACGCCAACCATGGACAGCCCGCCGACCCAGGCAACGCCATGACGGCCCGCCAGCAAGCTGGCGCCAAAGTTGTCCTGATCGAACGGGTCGCCGGTGCTGCAGGCGGCCACAACGTAGATCGCGCCGTGACCGTTACCGGCTAACAACGACTTCAGGTTGGCCCTTGTCAGCAGGTCTTCGCCTTCGATCTCATCCAAGCTGGTGTTGGGCAGCGGCGCTGTGGGCGAATCCACCTGGCCGTTCCCGTTTTGATCGCTCCAGAAGGTGCGGGCCACCCCTTCGGCGCCGCCGTGACCGGCCACGTTCACCAGGCCGTAGTCCTGCGCTTGCAACGCGGACAGCAGGTTCTGGGCGGTGAGCGGCTGCGGCGACTGCACGGGATTAGCGCCTGGCGGCTTGGTTTGTTCGTAGAAGATCGTACTGAGGTAGCCCTGCAGGTTCAGGAACGCCGATTTGGCAAACTCGGAGACGAAGGCGGAATCGGCGGTGTTGGATTGGCAGTTCTTGTTGGCGGTCTCGAACGGGCATAAGACATAGATGCCGAAATTGCTGTTTTTGGGAGACCAGGAGCGCCCCTTGAGAAAGACGTTCGACATAGCGTGGAGCGCGCGTTGCTTGAACGCCTGCGCCTGCTGCTCGAAGCCCATGCTATTCGCCAGGGCTTCGAACACAGCGTCCGCCGTCGCGAAGGGGATGCGACCGACGGCGACTGTTGCCTGGACGGCCGGCATGGAATCGGGCATGTAGCCTGGCGCCCAATCGGACACTTTCGTGGCCACCCCGTCGAGCAGACAGCCGTTCTGATTGCTGTCGAATTCGCTGACCAGATCGGCGTAGTACCAGTCGGAATACTTGAGCTTGACCCCTGAGGCGTTCAGGCTGCTGCTGGTTGGCGCCATCAGGCAGGCGTCCAGATCAACGCCCTGGTCGGTCTTGCCGCCGAACCAGGGATAGATCTGCACGTAGGGGAGCACATTGTCCGTGCCAACCAGCAGCACGTAGCGAAAACGGCTGCCATACGTCGCCAGGCGCGCCTGCTCTGCGGCCCGGATCTTGTCGCGCAGGCTGTCGCCAGCGTATGAGCCATTGATCGTTTCGATGCTGATGACCTCGACGGCGAATCCCTGCCGCGACTTGAAGTCCACGAACGCGTCCAGCGCACCTTCAGCGATGATCTGCTGCGCCGCGATGATGAGGAAATAGGGGCCGTACTGGGCGTCCACCGCCGACGGCCGGGCATCGCCGAGGGTGAAGATGTTGTTGGGATACGCGCCAGCGCCAGCCGATTCGAAGTTCAGGGTGCGTTCGTCCACCGTCGCCGCCGGCGGCGAGCCGGCGGCCGATTGCGGCGCATAGCCTTTGGGCGGCGCGCCAAGCTCCAGCCGGTGGTAGGTGTAGCTGTCGTCGCTGGTCAGGCTGAAGTCGCCGTCCAGATCGCTCTGCGTCGTCGCCACCAGGGCTTCGCTGCCGTTGGCGTCGCTGCCGATCAGCTTGACGCTGACGCCCGGCACGCCAACTGTTGCGGCCGAGTCGTCACGCGGCTGGTAGACGACCTGCCCGCTGAAGGTGCGCGCCGGACCCACGCCGTCCAATATCGCTGCACTCCAGGTCGAGGGCAGATGATGCACCGCCAGGGCTGGCCACAGCTTGAGCACGGTGGTGGGTCTGACGACCAGGCTCTTGCCCAACGCCAGGCCGATCGTGTGATCCCAGCCGCCTACCAGGTCGGCGCCGATGCGGAACTCGGCGCCGCGTGACGTGCCGCCGCAACATACCAGGAAGGCGCCGGCCCATTTGCCGTCGGCCGCGTTGGTGGCCGTGTAGTCGCCGCTGCCGTCGCCCGCGAAGGCGCCCGTCGTCCCGCTGCTGTTCACCTGCAGCATGAGGTGCTCCGGCTGCGCTGGATCGAGACGGGTGTATTGCGCATCCAGATAGACGATGCCCGAACTGACACCGTCGGGCAGGCTCGACATGCAGACCCACAAGTCGCCGGCGGTATGCAAGAGCCAGGCGCCGACCCCATCCACCGTGATCTGGATGGCGTTGGCATACTCGCTGTAGGTCTGGCACAGCCCGTCCAGGCTCGGCGTCACGTTGACCTGGGGAATGCGGATGTCGTGCGGGATCGCGCCTTCATTGCCAAACTCGCCCTGGCCTTGCAGGACGCCGTGATGGCCGCCGACCGGATCATTGGCGTTGCCGTCGAAAAACCATTCGGCTAGCAGATGTGGGGTAGGATGACCAACCGACTGGAACATGCCGGTCTTGATGCTGGCGGCGTTGCGCACCATGCGCCAGATGCGCAGATTGTCCATGCGGCCGCCGAAATAGTTGGGCGTGAAGGTATCGTTGACATCGAAACCGATGCCCGGCGTCTGGCCGGCCGGCGCAGGATTAATCTCGCCCAGACCGTCAGCGCTGCTCTTGTCGAGTATGCCGTTGATGTAGAAACGGCAGGTGGTTCCGTCGTATGTGACGGCGACGTGCACCCATTCGCCTGCCGGCACGACGGCATTGCCGCTCGCGAAACCGTTGGCACCGTTGGGGGTGAAGCGCAGCCTGCCATCGGGAGAAAACCCGAACCAGTACGACGTTTGCCAACCGTTGCCGATGATGGTCTCATGACGGTTGACGCCGTTGCGCTTGACCCAGGCCTCGATGGTGATGGCGCCGAGGAATGGATTGAGCTCGGCGCTGTAGGGGATGCGGATGTAGCCACTCTGGTCGAGCGGAGGAGCGGGGCGGACGCCCGGCAGCGCCACCGAATGCTCGGCGACGGCGGTGACGCCCTGGGGCCGTGAGCCATTCGCAGCGGCGGAGACAGGGTGTTGCGCCGTTGGCAGAATGGCCAGGAACGATGCGGTCAGCAGGATCAGACTGAGAACACGCGTAGACTTCACTGCGTACCTCCCAAATATCCACGAACCCGTGCGCCGTATTCACGCGATGCGGCCGAATCTGTGGC
>CAZOLV010000152.1:0-7158 GCA_964580725.1 uncultured Anaerolineae bacterium | reverse complement strand
CTCTCTCCTATTTCCTATTTCCTCTCTCCTATTTCCTATTTCCTCTCTCCTCTCTTCCCCCCCATGATCGCGCGCCAGCATCCCAGCGACTTCCATCGCATGGTCAGGATGCAACCTGGAAAAACGATCAGGTCGGAGATCAGAGAGCGACGAGGCCCAGGCGGGTGGCGCGGATGACGGCGTCGGTGCGACTTTGTGCGCCCAGTTTGGCGAGGATGGCGTTGAGATGAAATTTGACAGTGTGTTCGCTGATGACGAGTTGGCGGGCAATGTCCTTGTTGGCAAGCCCCTCGGCCAGACAACGCAAGACCTCCAGCTCACGCGGCGTCAGCGCCTCTGTCAACGCGCCGCTGCTGCGCCCGGAGGGGGGCAAGGAACGCCCGATCGCTGCCGCCAGGTCGGGGTCGAGCACGACCAGGTGCGCCACGGCAGCGGCAAGGGCGGTTATGATCGTTTGGGGAGGGGTGTCGCGCAAAAGCATGGCGCGTCCCCCCGCCGCCCAGACCGCCGCCGCCTGCGCCGCATCGGACAGCAGTAGCACAAGAGCCTGCTGCGGCGTCTCCAGGTCGGCCAGGCGCTCCAGGGCGGAGCGGCCGCCAGCCGCCGGTGTGTGCGACGGGTCCCAACCCAGGTCCCACAACACGGCGTCGGGACGGTAGAGGTCGAGCAGCGCCGGCAGCCCATCCGCGGCGGGGGCCTGACCCACAACCTGACAGCCCGGCTCGGCGGCCAACAGGGCGGCCAGCCCGGCGCGCGTCAGCGGGTCATCGGCCAGGATGGCGATGCGCAGGACAGGCGCATCGCCGGCGGCCGCCGGTTCAGCGGTCATGGCGAGCGCCGTCATCGTGATCATCCGCCGGATGCAGCCAGATGACGAAAGTGCTGCCGTGACCGAGCTGGCTTTCGAGGGTGAGGCGTCCCCGGTGCAAGTGGGCAATTTCCTGACAGATGGCCAGCCCTAGGCCGGTGCCTGGCGAGGCGCTTTCCAGGCCTACGCGGCCGCGGTAAAAACGGTCGAAGATGCGCAACTGTTCGTCCGCCGGGATGCCCGGCCCCGTGTCGCTGACGGCCAGCACGATCCAGTCCTGCCCATCATCATGGGCGCGGCGCGACCAGACCGTCAGGACGCCGCCGGCCGGGGTGTAGTTCATGGCGTTGGTCATCAGCGTCGTCAGCATTTGGATCAACAGCCGTTCGTCGGCCAGCGCCGTCAGGGGCGCGTCGTCTGCGGCCAGGCACAGCGTCAGGCCGCGTTCGGCGATGAGCGGTTCACGGTCATGCGTCAGGACTCTGAGCGTGCGATTGACATCGATGGCGCTCAGATTGGGCGCCGCCGCCTTCAGATCGAGGCGCGAGAGCTGCAGCAGGTCTTCGATCAGCCGGCGCAGGAGGTTGGTCTCACGGTGCAGGGTGGCCATGTACTGCGCCTGACGGTCGGCGCGGCCAGTTTCGAGGAGCTGCAAATAGAGCTTGATGTTGGTGAGGGGTGTGCGCAGTTCGTGCGACACATTGGAGACGAACTGATTCTTCATGGCGTCGAGTTCACGCAGCTTCAGGTTGGCCTCGGAAAGCTCACGCGTACGTTCGACCACGCGTTCTTCCAACTCGGCGGCGTGACGCTGCACCGTTTCCAGCAGGCGCGCCGCCTCCAGCGCCAGCACGGCCTGGTTGGCGATACCCTGCGCCAGACCTTCGTCCAACGCGTCCCCCTGTTGCTGTGTGAGCCAGGCAGGATTGGCCGAAAAGGCGGTGATGGCGCCGAGCAGTTCGCCGTCGAGACGCAGCGGCAGCGTATAGGCCATGGCTGGCCCGAAGTGGCGGCGACATTCGGCGCACAGCAGTTCGATGGGCAAGAACTGCCCGCTGGCAGTCTGAAGAGCGCCGGCGGGAGCAGGCGTAAGATCATCGAACACCTGCAGGGGAAGCGGCGGAATTCGTGCAACCTGCGCCGCCGCCAGCCCATAGGCCGCAGCGCAGACGGCCACGCCCTGTTGGGCATCTACCAGGTGCACCATGACGGTATCGGCGTGCAGCGCCTGCGCCGTCTCTGCAGCCACCATCTGAAGCAGGCTGGCGGTGTCGAAATGGCGGTGCATCTGCCTGGCGACGCGCAGCAGCGCCTCGGCGCGGGCCGTCTGGCGCTGACTGGCCTCGTACAGCCTGGCGTTGCCGATGGCCAGGCCGGCCTGATCGGCGAAGGCCTGCAGACGCTCGGCGTCGGACTGCTGAAAAGCCGCGGGCGTTGCACTACACAGGTGCAAGAAACCAACGACTTGCTCCTGACACAGGATCGGTGCGCCGGCGAACGAACGAATCCATTCGAGGCGTGGCAAACGCACCCAGGCGACGTCGTTCCAGACGTCAGAAATGACCAGGGGGCGCCGCGTCGCTGTCATCGTGTGTAAATTGGGCGTCTCCGTCACCTTGAGGCGGATGCCGATCACGAACACTTCGTCCTGAGGATTGTGGTAGCCGCGCGTCCGCGCCACGTGAGCCATGTCCTGTTCCAGCAGCAGGATCTCGCAGGTATCGTGCGGCAGCACTTTGGCCACATTTTCGACGATGCGATCCAGCAGTTCTTCGAAGTCGAGGGTGCTGTTGAGGGCGGTCGAGGCGTCGCGCAGACCTTCGAGGAAGGCCCGCTGGGCTTGCTCGGCCAGTTCGGCCCGCCTGCGCTCGGTAAAGTCATGGATGGCGATCGAAAGCGCCGGGCGATGTTCGATGAGCAGGCGCGTCGCCGCCAGTTCGACCGGAATCGTCGCGTAGGCGTTGTGAGCAGCGGGCGATTCTCGCGGCGTTGTCGCTCGTGTTGGCTGGCCCACATCATTGCGCCCCCGCGCCGTCGCAACGACGCGGTGAAAGCCGTTGGCCAGGGCCTGCGTCAGGCAAGATTCGATCAGCCGACGGTCGTCGGTCAGGATGTCGTACAGGGTCAGCCCTGTCAGTCCGGCCTGGGCGCCATTCAACAGCCGGACGGCCTGCGGATTGGCCTCGATGATGCGCCCGTTAGCGCCCTCGACCAACAGGATAGCGTCGAAGGAATGTTCGACGATGCTGCGGAAGCGGGCCTCGCTGTCCATGCGCGCCTGATGCAGCGCCGCAAGGCGCGTCAACATACTGCCAATGGCCGTTCCCAGGCGGCTCAACTCGTCAGCGCCGGGAATGGCGAGGGGCGCCGATGTTCGTGTCTCTCCGGCGCCAATCGCCAGTACAGCCGTATGCAGCGCATACAGGCGAGTCAGGACGAAACGTTCCAAAAAGAAGACGAGCAGGGCGCTGAAGACGGCGCTTGTGAACAGCAGGGCGGCGAAGATGAGCTCGAGCGTCCGTTGCGTGGCCTGATAGACCGGACGCGCCGCCGCAATGCGTAGCAAGACGGTTGGCTGGCCGAACAGGTCTTCGAACACCCTGTAGCCTTCGATGATTCGATCGTCGAAGGGCTGCACGGCCACCGCGCCCGGCGCCGACAACAGCGTTTGCCGCACCTCCTGGCTCAGCAGGGGGTCTTGAGGATCGAACGGCTGGATCATGATGTCCGAATTGACAATCCGCCCCAGATTCTCTTGGTCGGACGGGGCGAGGAAGCGCAACATGATCAGACTGCCGCGCGCCGGACCGTTGCCTTGACTGTCCAGGATCGGGGCGGCGCTGAGCAGGGCGGGGCCTTCCGGCAGGATCGCCAGCCCCTCGTGGGGCAGGTTGTCGGTCGTCAGCGCACGTTGCGCCAGGGCGGGAAGCATGGGCGGCAGGCCGGCCGGCAGGGGCGTCAGCGTTCCGCCGGTGCGGTCACGACCACTGCCCCACAGGATGCGGCCATCGAGCGTCAGGTAGACCATCGCATCGAGGCGCAGGATGTCGAGCGTTTGTGGCGCCAGGTTGGACTCGATGTAATCGCGGCTGTTGCTGGCCATGAACTCATAGCTGTCGTCCCAGCGTGACCAGTCGAGCGCCGTGGCGCGCAGGGCGTCGAGTTCATTGCGCAGCAGATGGTCGAAGCGCGCAACCTCGGCGCGCATGCTGCCAGATTCCAGCTCGATGCGCTGCCGATCGAGGATGTTCGCCAGGGTCGTGTAGAGGACAGCAATGAGGGCGATGACGGTGATGCCCCAGGCGATGAGAATTTTGGAACGGAGTGACATTTCTCTCCGACAACGCGCTACAGACGAAGTGATTCAACAGCCAGAGGAACGTCGTTGGTTTGCCCCGCCGACGTCTCCTGGTCATGGCGCGGTTTGCCCATGGGCAGCCAGGCCGTGAAGGTGCTGCCGCGCCCCGATTCGGTGTCGAGGGTGATGTGGCCTTGATGACGGCGTAAGATTTCCTGACAGATGGCCAGACCCAGGCCCGTGCCGGGCACCGCGCCGTTGCGACTCGATTCGCCCCGGTAGAAGCGGTCGAAGATGTGCGCTTGATCCTTGACGGGGATGCCAGGCCCGGTGTCGGCCACGCTGAAAGTGAGCCAGTCCTGCTCCAGCGCGGTTCTGATGGCCGTGTTGACGGTGATGATGCCGCCTTTGGGGGTGTAGTTGACGGCGTTGGTCAGCAGGTTGGTCAACACTTGTGCGATCATGGTTTGGTCGGCCAGCAATGTCGGCAGGTCAGGGGTCAGGTTGGTCTGCAAGTGCAACCCGCGATGGGCAATGAGCGCCCGCCGGTCGGTCAACAGGCGCTGAATGAGCAAGTTGATGTCGAGCGGAACGGCGGCGAGGGGCCGGCTGCCCAGTTCCAGCCGCGAGAGGTCGAGCAGTTCCTCGATCAGCCGTTGCAGCAGGCTGGCTTCACGGTGCAGCGTCGCCAGGTAATGGCTCTGTTTGTCGGCATGACCGGTTTCGAGTAGTTCCAGATAGAGTTTGACGTTAGCCAGCGGGGTGCGCAGTTCGTGCGAGACATTGGCGACGAATTTGCTCTTGAGATGATCGAGTTCCTGCAATTTGACGTTGGCCGCTTGCAGTTCGGCGGTGCGTTCGGCGACGCGTGCCTCCAGATCGGCGGCGTGCGCTCGCACCCGCTCGTACAACTGGGCGTTGTCGATGGCAATGGCGATCTGATCGGCCAGGGCCAGTAGGCGGTCGGCGTGTGTCTCGTCGAAGAAACCGGGCTGCACGCTGTCCAGGCCAAGAAAACCGATGATACCGCGCCGGCTGCGGATCGGCGCCGTCAGGTTGGCGCGCATGTCGGTGAGCACATTGCGTTCGATCCACCCTGGATAGGCCGCGATGTCTGCGATGATGAGAGGCCGTCCTGTCTCGAAGACGGTGCGCAGGTTACGCGTGACCGAGACCGGCATGGGCGACCAGTGCGTTTCCAGGTTGAACAGATGTTGGCTTGCGCCAAAAGTGCGCGCAACCCGGGCGTAGCCATTTTCGATCAACATGATGCGACCGGCGTCATGGGGCACGACGCGGCTGATGTTGCTCAGAATGCGATCCAGCACTTCGTTCAGGTCGAGCGTGCTGTTGATGGCCGTGACGACCTCGCGCAGAACCTCGACGAACTCGTGCTGCTGGCGCATGACCGACTCGACGGCCTTGCGTACGGTGATGTCTTCTTTGATGGCCAGGTAGTGCGTCACCTTGCCCGTCGCATCGGTGACCGCCGAGATGAAAGCGGCTTCCCAGAAGAGGGTGCCGTCCTTGCGGCGGTTGTGAAATTCACCCCGCCACTCGCCGCCGGTGCTGATCTGCTGCCAGAGACGCGCATACTCATGCGGCGACGTTTCGCCCGATTTGAGCAGGCGCGGATTGTGACCAACGACTTCTTCGGGTGCATAGCCGGTGACCTGGGTGAACTTGGGGTTGACATACTCGATATTGCCCGCCGTGTCGGCCAGCATGATCGTGACTGGGCTTTGTTCGATAGCGCGTTGGAAGATGCGCAGGCTCTCCTGCGCCTTGCGCCGCTCGCTAACGTCTTCGACGGTACCCTCGAAGTAGCGCAGTTCGCCGTTTGGCCCGTAGATGGCGCGCGCATGTTCGCGCACGTGCAGCGAGGAGCCGTTGCGCCGCAGCCAGGTCGTCTGATGGTCGCGCAGTTCACCGTTGCGCAGAACCAGAGCGGCAAAGCGGGCACGTTCGCCGGGGTCTTCGAAGCCGCTTGTTTGCAGATTGCGCTCCGTCAGTTGGGCCAGGGATTCGAAGCCAAGCATCTCGACGAGCGCGGGGTTGGCGTCCAGAATCCGGCCATCGGGCGTGGTGCGATAGATGCCAATCGGCGCCTGTTCGAAGAGATGACGATATTTCTCTTCGCTGGCGCGCAGCGCCTCCTGCGATCGCTTGCGACTCAGCGCGGTGGCGATGTGGTACGAGACGAAGGTCAGCAGTTCTTTGTCTTGCTGGTTGAAGCGAACCGCTTCGGAATAGCTCTGCACGGCGAGAACACCAAGCGTGACGTCGCCCGCCTTGAGCGGCACACCGAGCCAGTCCACTGCCAGCGTTTGCATCAGGTCAACTTCGCCCTGTGTCCGCAAGGCGCGGAAGTCGTCCGCTGTGATGAGGTGCGCCTGCCCGGTGCGGAGGACGTATTCGGTCAGCCCTCTGCCGCGCGGACGCGGCGGCGGCGGTAAGTCGTGCTCATCTACGTAATAGGGGAAGGTGATGATATTGGTATGCGGTTCGAAGAGGGCGATGTAAAAATTGGCTGCAAACATCAACTGCGCAACGATGCTGTGCATGGCGGCGTAGAAAGAGGTGAGATCCTTGGCCGTGGCGGTCTCTTCTGCAATGCGGAACAATGCCGCATGCAGGGTCAGCGGCGGGTCTGATGAATTCATGACGACAACTCCTGCGACTCGGAGGCCTCTGACTCGGTATGCGGCGATGACTGAGTGGCCTCCTCAATGATCGTGATTGGCCAGTGACCGCCGTTGCGACGTCATTATATCGCAACGATGCGGTGGAAGCAACTTGCAGGGGAAAGACCCGGGGAAAGACCTGACAGGTGCGCCAGTGAGAAGTCTGTCAGACAACAAAGTCGCACGGCGCACCTGTCAGGTCTGGTGTTCCCTCCGGGGAAAGACCTGACAGGTGCGCCAGTAAGAAGTCTGTCAGGCAAGAAAGTCGCACGGCGCACCTGTCAGGTCTGGTGTTCCCTCCGGGGAAAGACCTGGGGAAAGACCTGACAGGTGCGCCAGTGGAGAAGTCTGTCAGGCAAGAAAGTCGC
>CAZOLV010000151.1:0-7475 GCA_964580725.1 uncultured Anaerolineae bacterium | reverse complement strand
GGGTGATAACGCCATCTACAAACTGCTGCCGATCATCGCCGCCATTCGCGACCTGGAGCCGCAACTGGGCGATGATCCCTTCCTGGGTCACGGTAAGATCACGGTGTCGGACATTCGCGCACAGACCGCCAGCCTCAACGCCGTGCCCGATGAGGCGACGATCTTCATTGATCGCCGCGTGACCTTCGGCGAGTCCAAAGATGAAGCGATTGCCCAGGTGCAACGCCTGGTCCCCGTCGCCAACCAGGCCGCCGGCGACATCAAGGTCGAAATGCTCTTCTACGATATTCCAAGCTACACCGGCTTCGTCTTTCCCGTGGACAAGTATTACCCAGCCTGGGCGCTGGACGAGGATCACCCGCTGGTGCAGGCCGGGCAGGCCGTGCGTGCGGCGCTGGGCTGGTCCGCCGCTGCCACCGGCAAGTGGGATTTCAGCACCAACGGCACCTACTGGATGGGCAAAGCCAACATCCCAAGCATCGGCTTTGGGCCAGGCGACGAAACCACCGCCCACACCGTCAACGACAGCAACAGCCTGGACGATGTCGTCAGGGCGACCGAGTTCTACGCTTTGTTGCCGGCGCTGCTATAATACGACACGCGCAAGTCTTGCGCAACGTGAACGAGTACAAACATGCGACCTGACGCTCATTTCCGCGACTACAAAAGTGATTTTCATCAACGATGGACCAGGAGCAGGTGCAGCCACAGCCCAAAATCGCTTGAATGATGTAGACGAAACCGGCGGTCGTCGCGACAAGAAGGTCCCAATTCACGCGCCTGGCGTGCGCAACGGCGAGACCGGACAGGCATGGCGTGGAATGTCGCCGCCGCCAGGAAAATACTGGCAGTATTTACCCAAGACGCTCGATGATCGAGAAATGATTGCTGCTCAAGCCGCAATACCGGCAGATGCTTAGAAATCGCGGGAGTGCAGGCCGATTGCCTGCAAAGAGTGAACTCGCGAGAATACCAAATACCTGACAGGAGACACTCATTCATGCAAACCAATCTACGTGGGCGCGACTTCATCGGTGATACCGACTGGACGCGCGAAGAGATCGAAACGGCGCTCGATGTGGCCTTCGACCTGAAGAGCAAACGGGCGCTCAACCTGCCGCACGCCTATCTGCGCGATAAGGTGTTGGCCATGCTCTTCTTCTTCACCAGTACGCGCACGCGCGGCTCTTTCGAGGCCGGCATGGCGCAGCTCGGCGGTCATGCCGCCTTCATCGAGTCGCAAACGACGCAGATCAGTCACGGCGACACCGCCAAAGAGATCGGCGAAATCTACGGCCGCTATTTCGACGGCATCGCCATCCGCCAGTGCGACTGGAACTTCGGCAACCGCTACATCCGCGAGGTCGCCGCGGCCAGCCGCACGCCGGTGCTCAACATGCAGTGTGATGTCTACCATCCCTTCCAAATCCTGGCCGACCTGATGACGATCATGGAGAAGAAGGGCAAGAACCTGCGCCGTCAGAAAATCGCCGTCTCCTGGGCCTACGCCGCCAGTTACGTCAAGCCGATTTCGGTGCCGCAGTCGCTCATCATCCAGCTAAGCCGCTTCGGCATGGATGTGGTGCTGGCGCATCCACCCGAATACAAGTTGATGCCGCACCTGCTGCAAGAGGCGCAGGACAACGCCAAGCGTTATGGCGGCAGTTTCAGCATCACCCACGACATGGACGAGGCCTTCACAGATGCAGATGTCGTCTATCCCAAGAGTTGGGGCTGCCTGCTGACGACCGAAGATGGCAAACAGGCGGCCGAGATCGCCAAGAAATATACCGGTTGGATCACCGACGACCGGCGCATGGCGCTGGCCAAAGACGATGCCATTTACATGCACTGTCTGCCCGCCGATCGCAACATCGAGGTGAGCGACAGCGTGATTGACGGACCGCAGAGCGTGGTCTATGACGAGGCCGAAAATCGCCTGCACGTGCAGAAAGCGGTCATGGCCTTGACCATGTCCTGACCCACCGCAACAGCCGTCTAGCCCAAGCTCAGGAGAAAAGCAGAAGGAAACATCGTTCTATGAACCGACTCACCGCCATTCGTGACTGGCGCAGACTTCTCGTCGTATTCATCGCCGGAATGCTCGTCGGCCTGTTCGTCCTGGGCTGGTGGCTTTTTCCTGTCAACTGGACGAACGCCAACCTGCGCGACCTGCGTGAGGGCGCCCAGAACAACTATCTGACCGCCGTCGCCGATTCGTATGCGGCGACGGGCGATCTGGCCCTGGCGCAGGAGCGCCTGCGTGAATGGACGCCGGCGGAGATGCGCATTCTGCTCAACAAGCTGAATGCGCGCTACAACTCGGACGGGCACATCCAGCAGGCACAGAATGTGCAGATGCTGATCGGCGCGCTGGACACCAGCTCGGCGGCGCCTGTTGCGCCGGCCGTCACACCCACTGCGGCGGTCGCCAGCCAAAGCACGCAGAGCCTGCTGGCGATCCTGGCGCTCATCGCCGGAATCATCATCATCGGCGCCGGATTGGCCATCCTGCTCTGGCTGATCCTGGGGCGGCGACCCGCAGAGAGTACCCCGGCCACAATCACTACGATGGAAACGCTGCCGCCCGCCGCGCCCTTCGCCAGACAGCAGCCAGGCATACGGCCAGCCCCCCCGCCTCCGAGTATCTCTTTCGAGGATCAACTGCCCTCGGCGCTGGATGAAGGCCCGGACGCCGATTTCGACGCCGACGATCTGGAAGTGCTCGGCTCTTACGAAGAAGAACCGCCAGCGCAGGCGTTCGACTATCGTCCGGCGCCCCCTGCGCCCGACGCAGAACCGCCCACGCCCCGACTCGCAGCGGCGTCCGCGCCGGCGTCCCAGGTCGCAACAACTGGCCGGCAACTGGCCGCTTTCGATGCCGTCTACCGGCAGGGCGATACAGACTACGACGAGGCCTTCGTGGTCGAAGGCGAGACTGGCGCCGGTTATCGGGGTGAATGCGGCATGGGAGTCGCCCTGGCGCGTGACCCCAACTCGATGCAGGCCACTGCCCTGGAGATCTGGCTCTTCGACAAGAGCGACATCCGCACCGTCACGGCGGTGCTGGCCAGTGATTTTGCCTTCGACAACGCCGAGATGATGGGGCGTTTGGAGGAAAAAGGGGATGTCGTACTGGCCAGGCCGGGCGCCGGCTTCCAGATTCAGGCCAAGACACTAGCGCTGGTCGGTCGCATCGGCGAGATGGGCTACGTGGGCAATGCCCAGGAGGCCAGGAGCATCTTCGAACATCTGTCGGTGCACCTGGAGATCTACCTGGTCGAGGCGCCCTGAGCAGCGGACGCAGATTGAGAACCCCGCGGCAAATGACCAAAATCCTATTCTGACAGAGCGACACTCCGGCTAAAATGAGGTCATGCAGCTCGAGTAGACAGTGAACCAATGGCCGATTGACTGTCGAAGCCGGGCTTGCAGACCCCTAGACTTCGCAGTGCAGGAGTGGTCTCATGTCGAAAGCCGATTTTGGTCATTTGTTGCGGCTCTGGTTCATCTGCCTGAGTCTGATCGTTCTCTTCATCGTGCCTGGACAGCCAGCCCAGGCCGAGTCCGGCCCTCTGGCCACAAGCACCACCCCGCCGCCGACGGCCACCCGCACCCCCACGCGTACCCCAACCCGCACACCCACGCGCACACCCACGCGCACACCAACCGCCACGCGCACCCCGACCGCCACGCCGATCCCGCTGGTCGAACCGGCGCTCATCTCCCCGGAAGATGGCGCCGTCACCAGCGCCCTGACCGATCCGCCCGTTGGCAGCCCAACGCTGCGCTGGGCCGGTCAAGCCGTAGCCACACGCTATCAAGTGCAGATCAGCAGTTCGGCCGGATTCGCCGTCATCGTCGAAGAATCGCTGACCCTGGCCACCTCCTGGACGCCCACCAAGGCGCTGGCCGATGGCATCTTCTACTGGCGCGTCAAAGCGGGCAACACATGGAGCTGGGGGCCGTACAGCAGCGCACGCTTCTTCGTCAAAGACTGGAGCGCCAGCGGCGCCGTCATGCCGCAGCCGCTGGCGCCGCTGGAGGGCGCAACCCTCGCCGCCTTCACGGCGCCCATCTTCTCCTGGAGCGATGTGCCCGGCGCCGCTCGCTATCTGTTCCAAATTGACAGCGATTTCAACTTCGGTTCGGTTGACTACAGCGCGCTGACGCTCGAAGCCGCCCACACCCCCACCGTGCGCCTGGCCAACGGCGTCTACTACTGGCGCGTCACGCCGATTGACAATCGCGAGCACTACGGTGCGCCCATGTCGCCCGCCTCGTTCACCTTGCAGGTGGACGAAGCGCCGGCGCTGCTCGGCCCGGAGAACAACCCCTATCCGCCGCTCACCTTCACGCCCGAATTCCGCTGGACCGCCGTGAACGGGGCGCGCGAATATCGCCTGGAGATCAGCACCAGCCCAGACTTCAGCACAGTCACCCTCTACCTGACGCGCAACACCAGCTTCACTCCCGACCGCAACCTGACAAACGATCAAGAACACTACTGGCGGGTGCGCGCCGTGGATGCGCAGCTCAACACCGGCCCCTGGTCGGAAGTGCGTCGCTTCCAAATGCGCTGGAACCTGGCGCCGCGCCTGTTGACGCCGCTCAACAACCAGATTGCCCTCGGCCATCCCATCTTCAGTTGGACCGCCGTGTCCGGCGCCGAAAAGTACCAGATTCAGGTGGACGAAAGCATCGGCTTCGCCAACCCCATCAAGCTCGACGAACGGGTCTACGGCACCAGCTACGCCCACGCCGGCTGGGGCGAGATTCTGCTCAACGCCACCTACTACTGGCGGGTGCGCGCCATTGATCCACGCGGCAATCTGACCCCCTGGAGCGAGGTGCGCGGCTTCGATTTCCGCACCCGCTTCGGCTCCAATCCGATCTACCCGCCCTACTACGCCGAACCCGACGCCAACCTGCAAGTCAACGCCGACGCCACGCAGGCAACGCCCCTCTTCATCTGGGACACCGTGCACGACGCCAGCGTCGCCCGTCCCTACCCGCCCGCCGACTTCTACATCCTGGAGGTGCGCGACGCCGTCAGCGGAGCGCTGGCCTTCTCGCTCACCACCGCCAGTCACGCCGCCGCACCCACCGCCGGCAATCCCTTCACCGGCGCACTCGATGGGCGCCTCTACAGTTGGACGGTCACCGCCTACACCGGCGGCGGCTCCACGCGCCTCGGCTTCCCCATGACCTGGCTGACGCGGCTCGACAGCGCCCGGCAAATCCTGCCCACCGCGACGCCGATCCGCCTGCTCTTCCCCGACGATGGGCGCAACTCCACCGTTGATGCGCCGATTCTGGCCTGGCAGCCCGTCGCCGGCGCCACCGGCTACCGCGTCCAGGTGGCGCAAGATGCCGCTTTCGCCGATCTGGCGGACGAGGCCACGGCGCAGTTTCTACACTACGTACCCTGGCAGGGGCGCACACAGCGTCTGCCCAACGGAACCTTCTACTGGCGCGTGCGCCCCGAACCAAACGGTGAATGGAGCGAAACGCGCCATTTCTTCATCAACCACCGCCTGATGACCGGCAACCAGTTCGACTACACGCTGCCCCAACCGCTCGCCAGCAGCGAGCACGACCAGATCGCCAGCGGCGTCGGGCCGCAGATGAAAGGCCTGTTCGTGGCCCAAGACCGCTCGCTCGACGTCAGCCGCCTGAGTTGGGTCATCGCCCTGGCGACGCAGAATATCGCCAACCTGCAGTTTGGCGTGTACGTGGACATCAACCACTGCACCGATACCGACCCGGCCATCTGCCGCAATGGGCCGGGCGCAACCAGCGATCCCTTGGGCAAAGCCATCACCACCAACGACCTCTACCGCCCAGAGTACGCCGTCTACGCCAGTCGCAATGGCTGGCTGGCAACCGCCGAAACGACCTTCCTCTACACCTGGAACGGCAGTCAATGGGAAGCGGGGCAGAGCCTGGCCAGCATCGGCGGCGCCGTGACCGATCACGGCGACGACATCGAAATTCGGCTGCCCTACGTGGCGCTTGGCGCCGGCGACGCCAACTGGGTCGGCAGTCTGGCGTTGGCCGCTTTCTCCAGCGCCGCCGGCGACGCCATTCACGAGGCGCTGCCGCCCGCAGCGGGCAACAATCTAGTGCGCTTTGCCTTTACCAGCGATGCGCCCAACCCCATCTATCCCTTCGACACGCCGGCCGAGGGCCTGCTGCCCCATTACACCATGCCCGGTCTGCGCTGGCTGATGCCCTACTACGATTCGGTGGACGGCTACCAGGTCGAGGTGGCGCGCGATCCGGCTTTCACCGACATCGTAGAAACCTGGGAGACCTGGGAGAGCAACTTCACCCCCAATCCGCTCTACATGTTTCTGGCCACTACCTTCACCACCAAACAGGCCTACGCCAACAATCAATCCTACTACTGGCGCGTACGCGTGCGCCATGAGATCGTCCAGCCGCCGCCTTCCACCCTGTTCGATTATGGCCCCTGGTCGCAGCCGAGCCGCTTCACGCTCGACAGTCTGGCCACCGCCGGCATGACCGCCGCGCCCACCTACACCACCCCCACCCTGGCCTGGCAGCGCGTGCAGTACGCCTCCAACTACGTGCTGCAGGTGGACGAAAACCAGGACTTCAGCTCGCCCATCGTCAACCAAACGGTGGACGGCGTCTCCTACACCCCCACCGACAACACCGGTTTCAACGCCATCAGCGAGGGAACCTATTTCTGGCGCGTCGCCGTCCGGCGTTCGGCCACGGTGCAGGGACGCTGGAGCGACGTGCAGAGCTTCACCCGCGCCTCTCCCTACCCACAGCCGCTGGCGCCGATTGCCAACGCCAGTATTGACAACCTGCCCACGCTGCAATGGGCGCCCATCCTGACCCCCACGCTGCAGCCGCGCTTCGCCGCGCCGCGCTATCGCCTGCGGCTGGACAACGACCCCAACTTCGGCAGCCCACTGACGGTTGACACCTCCTCCACCTCCTACACCCCAGTCTGGCACCAAACCGTGAGCGACGGCGCCTGGTACTGGAAAGTCAGTTTCCTGGACGCCAACAATCGTGAAGGCCCGCCCAGCCCGCGCCAGTCGTTCTACAAAGAATATCCAGCGCCGCTGCTCGTCTCGCCCCCGTTGGGCGCCGTCACCAGCGAAGCGCCGATCTTCCGTTGGCAGCCGGTGGCCCCCGCCGCCTACTACCGCATTCAGTACGACCGCAGTGAGACCTTCCCCGCTCCGGTGACGGTCAACACCGACAACGGCAGTTGGACGCCTACCGGCCTGGTGATGCCTGGCCCCATCTACTGGCGCGTGCAGATGCTCGACGCTGACAACCAGGTCGGCCCCTACTCGACCGGCAACGTCAGCCTGGGCGGCAAACAGATCATGCCGCTCATCCTCAAATAGACGGGAGACCGGCCTTGGGGGGGGCGCGGGGGGGGGCCCGGGCGGCGCCGAAACGGATATTTATTAAACGGGGGTGGATAA
>CAZOLV010000150.1:0-7490 GCA_964580725.1 uncultured Anaerolineae bacterium | reverse complement strand
TTAGGGCGATGGGTAGGCGCGTGCGAACAGTCGTGCGAAGGGCGCGGTACGGTCTAGGTGCGTCTTGCTGAGCGGCGCGAACGTGCAGATCAATCGGTGTCGAGTTCGAGGTTGGTAAACATGAAGGTCATGAGATGGCTCCAGTTGCCGAAGAAGAGGTAATTCGTACTCACATGTCACCCCGCCAACCATGTCCTGCAAACGGCGCTATTGTACTATGTGATTGGCATTATCAGTGACATTTGGAATTGCTGTGGTGGCGACCGATGCGGCCGGTGAGGGCATCAATCTCCAGCGCGCCCATCTGATGATCAATTACGATCTGCCGTGGAATCCCAACCGGTTGGAGCAGCGCTTTGGCCGCATCCACCGCATCGGCCAGACCGAGGTGTGTCACCTGTGGAACCTGGTGGCGCAAGAGACGCGGGAGGGTGATGTCTACCTGGCGCAGGCGCACCTGGCGGCCGGCGCTGAGGCCGCGGCCGAGCGGCTGATCCACGACGCAGCGTTCGGCAGCGCCCTCGACGCGCTGCGGGGCGGCGATCCGCTGCGGGCGTAGGCCTGGGGGCTGGCTGGCGTCGTGCAGCAGAGCCAGGGCCACTGGGAGACGGCCGCAGCCGCCTATCGCCAGGCGCTGGCTGCCGCGCAAGAAGCAGGCGCCGGGCCGTGGCAGATCGGCCGGCTACTGTTGAGCCTGGGCGAGACTTGCCTGGCGCTGGGGCAACCCCAGAAAGCGTTAGATGCGTTCGAGCGCGGCCTGGCCGCGACGCAAACTGCCGGTGTTGAGGCGCTCTGAAGTTTGCTCGCGGCCGAGAGTGCCATCGCCCTGGCACGACTGGGAAGACACGAGGAGGCTCAGGTCAGGCTGACCGCGGTACAGGAGCGAGCTGGCGACGATGGGCGTTGGACGGCCGTCATCGCACTGGCGCAGGGCGAAGCGCAAAAAGCCAGCGTCCCCTGCATCGATTGAACGCCACCCGCGCGACATGTGTGCCAGGGCGTGACAGCTTTGTCAGGGGCCGCCCCCTGTGCTATACTTCTCGATGAAGTGATCCCCAGTTTCAGCAATCGAAGACCCCGGCTGGCCGCCTGACCGTCGGGGCAGGGCCAGGGCGAGGGGCGCCGTGGCAGGATCGTTCGTCACTCTGGGCCGCCCCCGGTCTGCATCGCGGGCGGCTTTTTCATGCGAGGCATTCATTGAACGGCCAGATCAGCCAGGACGAAATCAACGCCATCCTGTGGCGGGCGTGCGACACCTTTCGCGGCACCGTGGACCCTGCCGAGTACAAGAACTACATCCTGGTGATGTTGTTCGTCAAGTACATCTCCGACGTGTGGGCGGACCACTACGAGGCTTACCGCGGCCAGTTCGGCGACGACGAGGCGCGCATCCGCCGGCGCATGGGCTTCGAGAAGTTCAAGCTGCCCGAAGGCGCCGATTTCCCCTCCCTGCACGAGCAGCGCAACGCGGCCAACCTGGGCGAGATCATCAACATCGCCCTGGAAGCCATCGAGAACGCCAACAAGGAGAAGCTCGAAGGGGTCTTCCGCAACATTGACTTCAACTCCGAGGCCGCGCTGGGCCGCACCAAACAGCGCAACGAGCGTCTACAGCACCTGCTGAACGACTTCGCCGACCCGCGGCTCGACCTGCGGCCCTCCCGCATCGGCAACCGGGACATCATCGGCGACGCCTACGAGTTCCTGATCGGCAAGTTCGCCGCAGGCGCGGGCAAGAAGGCTGGCGAGTTCTACACCCCGCCCGAGGTCTCGACCCTGCTGGCGAAGCTGGTGGCGCCGCAGCCACGCGAGCGGATCGCCGACCCCGCGTGCGGCTCCGGCTCGCTGCTGATCAAATGCGGCCACGAGGTGGGGAGCAGCGACTACGCGCTCTACGGCCAGGAGAACAACGGCGCGACATGGGCGCTGGCCAAGATGAACATGTTTCTCCACGACGTGAGCAACGCGCGCATTGATTGGGGCGACACGCTGAAGGAGCCGACCCTGCTGGAGGGGGACGCACTGATGCGCTTCAACGTGGTGGTGGCGAACTTCCCCTTCTCGCTGGACAAGTGGGGCGCGGAGGCGGCGGCCAAGGATCGCTACCGCCGCTTCTGGCGCGGCATCCCGCCCAAGAGTGCGGGGGACTACGCGTTCATCACCCACATGATCGAGACCACCTACACCGACCCGGCGCAGAACGGCCGCGTGGGCGTGATCGCGCCGCACGGCGTCCTCTTTCGCGGGGGCGCGGAGGGGCTGATCCGCCGCAAGCTGGTGGAGGAGAACCTGCTGGACGCGGTGATCGGCCTGCCGCCCAACCTCTTCTTCGGCACCGGCATCCCCGCGTGCATCCTGATCTTCAAGCGGAATAGGCCGGATGATCGGGTGCTGTTTGTGGATGCGAGCCGTGAGTTTGAGACCGGCACCGTCCAGAATCGACTGCGAACAGAGGATATCGAGAAGATTCTGGCAACTTACCGAACGCGCAAGGGCGCGGACAAATACGCGCGTCTGGTAGAGTTCGAGGAAGTCGAAGAAAACGACTTCAACCTCAACATCCCGCGCTACGTCGATTCTTTCGAGACAGAGGAAGAAGTGGATCTGACAGCGGTGCAGAGGGAACTTCGCGACATTGAAGCCAAGACCGAGGTGGTGCAGCAACAAATTGATCGCTATTTGAAGGAGCTGGGACTGTGAAGCCGGAGGAGTGGCAGCAACGGCGCTTGGGCGAAGTTGCCAGAATCGTCATGGGAGGAACACCCGATAGAAACCGACTGGAGTATTGGGGAGGGAACATACCCTGGATTAAGACGACTTCGATTAGGTTCAACACCATCCTGAACGGTGATGAGTTTATTACTGAGGAGGGCCTCCGGAATTCCTCTGCGAGTATACTGCCCAGGAATGCGATTCTCATGGCAATGTATGGACAAGGTGTAACCCGAGGCCGAGTTGCAGTACTCGGGATTGAGGCCGCAACCAATCAAGCGTGTGCTGCTATCCTGGTTGAGCCTTGCGTGGACCATCGGTACCTATTCTACTTCCTGTGGAATCAGTATAGACAGATTCGTAAGCTCAGCCATGGCAGCAATCAGAAGAATCTGAACACCAGTTTAATCAAAGGCGTCCCGATCCTGCTTCCCCCGCTCCCCGAACAGCGCAAAATTGCCGCGATCCTGGGAACGTGGGACGAGGCCATCGCGCTCACCGAACGGCGCATCTCGGCGGGACAGCGGCGCAAGCTGGGCCTCATGCAACGGTTGCTCTCGGGACAAGTTCGCTTCAGAGAATTCGTGCAGTCGACCGGGATACGCCGTACAGAACTTGGCACCTATCCTCAAGACTGGCCAGTCCAGCGATTGTCCGACGTCGCAACAGTGCGCTTGAGCAATGTAGACAAGAAGATGGCGCCCGGCGAACGGGTCGTTCGTCTTTGCAACTATACTAACGTGTTTCGCAAGGATTACATAGACAATCGATCTGTGTTCATGAGCGGTTCCGCTACCGAATCCGAGGTTGAGAAGTTCTCGCTGAAAAAGGAAGACGTGCTTCTCACCAAGGATTCGGAAACCCGTGAAGAGATCGCTGAAGTCGCCGTTGTCGCGATTGACGCGAAGGATTTGGTGTGTGGTTACCACCTCGCCATCCTCAGGCCCAATAGCACCGTGATTTCAGGGTTCTTTCTGAAGGAAGCCTTGCGGTCAGGCAATGTACACAACCAATTCGTCCGATCTGCCAATGGGATCACCCGATATGGCTTGACTCTTTCAGTGATAGAGAACGCACTGATACCGGTACCCCCAGCGGCGGAACAAAACCGCATCGTTGAAGTCCTGGCCGCCTGCGACCGCGAGCTCGACCTGCTGGCGCGCAAGCGCGACGCGCTCCAGCGGCAGAAGCGAGGGCTGATGCAGCAGCTCCTCACCGGCCGCGTGCGGGTGAAGGTGTAAGAATAGCTGACGCCGTCCACGAATAGTCACGAATGCACGAATTGCGGCGCGCAACCATTCGCGCATGCGTGTCGGAATTCGTGGACGGCGGACCGACTTGACCACCCCCTTGCCGCCGGGTATACTTAAATCCGAGGTGCAACATGATCACGATCCCAGTGCAGTTGTCTAATGAGCTAGCCCGGCGCGTGATCCCGCTTCAGGATCGCCTGCCGGAGATCATCGAACTGGGCCTGCGCCAGATCAAGGCAGACAAACAGGCCGAGGCAAGTTATCCGCAGGCCAAGCAACAGGTATTGGACGCGATGGCCTCCACGGGCATCGTCACCCTGCCGCGGGCGGCGGCAGGGCGGAAGCCACGCGCGCGTCGCACGCCGATCGTGGCCGGCGGACAACCGGCCAGCGAATTGATTATCGCAGAGCGGCGCGGGGAGCTATGAACCAGCCGGCCGGCCAAGCCGTGACGAGCTACCTGGACAGCAGCGCGCTGGTCAAGCGTTACCTGATCGAAACAGGCACACCCTGGGTGCAGACGTGGTGCGCTGACCCGATCCAGACGGTCGCAGTGGGTGAGATCGGCCTGGTGGAGATCGCCGCGGCGTTTGCGGGCAAGCTGCGAGGCGCGCACATCACGCCGGCCCAATACCACAGCGCCCGCGCCGACCTGGCAGCCGATGCCCGCGACGAGTATGTCCTGGTCACGATCAACCGAGCGGTCGTGGACGAGGCGATCGAGTTGACCGCAAAGCATCGTCTGCGTGGGTACGATGCCGTGCACCTGGCATGTGCGCTGACCCTCAACCGTGCCCTCGCCGCTTACCGCCTGCCCGCCCTGGTGTTCGTCTCGGCGGATGACGATCTCCTGAAAGCTGCGACGGCCGAGGGTCTCTCCGCAGATGACCCTAACCGACATCCGTAGGCCGTTTCGGCGATGCGTGGCGTGAGTCGTATACTGCCGCAAACTGCCAGATCTGAAAGGCTTGCGCTATGACCCAATCGCCCTCTTTCCGCGAAGCACTGATCTCCCAGATCCCCGCGCTACGGCTGCTGATGGGGCTGGGGTGGACGTATCTGCCGCCGTCCGAGGCCCTGGCGCTGCGCCGCGGCAAGCTGGGCGCGGCGATCCTGGAGGATGTGCTGGCGAAGTGGCTGGCCGAACACAACGCGATCAGCTTCAAGGGGAAGACCCTCCCCTTCTCAGAGGCCAACCTGGCGAAGGCGCTCGACCTGTTGGCGGACGCGCCGCTGGTCGAGGGGCTGGTGGCGGCCAACGAGCGCATCTACGAGCTGCTGACCCTGGGCACGAGCCTCAAGCAGACGGTGGACGGCGACGCCAAGAGCTTCAACCTGCACTACATTGACTGGCAGCACCCCGAAAACAACGTCTACCACGTCACCGATGAATTCCCTGTCGAGCGCACCGGCAGCCACGAGACGCGGCGACCCGACGTCGTGCTCTTCGTCAACGGCATCCCCCTGGTCGTCATCGAGTGCAAGCGGCCCGACCTGACCCCGTCCGAGGGCGGCCGCGCGGTCGAAGAAGCGATCACCCAGATGATCCGCAACCAGAAGCGGGACGAGATCCCCGGCTTCTTCGTCACCTCGCAGCTCCTGCTGGCCGTCAGCGTCAATGAGGCGCTGTACGCCACCACCCACACGGAGAAGAAATTCTGGTGCCCCTGGCGCGAAGAAGTTGACAAGGGGCAAACGGCCGTGTTCGAGGCGGAGCTGGTCCGCCTGGTCAACCGGCCGCTGAGCGACGTCGAGCAGGCCCGGCTCTACGGCTGGCGCGAAGGCGGTGCGGCGGTGCGGCGCTACTTCGACGCGCAGGAAGCGGCCGGCGAACGGTTGCCCACGCCCCAGGATCGCGCGCTGCACGCGCTGCTGCGGCCGGAACGCCTGCTGCGGCTCGCCTACCAGTACATCGTCTACGATGGCGGCGTCAAGAAGATCGCGCGCTACCAGCAGTACTTCGCGGTGGAGGAGACCGTGCGCCGCGTCAGCCACCTCAACACCCAGGGCGAGCGCACCGGCGGCGTCATCTGGCATACCACCGGCACCGGCAAATCGCTCACCATGGTGATGCTCGCCAAGGCACTGGCGCTGCACCCCAACATCAGGAACCCGCGCGTGGTCATCGTCACTGACCGGATTGACCTCGACGCGCAGATCTGGGGCACGTTCCGGGCGTGCGGCAAGCAGGTCAAACAGGCCAAGTCGGGCCAAGACCTGGCCAGGCTGCTGCGCGAGGGCAAGGCCGACATCATCACGACCGTGATCGGCAAGTTTGAGGCCGTCGCCCAACTACGCAAGCCGATCGGGGATGTGGACGTCTTTGTGCTGGTGGACGAAGGCCAACGCAGCCAGTACGGCAGCGCGCACGCCAAGATGCGCCAGGCGCTCCCGCACGCGTGCTACATCGGCTTCACCGGCACGCCGCTGCTGAAGGCCGAGAAGTCCACGGCGGCGAAGTTCGGCGGTTTCATCCACAGCTACTCGATGCGCCGCGCGGTCGAAGATCAGGCGGTTGTCCCGCTGCTCTACGAGGGCCGCATGGCCGAGTTGGACGTGGATCAGGGCGGCATTGACAAGTGGTTCGAGCGGGTGACGCAAGGACTGACCGATGAGCAGCGGGCCGACCTCAAGCGCAAGTTCAGCCGCGCCGAGGCGATCAGCGCGGCAGACCAGCGCGTCAAGCAGATCGCGTACGACCTGAGCGACCACTTCGCGCGCAACTTCGGCGGCACAGGCTTCAAGGCACAACTGGCGACGGCCAGCAAGGCGTTGGCGCTCAAGTACAAGCGCTACCTGGACGAGTTCGGCCTGGTCACGTCCACGGTCGTCATCTCGCCGCCCGACACGCGCGAGGGCAACGAGGAAGTGGACGAGGCCAAGACGCCGGAGGTGGAAGCGTTCTGGAAACGCATGATGGAGCGCTACCGCACCGAGGAAGCCTACATCCGCGAGATCAAGGAGGACTTCCACCGAGAAGACGGCGTCGAGGTCCTGATCGTCGTGGACAAGCTCCTGGTCGGCTTCGACGAGCCGCGCAACACTGTGCTCTACGTGGACAAACCGCTGAAAGAACACGCGCTCCTCCAGGCCATCGCCCGCGTGAACCGGCTGTACGAGGGCAAGGATTACGGCTACGTCATTGACTACCGCGGGGTGCTGGGCGAGCTGAACGCGGCCATGCAGACCTACAACGCGCTGGAAGGCTTCGACAGCGCCGATATCGCGGGCACGATCACCGATGTCTCGGCCGAGATCGCCCGGCTGCCCGGCCTGCATTCAGCGCTGTGGGCGATCTTCAACCCGGTGCCTAACAAACAGGATGTGGAGGCGCTCCAACGTTTCCTGGCGCCGGAAGATCTGCGCCAGGAGTTCTACGACGCGCTGACGGCCTACGCCAAGACCCTCAGCGTGGCGTTGGGCGCGGTCGCGTTCCACAACGACACGCCCCCGACGCTGGTCGAAACGTACCAGCGCGACCTGCGCTTCTTCCACGGCCTGCGGCTGGCGGTCAAGCAGCGCTAC
>CAZOLV010000149.1:0-7697 GCA_964580725.1 uncultured Anaerolineae bacterium | reverse complement strand
TTTTTGTTTTTTGGTTGTTGGTTTTTGTATGTGGGTTGTTGTTTTTTGTATGTTGGTTTCCGTATTTAGATGGTGGGGGGCGGGGTGCTCAGCCGGCTGAGCACCCCGCCCCCTGAGTTGAGGCGATTGAAATCGCACCTGAGGGGCCTACGGCCGGCCGTCCACGCAGGTGGACGCACATCGTGAGGCGAACACGCTCAACCCGATACTGGCCGGCGCAGGTCGGCCTCGTGGCGGAACGCCCCTCAGCCCCGAATTCATGCGGACGGCGCCTCCCCACCACCAACGATCCACTGCAAGGAGCTTCCATCTTGTCAGCACTGGCCCAACCTGGCGATCTCGTTCTGCTGCTCAGCGAGGACGAAAAGCGTTACCTGGTGCGACTCAAACCCGGTTCTGTCTGGCATTCCAACCGCGGTCGCTTGCCGCACGATGCGTTGATCGGTCAACCCTTTGGCCAAACGGTGCAAACGCTGATTGGACGCCCCCTGCTGATGCTGGAACCAACCACGCACGATCTGATCACGCTGCTCAAGCGCGTCACGCAGATCATCTTTCCCAAAGACGTCGCCCAGATCTTGCTGCGCCTCAACCTCTTTCCCGGCCGGCGCGTACTGGAGGCCGGCACGGGCAGCGGCGGCTTGACGCTGGCGCTGGCGCGCGCTGTCATGCCCAATGGTCACGTTTACACCTATGAACAGAAACCGGAAACGTTCACCCTGGCGCAGCGCAACCTGGAGAGCCTGGGGCTGTTGCCCTACGTCACCATGCGCCAACGTGACGTCGCCGTGACCGGGTTCGAAGAATGCGACGTGGACGCCTGTTTTCTCGATCTGCGCGAGCCGTGGGCCGTGCTACCCTTTGCCGTCGCAGCCCTCAAAACCGGCGGCCTCTTCGGCAGCCTGGTTCCCACGACTAATCAGGTCAGCGAAATGCTGCGAGCATTTCAACAGCACGGTTTGAGCGATGTCAGCGTCGAGGAACTGCTGTTGCGCAGCTACAAACCGGCGTCCGAGCGCCTGCGCCCCGCCGATCGCATGGTGGCGCACACCGGTTATCTTCTTTTTGCGCGCAAGCTGGCGCCGGGCGAAGCGCAACGCTGGCGCTCGCGTGAGCAAAAGCGTTACGCCGGCCGTCTGGCTGCCGCCGCCGCCGCTGAGAATCACGCCGCGCCCCCGCCAGACGAGGCCGAGGACGGCCAAGAAGAGGATTGAGCGACCGCCAACAACAAGGCCCCTGCCGAACGGCAGGGGCCTTGTCCTGTTTGGCGCCGCACCAGGCGGATCGGACGCGAGTTAGCGCTTGTTCTCGATGGTGAAGCTGTAGGTCGCCGCCTCCGTCGTGACAGGCGCAATGGCGCTGACGATCAGATAGACGGTCTTGCCATTGGCGCCAATGCCCGTCAGATCGAAGCGCCCTCTGCCGTCAGGGCCGATCTCGATGACCGACGCCGCCAGGCCGCTGCGGTCCTGCTCCACGACCTGAACCAACCAACGCTGGTTGAGCACGTTGTTGGTGCGCAGCCAGCCCTGACTGACCCAACCATCGGCGCCGCTTTCCGCGTCACTGCTGTAGTCCAGTTCCGGCACCCGAATATCATCGAGCAGGATACCCGGCCCGTTGACAGCATCATCGGTGATGTACTGGAAGCGCACCTGGATCTTCTGCCCCGCATACGCATCGAGCGAGATCTCCTCCTGCACCCATTCCGGTGAACCGCCGCCGCTAACGCCGGTGAACCCAGGGCCAAAGCTATTGCCGTTCGGGTTGGTCGTCACGCTGTTGCGGCCGGAGAGGATCGCCCAGGTTTGCCCGCCGTCGGTCGAAGCCTCGACGTAGACATAGTCGAAGTCCTCCTCCAGGTCGTACCAGGTCCAGAAGCTGAGGGTGGCCGTGCGCACGCCGCTCAAGTCGAAATCACGGGTCAGCGTGGCGTCGCTGTCATCGGAGCGATTGCCCCACCAGGCATATGCGCCGCTGTGCGCCTGCGCATCCACCAGCCCCACGGTCGTGCTGCCCGTAAAGTCAATCGTCACATCGCCGCTGCCGCGCAAGGCAAAGTAGTCGGCGCCATACTGTGACACCGTTGCCTCTGTCTGGCTGGCCGGATAGCGCCGGAAGGACGCCTCCAGACTGACATCGCTTGGATCGAGGTCTCGATAGCCGTAACGACCATCCTGCAGGTCTGGATCGTCCAACAGATTGGCAATGACCCAATCGGCGAAGACCGCATCGAAGTGCGTCTTGCCGCCGTTGTCACTCAGCACATCCTCGAAACCGGCGATGCCATTGAGCGAAGACGCCACCAGCGCCCGCGTCATCTCTTCGCCGAACTGCTCCAGGAAGTAGGCCATGAAGAGATAGGCGCTGCCATAGTGAGGGGCATTGGTGCCGGGCGCAGCACCCCAGGTATTCAGCTGTGTGTCGGGATTGGCCAGGAACGCGCGCTCAGCGCCGCCCGGATCGAACCCGTTGAGCGCCGACGCCAGCTCTGATGAACCTTCGTTGACCCACGTCTCCTCGTTGCGGTCGTTGTACCAGTGAATCATGTGCTGGAATTCGTGCGCCAACGTCCCGTCGTAGAAATCGGTGCCTGGTTCGTTGTTGTCAATGTTGATGTAGAACATCTCCTTCTCGTTGGAGAAGGGCTGCGCCTTGCGCGAGAACTCATCCGCCGACGAATAGTAGCCGGCGATGCTATCGCCCAGGTCGGTGGCGTGCAGGATGTGCAAGCGCACGTCGTTGTCAACACCGGGCGTCCATTCGCTGCCAAAGAACTCTCGATTGATTGGATAGCTCTGCTTCTCGAACAGATTGGCCGAACGTTCCAGCGCTCTTTGGTCGACGCGCTTGCCCGTCTCCACCCACATGTGCAGGTGCGGCGTCTGATAGCGCAACTCGGCTTCGATGACGAAATGGCGATTGTCGTCCACATTGCTCACGGTGAACGTGATCACATCGCCGACCGTGAAGGTGGGCGGCGTCGGGTTGACGATGGGTGGAATCTCGCCAACGCCCGGACGCAGTTGCATCGCCAACAGGCGCAGGTCACGCTGCGGCACGTTGATTGCGCCCAGTTGGCTTTCTGTGTCACTGCCGTCAGTGGGCGGCGGCGCAATTGGTGTCTGCGTGACATCGGGCGCAGGCGTTGCCGTCGCCAGCGGTCGCGTCGGCGTGACACGCGGCGTGCGCACAGCGGGCGTCACAATTTCACGGGTGATGACTGGGGACGCAGTGGCCGGGCTTTCCCCGGAATAGCTGATAAGAAACATCCCGGCGCCGGCCAGGGCCACACAACAGCAACAAGCCAAGATCACCGCAACTCCCAGGATGATCCAGAGAGTGCGCTTGTTCGAAGACGCCGGCTCGTCCGCAGACATCTCGGGCAAAGGAAACTGGTTCATGCAGATGGAACTCCTTTTATTGGGCGCTACACTGCCCGGCGCACAACCGGGCGGATGAGATCAAATGACGTTCAACAAGCCTTCATCGCCGTGCTCCAACCAGGCGCAGGCCCGGCGCACGAATTCACGTTCGGCTTCATAGGTCAGTCGGGCAATCGTCTGCTCGATACTGAGCCAGCCCGGCACGAACTGCAGTTCGTGCGGGTCGCGCTCGATCTGGCGCAGGCTGCGCAGCCGGAACAAGAAATAGAATTCCTGGCGCACGACGTGCTGATTCTTTTCGGGAAGATCGAATTCGACCGTCTGCGTGCCCAGGCTCGTCACCAACTGCAAGTCGCTATAGCCCGATTCCTCACGGATCTCGCGCGCAGCCGCTTCTTCCAACAGCTCACGCGCCTCGACATGGCCTTTGGGCAAGCGCACCTCGTTGTTACGGTTGCGATACAAAACGAGCACTCGGTTGTGCTCATCCATCACTACACCGCCCGCGGCGTCATACGAAACGCGTTTTTTCACAGATTCAGCCTCCGCCAACGACGCTTATGGCTCCGGTTGACCAACAGCAAATGGAAACGGCGACTTGGGAAATGGCGCCGACCAACACTCTTGATCCAGCGGCAGCAGCCCGCCGCCAATCGTGATGACGCCGGTTGCGTCCAGATCAACATAGACGCGACGCCACGGAATGTAGTAAAACGTATAGCTGCGCAGACAGACCCGCCACGATGGTCCTGAGGGCGGGCGCAAACCGGGCGCATCAGGCTGTGAACGCTGCGGCAAGCGCCGCACATCTTCGAACGCCAGCCGCTGAACACGCCAGTCAAGTCCTCCCAACGCCCGTGTGGCCAGGCGCTTGGCATTGATGCCCAAACGCTGCACATCTCCCTGCACGGCTGGCTCTGGCGGTGCGGCATAACGCGGGATCAAGGCCCAAACACCCAACACCAACGCCCCCGCCAGCGCGGCATTGTGCAGCGAGCCGGGCCTGGCAGACGGCCAACGCCGCATGGCGGCGCTCCAGAATGCAATCAGCGTCAACAGGGCCAACCAGTGCAGCAGCACATCAATGATGATCCCCGCCGGCTGCAGCAGCCAGCCGCCCTCGCCATCGCTCAAGGCGGTTGGCGCCGGGTAGCCGCGCCAACCGGGGCAGATCTGCGGGCAGCCAGCCAGATAATCAGGCGCTTCGAACAGCCAGTGCGCGCCCCAGGCCATGCCTAGTGCGACGATCAGACTGGCCGCCAACACATAAGCCCAACGTTGCGTCCGCTGTCGCCACCAAATGGCAAAAAGGACAAGCGCCGTCAGGCTGCCTGCAATCGCCAGGAAGACATTGGTTTGTGATCGAAGCCAAAGCGGCGTCATGGCCAACCTTCACGACAAGCGATGAGTGCATGACACTGAATTGCACTGCACTGCACTGCACTGGATTGTACGCTAAAGTTGGCCAGTTGCCAAACATCAGTAGGCCATTTGCGGCGTCAGACTGAAAGAGGGAAGAACGAGGCGGTCACGCAGGCGCGCCCGCCCGCGTGCAATGCGCGACTTGACCGTGCCAAGCGGGATGCCGACCAGGTCGCTGATCTCATGGTAGTTATAGCCCTCGATGTCGGACAGCACGATCACCAGACGCTGATCGGCCGGCAGATCGGCAATCGCCTGTTCGATCTGGCCACGCAGTTCGCGCCGCAGGACATGATGCTCTGGGCTTTCCGCCGGATCAACCAAGATCGCCGCACGATCGGGCTGCTCCACCAGGTCATCCAACGAACAGGCAGGGCGGCGGCGTAGGGCGCGCAGGCGGTCATAGCAGGTATTGATGACGATGCGCAGCAGCCAGGCCTTGAAGGAACCGCCCCGATACTGATCGAGCTTGCGGTACGCCTTGACGAACGCATCCTGTGTGGCATCGGCGGCCAGATCGGGATCACTCAAGACCCGACGCGCCACGCTGTATGCCAACGACTGATAGGCCATCACCAGTTGATTGAAAGCATGGGGTTGGTCGCCCCGCGCCGAAACGATCAGATTTTGTTCGTCCAACATACGTCACTCTCACAAGAAAAGAAATTTTTGGCTCGATCGTATCGAAGTCGGGTTTCAGTCGGGAGGGAAGGGCAAAACAACGCTCACACGTTGGCCTCAGTATGCCACGAACGCTGGCCAATCACATCCGACGGATGATCCAACCACCTCTACGCCGTTTTGCGGAGTCACTCTGTGCGGAAAGTAGCATCGCCAGCACACACTGGCCGAGTCGCTGTGGTATAATGGCGATCATGCGCAACGTCCTTGTCTGCCTTCTGGTCTCCCTGCTGCTTCTGGCCTCCACGAGCGCCAGCGCCGGCGTCCCCTACCCTGTCGTCACCCTCAGCAAGACGGTCTCTCCGACGTCGGCGGCGCCCGGCGCTGCGGTGACCTACACCATCACCCTGAGCAACGCCGGCGATGTCTCCGCCAACGACGTCAGTGTGCTCGACACCCTCCCCGCCGGCTTCAGCTATCGCGCCGGAACGACGCGCATCTACCGCAACAGCGTTCTCATCGGTTCGCCCGACCCGGCGACCTCCGGCCGCAACCTGACCTGGAGCGGTCTCACCGTCCCGGCACGGCGCGGCGACAGCTTCTACGGCATCAACACCTTCATCCAGGAGACATGCGAAATCGGCGCCATCTCCTGGCAGCTCGACCGCACGCGCGAGCTGATGGGCTATCACGCCCTGGGCAAGCAGTTCTTCTACGGCATCACCAACAGCACAGACGGCCCGCAACCATGTTGGGTGGATTATGTCAATGCAGCGTATGACCGTGGGTTGAACGTGCTGCTGCGTCTGCAAGGCCCGCATGACGGCGCCAATTGGGTGAAACCGCAAGCAGACTGGCCAGGCAACTACAGCAGCGTCGCCCAGGCATTCCGCCGCGTCGTGGCCGGGCTGCCGCGCCGCAACGGCTTCACCCTCTACATCCAGATTTGGAACGAGCCAAACCTGAACCTGGAATGGAGCGGCAGCGCCAACGCCGCCGAATACGCCGCTTTCCTGGAACAGACCGCCGGCGCCATCCGCACCATCGGCGACAGCCGCATCCGCATCGTCAATGGCCCTCTTTCGCCTGGCGGCAACATCAGCCCGCTCACCTTCATCAACCAGATGTTCAACGCCGCGCCCAACGCCCGTTGGGCCTTCGACGTCTGGGGAACGCACCCCTACCCCTCGAATCATCCGCCGGAGTACAACCTGCATCGCAACACCGCGCCACAAGTGCAGGCCGCCATTGACACCTATCTGCGCGAACTGAATTCCCTGGCGGCCTGGGGCCGGCGCGATGTGGACGTCATCCTCTCCGAAACGGGCTACTACCTGGGCGACGGCATGTTCACCTGGGAAGGGTACCCCATTATCAATGAGACCAACCGCGCCGACTACATCACCCGCGCATTGCGCGACTACTGGCAGGGTTGGGCCGAGGTGCAGGCCGTCGCCCCCTTCCAGTTGAGCGACCCAAGCGGCGGTTGGGCCGTCTGGGACTGGATCGCCAGCAACGGCGCTCCCCATGCTCAGTACACCAGCGTGCGCGCCCTGGACAAGACTAGCCCCTATGCCAGCGCCAGCCTGGTCATCTCCTTTCAGGCCAACGCCGCCGCCACCGCCGGCGTCTACTACAACAGCGTCAGCGCATCCAGTTCCAACACCACCATCGCCCCGCACAACCAGGTCGCTCCGGTGACGGTGCGCCAGCCGACGCCTACGCGCACTCCCACCGCCGCGGCGTCGCCCTCCAACACCCCGACGCCCACGGCCTCCGCCACCTGGACCTCCAGCCCAACGGTCACGCCGACCGCAACGGTCACCCCGACCGCCACCCCCACGCGCACACCAACCGGCACACCGACGCCCACCCCCACGCGCACACCAACCAACACCCCGACGCCCACCCCCACGCGCACACCAACCAGAACGCCGACTCCCACGCACACCCCCACGCGCACCCCAACCAACACCCCAACGCCCACCCCCACGCGCACCCCAACCAGAACGCCGACGGCAACACTGACCCCTACCGCCACACGCACCCCAACCATCACGCCCACGCCCACAGGCCCCACGCCGACGGCCAATGCCACCGGTCTGCCGTCCGCCACGCCCACGCCAACGGCGACGTTCACCTGGACGCCAACGCCCACCTTCACCTGGACGCCAACCTGGACCCCAACCAGCACTCCCATGGCTTCGCCCACCCCCACGTTCACCTGGACACCGACCCTGACCTGGACGCCCACTTTCACGTTCACGC
>CAZOLV010000148.1:0-7744 GCA_964580725.1 uncultured Anaerolineae bacterium | reverse complement strand
ACGACCAGGTGGACGCCCGCCGCGCGCCCCACCTGCGCGATGCGCGTCAGGAAGCCCTCGACCTCGCCGTTCACCATCAGCAGGTCGCCGATCTCCTCGATCACCACCACGAGCTTCGGCTCACGCTGGTTTGCGGCCAGGCGGCGGTCCATTTCCGTTGTCGCCCAGGCCAGGAGGCGGGCGCCATCCAGCGGGTTGCTGACGATGGGGTGGCGCAGGTGGGCGGACTTGCCAGAGCGCAGCATGGCGCGTTTTCACTGCACACGTTGTGGTCGGAGATTTACCCGAGCTTACACGGGGCTGTTGGCTTGCAAACCGCGTCGCCCACTAATCCAGCCCGGTGAACCCCCGATCGTGCCCAAAGCTCCGGCCGAGGTTGCACGCCTGGTTGAGTTGGGCTTGCAAGGCCGCAATAACCGTCAGATTGCCAGCCAATTGGGCTGGAGCGAAAAGACCGTGCGCATGTATTGGATTAGCCTGGGCTTGGAGACGCAGGTCCACCAAGCCCAGGCCCAGCGACGTGCTCAAGAGAAATTCGAGCGTCACGCATCCATACGGGTGCGTGTAGACGTGGCACTACAGATACTCCTCGCTCGTGACGAGAAGATTTCAGCCCAGAAAGTCAGTCGCACCGTGGGTTTCAATGCTGACTATCTCAACACTCAACCTCTCCTGGCGGCCTACGTGCAGGAGCAAGTCCAAACACATAACAGCCAGTTCGCAGAACGCCAGGTAGAGCGGCTAAAAACGCGGATTGTCGGTATTCTGACTGAGCTACCCGACTGTGAAGTGAAGGTGAAGTTCCGTGAGATTGCACAAGCAGTCGGTCTGACCAGCGACCCCCTGCGAGTGCATTACCCTGAGCTACACGCTTTAGTGCGTGCTGCCTTGGCTGAGCATCTGGCCCGCTTCAAGACAGCACGCTCGCAAGCCGAACGTGCACGCATCAGCGAAGCTGCCGCCCGTCTCGCCGCGCAGGGTCGGTCACTGGGTGTCACCGCCATCTGCCGTGAAGCAGGCTTGAGCACGCATCGCTGCTTGCGTGATCCCGCGTTACTGGCCCTGATCCACCAATGGATCGATGACGATGCGCCCAGCGATTAATTCCTTTCCAGAGTTACGCTGGAACGCATTCCTTTCCAGAGTTACGTTGGACGTAACAACAACCCTCAAAAACCGAAGCCGCGTTCCTTCTGTGATCGAACCCCTCAATCTCCTCGACGGGCATGTTCGACAACGCCACGAGGTTGCCGGCCTTGGACAACAACGCATTGATCGGCTCGACGTATTCCAGACCGAGAACCAGGTGCAGCAACTCGGCCGAGGACAGGGCGTTGGTTCCGTACTGCGCGGCCCGATACGTGGGCTGCTCCGTAGCCAGCCAATCGCGGATACTGGTTTGGGTGAAGGTCTTGGCGCTTTTCATCGTTCGCTCCCTTTCTGGCTGTGTCTGAATGAACTGACGGTCTCACTCTCTCGCAGACAAAACCGGGTGTCAATCACCTGGGCGCACGAGTTTATCCCCAAGTTGCACACGGGTTTTGCGGCGCAGATTCGGGATACAACGGGGTGCGCCAAGTGTGGCGCATCGAACTGCCGGGTACAACGCAAAAAACAAACAGCCTGGGCGGGGGGAACCCAGGCTGTTTTGTTTTGACGTTGGGGGGAGGGTTGGCTGACTGAGCGGTTCAGTCAAAGAGCGATGCGGTATCGGGTGACGCGACTTCCTCATCCGGTGGCTCAACCTCATTGGCCAACGTGGTCCTCCCCGATCGTTTGCCCCAACTGACCTCGATGAAGTCGTTCTGCCAGTGGTGAGCCGCGCGCTCGACGTAGGGGTCGGGCACCTCGGAGGGCGGGATGAGCTGACAGCCAACCTCGAGCCAGTGCGGCACGCCGCGCCCCAGCTTGCGACCGCGGCCGGTGTGCTTGTCCAGGGCGTAGTCGGGAATCTCCAGGCGCTTGCCGTGCAGGCGATCCTGGTGCACCGCACACTGGAAGTGATCGGCGATGCGCGACTTCGGACCCCGGCACAGGGCGAGAATGGTGTTGGCCAGGATCAGGCGCGCGCTGGAATCCTTGCCTTCAGAGCGCATCTCTAGGTAGACCGTCCGCTGGGTCGGAACCAGGGTCAGGATGGGGAGGTTGGCGATGCCGATGTCCTCGTTGGCGATGATGATCAGCCGGCGCCACAGGTAGACTTCGAACTTGGGGATCAGCTCGAGCGCCCAGTACATGGCCGCCTCTTCGTGGCCGCGCCTGATTTCCTTCTGCAGGGCCGAGACCACATCAAACAATACCTAGCCATTCTGCGTTACGATGTACTTCATGTCTACCCTTTCGTGGGGGAATGAGGCTCATCCACCGGGATCAGACGGGCCGGGTCAAAGGGGGGAAAGATGATTTCGCCAGGCGCCTCTTGCATCAGGCCATTCTGGAAGTAAGCCCGCCAGATGTCGTATGGTTCGTCGCCAACGCCTTCGACGGTGAAGAGCATGTCGGGGAAGGCGCGGGAGAGCGCCGCCATGTCGGTTTGCCACTCGTACCATTTGGCCGGCGCGTCGCCGAACAACGACAGCGCCAGGTCGGCGTTGTTGCTGCGATCATACTGCTCGGCCCATGCGACGATCGCCCGGTAATGAGGGTCGTCGGATGACGGTTCGAGCAGCGAGAACTGTGTGTAGTAACCCATAGTAGCCTCCTCATGAATCTGGCAAAGTCTCGCACATTTGTTCTGGGTTGTCAATCGCAAGTTTCCACCAGTTTTTCCAGTAACGGGATTCAAGAATCCACTTATTGGTGTACCCGGATCAACGCTGGTTGGTCCCATCCGGCCATATTGCAGCCACGAGATCGGTCGCCAACCGGATGAGCCAGCCTGCCACCCTGGGCGGAGGACCCAGGGCCTCGTCCTCAGTCCTGATCGGGGAGCATCAGGGTTAGGACCGGTTCAGCGTTGTCGCCGGGACCGCAAACCAACTTGAAGGCGAAGATCTGCCGGCGGCCCGCACCACGGATCTTGACCGTGAACAGGACGGTCGAGGGATCGGGGCGGGCGTAGACGCGCATCCGGCTCATCCACATGATGTCGTGCCAGACGCCGGCCAGGCTGTTGTCGGCCCGTTTGTTCTCGACCGCAGCCTGGATGATGGCGAAGACCTCGGCGGTCATGGCCACGGGGAACCTGTAGAGATGCTGGCTGATCGGCGCGAGTTCGCCAATCGAGGCGTCCACGAGCACGCCATCTTCAATCGCCTGCGCCCTGGTGTAGATGCTGATGACGTCGGCGTCGTCCCAGAAGCCGGCCGCCGTGGAGCCACTTCCGTTGGCAGACTGCGTGTTCGTGCTCACCACCCACCTCCGCTATGGTTGTACAGATACTCATCCTCGGCCGCGGCCGTGAACGAGGCCGATTCTGCGGCGCCGCAGTCGGAGCAGAAGACGCTCTTGGTGCGGGGATAGTAGAAGATTCGCCGGCCCTTCTTGATTCCGCTCTTGCACCCCTTGCAGGTGCTGTTGAACCGTGCGACCGTCCAGTAAGGGTCGCCGGCATAGTAATCGCGCATGGCACTCTCCTTCTGACCGAGTTTGACTTGAACTGACGACGTGACTCTCGCACAGACAGAACTGGGTGTCAATCTCCTGAACGCACGGGTTTGGTACGAGTTTTGAGGGGTCAGGCTGTCTGGATGGGGGCGTCAGGTTCGGCGAAGGGTTGGTTATGTCACCATCGGCTCGACATGTCGGCGCCCGGTCCGCCGCCAACGTGAGCTGCGCCCGTCGGCGGCGCGGCTACATTGACAGGTAAAGCATCCTGTTTTATACTGAGACGGAACGAGCCACACGAGGACGGGGTCCTCACTGCCCGATCTCCCGGGGGCAGTTTGCTCGGCGCTTTTTCTTGCGCTGCGGAACTCGGTGTCTGCGCAGTAGGTCACCAGCGCAAGAGAACGCCGCCATGCAAAGCATTTGCACTTATACTTGAGTTATCCTGGCCCGCCGGCGGCTCTGTTCTCGTGTGGCAACGACAAAGCAGATGATCCGGCGGGCTTGGTGTTTTCCTGCCTCGCCGTTTGTCAAGAGTGACCGCATCAGGTCACGGCACACGCCATCCCCGGAGACGCCCAATGGCACTCAAAGCCAATGAATCGTTGTTGAATGGCAAATACCTCATCGAGCGAGTCCTCGGTCGGGGTGGCTTTGGTTTTGTCTACCTGGCCCGGGACACGCTCATCGGCCGCGCGGTCGCGATCAAGGAGATGAACCCGGCCCTGGCTGATGACGATCAGATGGTGCGCCGTTTCCTGGTGGAAGGACGCGCGGCCTTGCAGCTACGCCATCCAAACGTCGTCGAGCTTTACGACGTTTTCTCCGACCGTGGTTATTACTACCTGGCCATGGAGTATTGCCCCGGCGGCTCGTTGGACGAACGGCTGGCCGCGGGGCCGCTGGCGGTCAACGATGCGTTGGTCATCATGGATCAGGTCTGCGCGGGGCTGGCGCACACCCACAGTCGCGGCATCGTTCATTGTGACATCAAGCCGGCCAACATTCTCTTTGGCGCGGACGGACAGGCCAAAGTGACCGATTTTGGCATTGCCCACGTCTCTCCTACTGCGGTCGCCCGCTCATGGGGAACGTCGAGTGGGTTTGCGGGCGGCACGTTGACCTACATGGCGCCGGAGCAGTTGGACGGCGTGCGTGACGATCCGCGTATTGATGTCTATGCCCTCGGCGCGATGCTCTACAGGATGATCACCGGAGGGAGCTATCTCGATTTCCGGGCTGAAGAGTCCATTAGCGACCAGATTCATAACGCCCTCCTCATCAAACAGGGAGCGCCAGTAGCCCCCGGCCAGCGCGTGCGTGGGATTCCGGCCTGGCTGGATCGGGTCGTTCTGCAAGCCCTGTCCAAGCAACCCACTGCTCGCTATTCCGATGCCGGTGCCTTGCGCGCCGCCCTACAACCTGCGGTCATTCCTGCACCGGCGGCCGCCCACGCGGCGGCGGCCAGCACGACCGCACAAACGGCCAAGACGACCGTTCTGCCGCTGGTGCGCCGTCCACCAGCCGCGACGCCACCGCCCACCCCCCGCCTGACTGGGCGCGTCACGCCGGCCTGGCTGTTGATGGCGGGTGGCGGCATCGGGGTGTTCATGTTGATGGCGGTGATGCTGGCCGTGGTGTTGAGCCGAGATGGCAATCAGGGCAACACACCGACTGTGACTTCACAGCCAACTGCGACCCAAATGCTCACACCCATACGATTTACAGCTACGACGCACGCGACCAGGGAGGCGACGGCTGCCATCGTTTCGCCAACACAGGTGCTCTCGGCCACTGTGACTATCACGCCGACGGCCGCAGTCGCGCTGACCTCGACGATCATCGTATCGCCAACGACGGTGGTGTTGCCGTCGCTCACGACTACGGGAACCGTGCTGGCGACCTCAACCCTTGCACCCAGTCCAATCTCTACGCCCACGAGGCCGCCGATAGCTATCCCAACAAGCGCGCCCCGACCTACTGCCAGGCCGACCGACATACCAACACCGCCTCGGACGCCCGTGCCGGCCACACCGCCCCCAGCCGGCCTGCCAGCCCCGGTGTTGGTCAGCCCGTCGGATGGGGCCAGCGTGGCTGGCGAGACCACCTTCACCTGGAATTGGTCAGGGCCGGCGCTGGCGGCCAACCAGGGGTTTGAAGTGCGCATTTGGAGGGATGGGCAGCCTGATCACTACGGCGCGGCCAGCCCCGTGCGCACCACGAGCGCCAGGTTGAACGTCGCGGCCGCCTATGGCGTTGCGCAAGGCGGGAGTGGGCGCTATTTCTGGACCGTGGCCGTGGTGCAAATGGAGCCTTATCAACGAACCGGGCCGGAAGCCCAACCACGTGTGGTACAGATCGAGCTGGGCGGTGGAGGACAGGGCGGCGCGACCCCGACACCGCCACGCCCGCCGTAATCCAGTTTGTCCGGGGAGAAGCAACATGGTACAGCCGAACATAATACGCAACCCACGCGTCCGCGATGTTGGGCTCTTATCGATCGTGGCAGCCATCGCTGTAATCGCGGTGACATTATTGGTGACCGCGACGCAGGCGCAGCCGCTGGCGGATGCGATCCGCGACTGGACCGCGGTCACGTCGCTGCCGGAGACGCTGGACAGCGCGGCCGCGGTGACGGTAGGGGAATGGCTGTACCTGCTGGGGGGACTGCACGGAGAGCAGGCGACGGCGACCGTGCGCCGAGCGCGGATCAATGCAGACGGCAGCCTGGGGGCCTGGCAGGCAACCACACCCCTACCGGTCGCCCTGGACGGGCATGCGGCCGTGACCCACAACGACCGGGTCTACGTCATCGGCGGCTATCAACAACGCAGCGTCTACATGGCGTCCGTCCATGCGGATGGCTCCCTGGGCGCCTGGCAGACATTGAGTCAGCTTCCCAACGCGCGCTTTACGGCCGGTGCGGTAGTTCTGAACAACACGCTGTATGTGCTGGGGGGCTTCGACGGCAATCCGCTGCCCGGCGTCTGGCGCGCCCCCATCGGAGCGGATGGCATCCTGGGTGCGTGGGTTCAGGATCGGGCTATGCCAACCCCCCTCTACCGGCTCAATGCGGTGGTGTCCAACAACGCCATCTATGTCATCGGCGGCCGGCCGACGACCAATACGGTTTCGCGCAAGATTTACCGGGCTGTGCGCAGCAACGGCGGGGCATTGGAAAACTGGGTGGAGATGGGCAGCGACATCCTGCCCGAGGCGCGGGCGGACGCCGTTAGCCTGGTGGCGCAGGGGAAGCTGTTCGTCATCGGCGGCACGGATGGCAGCCAGGCCCGAGCGAGTGTGATTGGGTTCGAGATCCGGCCTGATGGCGCGTTGACGTCATTGACGGCGGGCGCCGCCCTGCCTGCGGCGCGTTTTCGGGTGGCGGGCGCACACAGCCAGCGTCAGGACCTCTACGTGATTGGCGGACGCTCGGACGCCAACACACAGGCAGACACCATTTTCGGTGCACGAGTGGTTTCAGAAGCGTTTATGCCCCAGGTGCGCTATCAGTTCACCCCGACACCGACTCGCACTCCGACCTCGACGCCGACCCCGACCAACACACCGACACCAACTCGAACGCCGACTCCTAGTCCAACGAATACACCAACCCCGACGGCGACACCTACACCTTTGATTGAGTTAGTGGGACAAATTGGGGGACCAAGTTATGCAGTTGATGTGGTTGGCAACTACGCCTATCTCGGAGTTGGCCTGCGACTGATCATCCTGAACATCACGAATCCGGCCAATCCGACCGTCGTGGGGCAAAGTCCGGTCCTGGCCGACGTTGTATGGGACGTGGCCGTGGCCGGCAGCCTGGCCTACATCGCCGACTGGGGCAGCGGCCTGCAGATCATTGACGTCAGCAACCCGGCCAACCCCGTACGCCGCGGGGGGTATGATACGCCGGGCTACGCCTTGGGTGTGACCGTCGCCGGCAGCCTGGCCTACGTCGCCGACGGAGGCAGCGGCCTGCAGATCATTGACGTCAGCAACCCGGCCAACCCCGTACGCCGCGGGGGGTATGACACCCCGAGCTACGCCTATGGCGTGGCCGTGGCCGGCAGCCTGGCCTACGTCGCCGACTGGGGCAGCGGCCTGCAGATCATTGACGTCAGCAACCCCGCCAACCCCGTGCGCCGCGGGGGGTATGACACCCCGGGCTACGCCTATGGCGTGGCCGTGGCCGGCA
>CAZOLV010000147.1:0-7750 GCA_964580725.1 uncultured Anaerolineae bacterium | reverse complement strand
AGTGCGCACCCTCAGCGGCCACACCGACCCGGTCTGGTCGGCGGCCTACAGTCCGGACGGCACGCAGATCGTCACCGCCAGTGGTGACAACACCGCCCGCATCTGGGACGCCGCCACCGGGCAGGAAGTGCGCACCCTCAGCGGCCACTCCGACCCTGTCATGTCGGCGGCCTACAGCCCGGACGGCACGCAGATCGTCACTGCCAGTGGCGACCTGACCGCCCGTATCTGGAACGCGAATATCGAAGATCTGCTTGACAAAGCCAAGCGCTTGATCCAGCGCGACCCGCCGCTGCTGACACCGGACGAGCGACGGCGGTATGGCTTGGAGTAGAGCCACATAATCCTCACCGACTACCGCAATTTCGACCTGCTCATCACCCGCGCCGGCGAGCGCTACCGCGCCTTCGTGGCGGACGCGCCCGCGGGCAGGGTTCGCGTCATCTTCGGTCTGCCGCGAGTGAACCCATGACCGCCCTCCGCCCCATCCTCTTCCTCCCTTTCGCCAACGACCGTGACGACCGGGCGCGCTATCTGCGCAACCTGGCGGAGGCGGCGCGGCTGTGGGCCAGCTATGGCGACTACGACCGCCAGCAGTTCGTGCGCAACTGCGGCGAATTCGGCATTCCCTATCCCTTCGGGCCAGGGCATCTTAACGTCAAGACCCTGCTGGCCGTGACGCTCGGCCTGAAGCGGGAGGTCGGCATGCGGAATGGGCTGGCCGCGCTAGGGCTTCCGCTGGAGGGCACTCACCATCGCGCGGGCGACGACGCCTGGAACATCACCGCCATTCTGGCCGAGGTCTTGCGGCGGGCGCGCGCCACGCGCGACCGTTAGCCGCGTGGTGCGACCGGATCGCACCTCCGGCGCCCACCAACGATCATCTCGTAGTTGCCGCAGGGGGCGGCGCCAGTGGGGCGACAGAATCGCCGGGGTTACGAGTCATTTGCACCGCAGTTGCGCCCACCGCGTATCCGTGATAAAATTGTATCAACGGTCTCCAGACCTGGCGTCGTTCTGACCAGAACCAGCGAGGCAACATACCACCCATGATTGCCGGTCACCTCAACTTCGACCTTTTCATTGACCACCGCCCTGCGGGCAGGAGTTACCGCGCCCGCGTGATCCAATCCCCGGCGGGCGAGGCAGTCGCCGATTTCTCCCTTCCCTTCTCAACTGATGAATTGACCGATTTCCTGTGGCGCACGAATGGCGGCGTTCGCAACCTGGGCGTTGCGCCTGATGAGGCCGGCGCCGCGCTCGATCCACGCGCCTTCGGCACGCTGCTCTTTGCCGCCGCCTTCGCCGGGCCGGTTGGGCAATGCCTGCGCCGCAGCCTGGACGAGGCGGAACGCCGCGGCGCCGGCTTGCGCATCCGCCTGCGCCTGGACGCGGACGTGCTCGAACTGGCCGAACTGCCGTGGGAGCTTCTCTTTGCGCCAGAGCTGGGGCGCTTCCTGGCGCTCTCTGACCTGACCCCCATTGTGCGCTACATCGAGCTTGACCGGCCTGTACAACTGCTGCGCGCCCACCTGCCGCTGGCAGTCCTGGCGGTCATCTCCAACCCGCGCGGGGTGGCGCCGTTGGCCGTGGAGAGCGAGTGGCAGCACCTGCAGGATGCGCTCGATCCGCTCATGCAGCGTGGCGTGATTGCGTTGGAGCGGCTGGAGACGGCCACGCTGCCTGCCCTGCAAGCGAGACTGCGCCGCGGGCCGGTGAATCTGCTGCATTTCGTTGGCCACGGCTTCTTCGACGTTCAGACGAACACGGGTGGTTTGATCTTCGAGAACGAACGGGGCGAGGCCGAGGTTGCCGCGGCCGAAACCCTGGGCATGCTGCTGCACGACCATGCCGCGCTGCGGTTGATCTTTCTCAACGCCTGTCAGGGGGCGCAGGGTGGGCGCAGCGACCCCTTTGCCGGCGTGGCGCAGCGGTTGGTGCAGCAGGGCGCGCCGGCCGTCCTGGCGATGCAATTTCCCGTTTCCGATGCTGCGGCCATCACCCTGTCGCAGGCCTTCTACCAGGCGCTGGCCGACGGTCTGCCAGCAGACATCGCCCTGAGCGAAGCGCGCAAGGCCATCGCCGCCCGCGGCAACGACCGCGAATGGGCCACGCCGGTGTTGTTCAGCCGGTCGGATGATAATCAGTTATTCGACCTGCGGGACGTATTGCCGCCACCTGCTTGTCCCTACCCCGGCATGGTGCCATTTCGCGCTGAGGACGCACGCTTCTTCTACGGCCGCGAGGGCGAGATCCGGCACATACTGGACCACTTGCGCCGCCAGCGCCTGCTTTTTGTGATCGGCCCTTCTGGCTCAGGCAAGTCGTCGCTGATCGCGGCTGGGCTGCTGCCGCGATTGGAGAAGAGTCGCTACTTCCCGCCAGATTACTGGTTGGTGCGCACCATGCGGCCCCTTGACCATCCGCTGGCAACATTAGCCGCCAGCCTGGAAGGCGATATCGGGCAGCCAGAGCAGGCAGTGGCGGTGCTGTTGGCCGCGCACACCCCTGCACAGCGCCTGCTGTTGGTCATAGATCAGTTCGAGGAGGTCTTCAGCCTGGCAGACAAGGCCGCGCGCCAGCAGTTCATGACGGCCTTGCAGGTCTTGCGGAGCTGCCAGCAGTGTGCGCTGATCATAGCACTGCGAGCTGATTTCTATCCCGACCTGATGAACTGTGAGCTGTGGCCGGTTGATCCCGGCCAACGGCTGGAGATCGCCGTTCTACGCGGCGACGCACTGCGTCAGGCCATTCGCCAACCGGCCACCGACGTCGAGGTTGACATCGCCGAGGCCCTGATCGAGCGCCTGGTGGCCGACGCAGCCGAAGAGCCGGGTGCTCTGCCCATGCTGCAAGAGACGTTGGTGCTGCTTTGGGAACGCATGCGCCGTCTGCAAATCAGCCTCGGCGACTACGAGCAGATGGGCGAGGGGGAACGTAGCGGACTCGCGGTGGCTGTGGCCCGCAAGGCCGACGCGACGGTGGCTGAACTGACACCGGCCGAGCAGATGATCGCCCAGCGCATCTTCCTGCGGCTGATCCAGTTCGGCGAGGGGCGTAGAGACACGCGGCGTCAACTGCCGGCCGCCGATCTGCGCAGTGCAGCCGAAGAAGATCAGGCCCTTGAGCGAACGCTCGAACATCTGGCCCGTAACCGGCTGCTGACCACCAGCGGCGATGAAGGCGGCGCCCGCCGCGTGGACATCGCTCACGAGACGCTGATCACGGGCTGGCCGCGCTTGCAGGGTTGGCTCAACCAGCGCCGTGCAGCGGAGCAGACCCGCCGTCGGCTGGAGGAGAAGGCCGCCGAATGGGTGCAGACGGATCGGCGCGGCGGCCTGCTGGACGAGTATGAGCTGCAAGAGGCGGCGCGCTGGCTGGCCGGGGGGGACGCGCAGGAGTTGGGCCACAGCCAGGAGTTGGCGCACCTGGTGCAGACGAGCCGGGGAGCGATCGAGACTCAGGCCAGGGCAAAGCGGCACAACCGGATCGCTGCCGCCGCGGCCGCGTTGATGATTGTCGGGTTGATCATTGGAACCCTGCTCATCGGCAATCGCGGGCAGCAAGCCCAATTGGCGCTTCAGGCCACGGCCGCAGCAGACCAGGCGAAGGCTGCTACGCGCCAGGCTGAGGACGCCCAGGAGTTGGCGGTGCGGGCCACCGCGGCCGCTGAGGCCAATGCCCGAGCCGTGGCGAACTTCCTGGTCTCACAGGGGCAGGCCAGAATCAACGATGCTCCCCTGCTCGGTATGCGTTTCCTGTTCGAGGGTTGGCGGCGATCGGACTCCGTCAACAAGGCCGTTTCGGAGTCTATCATTGCGTTGGAGATGGCCAAGGGACGGTTCGCCAAAATCGGCGAAGACGTGAACTCTCTGTACGTTCTGGCTCAGGGCGCCCTGGCTCTTGCGATTCGGGAGACTCGACCAGGGCAACTTTGGCAAGCCGGCAATGGCTCTGTCGAGACCCTGCGCGCTCGGATCAAGGCTGTGCAGGACAGCCCTGATCCGGCCATGACGTATGTGGCGGTGCGGTACGGGGACGATTTCCTTGAGCTTCGGCGCCGAGCGGACGGGCAGACGGTTGCGTTGGGTGCTGATCTCACAGCCATCGTCTACAGCCCGGATGTTCGCGCCGCCTTCATGGTGTTGGCCTATGCCGACAGGCCAGGCGAGCTGCGCCTGACCCGCGATACGTCCATGCAGGCGACGCTGGCCGGCCAGGTGGAGCAAGCCTATTTCAGCGACGACCCGGCGTCGAGCTTCCTGGTGGTTGCCTACACAGATCGCGCCGGACAATTGATCCGCCCGCAGAGCGGCGCTGTGATCGGCGACCTGGCCGGCCAGGTTGCCGGTGTGGTGTTCAGCCCCGACCCGGCGGCCACCTATGCAGTCATCCAATACGAGGATCATCCCAGCGAACTGGTGCGCACAGGCACAGGCGCGATTTTGACCAAATTCGGCGGTCACGTCACTGAGGTGGTCTTCAGCCAGGACGCTGAAGCCGCCTATGCGGTTGTGATGTACGGAGAGATCGGCGCGTTGAGCGAGGTGGATGACGTCAGTCGTTACCGGGAGAACGAGCCGCCGGCAGAACTCTGGCGCACGCAAGACGGCGCTCGCCTCGCAATCCTGACCAATCCCTACGCGTTCGACTATGGCGGTATCGGCAGCGTGACCTTCACTCCCCTGCCATCCGCCGCATACCTGCGCCTTGAGCTTGTCGAAGCCTACGAGGCGGAAGTGGATCCAGACCACGGTACAGTGACGCCAGCCAACAGCGTCGCTCACGAGGTCTACCTTTCGACCCAGGATGGCCAGCCAGTCGCAGAAGAGGCGGCGCGGGAGAATGGCGCATCCGACGCGGCAGGATTGGCTCCCGCATCTCGTTCGATCTACCAGGCTCCCGCCGGCGCCGGTCATGTCATCGTGCAGCCAGGCCCCACCAACGATCCGGCGCAACTGCACACGGCCGAGGGAACAACCGTCATCCTGGCGGGGCCTGTGCAGGGTGTGGTGTTCAGCCCTTCCGGTGCCTACTTCGTTCCGCTGTACGCCAGTCGCACCTACGAGGTGCGCAGAGCCGATGGCAGCGTTGCCGGTCAGCTTGACCTGGGCAGTCTGCGCTGCCAGCTTACCTGGCTGGTGTTCAGCCCTGATGAGCGGTCGCTGGCCCTGGGCGACGTCTGCCGCTGGTATGCAACAGTCTGGAACCAGGAACTTCGTCGCATAGACGGAACGACCATCGGGAGGCTGCCCTTCGAGATGGAGCTGGACGCTGCCGCTTTCAGCCCGGACGGCCGCTACCTGCTTGGTTACGTCGCTGGACAACCGCGCCTGCTTTACTCGGTGGACAATCTGGCGCCACCGGTGCTCATTGCGCCAGAAACAGGTTGGGCCGAGTTCAGCCGGACGCCAGGCTCGCACTCGTTTCTTGGGCTGAATGATGGGCGGTTGGCGCTCTACGACGCTCGCACCGGCGCAGCCATCGGCGCGGATGCGGAATCGAGCTTGAGCGATGTCGCCGACGTAGAGGTCAGCCCTGGCGGCGGCCATCTGGTGGTGCGACGGCGAGACACCAGCAGCGAGCTGTGGCTCTGGGACGAGAGCCTGCAACCGCTGGCAACCCTGGGTATTGGCCTGTCAGCCCATCATTTCGACGCTGAGGAGGCGCGGCTTTACATGGTATTCACGGACGGCCGAGCTGAGATCCTGGACGTCAACTGGCTGGAGGCGTTGCGCAGCGAGCCGCTGCCTGCATCAGTCGAACAATGGGAGCGCATTTTCTGCCAGGGGCCGTGGCGCGACGCTGGCTTGGATGAACAGGAGTTGGGGAGTCTGGCGGCGGGCGTCGAGATGCTTTCATGTGCACCGTGAGATGCCTGCGACGCTATCCCGGAATTCGTGTGATGCGCGGCAATAGCTGTTCTGTCCGGTTGCAAAGACTGCAATCAAGCAGGATCGCATATCAGGTAGCCGATACGGCCGGTCAATGGCACTTGATGCAACCGGGAGCGCCTTTGTCACGGGAAGCACTTCTTCCACCGACTTTCCCACCACACCGGACGCCTTCGACGCCACCCACAATGGCGAGAGGGACGTCTTCGTGGCAAGGCTAAACCCGACCGGCAGTGAACTGGTCTACTCCACTTTCCTGGGCGGCAACGGTCTCGATTTCGGGAGCGCCATTGCGGTTGGCCGCGCCGGAGATGTCTACGTCACAGGACGCATCCAGTCCAGCAACTTTCCCACTACGTCGAGCGCCTTCGATGGTGCACTGGGCGGTTACAGCGACGCCTTCGTGGTCAGGATAAATACTAGAAGCTCATCGCGCTTCCTGCCCTTTGTCACCCATTAGCTCGTTACAAGGCGAATTGTTGCACAAGGGGCAATCATTCGAGGCCAGCCAGCCTGTTCTTCGGATATCGCCTGGCCGAGATCAGCCCCGGCCAACGCGCCTTCTTCGCCGCGCCGGAAAAAGCGCTGCTGAACATGGTTCACCTGCCCGCCGGTGGGGATGACCCGACCTTCCTGGCCGAGCTACGCCTGCAGAACCTGGAGCGACTCGATCTGGATGCGCTGGGCGAGCTGGCCCGGCAGGCCGCCAGCCCCAAGCTGCGCCACAGCCCGGTGAAACCGCCATGCGGCGCAACCAGTCATGAACGCGACCAGCGTTCCGGCCACGTTGACAAACGGGCGGCATGGCGACAGCGCCGCCTTGCCCTCTTTGCCCTCCTTGCTATCCTTGCTATCCTTGCATATTTGCAGTACAATTGCAAATATGCAAGGAGCATAGCCCATGACCGAACACTACATCCCCAGAAGCCTGGAGTCGGTGCTGGCCCAGGCGCTACGCGAGTTCCCAGTCGTCGTGCTGATCGGCCCGCGGCAGTCGGGCAAAACGACCCTGCTGCAGCACACGGTCGGGGCGCGCATCCCGATCGTCTCGCTGGAGCCGCCAGATGTGCGCAGCGCCGCGCTGGGCGATCCGCGCGGCTTTCTCGATTTCTACGGGACGCCCGTGGCCTACGACGAAATCCAGTACGCGGCTGAGTTGCTGCCTTACATCAAAGAGCGGGTGGACGCCCGCCGCGATCAGCCCGGCCAGTTCATCCTGACCGGCTCCCAAAACCTGCTTCTGATGCAACAGGTGACGGAGAGCCTGGCCGGCCGCGCCGCGGTACTCAAGCTGCTGCCACTCACGCAGCGCGAGATCGCCGGTGAGCCGGAACGGCCGCTGCCCTGGGAGACGACGCGGCCGTTGGCGCCGGTTGGCGCGTCGGCAGCCAGCCAGGTGTGGTCTCAGATTTTGCGCGGCTGCTACCCGGAGCTGGTCAAAAACCCGGCGCGCGACGCTCGCCTGTGGCAGGCCAGCTATATGCAGACCTATCTGGAGCGGGACTTGCGCAACCTGCGTGCGATCGGCGATCTGACCCTGTTCCAGACCTTCCTGCGCAGCCTGGCCGGCCGCAGCGCAGGCCTGCTCAACCTGAGCGACCTGGCGCGGGATGTCGGCATTGCGGTGAACACGGCGCGGGACTGGCTGACGATCCTGGAGGCGTCGTTCCAGGTCTTTCTGCTGCGACCGTACCACGTCAACCTGGGCAAACGCCTGGTGAAGTCGCCCAAGGTCTACTTCACGGACACCGGATTGCTCTGCTACCTGGTGGGGCTGCGCGACGCCGCGCACGCGGCGGACGGGCCGATGGGCGGCGCGCTCCTGGAAAACTGGGTCGTGGCCGAGCTGGTCAAGG
>CAZOLV010000146.1:0-7898 GCA_964580725.1 uncultured Anaerolineae bacterium | reverse complement strand
AGGCGCTGAAGCGCCTACTACGAACGAGGCGCTGAAGCGCCTACTACGAACGGGGAGCTCAGTCGAGGCCGCCCCAGCCGGTGCGGATCTGGCGGGCGTCGCCAGATGCTCGCCTGGGCCGGCCGGCCGGCGCTTCGCCATCGTCCGGCTCGATGTCCGGCAGCGCCAGATCGCTCGACGCATCGCTGCTGACGGCGGGAACCGGCGCACTGGCCAGAATCAGTTGCGTGCGTTCGATGCGCCGGGCGCAGTCGCCCAGGCCAAGCGATTCCAACAGCTCGTCGGGGCGACCGGTCGCGCCAGGGCGGCTGGCCAGGCGCACTGTCAGATGCACCCAGCCTGCGGCATCTGCGCCGGTCACTGCCATCTCCTCCACCAGCGGCCGCAAGTCGTACACCTTGCCGTCACGGCTGCGGCGCCGGGGCACGTGCGTCAGCGCCAGGAAGCTGGCGACGGCGGCGGCAATGTCGCCGACATCGGCGCGATCGGGCATGTCATCATCAGCAGTCGCATGAGCGGGCGGATCAGCGGGCGGATCAGCGGGCAGATCAGCGGGCGGATCAGCGGGCGGATCAGCGGGCGAATCAGCGGGCGAATCAGCGGGCGTATAAATGGAAGCATCGGGCTGGTTCGCCAGGCAGGGCTGCGAAGGCAGGAGGATTTGGATGTTGTAGACGGCGGCGAACATCAGGGCCTGGAGGGTGGGGGCGTGGAGTTCGACCTCGTGCGCCGCACGCACTTCGACGCCGGGGGGCAGTTTGGGGCGCAGGGCTGCTTCGAAAGCGGCGGGCGTGACAGTCTCGCCCAGCCACAGATCGGCCAGCTCTGCCAAACCGCTGCAGCCGACCGGCAGCGCCGAGGCGAACTGGATGCGTAACTGCGGATTGAATCCCTGCGTGTAGGCCGCTGGCAGCCCGGACCGGCGCAGGACGCGTTCCCACATGCGGGCCAGATCGAGATGACCAACCCACTTCAGGGATTCGCCTTTGGTGTAAGTGAAGCGCATGCGTTGCATTATGCTAACCGGATGATTTGCATTACAATTGATTCTGGATGTGCGATGCCCGCCGGGCGCTGACGCCGAGCATGAAAGCGCCGGGCGCTACACCAGCGCCCGGCGCTCCGAAGGCGACGGCCGGATTTGAACCGGCGATCGGGGTTTTGCAGACCCCTGCCTTGCCACTTGGCTACGTCGCCAAACACGCTCGAATTGTAGCCGAGAAGCGGCGATCTGTCAAACGAAGTTGAGCGCGCACTTCCCCAACGATCTGCGCCAGGCGCGGCCGGCGCAACCCTGAAACCGGCGCCGCGGGCGCAGTCCAGTGGCCATTTTACATTTTGTCCTGATGCGTGTAGAATTCTTGGGCAAGGCGCAGCGCACACCGACCATTGTGTGATACTGGCCACGTGAATGCCAGACAAGGGGTGATGGCGGAACAGGCAGACGCATCGGTCTTAAAAACCGAAGAACTAACCGTTCGTGTGGGTTCGAGTCCCACTCGCCCCATTTCGACTTCCAATCCTTTCGAGCTGGCGCGGTCTGTGCAGACTGCCACAGCCGCTCCGTTCAGCACATGAGAAGCCCCCAAGAACCTCAAGCCGGCGCAGCTCGGGCGCCTAATTCTGATTTGATTCGATAGGAGGCATTGACTATGGTGTCAAAGCGATTTGGTTGGATCGTTTCTCTGTTGATCGTCGGCGCGCTCGCGCTGACTGCGTGCGGCGCACGCCCCGTTCCTTCGACTTCGCCAGGCGAAACGACCGATTCCCAGGCGTTTCGCGTCGAACTACCCCGCATCACGATCGAAATAGATGAAAAAGGCACGCCAAGCCTCATGGGCATGACCCTGGCCGACCTCTCCAAACTGACCGGCGGCAGCATCGTTTCATTCCAACTGAGCGAGGCCCAGGTGGCTCAGTTGCAGGCCAACAACATCCAGCACGTCGAGCTGCTTCATCGCGGCGATGGCCTGTATCTTTTCGTCAACGGCAAGTCGTTGCCTTATGTCAAGTGGGATCAGAACACCCTGCAAAACACCGCCAAGATGCTGCAAACGTTCGACGTGCAGTTCAACGGCATGCGCCTGGCCGATTGGGTTCCCACACTGCTGCCGATGGTGCGCAGCGTCGGGCTGGACATCGTGCTGATGTTCCCGCTCAAGGAAGGCGCCAGCAAGATCGAGGTGCGGCCAGAGGATCAAGAACCGGCCGTCCCGGCCGCCGCAACCGGCGAACGCCAGGCGGCGGCGGTGGTGCGCCTGCCCATCGTCTACGATGCCAGCGGCGCGCCGCAGGTCATTGGCCGCGGCGGCCAGATGTATCGGCCCGACCCCGCCGCCCTGGCGCAGATGGGTCTGACCAATCTGCCCATCTACCTGACGCCAGACACCATCCAGGCATTGATGGCCAACAACGTGCAGTTCATGACCATCCAGTCCACCAGCGCCGGGCTGCAGGTGACCGTTAACAACGACGCCCTGCCTTTGATTGGTTGGGGCGAGACCGAACTGCAAAATGCGCTCGACCTGGCCAAGGGCGCCGGCACGGTGGACGCCGCCACGCTCGATCTGATCGCCAGGTTTGCGCCGTTCCTCGCCAATCTTGATCTGACGATCTACATGGAATTCCCGCTGGCCAAGGGGGCTGAGCCGATTCAACCCGCAACCAGCAAGTAGCCGCAAAAGGAGCGCACCATGCCTAAACGTTTTCGTTTCTTGCGCTTCATCGGTTTCATGCTGCGCCTGTTCGCCGGCATCTGCCTGCTGGCTGGACTGGCGGGCGGCGCCGCGCTGTTGGCAAGCGGCAACCATCCGCAGATTCTCGGCTTCAAGTTCACCATCCCCACGGCGGCGATGTGGGCGATCTCCTTGTTGCCGATGCTCTACGGCCTCTTCTGCTTCACGCTGTTGTATGCGGCGGGCGGATTGTTGAGCCTGCTGCTGGCCACTGAGGAAAACACCCGCGCTGCGGCGCTTGGCCTGTCGAACATGCGGGCCGCCGCGGCGCGTCCGGCCACGGCGGCGCCGCCAGCGCTATCTGCGCCATCTACATCCCCGCCCTCGTCTGCGCCGCCTGCGGCGTAGCCTGCGGGCCGGGCGCTTGTCGAAAGTGCGGCGCTGGACGCGCCGCCGCCTGGCGGCGGCGCGATTCCACCGACCTGCCCCTGCCGGCAGGCCTTGCGCTTGCGGCTGCCTTAGACAATCGCCCGACCTTTCGTCCCCCTCGAAGGCTGTGCATGAAATCCCTGCTGCACGACGCCCGCCGGGAACGTCAACACCTGAGCCTGGCGGGCGACAGCCATCAGTTCTTACTCGAACTGGCCGATCTGTGGATGGCGCCGGGTGAGGCGCGCGATACTCGCCTGGCCGGCTTGCGGCGCCTGCTGACCTTTCTGGGCGCCGATGCGCTTGGCCTGGCGCTGTACGATCATTTCAGCGGCCGGTTCGAGCTGGCCTGCCGCCTGGGCCGCCAGCGGTGGCCGGACGATCTCTGGGCGCAGGTGATGTTTCAGGGTCGCGCCCCGCTGCAGGGCGGTCTTCTAGCCATTCCGGCGGCGGCTACCGGTCAGGCGCCAATGGGAGTATTGGCCTTGATGCGCGCCGCCGCGCCCTTCGACGCCAAAGAACTGCGCCTGATGCGCCGGGTCGGCGCGCTGCTGGCCCGAACGCACCAGGAGCAGCGGCTGCGGCAGTTGATGCGCATCATGGCCGAGACCTATCGCAAAGAACGCCCCATTGACCTCTATCGTTTCCTTTTGATAGAACTACAGCACTTCATCTGCAGCGATCACAGCGCCGCCGTGATGGCGCTGGATCGAGAGAACAACCGCCTGATCGTGCGCCAGGAGTTGGTCGCGCCCGACGCCAGCGCTGTGCGCTTGCCGCAGCCCCGCCTGACGCGCCTGCCGCCCGAACTGGTGCAGCGCCTGGCGAGCGCGCCGGCCGGCGTAGGCCTGGGCTATGCCTTCTTTCGGGCGCAGCCAGGTGCAGCCTGGCAGGGCAACGCCCCGTTCGAACAGCAGCCAGAGCTGGCGCAGGCCCTGGCCTATGGCGAATCTGCCTGGCGTCGCGAGGGCCGTGAGGGTCATCGAGAGATCGGCGCGACGGACAGCGAAGTCACAGAGACGCCGGGCGTGCGGTCGCGGGAGGGCGGCATCCTGGCCGTGCCTCTGATCTACGAAGGGGCGCTGTGGGGGCTGCTGAAAATGTCTACACTGCGCGGCGCGCCGCCGTGTCTGCCGCCCACCGATCAGCAGATCGTGCAGCAGATCGCGGGCCGTCTGGCGCAGGCGCTTTTTCAGTCGGATCGCTTCTACCGCCGCCAGCTCGAACTGGAAGCGGTGCGCGCCATCGGCCAGACCACCACCAACCCGGCGTCGCTGGAGGTGGTTTGTCAGGCCACGCTGGAGGCGGCGCTCAAGACGCTCGATCTGAATGTGGGTCAGGTGCAGACGCGCCTGCGCCTGACGCATGGGCAGCCGGTGCTGATGCGCAGCGTGCGGACGCCTGACGTGGCGCCGCAGCCGTTCAGCGAGTTCGAAGCGCCGGTTTGGCGCAGCGGCGAGCCGGCTTTGCATCATCATCTACCAGCGCCGGCGGATGGGTCGTCGGGCAGTCGCATCATGCGCGCCGTGCTGGTGATGCCCATTCGCTACGAGGATGCCGTCATTGGCCTGATCAGCGTGCAGTCGTCGCTGCAGGAGCGGTTTGGCCAGGCCGAGCAGGATTTTCTGCAGACCGTGGCGCACGAGGCGGCGTTGGCGTTGAAAACCGCCCAGTTGTACGAGGAAACGCACCAGGCGGCGCAAGAGCGCCAGGCGCGCCAGGCGCAACTGCAGGAATTGATGCAGGCGTTCGACTTGCGCACCGAGCAGCTCTTTCACGTCAGCCATGAATTGCGGGCGCCGCTGGCCTATGCCCGCAATGTGACCGAGAATCTGTTGGCTGGCAAGCTGGGCGCGCTGAACGACAAGCAGAGGGATCGGCTGGACAAGCTGTCCGAAAGCCTGAAGCGGCAGGAGCGGCAGATCGAGCACCTGCTGCAGGTCAGCAAGTTGGAGGCCGTCGAGGGCGTCCCGGCCATGGAGTTGGAGATGGAGCGCATCGGCGTGCGCGATCTGTTGCAGCAGGCGCGGCGGCGCGGGGCGCGTTCGGCGCAGAAGAAGGGGGTGCGTCTCGATGTGGGGCGCCAGCTCGACGCCAGGCTGACGGTTTGGGGTGATCGTCATGCGTTGGAGCAGGTGTTGGACAACCTGATCGAGAACAGCGTCAAGTTCACGCCGGAGGGCGGCGGGATTGTGCTGGCCTGCGAGGCAATACCGGGTTGGGTGTGCATCACGGTGAGCGATAGCGGCGTTGGGGTGTCCGAGGAGTTCCAGGCGCGGGTTTTCGAGAAGTTTGCGCGCGGGCCGGATGCACAGCGCGAACGGACGCCCGGTTTGGGATTGGGATTGTACATCTGCCGCGAGATCGTGCAGCGGCACGAGGGCAGCATCGAACTGCACCGAGGGCCGGAAGGTGGAACGATCGTGACGGTGCTGCTGCCGCAGTAGGAGTGGGGGAGATGCGAGGGGTCAAGCTGTTGGTGATTGACGATGAGCCTGGTTTTTGCGAGAGCCTGGCCGATTGGTTCACGCCGTTGGGGTGTCAGGTCAGCCAGGCGCACGACGGGCCGGAGGGGATCAGGCTGGCGCGCCTGCTGCGGCCGGATGTGATCGTTTTGGATATTTTGATGCCTGTGATGGATGGCTTTGCGGTGATGCGGGCGTTGCGCGAGGATGAGACGACGAAGCAGACGCCGATCATCATCTCTTCGATCACAGGAACCGATTTGCAGGTGCGTCTGCGCGGCCTGCGCATGGGCGCCGACTACATTTTGCACAAGACGAAGGACTTGTACGAGCTGGAAGAGGTCGTGCGCAACCGTTTGTGGCGGCGCGGTGCGGCGACGCCAGCGGCGGCCGGCGCCAACGAGGGCGACGAACTCTTTTACGATGCGAACGAGGTGGCGATCTATCGGGGCGGCCGGCGGTTGGACGTACAGTTGACGCGGCGGGAGGCGCTGCTGATGGAGTGCCTGTGGGTGCATCGGGAGCGGCTGGTGACGCGTGATACGATCATTGCCGACGTCTACCCGGACTCGAAGATTGCGGATGGTGTGACGAACGAGGCCGTTGACAGACTCGTGGGCCGACTGCGTCAGAAACTGGAGCCGGATATGCGCGCGCCGCGCTACATCGAGACGGTGCGCGGGCACGGCTATCGTTTCATGCCGAAGGGGACGGCGGGCAGCTCGATGTAAGGCTTGATCGCACAGGATGGTGGAACAAAGACGCGCTGCGGCGCGTCTTTTTGTTGTCTGGTCAGTTTCCGTTCGATTTCTGTCGCCTGGCTGTCAGGCGCTTGACAGTTCGGTACGGCAAAATGGTGCTTGTTCGGGAACGCAGAACCCGCACTGGACGCAGAGGAAAACGGGCCTTTCCTCGCTTGACAGAAAGGGGTGTTCCGATGGTAGCTGTTGTACTCGTCGTTGTACTGGTGTACGTGATTTGGACGGCAATGGGTGGCCCTTCTCTGCTGCCGCCGCCGTCCCATACGGTTATCATGATGTCACAGTCGCCGGATGGCGCCTTCGAATCCTCGCAGGTGTCTGTAGGGCGGCAGGGCGTGGCATCGTCACACGGGAACTTCGACTCGGCCTCCACGTCGCCCTCCACAATCGTGTATCTGTTTCCTGGCGTTCCTACGCCGTCGCGTGCATCCGGGCCTGGCGTGATTGGAGCGCTGGCGCTTGGGGTTTGCTTCATCATCATCATGCTTGCATGATTGCATGATGCGATCTATCGTCTTTCCACTTTTCGTGGGCGCCCCGTCCCCGGGGGCGCCGCCAGTCTCTTGAGACTGTTCGAACGATTCACCGCATTTTCCAGTATCGAGTTGGGCGTCCGAGCGCTGCCGGTGCGCGGCGCCCGTTGTGCGCAGAACAAGGAGGCAACGATGGATCTGTTCCTGTTGTTGGCCACTGGCGTGGCTGTGGTGATTTTGGCTTTCTCGGTGATTGACAACGGTCGTGCGAGCGATACGTTGACCGTGTCTGGAAGCCGCGGCAACGGCGTCGAGGTCTTTCTGCTGATCGCAATCCTGGTCGCGACGGCGCTGTATCTGGCCCAGTAGGGATGAGTCGGCTTCGGCAGTCGCTGGTGTATGCGGCGGCTGCCGAAGTTTTTTTGTCTCAACAATTGCTCGATTTGTACAGAGCGCATGAATTAAAAGATGAGAGAGAAATGAGAGGGTTTCGGAAGACTTTGACAGAAAGATGGAAGAACATTTTGCAAAAAACCTGGTATAGTGAGTGCACGAAATGAACGTGTAAGCAGTGAGCCGAGAGCAGGCGAAGGGAGCGCTGGCGTCTCTGCTGGCTCCTGTCGGTCAACCCAACAGCAGGCAAGAGGAGGGCAGAGATGCGCGCCAAGAGGCTCAGTGTCAGCGATTTGAGATTGAACATTCGGGACGTTTTGGAAGGGGCTAAGTTTCGAAGCGAGCTATTCGTGATCATGACGTATGGCCGGCCGATGGCCGTTGTGGTGGGGGTCGAGGAGTGGGAGCGGTTGAGCGGTGGGCCATTGGTCACGGATGGCGCCGCCGGCGGTGAAGGAGAGAGCGAGTAAAATTTGCCATAGTCTGTAATTTCGATTATGATTGTTACTGGATATGAACGAATCGTTCGTCGTTCATGATTTACTACAGAATCAACCTTCACCCGTGCTTCGATAGTCTGCCTGCGCACCGCTGCGCCGCAACCGGTTCCTGAGCATTTCGCTGTACGATCATCGCCGCGCTGGCCGCCATCAAGCGACGCCAGCGCACAGGAAGGAACAGCATGAACCTGGAAGCAAAGAC
>CAZOLV010000145.1:2282-8122 GCA_964580725.1 uncultured Anaerolineae bacterium | reverse complement strand
CCTGGGCGCGGGCGACGGCGCGCTGCCAGCGGGCGAAGCCGGCATCGCGGCGTTCGGCGGTCATTTGTGGATCGAAGCGGGTCAGGCCGTGGGGAAGGGGGGGCAGCGCCTGAAGGTTGGGCCAGGCGCCGGCGCCAAGCCCGGCGAGGAGGGCGGCGGCGCGTGCGGTCGTTTCGTGGAAATGGGGGCGGAGGGTGGGGATGCCGATGAGATCGGCCTGAATCTGGCAGGCCTGGTCGCTGGCGGAGACGCCGCCGCCGAGGTGAAGGCGGTCGACGCGCAGGCCAGTTTCGGCCTGGATGGTTTGCAGGATGGCGCGCACCTGATAGCCGAGGGCTTCGAGGAAGGCGCGCACGATGTGGGCGCGCGTGGCATCCAACGTCAGGCCGAGGATGGCGCCGCGGGCGGTGTGATCGTTGTAGGGAACGTTGAGGCCGGTGAAGGCGGGGACGAAGACGACATCGCCAGCGTCTGGCACGGAGGCGGCGAGGGGGCCGACTTCTTCGTCGTGATCGAACAGGCGGGCGTTTTCACGCATCCAGCGGATGGCGGCGCCGGTGACAGCGGTGTCGGCTTCCAGACAGTAGGTGAAGGCGGGCGGTGCGCCGCCGTTCGACAAGTTCAGTGGACGATTGGGCTGTACCGCCGGCAAGGCCCAGGCGATGTAGACGTTGATCTTTTCCTGGTCGGGGGCGAAGTCGCCCAGGCAGACATCCACGAAGGAGGCGGTGCCGTGCGTACATTCGGCGTCGCCGGGATGACGGCAGTCGTAGCCGAAGAGGGCGGCCTGCTGATCGCCGATCATGGCGAGCACGGGGACATTGGCGCTGGCGCCTGTGGGACCGGCGATGCGCAGGTGGCCGAAGTGGTGCACGGTGGGAACGGGGGCGGGCAGGGGGTCGGCGGGGATGCCGAGCCGGTCGAGCCAGGTGTGCCAATACTGGCGGTTGCGAAAGTCGAAGAGGCCGGTGGCCTGGACGAGGGAGTAGTCCATCAGGTGGTGGGTGGGCTGGCCCAGGGCGACGAGCAGCCAGGCGGCGGAAAGCCCCAGGCGCAGATGGCCGGCCGCGGCGGCTTGACGAATCACGGGGTCGTGCTGCATGCGCCAGGCAAGGTGTAGGGCCGAACTGTAGGGGCCGGGGGAGTAGCCGAGACGGCGACGACTTTGAGGGAAGTCGTCCCAGTCGCGCAGATTGTGCAGGATGGGCAGGGTGCGCAGGTCTTGCCAGGTGATGGCGGGGGCGAGGGGTTGGCCGCTGCGGGCGTCCCAGGCGAAGTCGGTGTTGCGCTGGCAGGCGATGCCGGCGGCGGCGATCTGGTTCGGATGGATGTTTGCGCGCGCAATCGCTTCGGCGATGGCGGCGCTGACGGTGTCAGCGACCTGGAGCGGGTTTTGTTCGACCCAGCCTGGCGAGGGGTGATGGCGGGGGAGTGAGCGATAACCGTAACCGTGCGCCTGGCCCTGGTCGTCGAGGATGAGGGCGCGGCTGCCGCTGGTTCCCTGGTCGAGTCCAAGAAAGAATGGTTGTGTCGTCATGACTCTCGCATGGCTGGCGGCAGCAGGTCGGCCAACTGCCGCAGGACGTAGGTGGGGCGAATGGGCGACGCGGCCAGCATGGCGGGCGTCGTTGCGCCGGTCAATGTTAGAGCGGCCGCCATACCGGCGTCGAGCGCCAGCTTGACGTCAGTTTCGAGGCGGTCGCCTATCATGATACAACGTGCGGCGGGAATGTCAAGAATGCGCAGGGCGGCGGCGGCCATGAAAGGGGATGGTTTGCCGACGACGGCTTCGACCTGTGTGTTGGTGCAGGCTTCGATGGCGGCGATGATGGCGGCGGCGTCGGGTTGGCCGCCCTGTGGAGTGGGGCAATAGCGATCGGCGTTGGTGGCGAAGAAGCGGGCGCTGGCGCGAATGGCGTCGAAGGCGATTTGGAGCTTGCGGTAGTCGAAGGTGCGGTCGAAGCTGGCGATGACGGCGTCTACCTGGGCGGGATCTTCGACGAGGGTGAAGCCGGCGGTTTGCAGGTCATGGCAGAGGGGGGCTTCGCCGACAACGAAGAGGCGTGCACCGGGCATCCGCTGCTGCAGGAAGTCTACCATGACCATGGAGGAATTGATGATGTCGGCGGGCGGGGTGGCGAGGCCCAGACGCGCCAGGCGTATGACGTAGTCGTGTTGGGTGTGGGTGGGGTTGTTGGAGAGAAAGATGACGCGCCGCTGTAGCGACCGCAGACGGGTGATGGTGGCGCCGGCGGTGGGGAGCAGGGAATCGCCCAGGTAGACGGTGCCATCCAGGTCGAAGAGATAGGCGTCGTAAAGCGTCGTCGGTGTGGTCATGGGTCTGTCGCTCCTCAGGCGGCGTTTGATCTATTTCTCTCGTTTCTCTGGTTTGGTCATTTGAGGCCGGTGGTGGCGATGCCTTCGACGAAGTAACGCTGCGCCAAGATGTAGACGAGGACGGTGGGGAGAATGGCCAGGGTGGCGCCGGCCATGATGTAGGGGACGTTGGCGTGATAGCCGCCCTGCAGGTCGGCCAGGCCCTGGGTGACGACGTAAAGCTCCTTGTTGTGAATGACGACCAGCGGCCAGATGAAGCTGTTCCAGGCGTAGAGGAAGCTGATGGTGGCCTGGGTGGCAATGGCGGGCATGGAGAGCGGGACGAAGATGCGCCAGAGGGTGGTGAAGCGGTTGGCGCCGTCTATGACGGCGGCCTCTTCCATTTCGATGGGGATGCTGCGGAAGAACTGGCGCATGAGGAAGGTGCCGTAGGCGGTGAAGAGCCACGGGATGATGAGCGATTGGTAGCGGTCTACCCAATCGAACAGGATCATCAGGCGGTAGGTGGGGATGAGGATGACCATGAAGGGGATCATGATGGTGCCCAGGTAGGCGCGGAAGATGGCTTCACGACCGGGAAAACGGATGCGGGCGAAGGCGTAGCCGCCCATGACGGAGGTGAAGATTTGGCCGATGACGACGCACACCGTGACGAAGGCTGTGTTGAGCATGTAGCGCGCCATGTTGATGGAGTTGAGCACCGTCAGGTAGTTGGCCCATTCGAGGCGCGGGCCGAAGGGCGCCAGGATGTTGGCAAACGTTGACTGGTTGTCCTTGAGCGACGTGGTGACCATGAAGAAGAAGGGGTAGGCCATCACTGCGCCGACCAGGATCAGAAAGATGTAGAGCATGAGGCGTTGCCCCAATGGGATCGTTTCACCGCGACCGAGCATGATCGAACCTCCTCTGTTGGCGTGCGTTTAGTCTTCGACGACCCAACGCCGTGACGCGCGGAATTGGAGCGTGGTGACGACGAAAATGATGGCAAATGAGAGCCAGGCGAGCGCGCTGCCGTAGCCCATCTGGAAGCGTTGGAAGCCCTTCTGATAGAGGTACATCACGAGGGTGAGGGTGGAGTTGGCGGGGCCGCCGCGGGTCATGATGTACGGTTCGGCGAAGATCTGCAGGACTTCGATGAGGTTGGTAACCAGGATGAAGAAGATGGTGGGGGTGATCAGCGGGATGATGATCTTGCGCAGGATGACGGTGCGGGTGGCGCCATCTACGACGGCGGCTTCGGTGAGGCTGTGGGGAACGCCCTGCAAGGCGGCGAGGAAGATCACCATGTCGTAGCCGATGGTGCGCCAGGCGGTCATCAGGATGAGGGAGAAGAGCGCCCAGTCGGGATCGTTGAGCCAGCCGATGAGCGGTTTGCTCAGGTTGGCGCCGGTGAGGCGGTTGATCGCCTCTACGATACTGCCGAGCACGAAGTTGATGGCGCCGCTCTGGCGGTCGAAAATCCAGAGGTAGACGAGGGAGATGCCGACGACGGAGGCGACGACGGGCAGGTAGTAGATGCCGCGAAAGAAGGTCATGCCGCGCAGCCTGGAGTTGAGCAGGTAGGCGAGCAGGAAGGCGGGCAGGACGGCCAGCACCAGGACGCCGAGCGCATAGACGATGGTGTTGCGCAGGGCGACCCAGAAGAGCGGATCATTGCTGGCGAGTAGTTTGCCCAGAGCGGCGAAGAAGCCGCGCCCCTGTTCCAGGGCGGCTTGATAGCCGCTGGGCTGCCACTGGAAGCCCAGCGCTTGCAGGTAGTTTTGCAGACCGATGAACTTGGGTGTGGTAAAGAGGTCCCAATCGGTCAGGCTGTAGTAGAACGACAGGACGAGGGGGCCGGCGAAGAAGATGAGGAAGCCGAGGATGTTGGGCAGCAGGAAGATGAAGCCTTCCAGGGCTTCGCGCCGTCGCCGGGATGCGGGTGTGGAGGTTTGTGTGGTCATGGGCGCCTCTGTTCGTCATGAGTAGTCAGTTGGCAGCAGTCAGTAGGCAGTAGTCAGGGTGATGTCGGTCGCCGGTGGCTGGTTGTTGGGGGGAGGTCGAGGGGGATGGGGATCGGAAGCTCTGGGAGGAGCTTCCGATCCGGATGGGGGGCAGGGGTTACTTCTTGAACAGCGGATTAGCGGCGGCGCAGGCTTCTTTGGCGATTTCTTCGGCGGTGGCCTTGCCGTTGAGCAGCCTGTCCACGGCGGGCTGGTAGATGGCATCCACGATGTCGCCCCAGTTGCCTGTCCACAGCGGAATCTCGGCCACGGCATAGTCCGCGCCCTTGATGAAGGCGGAGTTGTCTGCCGGCGGCTTGGAATCGAGGAAGGCCTGCTTGGCGCTGTCGGCCTTGTTGGAGGGGATGTTGCTGCCGAGCGCGGCGACCTTGGCCTGCACTTCGGGGCTGGTCAGCTCTTTGATGACCTGCCAGGCGGCATCGGCGTTCTGGGTCTTACCGCTGACAACGTAGGGGCCCCAGAAGAGCCAGGTCTTCTTGCCGCCCGGGCCTTCGGGCATTTCCACGACGCCCCAGTTGAACTTGGCGTTCTGGCGCATGCCAGGAGTCATCCAACGGCCGTTGGGGAACATGCCCACCTTGCCGGCCAGGAAGTCGGTTTCGCCGACGCCGCCTTCAGCGCCGGGCGGAGGGGCAACTTTGTACTTGTTGAACAGATCGGACATGAACTGCAAGCCGGCGATGGAGCCGGGTTGATCGAGACCGCAGGCGGTGCGGTTGGCATCGAAGAGACTACCGCCGCCGCCGTAGGCGAAGAAACCCCACAGACCCCACCAGTTGCTGAAACTGAAGCCATAGGTGCCGCCTGCTTCGTCGCGGATGGCCTGGGCCGCCTTCAGGAAGTTGTCCCAGTTCCACTCGCCCTTGGCCGCCTGCTCGGCGGGATCGGGCAGCCCCTTGGCCTTGAAGAGGTCCATGTTGTAGTAGATGACCATCGTGGAGATGTCGCGGGGCAGACCCCACAACTTGCCGTCGTGCTGTAGTTCCTTCATGGGCGCATCGTAGTAATCGGTCAGCTTGAAGGCGCTGTCTTTGCTGGCATAGGGCATCAGGTCGAGCAGGATACCCTTGCTGGCCAGGTCAGCGACGCTGGCGCCGGGAATCCAGGTGATGTCGGGCGCTGTGCCGGCCGACAGTTCGGTGGTCAGCTTGTCCATGTAGCCCTGCACCGGGGCCGGGTCGTACACCAGCTTGACGTTGGCCAGCTTGGCGTCAATGTCGTCGCTGATCTTCTGGTAAACGTTCTGTTCTTCCTGGTTGTCGGGGCGGGTGCGCCAGCGGATCGTCACTTCGGCGGCGGGTTGGGCGGGCGCCTGGGTCGGCTGTGCTGCGCCGCCGCACGCTGTCAACAGGGTGGCGGCAATGACCAACAGGACGAGCAACTTCTTCATCATCATGGTAAGACGCTCTCTTTCTTCGTGCGCCGCACTGTGCGCGGGCGGTGCCGTTGCGCCGCTCGACGCGCCAGCTCTCTGGCGCTCATCAGTCAATCAATCAATCA
>CAZOLV010000145.1:0-2182 GCA_964580725.1 uncultured Anaerolineae bacterium | reverse complement strand
GTCGAATCGAGTCGAATCGAGTCGAATCGAAACGTGCTGTGAGGCCGGTCGCTGAAACCACAGATGGCGCAACCGTTGCGCAGTCATCTGGTGCATCAGACCGGGCGTGAATTCCTCGCTCTTCGAGATGGCAAGCAGTCAGTCTCTCTTGCTGCGGTCGTTTCCCTCCTTTCTGCCGGGCCGGCGGTCCGACGCATTCGTTCCTATGCGCGGGGTGGACATGTGGAACTGCGCGTGATGAATGTCGTGGGCAACACCAGCGCTGCAAAGCGTTCGCGCGTCTGATCGAGCAGGTCGAACAGGCAGCTGGCGGCTGTGCGCCCCATCTGCAACGATGGCTGGCGCACGGTGGTCAGCGCAGGGTGTGAGTAGGCCGCGGCGGGAATGTCATCGAAGCCGACGACCGAGAGATCGGCGGGGATCACCAGACCCACGGTCTGTGCGTAGGCCATGAAGCCGAGCGCCATACGGTCATTGACCGATAGCACGGCGGTGGGACGCGCCGGTTGATTCAGGATCTGGGCGCCGGCGGCAAAGCCGCTCTCTTGCGTAAAGTCGCCGCTAGTCATCAGGGCGGGATCGTTCGTCAGGCCCTGGGCGGCCAGTGCGTCACTGAAACCCTGCAGGCGCCGTCCCACCGCTGTAATCTCCGCCGGACCGCTGATGACGCCAATGCGCCGGTGTCCGAGCGCCAGCAGATGTTCGGCGGCCAGCCGCGCCCCCTGGTAGTCGTCGGCGTGAATCGTGTTGTCCTCGCCCAACGGCGAGAAGTAGCCCAGAGCGATGGTGGGATAGGCGCGAAAACGCAGTTCGGCGGTGACCGGCTGCACACTTTCCATTTCCATGCCGACGACGATGGCGCCGTCCACGTAGGGGGTATGCAGCAGGCGCCGCAGGCTGCCCGCGGCGTCGTTGGGGGCGCGCGCCGTCATCAACAGAATGCTGGCGTCGTGCGCCGTGGCAACATCTTCCACCCCGCGCAAAAAGAGCATCAAGTGGGGGTCGTCGAAGAGATAGTCGGACGCATACGGAAAGGCCAGGCCGATGATGCCGGTGCGAGCCTGACTCAGACTGCGCGCCGCTAGGTTGGGGACGAAGCCCAGGTCGGAAACGACCGCCAGGACGCGAGCGCGCGTCTTGTCGCTGACATAGGGCGTGTTCGACAGCACCTTGGAGACGGTCGCCGTCGAAACGCCAGCCTGTTTGGCCACATCGTAGATCGTTATGGGCATGGCAACTCTTTGTTCTACGAGAGACGGCAGAGCGTTAAGCGGTTTACTATTTTGTGGAAGAAAGAGCGGTCCTTTCGGAAACCGCTTAACTATGGCGATTGTAGCATAGCCAGGAGGATTTGTCAAAATGGGTTGCGGGGAGTCTCATGGAGCAGATGGCGGTCCCCCTGCCCCCAATTTGGGGGATGTCCATTTTACTCGTACCGCAGGGCATCAATGGGGTTGAGGCGGGCGGCGCGGTTGGCGGGGTAGAAGCCGAAGAAGATGCCGATGGCGAGCGAGACGCTGAGGGCCAACACGACGCTCTGCGGGGTGACGAGGGCGCGGCTGCTGCTGCCGAGCAGCGGGGTGATGACTTGTGCGCCGCCGACGCCGAGCGCAACGCCAATCAGCCCGCCGCTGACGCTGAGGACGATCGCCTCGGCCAGAAACTGGGTCAGGATGTCGCGGCGCTTGGCGCCCACCGCTTTGCGCAGGCCGATCTCGCGCGTGCGTTCGCTGACACTGACCAGCATGATGTTCATGATGCCGATGCCGCCGACCAGCAGCGAGATGGCGGCGATGCTGCCCAACAGTGTAGTAAAGGTGCCGGTCGTCTCCGACACGGTGTCCAGAATGTCGGCCTGATTTTGGACTGTGAAGTCGTCCGCGGCGCCGGTTTGCAGGCCGTGCAGGGTGCGCAAAATTGCCGTGACTTGCGCCTGTGCCAGGCCCATCTCAGCGGCCGAGCGCACCTGCAGGCTGATGGAGCGCACCTGCGTGTTGCCTGCGCCGCCCAAACGTACCTGGGCTGTGCGCAGCGGCATCATCACGATGTCATCTTGATTGTTGAACCCGCTTTGCCCCTTGCTCTTGAGCACGCCCACCACCGTGTAGGGCTGGCGGTTGATGCGCACCACCTCGCCCACCGGGTTGACGTAAGTGCTGCCAAAGAGATCCTCCACCACGCC
>CAZOLV010000144.1:0-8346 GCA_964580725.1 uncultured Anaerolineae bacterium | reverse complement strand
CGGTCGGCCAGGCGAAGTCGGTGGGGGTTTCGGTGGGATAGGGTGTGTCGGTCGGCCAGACGTAATCGGTGGGCGTCTCGGTCGGCCAGGCGAAGTCGGTGGGGGTTTCGGTGGGATAGGGTGTGTCGGTCGGGGTTTCGGTTGCGTAAGGGGTCGCTGTCTCCGTGGGATAGGGCGTGTCTGTGGGAGTTGGGGTTGAGTAGGGCGTACCAGTGGCGCTGGCAGTCGCCGTCAGCGTGGCGGTGGCCGTGGATGTGCGCGTGGGGGTGGCGGTTGGCGTGGGCGTGGGCGTGGGGGTGGCGGTTGGCGTGGGCGTGGGCGTGGGGGTGGCGGTTGGCGTGGGCGTGGGAGTGGCAGTCGGCGTGGGCGTGGCAGTCGGCGTGGGCGTGGGGGTGGCGGTTGGCGTGGGCGTGCGCGTGGGCGTGCGCGTGGCCGTGGGCGTGCGCGTCGGCGTGGGCGTTGGCGTGGGCGCACAGATGCCTGTCGCCTGGGGATCGTCGAACCGGTTGAAATTGCTCGTCTCGCCTACCTGCCAGTGACCGTCCCAGTTGGCATCCTCGTTGCCGTCAACCCACTGACCGTTGTCGTTGTCCGGATCGCGCTCCTTGCGCAAGCCGTCGTGGTCCCAATCCGACGCCGACGGGGCATAGTGGTTGTGCGGCGCGTAGAGATAGCTGTGCATGTCTGCCTTGTCGAGGATGCAGTCCTGATCGGTATCGGTCCAGATGTGGCTGGTTCCGATGCGGTTGATTTCGTCGAAATCCATGATGCCGTCGCCATCGGTGTCCTGCGTGACGGATGCCTCTTGCAGACGACCGGCGGCGCCAGCGGCGGGAACCCAGGCGCCCAACAGAGGCATGCTGGTGTATTCCCACCAACGCCCGTCGCCGAACCAGGGATCGTTGTAGTAGACGAAACCCTTGCCGCGCAGCAACGGATTGGGGCCAGTGGCGCTGTAGTAGGCCCAACCGCGTAGCACGATGGCGTGACCCGGAATGTAGGCTACGGCCGGGATCTGGTTGGTCGTCCAGTTGACGATCTGTGCCCACGTCGGTTTGTTGGCAACGGTCACGATGTTGGCGTTGTTGAGCGCCCAGGAGGTCAGCCCACCCATCACGGCCACCCGCGTTGGGTTGTCGTGTCCCAGGTCGTAGTAGGGCAGACCGCCGCCGAAGAGTTGATAGCTGAGGCGATCCTGCGTCAAGTCGCCGCCGAAATAGTGATTGACCATGGCGATGGCGGCGCGGGCGCAGTTGTTGCGGCCATGCTGGCTGTGATTGGCCGCCGTGTCGGCGTGCGGGCCATCCCACGGCTGGCGCGCCCCGATCTCACTGTCGCCATCCCAACAGATCAGATCGCTGTCCTTGCGCTGCAGGAGCGGCGCCACGGGAACGGCGGCCCATGTCCAGGGATCGTTTGGCGTCTGCAAGGCGGCGGGGAGCGGATCTGCGCTGGCAATGGTGATCTCTGCGGCAGGGCTGAAGGGGGATGTGCGCCCGGCGGCGTCGCTGAAACGCACGCGCCAGTAGTACAAGCCATCCGGCGGGGCGGCGGCCGGCGCATAGCGCGGCTCGGTCAGGGTGACATCAAGCACAGGCGAGCTGAAATCGGGGGCGTCGTCCAACTGCAACTGGTAGGAGAGCGCCGGGCCGGCGGCATACCAGCCCAGGCTGAAATTCTGACTGAGGACGAGCGCCCCGCTGGCCGGCAGCAGGATGACGCTGGCCGGCGGCGCATTGGCCTGTCCTGGACTGGTCTCGCCGGCGCTGTAGGCGACCCAACTGTCAACCTGGCCGCTTGGGCTGTCTGGATAAAGGCCGATGCTTTCGCCTGGCGTTGCTGCGCCGGCAACCAGGCCGCCGTGCGCCATGCTGACAAAGGCGTCGGCGGGCCAACGGTTGGCCATTTCGGCCAGCATTGCCTGTGCGTTGGGGGCAGCGCCCCAGGCGACGAAATCGAGCAAATTCTCCGGCTGCGGGTCGGCGGGACGCCAGAGCGCCAGTTGATCGCCGGCGAGATCGAAGGGTTGAGTCAGTGGGGCGCTGCTGTGCAACACAGCGAGTTGATCGTCGAAGTTGTAGTCATCGGCGCCGGGGCCAAGCCCATCGAACTGCACCAGGACGAAGGCGCCGCCCGGCACATCGGGCAGAGCGGCGGGAATGGTGAGGGTGAAGGTCTCCCCGTTGGTCAGCGCGCCGTCTTGCAGCGCAACGGGCGAGGAGCCGCGGTTGGTCAGTTCGACCCAGGGAGTGAAGCCGCCGCCGCCAGCCGGCATGACTTCGGTGATGGCGATGGCGCCTGGGCGGCACGTTTGCCCAAATTGGGCGGAGGCGGTCATCAGGTCGCGCATGTCGAGCTGGCCGTTGTCGTCCAGATCGAAGCGTGGCTCGTAGTTGGGAGTGACCGGGTTGTCGTCCGGGTCAGGGTTGGCGATGGTGAGGCCCCAGCGTTGGGCGCTGGCGAGGATGTCTTCCACACCCACGCCGAGCGGCTCGCTGAAATCGGCGCAGTCATTGTTGGGAACCTGCGGGAACGCCGCCGCCCCAGACTGCGCTCTTGCCGCCTCCTGCGCCAGGGGCGCCAGGCCGGCCCCCGTTTGCAGCAGGAGGATCGTCAGAACGACGAAGGATAGAAGAAGCCAGAGATGCCCTTTCATGGTGTGACCTCCGCATGAACAATACGGGCCGGCTTCCCAAGTCTTGCAGACTCTTGCAGACTCTTGCAGACTCTTGCAGACTCTTGCAGGCTCTTGCAGACTCTTGCAGGCTCTTGCAGGCTCTTGCAGGCTCTTGCAGACTCTTGCAGACTATGGAAACCAATCGAACAGGCAGCAGAACGATCAGCGGGAGAGAGTTCTGCGGGAGGGGAGATCAGGAAGGCGCTGTGAAGATGGCTTCTATTGTAACAGGCTGTAGCCGAAAGTCAATCCCTCAAATTCGACAACGATGCAGGCGCCGGGGTGAATTTAGGAAACCTGACAGGTTTGGTCTTGGAAACCTGTCAGGTTTGGTCTGGAAACCTGTCAGGTTTGGTCTTGGAAACCTGACAGGTCTTTGCCGGAGTGACATCTGTGCGCCTATTTTGCGACGACTCCGTGGTGGCGGCGCTGGCGCGCCGATGCGGCGGGGATGGATTGAATTGCCCAGGAGATTTCACTGCTGGCGCTGTGCAGGCGGCGCGTGGCGATGGGGCGGCCCGTCATCAAACGCTGGCTCAGGCGCAACAGTCCCAGGGTCAGGCGTAAAAGCAGACGACCCAGCCAGGCGCGCCCGCCGGCGGCCGCCGCCAGGGCCAGGCTGGCCACCAACAATGCGATGAATGACCACAGAACAAAAGCTGACTCGAACATGGCGATACCCTCCTTGAGTTGGACTCCGTTTGGTTGATCAATCATAGCACAGATGTTCTAATTCGTCAAGAACAACCAGCACTCGGCCGGCCAGTCTGTTTGACAAATCGGAGACAGCCGGTTAGAATTTAGATTAGGCTAAATTCTTATGAGGAGACAAACCATGCCCGGCGAGACGGCTGCCAGCCATGCCATCGAGGACTATCTCAAGACGATCTACCTGTTGCAGCAGGACGAGGACAAAGTGACCACATCGGCGTTGGCGCGGCGGTTGGGCGTTGCGGCGCCGTCCGTCACCAACATGGTCAAGCGTCTGGCCGACATGAACCTGGTGCGTCACACCCCGTATCGCAGCATCGAACTGCTGCCTGCCGGCGAGAGGATCGCCCTGGAAGTGGTGCGCCACCATCGTCTGATCGAACTCTACCTGGCGGAAGCGCTTGGGATGCCCTGGGATCAGGTGCACGCCGAGGCTGACCGTCTGGAGCATGTCATTTCGGAAGACCTGGAGGAGCGCATGGCGGCTGCCCTCGGCCATCCGACGGTGGATCCGCATGGGCACCCCATCCCGAACCGCGACCTCACCATTTCGGCTCGTTCTGACACTTCGCTGGCCGACGCCCATCCCGGTGACATCGTACAGATTGCCTGGGTCAGCGATCTGGACCCGGCGCATCTGCGTTACCTGGCCGCCATCGGCCTGGCGCCGCAAGCGACCGTCGCCGTGCTCGACATCGGCCCTTTCGACGGCCCGCTCACCCTGCGTCTAGGTGAGACTCGAATCACCCTCGGCCGCCAGCTCGCCGCCGAAGTTTTCATCCATCCGCCAGTTGCCCACTCGTGATCTTCATGCGCCGCCGGCGTCCGCGCCGATGTGGCGTCACCAGACTGCCCGCCGCGCCGGCGCTCAGGGGAAACTCTGTTGGTGGTGTAGGTGCTGCCATGCGCGCACCCGCCTCGTTCGCCGTGATGCTGGTCGAGCCCAGGTGATCGGTGGCCAGCCAGCGCACCACCCCATTCACGCGCATTGCCACCCGCTGACCTCCAGCCTGGTAATACTTCGTGATCGTCGTGCTGCTGCCGGATGTCGTCTTCTCGTAGATGGCGCCGGCATAGACCGTCACGCTGCCGCCAAAGTCGGCCTTCATCCGGTTGCCATCCCTGCCATCTCTGAAACTCTATTTCTGCGTGTCGCACCCTTGAGATCGTCACCTCACCGGAAGCGCCCGACACAGAGCGGGCCAGCGACCAGCGGGACAGAATGAAGGGCCCCAAGAGGTCGCCGTCGCCGAAAAACTGCGCAGGCGCACGGCGGTCGGCGCACCCACGCAGACTTCGGGGCTGTAGACGCTCCACCATTCGTTGGCAAAATAGTAGATGGGTCGCGCCGTGAAGGTGCGCACAACGAAACAGTAGAGATTGGCGGGCGATAGATCATTGGCCTCATAATGATCAGTCGCCCTGTCAGGCGTTGTCCCATGCACCCTGTAAGGTCCACCGGGTCTGGTGGCATAGCTGACCTCATAAAAGCCATCTTCCCACCAGAGGTGCAGGATCGGCGTCCAGGTCAGGGTCACGCTGCGACTGGCGACCAGGGTGGCCTGCACATGGCTCGGCGGTACCGTCTGAGTGTACTCCCAGCCCGGATCCACGATGTTGAGCCACGCAATCACCGCAGGATCGGTCGGCGTCACCATATTGTAGTCCACACCGACCCAGCCCAAGTAGGGGGGCTGCATCAGTTCAGGCGGAATTTCGCCCGACAACTGATTGTCGCTCAGTTCGAGGCCGCTCAGGCTGCTCATGTTGCCCAGTTCGGGCGGAATCGAGCCGCTCAGGTGATTGCTGGACAAAATCAGATCATGGACGTGGGTCAGTAAACCCAACTCCGGAGGAATCGGCCCGCTCAAGTGATTGGTGCCCAGGGAGAGGTATTCCAGGTTGGTCAGGTTGCCAAATGTCGCCGGAATGGTACCCTGCAACTGATTGCGATAGAGCAAGAGCGAATGCAGGTTGTGCAGATTGCCCAGTTCAGGGGGCAGTTCTCCGCTCAGAAAACACAACTCGATCCCAAGGAGTTCCAGATTGGACAAGTTCCCCAGGGCCGGCGGGATCGGCCCACTCAGTAGATTCTCGGAGAGTCCAAGCTGCAGCAGGTCGGTCAGGTTGCCCAATTCTGGCGGGATCGAGCCGCTCAGTTGACTGTTGACTAAGTGCAGACGGTTGAGCTTCTTCAAGTTGCCCAAAGTGGCCGGAATACTACCCGTGAGTCCAGTTCCACTAAAATTGAGCACGTACAAGCCGGTCAGATCCCCCAATTCTGGCGGCAAGGTACCTTGAATATTTCTTCCACCCAGACTGAGCGAGCCAACGCGCCCATCCACGCAGGTGATTCCACCCCAGGTGCAAGGCGTGTTGGTCTGCAGCCAGCCCAAAGCAGCTCCCCACTGCGCTCCGTTGGTGCTGTTGTACAAAGCAACCAGCGCGGCGCAATCCTCTTGCGGGATCTGCGTCACCTCCGCGCACGAGAAATCGTGTGGTGTTGTCTCAGAAAATGCATCACCCGCGTGGGCAAGCCCTACCGTGACCAGGAGCACTGCCAGGAACGAAATGGCGACCGCAATTATCTTGATCGCGAATCGCCCTTGATCGGTGTTGTTTGTATCTGTCATCATCGGCCTCCATGACCTCTCGATGGTGCTTGATTCGATTGCTCGATAAGCGCAGGCGGGAGCGGAATAGCAAAATCAACACGGCGGAAACCCTGTGTGTCCAACCGTGACGAAAACGCCCTGACTGGTATTATGATAACTGCCACTGCCAGACGTGATCAACTGCACCGCTCGCACTCGATACATGCTGGGGCCGGGCCAGGGGTTCACCAGGAATGGGTGCTCGTCCAGAAAAGTTGTACCGCTGATGTAACCATTGTGGAGGGGGACGAAACCGGCCGATGGGCATTCGAGAGGATCCACGTCATCAATTCGCTCGACGATATATCCCAAACTGGCATCGGGCGAGGCGTTCCAGGTCAGTCGGACCTGGAAGGTCGAACTGATTGGGATGACCTCTGCCTGTATATTACTAGGAGGAGCAGATACATGCATCCGTAACGTAGGGTCGCCCATCAAGGCAATGTGAACGTTTCGTTGATAAAGATCGGGTGCGGCCGGATCCGGCTCCGATCGGTATACACCCTGGTTGTTCTGAGTAAGCCGCGTACTGTACCCAATTGTCTCCCCCAGCGCCATATGATGGAAGAACCAGTGCGGCCGCCCTGACCAACTACTGGTGAGTATATAGTCAGAGCCAAGAGGGGCGCGCAAGAAGTCATTGAACTGATCCCAATCGCCAAAGTAGCTGCCATAGAGCATGGTGAAAACAGCCTTGACTCTTGGGTAATCGGCAAATCGTCTGGTGCTGAAAATCTTGTATGCCGAGGAACCGGTCCCCAATCCGCTGCCATAAGCCCACAGATGCCCCTGGCTGCCAAAGGGCGGGTAGGTGCCTTCTACGAGCTGATCCCAACGGTAATTGCGATAGAGATCGGGATCGGCAACTGTGATGTGATCAGGGCCGAAGAACGGCGCAAAATTGCGCCAGCCACTGGCTGCAAAATCGTAGGCTTTGGTAGCCGTGCCGAAGGTGTTTGCAACGAACCCTCGCTGTATGTCCGGATCCTGTAAAATCGTCATGGTCTTGTAGCGAAACGCATGATCTTTGTTCAGGTAGTGGCGCAACAGCTCCGTTTCCGTGGCTGCGAATGCATTCAGGAAATAAAGATCAATCCGCCCGATCTCTAGTTCCACGTCCGATGGAATCCGTTCATGATTCGACGGCGACGGATCGAAACGACCATCGCCGGGGATGTTGCGGTTTCTTTCGCTGGGCGGAGGGACATTGTTGTCAGTGTTGACGATGCAATCGGTCCAGATCTCCGTGGCCTGACACCCCACGGCAACATCGTTCATGTCGCCATAGAAGACGTCAGCCGGCCAGGCCCCGCGATGGTCCGGTACATGCCCATCGGGCACCAGGTTGCCGGCATAGGGTACAGGAATATGCCCGAATAGCAGCAAGGCTCGAACCTGCGTTGGGTCTGCAAGGTAATCGGCCTGAATCAGGCTTTTGATACTCAGGATGGTGGCTGTTTGTGCCACATCATGTCGCAACACAATCCAGCCATCACCTATCAGGTCCTGTTTCAAGCGCGCCAATTCCTGCCACAAGGCGGTCGTGAGATTGCTATCCACGATCAAGATGACCTTGCCGCGCTGTAAAGTCGGCGGGACCTCGACTCCGGCGTAAATGTAACCGTAGGCCGTATAGGGCTCTGGCGTTCCTGTCGGATGCGGCACGACCACGTCTTTCTCGATGCGGTATTCCCTGGCCGCGCCATTGACCGTGGTTTCTACATAGGCAACTGCTGTTGCTCCTGGTGTAGCCACCGGCGTGCCCCAGGTTGTGTCACTCTTTGACTTGCGATAAATCCGGTAGCCGATCGCATTGGGATCGAGCGGCCATGTGAGAGTGATCTGCGCTGAGGGGGTGGATTGAACCTGGGCGCTGACCAAGACCGCCGTGTCTTTGCTCCAGTCAACTGCAGAACGATTGGGTGACGCAAACACGAGCGGGGCGATCTCAACCAAATCGCCCAAGCCTTCCGGCGGATACTCCAGTTTGTTTCCCGCCAGATCGAGGTAGCACAAACTCTCCATCTGTCCCATCGTTGGTGGGATGTCACCAACCAGCCCGTTACTGGAGAGGTAGACCTCCACCACGTGGCCACCGTCGCAGACAATACCATACCAACTGCAAGGCGAGCCATTGCTCATCCAGCCCGTCCGTTCGAACCAGGAGTCTCCTTGTGTGTTCTCATAGAGACTTTTCAGGGCTTCGATTTCATTGGCAGGCAGCGATGACAGTGGCGCAGCGGAGGCGAAGATCAGATCGAAGTTGGGATCAGGGGACATGAATTTAGTAGCGGTATTTATCTG
>CAZOLV010000143.1:4737-8440 GCA_964580725.1 uncultured Anaerolineae bacterium | reverse complement strand
GGCGCACTGAAGTGCGCACTACGAACGGCGCACTGAAGTGCGCACGACGAACGGCCTGCTCTATGCCTGGCTCCCCTGCAGGAGATGCCGGGCCAAACGCAGTTGTTCTTTCACCGCCGCGCGCGCCGTGCCGCCGGGGGCCGCGCGCTGCTCGACAGACCGCTCGAAGTCCCACACCGTCGCGACATCCTCTTCGAAATCGGGGGTGATGGCTTGCAGATCTGCCAGGGGCAGAGTGCTGAGCGTCAGGCCCTGCGCCTCGGCTCGACGCACCGCCTGTCCCACCAGGTGATGCGCCTGGCGGAACGGCGTCCCCTTGCGCACCAGATAATCGGCCAGGTCGGTCGCCAGCATGTCACTTGTCAGCGCCGCCCGCATCCGCTCCGCGTTGATCTCCAACGTCTGCAACACCCCCGTCACGACCGGCAGCGCCAGTGCGAGCGTCGTCACCGTGTCGAACAGCGGCTCTTTGTCTTCCTGCAAGTCTTTGTTATACGTCGAAGGCAGCCCCTTGAGCGTCGTCAGCAGGCGCACCAGGTTGCCCAACAACCGCCCGCTCTTGCCGCGCACCAGTTCCATGGCGTCGGGGTTGCGCTTTTGCGGCATCAGGCTGGAGCCGGTGCTGTAGGCATCAGACAGACGCACGAAACCGAACTGCGGATTCGACCACAGGATCAGGTCCTCCGCCAGGCGGCTCAAGTGCACGCCGAGCAGGGCTGCCCAGGCCAGGAACTCAACGACGAAATCGCGATCGCTGACCGCATCCAGGGAATTGGGGCTGACCGCATCGAAGCCCAGATCGGCCGCCAGGGCCGCTCGGTCAATCCCGAATGGCGTGCCTGCCAATGCACCGCTGCCCAGCGGGCAGACGTTCACGCGCGGCCGGATTTCCGCCAGGCGTTGGCGATCACGTTCCCACATCCAGAAGAAGCTGAGCAGCCAGTGGCTGAAGCGAATCGGCTGCGCCGGCTGTAGGTGCGTTGCGCCGGGCAGCAGCGCAGCGAGGTGCATTTCGGCCAGGCGCACCGCCGCCCATTGCAGATCACCCAGCGCCGCTTCCAGTTGGTCAATCTGATCGCGCAGCCACAAACGGACATCGGTCGCCACCTGATCGTTGCGACTGCGGCCGGTGTGCAGCTTGCCGGCCGTGCTGCCGATCAACTCGCCCAGGCGGCGTTCCACCGCCGTATGGATGTCCTCATCGCCGGGCCGCACGACGAAGATGCCCTGCGCCCACTCGTTGGCTACGGCATCGAGTCCATCCAGCAGTTGATCGCGTTCCTTCAGGCTGATGAGGCCGCTGCGTGTCAGCGCCCGCGCATAGGCTTGACTGCCGCGAATATCGGCCGTCCACAGGGCCTGATCGAAGGGCAGCGAGGCGTTGAACTGCTCCATCAGGGCGTCCGGCGCGGCATCGAAACGTCCGCCCCACAGGCGAGCGGATTGAGGGCCAGGGGTTGGGGACTGGTTGGATTCTGAAGGCATGGGTGCTCACCACATATCAGTATGTACTTTTTATGCGGACCAAAGGTCGTCGAGGCGCTTGCGACCGGCCGTCAGGGGCTGCTGCTCCAGGAATCGCTTGACGGTCGGCCAGGAGACGCGTCGGATCATCTGCGGCATGGGGGCGGTTTCGGCGTCGGCAAAGTAAGTCAAGGCGCGCGCCTGCGAGCCGAACAGGATGATCTGGTCGGGATCGAAACGCGCCATCAGGCGATCCACCATCATCTGGATGGCTTGCTCGGTTATCTTGTCGGTCATGGTCCACCTCACTGTCCGAAGTATACCACATTCAGGGGCAACGCCAGGCGGCTCCGCCTCACATCCCCATTGCCACCCGCTGCCCGCCATACTGCGCGAACACGAACGTGAACACGCGCTCGGCCCGGGCGGCAACCTCCGGCTGGGTGTAGCTGAGCGGCAGGCCGCGCTGGTCGCTCCAGAGCCACTCGTTGATGAAGGTCTTGACCTCAGCCTTGGTGGCTTCCTTCTCGGCCCACCGCTCGATGCGCAGCTTTTCGGCTTTGAGCGCGTCCAGCAGCGAGCGCGCCACCTGCTTGACGCGCTCGCGCTCGGCCCTGGTCAGTTCTTTGCCCTCCACCAGCATGTCGAACACGGCCAGGTGCTCTTCGCTCAGCCCCTCGCGCACCCCGCGGCGCGCTTCATCGTCCAGGTCGGCCAGGAAGCGGAGCAACGCTTCAAAGGTGGCCTCGATGGTGGGCCGATCCTTCTCGCGGTTGTAGGCATCAATGATCTCCTGGAACCGCTGCTGATAGTCGGTCCGGCCGGGGTTCTGAGCGATCATCTGCTGGACCCGGCGGTCAATCGCCGTCTTGAGCGTTTGGACCTCGGTCCGCTTGTTGGCGCGTTTGGCGAACTCCCGCCGCAGGCGCTCGAAATCAATCTTGCTAATGTCGTAGGGACCGGCTGCGTCATCTTGCGCCTCCCGAACCTGTCGGCCTGCGGACTCGATCGCGTAGATCTCGCCCGCGGTCGCAGGGGCCACGGCAGCATCAATGACCGGCTGCAGCTTCGCCATGATGGGCGCGACATCGGGGTCGAGCACGTCCTCCTGCAGCGCCTTGTAGACGATGTCCACTGCCGCTTCGGCCAGGCGGTAGCGGGGCAGCTCGGGCAGGTTGATGCAGGCGCGATACTTGCGGGTCACGGCCTCGGCCAGCAGCTCGAAGCGCTTGCGGCTCTCGTCGTTCTCGTTGATCGCTTCTTTGGCTTGCTCGATGGCTGCAATGCGGGCGAAGCCCTCCGTGCGGATGATCGCATCCAGGTCGAAGCCGCGATCAGCCAGGAACGCTCGCACCTCGCCGAGCGCCTCATTCAGCGCGGCGACCAGGCGTTCAGGCGGCCGCACGGGATCCACCGCACCCTCGCCGCTGCCGGCGTCGGGCCGGATGGCGAAGGTCGCCAGCGCCTCGCGCAACGCGGCCAGGACGCCGCAGTAGTCCACGATCAGGCCGTTGTCCTTGCCCTCGTAGACCCGGTTGGCGCGGGCGATGGCCTGCATCAGGGTGTGAGCCTTGAGCGGCTTGTCCAGGTAGAGGTTGGCCAGGCTGGGCACGTCGAAACCGGTCAGCCACATGGCGCAGACGATCGCGACCCGGAATGGATGGTCGGGGTCCTTGAACGCCAGGTCAATGTCGAGCCGTTTACCGTCCGCGGTCTCGTAGCCGGTCTTGATCTTGGCCCGGTGCGGTACGATGTCCAGGCCGTACTCGCGGAACAGGGCGACCTCGTTCTGCTCCTCGCTGATGACGACCGCGATCTCGGTCTCACGCAGCCACTTCAGTTGCCGCTCCCGATACACCTGCTCCTGGTCGTCCGGTGCGGCCCTGACCGCCTTTTCCGCCTCTTTGACGCGCCGTGCCCAGTGGTGTTGCACCAGGTCGTACATCCGGACGCACGTGACCTTGTCCAGGCACACCAGCATCGCCTTGCCGGCCTCCCACTGGGCGGTGTAGTGCCACACGAAATCGTGCGCCAGGCGGTCGAGCCGCTGCTTGCCCGTGAAGACGCGATAGTTCTGGCCCAACAGCCGGCGCACCTTGCGCTCCTGGTCGGGGTCAAGGTCGGTCTGCTCCAGCACCTCGGCGATGCGCTGGTTGAGGTCGGGCTTAGCCAGGCCGAGCTTGTCCCCGCGGTTGTCGTAGTAAAGCGGCACCGTGGCCTGGTCATCCACCGCGCGCTG
>CAZOLV010000143.1:0-4637 GCA_964580725.1 uncultured Anaerolineae bacterium | reverse complement strand
GTTGTAGATCTGCTTCTCCAGGTCCTCGCGGTCGGTGACGACCAGGAAGGTGAAGTTGCCGGTCAGCTTGCGCCGCACCTTCTCCGAGAAGAAGACCATTGAGTACGATTTGCCGCTGCCCTGGGTGTGCCAGAAGACGCCCAGCTTGCCGGCCAGGCTCTCCCGGTTCCGCACCGCGTCCACCGCCCGGTTGACGCCCAGGAACTGGTGGTTGCGCGCCATGATCTTCACGACCTTGCCGCTGCTCTCGTCGAACAGCAGGAAGTTCTCGAAGAGGTCCATGAAGTTGGCTTTGCTGCACAGCCCCCGGAGCGCGGTTTCGAGGTCCACGACGCCCTGCTGGTCTTCGGCCAGGCGTTTCCACTCGTGGAAGTGCCCGTACTGGCTGGTGATGGTGCCGACTTTGGCGCGCTGGCCGTTGCTCAGCAGGATGAACGCGTTGTGATCGAATAGATGGGGGATAGTATCGCGGTAGTCGGCCAGGTTCTTGTCGTAGGCGTGGCGGATGTCCTTATGGACGTTCTTCAGCTCGATGAAGAGGAGCGGGATGCCGTTGACGAAGCCCAGGATGTCGGGCCGGCGGCGGTAGGGGTAGCCCGCGACCCACAGCTCGCGCACGACCAGGAAGCGGTTGTTGGTCGGCTCCCCGAAGTCGAAGACGCGCAACCGCAAGTCCTGTGTCGAGCCATCCGGCCGCTTCACGGCCACCGGCACGCCGTTCCGGTAGTAGTCGTACTTCTCGCGGTTGATCTGGACCAGCGACTTGACCGCGCTGGTCTCGACGATGAGGCGCACCGCCTGATCGTACGCGTCGGCAGGCAGGCCGGGATTGAGTTTCTCCAGCGCGGCGCGCAGCTCGCGGGTCAGCACCGCCTCGCCCTCGCTGCGCCGGCCCAGGGTGCCGTCGGCGCCGAGCACTTCGTCATTGTACGCGTAGATCGAGTCCCAGCCGAGGACGTCGCGGAAGTAGTCGGCGGTGGTGACCTGCACCAGGCGATCCTCGGTCATGGGGCCGCTCATGTCACGATCTCTCCGCTCATCAGAATTCGGTCTTTTTGTTGCTTGACAGATCAGCCCAAAGGGCGTAGAATAGGGCCAAGTTCAGCCAAATACTGCCCTTACGGCGGGTGCCCTTCTTGGGGCTAGGCTGTGCCCCCTAACCACGGGGGCATTTTCATTTTCGAGATACGTCACGCAGGATGCCCGCCGCCATGCCGCGCTGACCAAGCGCCATCAGCGCCGGTTCTCCTTCCAGCGCTCCGCGTACGAGACCGCAGACAGCATCCGCCAGGCGCATCAAGGCATCGTTTTCCTCGTCCAGTCCCCGCACCTTTTTCACGTGAGACCCGGAGCGTCGCAGGCTCAGACCAACTGCGCGCTCCAACGACCTGCTCAACCCATCAATGAACACCGTGGCGTCGTAGTCTCCGATCGCCCCGGTCTCCAGCGTTTCGGCGATTGCCTGCACTGTCGCGGTCAGATAATCAGCCATCCCTTCGAAGACCGCATAGTGGAGCTTGCCCACGAATAGGCGTTGATCTACGATGCCCTGCGCATAGGCGATCCGCCGGACGGCAGAGGTTTTCGACCACTTTCGGCTTCCCTTTCCTGATCGATCCTCCAATTCCTCGCAAAGCCCTCGTAACTGCTCCCGCTCTTCGCCAGTGACTACCACCGCAACCAGGAATAAGCGGCCCTGGGTGTCTTGTCCGCTTTCATCCACGTAGCAATAAAGTTTGGTGGTCATGCTCATACTACGATCTCCCCGCTCATGAGCCTGGGCAGCAGCAGGTCGCGGGCCTGGCGTAATCTGTCATTCATTTGTCTGAGTTTGACCATCTGATTCTGGATCGGCTCGACCTGCTGATCAAAGATACGCTGAAGTTTCCTTGAAGGAACCAGGAGAACAAGTGATCTCAGAATCGATCTGGTGACTCGCGGGCGAGTAGCGCCCGTGATGTGTGTCTCGCACTGCTGGAAATTGAAAGGCGAGTTGAGGTAGTAGAGCACCAATAGGGGGGAGACCTGTTCAACGTCAACCCCTGCAATCGCGACATCGACTGCGGTTATCATTCGCCAGGGCATGGGAGTTACCAGCCATGCTCTCCCTACGGGTCTCGGCATACGTGATATTAGAATGTCACCTGGGAGGACTTGCCGACACTTTAGGTGCCGAAACGTCTCTTCACTGATGTAACGAAAGTTTCCTGTCTCGATAAACTGGTTTATGCCGACGTTCGATACTTGAAGCAGCCTGTAATCTTCACCACCCTGGTCTTTGCTTTCGACCCAATCGCCATCCTCGAAACTTCTGCACAGATCTCCTAGCGAACGTCGCTCCCACCCCTCCGGCACACCATCCACCACCCGCACGCGCTCGTGCCCCGGGAAGCGCAGCCGCACGAACCACTCCTGGTAGATCAGCCGCGCCGCCTGCTCCAGGAGCTGGATGCGGCGCCGGTTGTTCTCGATCAGGTCGTCGTAGGCGGAGAGGATGGAGCCAATTCTTGACTGCATTGTCAGAGGCGGCAGATTATGAAGTGACAGACGGCGAATATCCACCATGTTAACATGTTGAGCTGTCGCACCTGTAGCAGTAGATAGAAGCATAGACTGCTGCCTCGGTGCAAGCAGGAAGTAGCATAGGAAATCTGGATCGACTGCCTCAGGATTCGGCCGCAGCAAGACAGTTCTCTGTCCAAGACAAACACGTGTATCACCCTTGATTATGGCAACGTTACCCGCAGGGGCTTCTCGTGCCAGTACCAAATCGCTGTTCTGTGGAGTTACCCTTCGAGTCCAAATCTCGTATGTTTGTTCGGAAACACGAAAGGCATCATCGAGCAGTAGCCGTCCCTTTCCAATGTTCGGAGTGCGAATCAACGGATATCCCCGCGTCGCAGTCGGTGCGGTTGCATGCAGGCAGTCCTCAACTAGAAGGCACACATCCGACAACGTCAATGGTGCATCGCCTGTCATGAGCTGAGGTCCTCCAAATTCTGCTGGATCACCGCTGCCAACTCCGCCGCCTCCGCGTTCAGCCCTGCCAGCTCCGCGTGGATCTCCCGCAGCGCCTGCTCGAAATCGAATCCCTCCTCGTCCTCCACCGCAGCCACACCCACATACCGGCCCGGGGTCAGGCTCCAGTCTTGCGCCTCGATCTCCGCCAGCGTCACGACCTTGACCAGCCCTTCGACGTCCCGCAGCGCGGCGTCGGGGAAGCGCTCGTGCAGCCACGCGACCTGGCGGGCGAAGTAGCCGACGAGCCGCAGTTGCGCGGCCGCGGCCTCGCTCGCCTCCGTCAGCCCCTTGCGCAGCCGGTTGATCGCCGCGTTCTCCCACGTCTCGGCCTTGCGCGCATCGAACTCCCGCTCGCACTGCTCCGCCAGGCGTTGGGCGGTCTTGGTCGTGTGCTCCACCGCCCGGATCAGCGCCCGGCTGGTCTCCATGACTGTGGCCAGATCGGCTGCGGCGCGGTGCTGGGTCGTGTTGTCGGCCGGCAGCTCCGGCCAGGTTGCTTCGAATCCCCGAATCACGTCCGCCAGTGCATCGGTCTCCTGCGCGGCCGCGGCCTCCGCCTCGGCCAGCTCACGGCGCCCCGCCTGCAAGCCCTCGGCCCCGGCCTGCGCGTCCAGGAACGGTGCCATCCTGGCCCGCAGGCCGGCCAGCGCGTCCCGGTACGCGGCTACGACCTCGGCGCTGCCGCGCGCTTCCGTCAGGCCCCGCGCCAGGTAGTCGGCCACCAGCGCCGTGAAGCGCGCCGTCTCCCCGCGGTAGAGCCAGACGATCGCGGCCAGGTTCTGCAACTGCTCCGGCGAGAAGTCGTAGACCACCCGCGTCACCTTGCGGAAGACGCCGCGCGCGTCCAGCATCAGCACCTTGTCGCGGCGCGCGGCGGGCTTGCCCCGGTCAAAGAACCACAGCTCACACGGCACGGTGCGGGTGTAGAAGAAGTTCGAGCGGATCGCGATCAGCGCGTCCACGTGGCCGGTCTGCACGATCTTGCGCCGCACCTCGCGCTCACCCTGGCCCGCGCTGGACGCCTGCGACGACATCACGAACCCTGCGCGGCCGGTCTCGTTCAGTGCGCTGTAGAAGTAGGAGATCCAGAGGTAGTTGGCGTTGCTGATCTTCCGCTCTTTGTTGACGCCGGGGATGCCGAACGGCAGGCGGCCGCTGTCCTCCTTGACCTTCTCATCCACGCCGTCCACGTTGAAGGGCGGATTGGCCATCACGAAATCGGCGCGGCCGACCATGGCGTGATGGTCTTCGTAAAAGGTGTTCGCCTCGACGAGCTGGCCTTCCAGGTTGTGCACCGCCATGTTCATCAGGCCGATGCGCAGGTTGGTGGTGGATTTCTCCTGGCCGTAGAAGGTGATCGCCTCCTGCGGCGTCCGGCCCGCCCGCTCCACGAAGTGGGCTGCTTGCACGAACATGCCGCCCGACCCGAACGCCGGGTCCCACAGAATGCCGTGATCCGGCTCGATCACATACGTGATGAGCTGCGTCAAGGCCGGCGGCGTGAAGAACTCCCCTTCATCCTGTGCCCGCGCCATCGCAAACTTGAGCAGAAAGTACTCGATGATCCGGCCGAAGATGTCCTCGCCCGCCCGGCGCAGCGCCTCGTCGTTGAAGAT
>CAZOLV010000142.1:0-8470 GCA_964580725.1 uncultured Anaerolineae bacterium | reverse complement strand
AATAGGAGAGAGGGGAGAGGAAATAGGAGAGAGGAGAGAGGAAATAGGAGAGAGGAGAGAGGAAATAGGAATATGGAAGAAACGGGAAAGATGGGAAAGATGGGAAAGATGGGAAAGATGCAGACAATGGATCGAATCAAGACTGTGTTGGACGGCGAGGTAGATGCCATCGTGTTGGCTTATCATGGTGCGCCGCTCGATGTGCTGGGGCCGCATGTCAGGCAACTGGCGGACGGGCGCCAGGCCGTGGCGATTCGCACCTTTCGCCCGCTGGAGGCGCGGGTCATCGTGACGCCCCTGGATGCGCCGTCGCTGCCCGCCCAGGAGATGATCCGTGTGCACGACGTCGGCTTTTTCGAGGCGGTCTATCCCGATACGGCAGAGGTGTTCCGCTACCGGCTGCATCTGGTGGGCAAGGACGGCAGCGAAACCGACATCGAGGACCCCTACGCCTTCCCGCGCCATCTGACGGCATTCGATCTGCATTTGTTGGGCGAAGGGACACATTTTCGCACCTATGAGAAACTCGGCGCCCATCTGCGTGAGGTCAACGGTGTGCCTGGGGTGCACTTTGCGGTTTGGGCGCCCAACGCCGAGCGCGTCAGCGTCAAGGGCAACTTCAACAACTGGGACGGCCGCACCCATCCGATGGAGTTGCGTTCCGAGGTGGGCGTGTGGGAGCTTTTCATCCCAGGTCTGTCGCCGGGCGAGGTCTACAAGTACGAGGTCAAGTCGCGCTTCATGGGGTACATGGCCGACAAATCCGACCCCTACGGCTTCTTTGCCGAGCGGCGGCCCAACACCGGTTCTATCGTCAGCGACATCGAACACTACGGGTGGGGCGACCAGGAGTGGCTGGCGGCGCGTCCCCAACACAACTCGTTGCGTGCGCCGCTGGCGATCTACGAGGTGCATCTCGGTTCTTGGCGACGCTCGCCGCAAGACAACGGTTTTCTGAACTACCGTGATCTGGCGCACGCGTTGGCCGAGTATGTCGAGCAGTGCGGCTATACCCATGTCGAACTGCTGCCGGTTTCCGAACACCCCTTCGACGGTTCGTGGGGCTATCAGGTGGGCGGCTACTTTGCGCCGACCAGCCGCTTCGGCGCGCCGGCCGACTTCATGTATTTCGTAGATCATCTACACCAGAAGGGCATCGGCGTGATTTTGGACTGGGTGCCGGCGCACTTTCCCAGCGATGCGCATGGCCTGGGCTTTTTCGACGGTACGCACCTTTACGAACATGCCGACCCGCGCCGCGGCGAACATGCGCAGTGGGGCACCAAGATATTCAACTTTGGGCGCAACGAAGTGCGCAACTTCCTCATCTCCAATGCGCTCTTTTGGTTGGACAAGTACCACATAGATGGGTTGCGCGTCGATGCGGTCGCTTCGATGCTCTACCTGGACTATGGCCGTGAAGGCGGCGATTGGGTGCGCAATCAGTACGGCGGGCGCGAGAATCTGGAAGCGGTGGAGTTCATTCGACGCTTCAACGAGCAGGTGCACAAGGAATTCCCCGATGTGTTGACGATGGCCGAGGAGTCCACCTCCTGGCCGTTCGTGACGCGCCCCACCTACGTGGGCGGCCTCGGCTTCGACCTGAAGTGGAACATGGGCTGGATGCACGACATGCTCGACTACATGGCGCTCGATGCGATCTTCCGGCGCTTCCATCATAATAGCATCACCTTCTCGCTCATGTACGCTTTCAGCGAGAATTTCATTTTGCCCTTCTCGCACGACGAGGTGGTGCACCTGAAGAAGGCGATGATCAGCAAGATGCCGGGTGACGACTGGCAGAAATTCGCCAACTTGCGTGCGCTTTATTCCTATATGTACACCCATCCCGGCAAGAAACTGCTCTTCATGGGCGGTGAGTTTGGTCAATGGCACGAATGGGATCATGACCAGAGTCTCGACTGGTTCTTGACACAGTTCGACTTTCACAGGCAGTTGCAGCAGTTCGTGGGCGATCTCAATCGCCTCTATCGCGCCGAGCCGGCGCTGTACGAAAAGGATGATTCATGGGAAGGCTTCGAATGGATCAACTTCCACGATGTGGACAAATCTATCATTGCCTTCGAGCGGCGTGCGGCCGATTCGAACGATCGTCTGGTGGTGGTCTGTAACTTCACGCCGGTGCCGCGCGGCGGCTATCGCGTGGGCGTGCCATTTCCGGGTTTCTACATCGAGGCGCTGAACTCCGATGCGACGCCCTACGGCGGCAGCGGCGTTGGCAATCGCGGCGGCGTACCGTCCGACCCGATTCCGTGGGACAAGCGGCCCCATTCGGTGCTCTTGACCCTGCCGCCGCTCGGCGTGGTCGTTTTCAAGGCTCCGACGCCAGAGCCGGCGACGGCGGATGATGCTGCGCCCGCAGCGGCGCCGCACACGGTTGAAACGGTGGCGTAGCAGCGATGGGACAAGCGTTTTTTGCCGGCCTGGTGCAGGACGAGGCGGGTCGTCCGGTCGAAACGACGATGGTGGGCGACGAGGCGTTCTATGTTGTCTTGGACGCCGGCTTCCGGCGTCATATCAGTACACGGCAGGTGGATCTGCAGGTGCTGCACACCCTGCGCAACCAGATCGAAGCGCACCGCGATCTGGCGGTGCGCAGCGCTTTGCAGATGCTTGGGCGCGACGATCTGTTCACCAAAGCGGCCATCGAATCCTCGATCAACAACATGGATCAGGCGCTCGACCATGCGCTGCCCAACGACGCCAAGTCATGGCTTGGAATGCTCGGTTTTCACGTCGTCATCAACCTGCACGGCGAGGTGGTGCACGTGGAGATGCCAGGGCAGAGCGAGGACGAGTGACGTTTCGTTCAGCTTCGTTCAGTTTCGTTCAGTGCACCGGGCGGATGCTCTCGACTTCCACTGAGAAGTCGCGCAGGCTCAGGCGCAGCTCATCCTCGGCGAGGTATTTGACCTTCAGCACCATCAGCGTCTCGTCCTCGTGCGTGACGCTGCCAAAGCTGCGCAGGACGCCGCCGGCGTTGGAAATGGCGATGGCGACATCGGCCAGAATATCCACGTTGGCCGGCGCTCGTAGTGTGACGCGCAGCCCTGGGTCACGGCCACCAAGCAGATCGAAGAAGATGCGGTAGAGGTCACGGTCGGTGATGATGCCGACCGGCCGCTCGTTTTCCACCACCAACAGCGCGCCGACGCGCTGATCGGCCATGGTCGAGGCGGCTTCTTCGAGAGGCATGTCAGGCGCCACTGTCACCACGGGGCTGGACATGACACGCTCCACGGTTGGAATCGGATCGCTTGGACGTCGGCGCGGTTCGGCCAGCAAGCGCAGAAGCGAGCGATCGTTGACGATGCCAACCAAACGCCCCTCGCCGTCCACAATTGGCAAGCGGCGGATGATCTTCTCACGCATAAGCTGCAGCGCGGCGCCCGCACCGGTTTCTTTCGTCGCCGTGATGACCGGACACTTCATGAGATTGCGCACGTACATAGATATTGTTGCCTCCCTATCACTGCCCGCCCGACTACGTTCGACTGGCGTCAGGCGCTGAAATTCTGCTCTGTACAGAATCATGATACGCCGGGCGGCGTTTGGTGTCAAGCCGGGGGCCGTCAGACAATCAGCATGACAAGTCTCACGCTTGCCCACCAGGCGACCAATGTCGCCGAGCCGCCGACTCATACGACGTTCGCCATGCTGTTGCCGGAGCAGCGTTGGTTCTTTGGACACTGGCTGCAAACGCGCCGCGGTGAGTTGTCTGCCGGCTATGCGCTTTTGTACCTGTAGCATCTGGAGGCCAGCCTGTACGATGTACACGCCGACACGGCGCTGCAGGATCTGCGTTGGCTGGCAGAACACCATCACGCCGGCATGGTGCGCGCAGAGACCATCCACTGCCTGGCCATTGGCGCCTGGCTGCACCGCCGCCCCGAACAGTTCACCTGGATCGCCAGGCGCGCTGAACTGCTCGGCATTGATCTCAGCGCGCTGCTCTGGCTGCAATACGAAATGGGCGTATCGCTCGGCGCCAGGCAGGCAATCTGCCTGGCGAGCATGTGCGGGCATCGCTGGAACGCCTGGGCCGCGGCGCACATGCAGGACGTGGAGATGGCGCTGGAGGCCGCACTGCAAAGCGCCGATTGCGGCATTCTGGAGCAGGCCATCGCGGCCAAAGGGCCGGCCCGCCAGTCTTACAACCTCCGGCTGACCAACCCCGAACTGACCTTTTCTCTCTTGGGGGTCGAACTGACCCGCGACTCAGCTTTCCAGCAGCGTTTGCGCGATCTGCTGGCGTCGGGGGAACGGGCGGCGCAGGCGGGTTTGTATTCCACGGCGCGTCCGGCGCAGCCCAGCGAACGGACGAAGACCTGGATCAATCGCGGCTGGTACGTGGCGCTCGAATTTGGCGAGTCCTCCTCGTCCAACTTCACCTCCGTCGTCAACACCGCCCGCCGCCATCCCGGTTTCGTCAAGCTGCTCGACGAGAAACGCGAGATCGTCTATCGTAACATCTACACCCACAGCGACCTGGCGAAATTCTGGCGCTTGTTTGGGATGGTACGCGCATGGAGGAATACGCGTGTCTTCGTCAATGGCCAGCCGGTCGGGCTGCTTGACGTCTACCCTGGCGCGCCCGGTTTCGATTGATTCTTCTCGGAAACCTGACAGGTTTTTACCCCGGAAACCTGTCAGGTTTTTACCTTTTCCCGGTGAGCGAAGAAGCAGGAGGTTTTTCTCAATGCACATTCCCTGGCGACGACGGCCGAGACTGGCCCTGGCCTTAGGCGGCGGCGGCGCACGCGGGGCGCTGCAAGTCGGCGCGCTGCGGGCGCTGATCGAGCACGACATTTGCCCTGATTTTCTGGTGGGCACATCGGTCGGCGCCATCAACGGCGCTTTCATCGGCCTGCGCGGCTGGAGCCTGGCGACGATCGAGGCTCTGCACGGACTCTGGCGCAAGGCCGCGGCTGCCGATCTACTGCCGGCGCGCACCGCCTGGTTGACAATGTATGCGATCTACAAGGCGGCCGCCCGCAGACGCGACAATCCCGTGCGCAACTTCTTGCAGGATCACGGCCTCAAACCGGAGATGCGCTTCAGTGTCATGCAACTGCCGACGTTCGTCGTCGTCGCCGATCTCAACCATTGCCAGGCGATCATCTATGGCGACGATCCTGACGACCGCGTGCTCGACGCCGTCGAGGCGTCGGCTGCGCTGCCGCCCTGGGTTTTCCCCATCAGCCGGCAGGGCGCCAGCCTGATGGACGGCGGCGCTGTCAGCAACCTGCCGCTGGAGCCGGCCATTGCCCGCGGCGCTACGCGCATCATCGCCCTCGACCTGGCCGACCTGCACGGGGCGGCCACGGAAACCAGCGGCATGGGGGCCTTTCTGTGGAGACTGACCACGACGACGCAGGAGCGCGAGACGCAGATGGAACTGGCCCTGGCTGTGGCCAAAGGCGTGCCGGTGCTTCACCTGCACCTGAAGCCGCACATCGCCACCTACCTGTGGGATTTCAGCCACACCGACACCCTGATCGCCGAAGGCTACGAAATCGCCACACGCACGCTGGCGAGTCAGCCCGCCGCCTACACGGGCCGGTTTTCCTGGAATCCACTGCGCCTCACGCATCTGGACCGCCCACTGCACGCATAGCCAACCGGCGCCAGACAAAAAAACGCTCCATCCCCCGACGCAGAGATGGAGCGCAACACATGCGCAGGCCACGGAGGGGTGGTCAGTTGTTTGGCCGCGCCGTTGGTAGGATCGAGGGCAGCGGGGTGTTGGTGGCCGTGGGCGCAATCAAGTTACGCGGGGCCGGCGTGACCGTGACCGGTTTGGCCGGAATGCGCAGCCTTTGGCCAACATAGATCTTGGAACTGCGCAGTCTGTTTGCTGCGCTGATCGCTTGCACTGTCACGCCATAGCGTTTGGCAATGCCTGACAGCGTCTCGCCTTTTTTGACAACGTGGATCGCGGGGGTGGGGCTTCCTGCCGGGGGCGTCGCAGCAGCCGGCGGGGCTGGCTGCACGATGGCTCCAACGATGAGTATCAACAGCGCCAACATGACAGTTCGGGTGAGCTTCTTCACAACAACCTCCTCTAGTCAATCCCCTATCTCCCACAGTGGGATCGAACCGCGGACACTATTCGATTGTAGACGACATTTTTGCAACAAACAAGTGAATCAAAACTCTATACTTATAACAGAAACGTAACAATTGTCATTACGATAGCACTTTACCCAGATCGGCCGTGCCGTAGCCGCCCAACCGTTCGACGGCCAGACGAAACGCCGCGTCGCGCATGACGGTCAACAAGGGCTGCAGCAGTTCGCTCTCGTACACCGCCTGGCGCATCACCAGGTCGTAGCGTTCCTCGGCCAGCGGAATGAAATCGAGGTCAAGCGCCCGCGCCGCCGCCAAAATGCCCAACGTACAATCGGCAGCGCCGCTCTTGACCGCCGCGGCCGCGGCCAAGTGCGTGAACTCCTGACGGTCATAGCCCTGAATCCGGCGCGGGTCGAGGCCTGCCTGCTTCAGCCGGTAGTCGAGCAGCACGCGCGTGCCGGCGCCGCGCTGGCGGTTGATGAACACCACGTCGGGACGCGTGAGATCAGCCAGCGTGTTGATGCGCTTGGGGTTGCCCGGCGGGATGATCAGCCCCTGGGTGCGCTGTACGAAGCCCAACAAGACGATGGCCTGGCCAGGCAACAATTCGGCCACGTAGCGACTGTTATATTGCCCCGTTTCCTCGTCCAGCAGATGCGCCCCGGCCAGGTGCGCTTCGTTGCGCGCCAACGCCAGCAGTCCGCCATACGAACCGACATTGGAAGAGGAGAAGGTCAGTTGCGGAAAGCGCCGGCGCAGATGATCCGCCAGCACGTCGAGCGTCAGATCATGGCTGCCGATGGCGACGATGGTGTTGGCAATGGCGGCCGGGTCGCGCAGCAATTCCACGGTGGCTGTGGCGCCAGGCTGCAGGCCGGCGCTGAAGCGTGAAACTCGCACGATGCCATCCGCTTTGACCAACGAGGTGATGACGCCCGCGCCGCGCTGAATCGGCGTGGCGACGAACCGGTCGCCCACTTTGCCCACGGTCACACGTACGAACTCGTCTTCGCCCAACGGCGAGACGACTTTGCGGGTCAGCGCGGCGGTCAGGGTGGGGCGCGGGGTTGGTAACTGCCCCTGCCAGCGCGCCAGGAGCGGTTCGATCAACAGATCGAAGGTGATCAGGGCGCTGGCCGGATAGCCGGGGATGCCCGCCACCGCCTTGCCCTGCGCCACTCCCAAGATAACGGGATGTCCGGGGCGCATGGCGATGCCGTGCACCTGCACTTCGCCGATCTCGCGCAGGACGTCGGCTGTGAAATCGTGCGAGCCGGCCGAGGAGCCGGCGTTGATGACCACCAGGTCGCTTTCGTGCAGCGCCGCCAACACCGCTGCTTTGATCTGCGCCGCATCATCGGGCACGGGCGGGAGCCGCAGCGCCTCGCCGCCCCATTCCTGCGTCAAGCCGGCCAGCATCAGTGAGTTGTACTCGACGACATCGCCTGGTTCGAGTTGGCTGCCCGGCTGCACCAACTCGCTGCCGGTCGGTTGAATCGCCACCCGCGGCCGGCGTCGCACCAGCAATTTGGTGTGACCGCAGCCTGCGGCGGCGCCCACATCCTGCGGCCGCAGGCGATGATTGGCCGGTAGCACCAGTTCGCCGGCCACCATGTCTTCGCCGAGGGGACGCACATGCTGCCAGGGGGCCGCCGCCGCCAGAATCTCGATCGCGGCGCCTTTCTTCATCCCAGTCTCAGTCTCGATCTCGATCTCGTGCACCTGTTCGATCATCACCACGGCGTCGAAACCGGGCGGGATGGCGTGTCCTGTATCCACGGGCCGCGCCTGATCGGGCACCGTCAGGCGTCGCGGCGCCGTCTCCAGCGCACCCACGGTATCGGCGGCGCGCACGGCGTAGCCGTCCATCGCGGCTGCGTGGTAGTGCGGCGCCGAATTCAACGCCCAGACCGGTTCGGCGGTGACACGTCCGAGCGCCTGCGCCAGGGGCGTCCATTCACCGGGGAGGGGCTGATCGAGTCCGGCGGCCGTCAGGGCGCGCTCCCAACGGGTCATGGCTTCTTCGAGGCCGATGTCTTCCAGATAGACGTTGCGAGACAAGATTCTTGCTTCCTTTCAAGTTTCCCTTCAAGCTGCCTGTCAGGAGGGGGCGAACGAACAAAGGGTTGCGGGGATTGTACCACATCGAGAGAGGAAAATGCGAAGGGGAAACGGGCGCGCAGAGAGGGGGATAAGAGGTAACGCCAAGGCGCCAGACAGCAAGGGTGCACAGGGTTTTGGGGACGAAGGCGATTTCAATCGCACACGAGCGGGGCGGTTGAAACCGCGCCTGAGGGGCCTGCGGCCAGACTGTACCGCCAAATTCATTTGGCGTTCCCTCGCCAGACTGTACCGCCAAATTCATTTGGCGTTCCCT
>CAZOLV010000141.1:0-8480 GCA_964580725.1 uncultured Anaerolineae bacterium | reverse complement strand
GAGAGGAAATAGGAGAGAGGAGAGAGGAAATAGGAGAGAGGGGAGAGGAAATAGGAGAGAGGAGAGAGGAAATAGGAGAGAGGAGAGAGGAAATAGGAATATGGAAGAAACGGGAAAGATGGGAAAGATGGGAAAGATGGGAAAGATGCAGACAATGGATCGAATCAAGACTGTGTTGGACGGCGAGGTAGATGCCATCGTGTTGGCTTATCATGGTGCGCCGCTCGATGTGCTGGGGCCGCATGTCAGGCAACTGGCGGACGGGCGCCAGGCCGTGGCGATTCGCACCTTTCGCCCGCTGGAGGCGCGGGTCATCGTGACGCCCCTGGATGCGCCGTCGCTGCCCGCCCAGGAGATGATCCGTGTGCACGACGTCGGCTTTTTCGAGGCGGTCTATCCCGATACGGCAGAGGTGTTCCGCTACCGGCTGCATCTGGTGGGCAAGGACGGCAGCGAAACCGACATCGAGGACCCCTACGCCTTCCCGCGCCATCTGACGGCATTCGATCTGCATTTGTTGGGCGAAGGGACACATTTTCGCACCTATGAGAAACTCGGCGCCCATCTGCGTGAGGTCAACGGTGTGCCTGGGGTGCACTTTGCGGTTTGGGCGCCCAACGCCGAGCGCGTCAGCGTCAAGGGCAACTTCAACAACTGGGACGGCCGCACCCATCCGATGGAGTTGCGTTCCGAGGTGGGCGTGTGGGAGCTTTTCATCCCAGGTCTGTCGCCGGGCGAGGTCTACAAGTACGAGGTCAAGTCGCGCTTCATGGGGTACATGGCCGACAAATCCGACCCCTACGGCTTCTTTGCCGAGCGGCGGCCCAACACCGGTTCTATCGTCAGCGACATCGAACACTACGGGTGGGGCGACCAGGAGTGGCTGGCGGCGCGTCCCCAACACAACTCGTTGCGTGCGCCGCTGGCGATCTACGAGGTGCATCTCGGTTCTTGGCGACGCTCGCCGCAAGACAACGGTTTTCTGAACTACCGTGATCTGGCGCACGCGTTGGCCGAGTATGTCGAGCAGTGCGGCTATACCCATGTCGAACTGCTGCCGGTTTCCGAACACCCCTTCGACGGTTCGTGGGGCTATCAGGTGGGCGGCTACTTTGCGCCGACCAGCCGCTTCGGCGCGCCGGCCGACTTCATGTATTTCGTAGATCATCTACACCAGAAGGGCATCGGCGTGATTTTGGACTGGGTGCCGGCGCACTTTCCCAGCGATGCGCATGGCCTGGGCTTTTTCGACGGTACGCACCTTTACGAACATGCCGACCCGCGCCGCGGCGAACATGCGCAGTGGGGCACCAAGATATTCAACTTTGGGCGCAACGAAGTGCGCAACTTCCTCATCTCCAATGCGCTCTTTTGGTTGGACAAGTACCACATAGATGGGTTGCGCGTCGATGCGGTCGCTTCGATGCTCTACCTGGACTATGGCCGTGAAGGCGGCGATTGGGTGCGCAATCAGTACGGCGGGCGCGAGAATCTGGAAGCGGTGGAGTTCATTCGACGCTTCAACGAGCAGGTGCACAAGGAATTCCCCGATGTGTTGACGATGGCCGAGGAGTCCACCTCCTGGCCGTTCGTGACGCGCCCCACCTACGTGGGCGGCCTCGGCTTCGACCTGAAGTGGAACATGGGCTGGATGCACGACATGCTCGACTACATGGCGCTCGATGCGATCTTCCGGCGCTTCCATCATAATAGCATCACCTTCTCGCTCATGTACGCTTTCAGCGAGAATTTCATTTTGCCCTTCTCGCACGACGAGGTGGTGCACCTGAAGAAGGCGATGATCAGCAAGATGCCGGGTGACGACTGGCAGAAATTCGCCAACTTGCGTGCGCTTTATTCCTATATGTACACCCATCCCGGCAAGAAACTGCTCTTCATGGGCGGTGAGTTTGGTCAATGGCACGAATGGGATCATGACCAGAGTCTCGACTGGTTCTTGACACAGTTCGACTTTCACAGGCAGTTGCAGCAGTTCGTGGGCGATCTCAATCGCCTCTATCGCGCCGAGCCGGCGCTGTACGAAAAGGATGATTCATGGGAAGGCTTCGAATGGATCAACTTCCACGATGTGGACAAATCTATCATTGCCTTCGAGCGGCGTGCGGCCGATTCGAACGATCGTCTGGTGGTGGTCTGTAACTTCACGCCGGTGCCGCGCGGCGGCTATCGCGTGGGCGTGCCATTTCCGGGTTTCTACATCGAGGCGCTGAACTCCGATGCGACGCCCTACGGCGGCAGCGGCGTTGGCAATCGCGGCGGCGTACCGTCCGACCCGATTCCGTGGGACAAGCGGCCCCATTCGGTGCTCTTGACCCTGCCGCCGCTCGGCGTGGTCGTTTTCAAGGCTCCGACGCCAGAGCCGGCGACGGCGGATGATGCTGCGCCCGCAGCGGCGCCGCACACGGTTGAAACGGTGGCGTAGCAGCGATGGGACAAGCGTTTTTTGCCGGCCTGGTGCAGGACGAGGCGGGTCGTCCGGTCGAAACGACGATGGTGGGCGACGAGGCGTTCTATGTTGTCTTGGACGCCGGCTTCCGGCGTCATATCAGTACACGGCAGGTGGATCTGCAGGTGCTGCACACCCTGCGCAACCAGATCGAAGCGCACCGCGATCTGGCGGTGCGCAGCGCTTTGCAGATGCTTGGGCGCGACGATCTGTTCACCAAAGCGGCCATCGAATCCTCGATCAACAACATGGATCAGGCGCTCGACCATGCGCTGCCCAACGACGCCAAGTCATGGCTTGGAATGCTCGGTTTTCACGTCGTCATCAACCTGCACGGCGAGGTGGTGCACGTGGAGATGCCAGGGCAGAGCGAGGACGAGTGACGTTTCGTTCAGCTTCGTTCAGTTTCGTTCAGTGCACCGGGCGGATGCTCTCGACTTCCACTGAGAAGTCGCGCAGGCTCAGGCGCAGCTCATCCTCGGCGAGGTATTTGACCTTCAGCACCATCAGCGTCTCGTCCTCGTGCGTGACGCTGCCAAAGCTGCGCAGGACGCCGCCGGCGTTGGAAATGGCGATGGCGACATCGGCCAGAATATCCACGTTGGCCGGCGCTCGTAGTGTGACGCGCAGCCCTGGGTCACGGCCACCAAGCAGATCGAAGAAGATGCGGTAGAGGTCACGGTCGGTGATGATGCCGACCGGCCGCTCGTTTTCCACCACCAACAGCGCGCCGACGCGCTGATCGGCCATGGTCGAGGCGGCTTCTTCGAGAGGCATGTCAGGCGCCACTGTCACCACGGGGCTGGACATGACACGCTCCACGGTTGGAATCGGATCGCTTGGACGTCGGCGCGGTTCGGCCAGCAAGCGCAGAAGCGAGCGATCGTTGACGATGCCAACCAAACGCCCCTCGCCGTCCACAATTGGCAAGCGGCGGATGATCTTCTCACGCATAAGCTGCAGCGCGGCGCCCGCACCGGTTTCTTTCGTCGCCGTGATGACCGGACACTTCATGAGATTGCGCACGTACATAGATATTGTTGCCTCCCTATCACTGCCCGCCCGACTACGTTCGACTGGCGTCAGGCGCTGAAATTCTGCTCTGTACAGAATCATGATACGCCGGGCGGCGTTTGGTGTCAAGCCGGGGGCCGTCAGACAATCAGCATGACAAGTCTCACGCTTGCCCACCAGGCGACCAATGTCGCCGAGCCGCCGACTCATACGACGTTCGCCATGCTGTTGCCGGAGCAGCGTTGGTTCTTTGGACACTGGCTGCAAACGCGCCGCGGTGAGTTGTCTGCCGGCTATGCGCTTTTGTACCTGTAGCATCTGGAGGCCAGCCTGTACGATGTACACGCCGACACGGCGCTGCAGGATCTGCGTTGGCTGGCAGAACACCATCACGCCGGCATGGTGCGCGCAGAGACCATCCACTGCCTGGCCATTGGCGCCTGGCTGCACCGCCGCCCCGAACAGTTCACCTGGATCGCCAGGCGCGCTGAACTGCTCGGCATTGATCTCAGCGCGCTGCTCTGGCTGCAATACGAAATGGGCGTATCGCTCGGCGCCAGGCAGGCAATCTGCCTGGCGAGCATGTGCGGGCATCGCTGGAACGCCTGGGCCGCGGCGCACATGCAGGACGTGGAGATGGCGCTGGAGGCCGCACTGCAAAGCGCCGATTGCGGCATTCTGGAGCAGGCCATCGCGGCCAAAGGGCCGGCCCGCCAGTCTTACAACCTCCGGCTGACCAACCCCGAACTGACCTTTTCTCTCTTGGGGGTCGAACTGACCCGCGACTCAGCTTTCCAGCAGCGTTTGCGCGATCTGCTGGCGTCGGGGGAACGGGCGGCGCAGGCGGGTTTGTATTCCACGGCGCGTCCGGCGCAGCCCAGCGAACGGACGAAGACCTGGATCAATCGCGGCTGGTACGTGGCGCTCGAATTTGGCGAGTCCTCCTCGTCCAACTTCACCTCCGTCGTCAACACCGCCCGCCGCCATCCCGGTTTCGTCAAGCTGCTCGACGAGAAACGCGAGATCGTCTATCGTAACATCTACACCCACAGCGACCTGGCGAAATTCTGGCGCTTGTTTGGGATGGTACGCGCATGGAGGAATACGCGTGTCTTCGTCAATGGCCAGCCGGTCGGGCTGCTTGACGTCTACCCTGGCGCGCCCGGTTTCGATTGATTCTTCTCGGAAACCTGACAGGTTTTTACCCCGGAAACCTGTCAGGTTTTTACCTTTTCCCGGTGAGCGAAGAAGCAGGAGGTTTTTCTCAATGCACATTCCCTGGCGACGACGGCCGAGACTGGCCCTGGCCTTAGGCGGCGGCGGCGCACGCGGGGCGCTGCAAGTCGGCGCGCTGCGGGCGCTGATCGAGCACGACATTTGCCCTGATTTTCTGGTGGGCACATCGGTCGGCGCCATCAACGGCGCTTTCATCGGCCTGCGCGGCTGGAGCCTGGCGACGATCGAGGCTCTGCACGGACTCTGGCGCAAGGCCGCGGCTGCCGATCTACTGCCGGCGCGCACCGCCTGGTTGACAATGTATGCGATCTACAAGGCGGCCGCCCGCAGACGCGACAATCCCGTGCGCAACTTCTTGCAGGATCACGGCCTCAAACCGGAGATGCGCTTCAGTGTCATGCAACTGCCGACGTTCGTCGTCGTCGCCGATCTCAACCATTGCCAGGCGATCATCTATGGCGACGATCCTGACGACCGCGTGCTCGACGCCGTCGAGGCGTCGGCTGCGCTGCCGCCCTGGGTTTTCCCCATCAGCCGGCAGGGCGCCAGCCTGATGGACGGCGGCGCTGTCAGCAACCTGCCGCTGGAGCCGGCCATTGCCCGCGGCGCTACGCGCATCATCGCCCTCGACCTGGCCGACCTGCACGGGGCGGCCACGGAAACCAGCGGCATGGGGGCCTTTCTGTGGAGACTGACCACGACGACGCAGGAGCGCGAGACGCAGATGGAACTGGCCCTGGCTGTGGCCAAAGGCGTGCCGGTGCTTCACCTGCACCTGAAGCCGCACATCGCCACCTACCTGTGGGATTTCAGCCACACCGACACCCTGATCGCCGAAGGCTACGAAATCGCCACACGCACGCTGGCGAGTCAGCCCGCCGCCTACACGGGCCGGTTTTCCTGGAATCCACTGCGCCTCACGCATCTGGACCGCCCACTGCACGCATAGCCAACCGGCGCCAGACAAAAAAACGCTCCATCCCCCGACGCAGAGATGGAGCGCAACACATGCGCAGGCCACGGAGGGGTGGTCAGTTGTTTGGCCGCGCCGTTGGTAGGATCGAGGGCAGCGGGGTGTTGGTGGCCGTGGGCGCAATCAAGTTACGCGGGGCCGGCGTGACCGTGACCGGTTTGGCCGGAATGCGCAGCCTTTGGCCAACATAGATCTTGGAACTGCGCAGTCTGTTTGCTGCGCTGATCGCTTGCACTGTCACGCCATAGCGTTTGGCAATGCCTGACAGCGTCTCGCCTTTTTTGACAACGTGGATCGCGGGGGTGGGGCTTCCTGCCGGGGGCGTCGCAGCAGCCGGCGGGGCTGGCTGCACGATGGCTCCAACGATGAGTATCAACAGCGCCAACATGACAGTTCGGGTGAGCTTCTTCACAACAACCTCCTCTAGTCAATCCCCTATCTCCCACAGTGGGATCGAACCGCGGACACTATTCGATTGTAGACGACATTTTTGCAACAAACAAGTGAATCAAAACTCTATACTTATAACAGAAACGTAACAATTGTCATTACGATAGCACTTTACCCAGATCGGCCGTGCCGTAGCCGCCCAACCGTTCGACGGCCAGACGAAACGCCGCGTCGCGCATGACGGTCAACAAGGGCTGCAGCAGTTCGCTCTCGTACACCGCCTGGCGCATCACCAGGTCGTAGCGTTCCTCGGCCAGCGGAATGAAATCGAGGTCAAGCGCCCGCGCCGCCGCCAAAATGCCCAACGTACAATCGGCAGCGCCGCTCTTGACCGCCGCGGCCGCGGCCAAGTGCGTGAACTCCTGACGGTCATAGCCCTGAATCCGGCGCGGGTCGAGGCCTGCCTGCTTCAGCCGGTAGTCGAGCAGCACGCGCGTGCCGGCGCCGCGCTGGCGGTTGATGAACACCACGTCGGGACGCGTGAGATCAGCCAGCGTGTTGATGCGCTTGGGGTTGCCCGGCGGGATGATCAGCCCCTGGGTGCGCTGTACGAAGCCCAACAAGACGATGGCCTGGCCAGGCAACAATTCGGCCACGTAGCGACTGTTATATTGCCCCGTTTCCTCGTCCAGCAGATGCGCCCCGGCCAGGTGCGCTTCGTTGCGCGCCAACGCCAGCAGTCCGCCATACGAACCGACATTGGAAGAGGAGAAGGTCAGTTGCGGAAAGCGCCGGCGCAGATGATCCGCCAGCACGTCGAGCGTCAGATCATGGCTGCCGATGGCGACGATGGTGTTGGCAATGGCGGCCGGGTCGCGCAGCAATTCCACGGTGGCTGTGGCGCCAGGCTGCAGGCCGGCGCTGAAGCGTGAAACTCGCACGATGCCATCCGCTTTGACCAACGAGGTGATGACGCCCGCGCCGCGCTGAATCGGCGTGGCGACGAACCGGTCGCCCACTTTGCCCACGGTCACACGTACGAACTCGTCTTCGCCCAACGGCGAGACGACTTTGCGGGTCAGCGCGGCGGTCAGGGTGGGGCGCGGGGTTGGTAACTGCCCCTGCCAGCGCGCCAGGAGCGGTTCGATCAACAGATCGAAGGTGATCAGGGCGCTGGCCGGATAGCCGGGGATGCCCGCCACCGCCTTGCCCTGCGCCACTCCCAAGATAACGGGATGTCCGGGGCGCATGGCGATGCCGTGCACCTGCACTTCGCCGATCTCGCGCAGGACGTCGGCTGTGAAATCGTGCGAGCCGGCCGAGGAGCCGGCGTTGATGACCACCAGGTCGCTTTCGTGCAGCGCCGCCAACACCGCTGCTTTGATCTGCGCCGCATCATCGGGCACGGGCGGGAGCCGCAGCGCCTCGCCGCCCCATTCCTGCGTCAAGCCGGCCAGCATCAGTGAGTTGTACTCGACGACATCGCCTGGTTCGAGTTGGCTGCCCGGCTGCACCAACTCGCTGCCGGTCGGTTGAATCGCCACCCGCGGCCGGCGTCGCACCAGCAATTTGGTGTGACCGCAGCCTGCGGCGGCGCCCACATCCTGCGGCCGCAGGCGATGATTGGCCGGTAGCACCAGTTCGCCGGCCACCATGTCTTCGCCGAGGGGACGCACATGCTGCCAGGGGGCCGCCGCCGCCAGAATCTCGATCGCGGCGCCTTTCTTCATCCCAGTCTCAGTCTCGATCTCGATCTCGTGCACCTGTTCGATCATCACCACGGCGTCGAAACCGGGCGGGATGGCGTGTCCTGTATCCACGGGCCGCGCCTGATCGGGCACCGTCAGGCGTCGCGGCGCCGTCTCCAGCGCACCCACGGTATCGGCGGCGCGCACGGCGTAGCCGTCCATCGCGGCTGCGTGGTAGTGCGGCGCCGAATTCAACGCCCAGACCGGTTCGGCGGTGACACGTCCGAGCGCCTGCGCCAGGGGCGTCCATTCACCGGGGAGGGGCTGATCGAGTCCGGCGGCCGTCAGGGCGCGCTCCCAACGGGTCATGGCTTCTTCGAGGCCGATGTCTTCCAGATAGACGTTGCGAGACAAGATTCTTGCTTCCTTTCAAGTTTCCCTTCAAGCTGCCTGTCAGGAGGGGGCGAACGAACAAAGGGTTGCGGGGATTGTACCACATCGAGAGAGGAAAATGCGAAGGGGAAACGGGCGCGCAGAGAGGGGGATAAGAGGTAACGCCAAGGCGCCAGACAGCAAGGGTGCACAGGGTTTTGGGGACGAAGGCGATTTCAATCGCACACGAGCGGGGCGGTTGAAACCGCGCCTGAGGGGCCTGCGGCCAGACTGTACCGCCAAATTCATTTGGCGTTCCCTCGCCAGACTGTACCGCCAA
>CAZOLV010000140.1:0-8525 GCA_964580725.1 uncultured Anaerolineae bacterium | reverse complement strand
TAGGAAGTAGGAAGTAGGAAGTAGGAAGTAGGAAGTAGGAAGTAGGAAGTAGGAAGGAGGAAGGAGGAAGGAGGAAGTAGGAAGTAGGAAGGAGGAAGGAGGAAGTAGGGGAGGGGGTTTCGGTAGGCCAAACGACTGGGCCGGGCGATTGAAATCGCACCTGAGGGGCCTGCGGCCGGGCGTCCACCTGCGTGGACGCGTGTGGGAGGGCGAAATTCGCCCCACCCGATGCTGGCCGGCGCAGGCTGAGCCTGTCGAAGCCGGGCGTCCACCTGCGTGGACGCGTGTGGGAGGGCGAAATTCGCCCCACCCGATACCGGCCGGCGCAGGCTGAGCCTGTCGAAGCCTCGCCGAGGTCCCTCAGCCCCGAATTCATTCGGTCGGCTGCTCTCGATCGGCTGTCTGATCGTGACGCGGCTTGTCAGGGCGTGTGCGATGGTGTATACTCCGATCACCGTTCAAGGAGTTCTGATCTATGCGCTACAACACGGCAGCAATCCGCGATCTTCTCGACCAGGCGCTGAGCGACGATGAGCTAAACACGCTAGTTTTCGACCATTTCCGGCCAGTCTATGACCGCTATTTCAGCGCCAGTCTCACGCGTCAGCAGAAGACGCAGATTTTGATCGAACAGACGACGCGGCGCGGGGAGATGGAGCAACTGCTGGCGCATGTGCGCGAGATCAACCCGGCCCGCATGACTCCCTTTGCCGAACAGGTGCTGCGCCAAGCGCCTGCGTCATCATGGGCAACACCGCAGATGCGGCCGCGGCTCATCATCGCTTTGATTGGCCTGGCGGCGTTGGTGGGGCTGAGCGCCTACCTGCTCTGGCGTAGTGTGCATGTCGAAACCCCCGGCTATCCGCAGGCGGCGATGACCTGCCGGGCGGAAGAGTCCTCCATTCGGGTCGGTCTGCAACCGCTGGCAGACTGTTCGGCGGCCGAACAGGAGGCTTTGACCAGCGCCTGGGCTGCGACGCCAATCACGCTGACGATGTTGAACGCGGTCGGCGCCGCCCCGCTGCGCAGTTGGAGTCAGCCGGAGGGTTACGACCTGGTGGTCTCCGGCCGCTGCCCGCGGCCCGCCGCCATCGAATTGACGGTGAGGTTGGCTGCCATCCGCAACCCGGACGATCTCTACCAGCCGGCCCAGGTGCAGGTGAATGGGAATCTGGAGCAGGCGATTCAGGCCGGCGCGGCGCTGATCGCATTTCAGCATGGCGATTACGCGCAGGCAGAGGTCACGCTGACGAGCGCGGCCACACAGATCGCCAATCGTGACCTGGCGTTGCTGGCGGCCAGCGCCATTCTCTTTGACCAACGCCACGACGAAGCGATCGCGGCGCTGCGCGAATTGAAGCTGCAACATCCCAGTTGGAGCGCAGCCCTCAACAACCTGGGCGTGGCCTATTTCAACCGCTCGCTGATCGGCACATATGCCACGGCAGGCGAAGATACACTGGATGAGGCAATCGCCGCCGCGGCGCAGGAGAAGGCGCGGGCCGTCGAGTTTCTGGCCCTGGTCAATCGCGCCAACGTGCACCGGCACTCCGGCAATAACCAAAAAGCGCAGGCCGATTGTCAGGCCGCCGAGAAGCTCGACAGTGCATCGCCGTGGGGGCGTGTGTGCTGGCTCTACTACTATGTTGCGCTGACGAATACCGACGAGGCGAAAGGCCTGCCCCTCGACCGGCTGATCGAAGAAAAGCTCGCCACCCCGCAGCCGACCGACCCGCCCCGTTTGCAGGCGATGCGCGGCAACTGGTATCGTCGCCAGGGCCAAGCGGCTGCGGCGGCATCTGCCGATGAACGTTTCCTTGCACAGATGCAGTTCCGCGCCTGTCTGCAACAGGACCGCGCCTATCTGGATGATCTGCGCTGAAAGCCGGTTCAGCGCGCCAGACGATCAGCGTGTGCCCGACACTGATGGCGTCGGGCACACGTGTTTGTATCCGCAGTGCGCGGCGCAAACCTGTCTCGATCTGCCTTGCCTTACCACGGCGGAATGACGTCGGACCCGTCGGCATTGTGCTTGTGCTTGTGGGTGATGACGAACCACCAGCGATCGTGCGGATGGTCGCTGGCCCACTCGTGCGGGGTGTAGCCAGAAGCGTCGCTTTCGACGTCGAGCGCCGATAGGAGCATCCAGAAGATGCGCGGGCGTTCGCTGGCCGGCGTCTGAGCAGCGTCCAATCCGGCCGCGATGCGTCGCATGACGCGAGTCAGATCACTATCCGGCAACGACCCCAGGTCGGGGAGCGGCGGGAATTCGGGCTTGCCCGGCAACTGCGGCAGGCTGTCCCAACGCAGCGTCTCCAGTTCTTGCAGATAGTCCTCGGTCGTGCGCTGCGGCTGGCTGCCGTATGGCTCGACCAAATCCCACAGAGACCTGCCGCCAGGCCAAATGGGAGCGGTCAGCACCGTTTCGACAACGACCGGCACGTCGGCGGCCAGTTCGGCCAATGTCGCTTGCGCCGCAGGATGAGCTTTGGCGGCCACTTCCCTGCTAAAAACACCCCAACGCACATCGCCTGAGAGCCAGAATTCGCCCGTCGCACGCACGTCGGCCGGAATGCGCTTGCCGCGCGGCCATTCGGCGCTCTGCACGGCCTTGAGAAAATCGTCGAAGCCTGGCGCACGGCGCGTCGTCTCAGTTTCGCCAGCGCCGGCCCAGTTGAGCAGCGCCTGGCCATAGCCGACATCGGGATGATTGCGCGCCAGAGTGCGAACGACCTCCAGCGAGATCAGCGGGCGCAGATAGAGGCTTGGATGCTCCTGGTCGCTGGCGCCAATCAGGTCATCGAGTGTGTTGACCGAGGCGGCCGCCAGGTCCTGCGCCGAATGGGCGAAGGCAGGGCCGGCAAACAGGACGCCGCAGATGTCGGCAAAGACCTCTTCCAACCAATGCGCCCACAAGTCGACGCGCTTGAGCAGTTTGTCCTCCACCGGATGTGCATCGTCATAAGTAGCGACACCGAGCCGGGCCAACACGGCTTTGGCCACGGCCTGGCGCAAGCGGGACTGCAAGCCGTTGAATTCGGTCAGGGCGACGGCGTTCCAAAAGACATGATGCCCCATCTCGTGCGCCAACGCCTGCCAGCGATCCGGCGCATCGTAGTCGGACAGAGGAATCGAAACGACCGGGATGTCGGGCGCAAAGAGCGCACGCGAGATGCGGTAGAGCTTTTCGAAGTAGACCACCGGTGTCTTGAGCCGGGCGTAGGCCGGCTCATTGGCCGGCGGGTGCCAGCGACCGCAATAGCTGGCCAACAGGGCGTCGGCATCTGCGAGGAAGCGGCACACGCTCTGCTGCCAGTCGGCCGCCTTCATATATTGAGGATCTGTCTCGGCGCGTTGTTCGCAGGCGCGGCTGAGAATGCTCCATTCTTGCAGCAGGCGTTCGATGCCGGAGCGCAGCAAGAACGAAAAATGGCCGGATTGATTGGCGCGTTCGAGTTCGGCGGCATATTCGTTGGCAAAGGATTGGAAGCTCTGGATCAGATCCTGCAAGCCGGGATGGGGAACGTTGCGCCCATGCCGACCGGCCAAGCGGATCATGGCATTGACCTGGTTGTGTTGCGACCGGCGCAGTGACGTGTTCAACTGTTGCGGCCGGATCGCCGGTGACGACGTTGTGGTAGAGAGTTTGCGCGACATGGCGGCCTTCTTTCGCGGGGGATTCCAAATATCAGCGAGACGCTGGTTCAGTGTACCGGGCACGTCTGGTAGAAACGGCCGGCGACGTATTGTACATCATAGATGTCAATGACGCCATCCTGATTCATGTCGAGCTGCGTTTGATAGCCCGGTTGACCGCTGGCAGTTCCCCAGGCGCCGGCGACAAGGATGACGTCGGTAACGTCAATCAGGCCGTCGTTGTTGATGTCAGCCAGACAGGGGACAGGCGGGACGGCCAGGGCAACGTTGGACATGGCGCTGAGGTTGTCTTGGGCGTCGAAACTGAAGATGGCGGCGTAGAGGGGCGCTGCGCCGCCGGTTGTGAAAACCCACGCCTGGCGCTGGCCCGGCGTGACGGTCAGCGCGGGGCCGATGGCGTTGGCGGCCCACCAGTTGCTGACGCCCGGATCGAGCGATTGCGCTTCACTCAGCGGGCGATCGCTCCAGACGATGTGATAGCGCACGGCGCCGGCCGGGGCAGTCCACAGCAGCCGCGCCGATCCGCCCAGGTCTTGTGCGATCAGGTCGCTGATGGCGGGCGGCGGAGTCGTGTCGGTGCGCAGCGTGTTCTTGACGAAGAGATAGTGGCGCGCCTCGAACTGGCCGCTCCAGGCGCTGAATTCGCCGTAAGGCGGTTCGCCGCCATTGATTCCGCCGGTCACGTACTGATCGAGGTGTGTCAGGATCGGTTGTTTGCCGGTGTGCCAGTAGTACCAGGCCACGGGGTCAACCATCGTCAAGCTGGTGCCGCTGCTGACGCCCTGACCGCCGCCACGCGCATCGAAGTAATAAGGGAAATTGCCATAGTGATAGTTCCAGGCGACCAGCCCGCTAAGATAATTGAAAGCCTCGGCGTCGGCCTGCCAGTCGCCGCGGACGCGCATTTCCTCCATGTAATCAATGATGGTGCGCATGAGATAGCCGGTTTGGAAACTACCGCCCAACGGCTCGATCTCGGGGCGCTGATCTCCGTACAAGCGATCCTGATTGGGGCGCAAATGGGTCAGAAGATGGGTGCGAAAGCGACTGTAGAGGGTCGCATCGCCGGTCACACGGGCGGCCTGGATGACATGGTTGAGTGCATGGGCAATGGCGCGGGTACCAAGATCCGGAAAGGGGTCGAGCAGTTCGAGGCGCACACGGCGAAACTCGGCGACGAAGCGGTACCAGTCGCGCACCCAGGGGTTGCCGGTCAACCAGTAGGATTCGGCAACGTGATAGAACCAACCGTGCTGATCGTCGCGCGCCCGGTAAACCGGAAGATCGCCAACGGTGTCGGGTAAGGGGGGCGCAGCCAGGGGCGACACATAGCCTTCGTAGATGCGCCAACGTCCGCCACAGTAGGGATTTTCGGAAAGCTGCAGGAGTTGCCAATCGGGATCGTGCTGGTAGCCGGTCAGCCATTCGGGCCGCAGGTTCAGCTCGCTCAGGCCGTGTTCGGCGGCTTCGAAGTAGTCGGCGGGGTTGCCGGTGGCGATCAAATGGGCGGCGCTGTACGACCAGCCACCAGGCGTGCAGGCGCCCGACCGATAGCCCGGCTCTGGATCCCAGAAGTTGATCCAGCCCGCGCCGTAGTAGGCGCTCTGCGGGTCGTACCAGTCTTCCGGGTCGTAACCGGGGGTGTTGTAGAAGGGCAGGCGGCGGTCATCGGCGGGGGGAATGGCGGCGGGTGGCGAGATGACGCCGCCCAGATCGAGGGTGGCGTGTGTCTGGCGATACCAGTCGGTGGGCACAACGGCGACCGGGGGGAACTGCCAGGTGCGCGCCAGGTTGAGCAGGGCGCTGTTGCTGAGCCCGGGGCCATGAAAATGGAAGAAAGTCTCTTTGAGATAGTTCTGCATGTCGTCCAGCCAGTAGAGACCGCTGGCGCTGAAACCGCTCTGCGCCGCCTGGGTGTAGATGAACGAGAGCCAGTGGGCGCTCCAGGCAGGCCACAGTTCCAGGCTGATGCGGTTCTGGCCGTCTACGGCCAAGCCGTTGGGCCAGGTTTGCCAGAAGTTGCGCGTGGCCACGGCGACGCCGCGCTGCGCATCGCTGATGTCCATGACGCCTTCAGGCCCTGTACCGGCCGGTAGGGTGGCGGAGTAGACACGGGTGGGGCCGGGTTGGGCGTAGATGGCAAAGCGGTTGTGCATCTCCTGTGCGATGAAGGCGCCGCTGTCGCGCGGGCGGCTGTGAACAGCGCCGGTGCCCAGGCCGAAACGCACGGTGGGGTTCCCCTGCAGAGCCAGACGCAGGTCGAGCTGTTGCGATTCGAAGTAGAGCGGCCAGGAGCGAACGACGGTTTTGTCGGCGTTCTGCAGTTGGTAGTCAACCTTGACGAACGGCTGACCGGCGTAGGCGTAGAGGCGGACGGCGAATCCGTGCCGGTGATCGCTGACGCTGGTGAAGCGTGCGGGCGCTTCCAGCCGTACGATGGCGACGAGAGGCCCGTTCTGTTCGACCGTCATGGCGACATCGCCGCGCTGGGCGTCGAACTGAACGGCGCCCGCGCCATTGCGCGGGGTGAAGACGCCGCCGTTCTGTGCATGGGACGCGACGATCTGTTCGTCCGCTTCATAGCTGCGGTTGCCGTTGCTATCGAACCAGACAGCGTCGAAGAGGTTGAAGGCGGCGCTGTTCAGGCGCAGACGCAGCGGCCCGGTGGTGATGGTCAGGGCGCCGCTGGCCTGGATCACGCTGACCGGCTCCACTGGCGGCAGTTGACCGCCGTCGGTGAAATGGTAGATGGCGTCGCCATGTGCGGCAACGGTCGCTTGAAAATGAACCAGGACGTGACGCAGGCTGTTGTCGGGCCAGCGTTCGAGTGGTTCGACCTGTGAGGGTACGCCGGTCACGCCGAGCTGCGCGGGGTCGAAGAATGCGCCCTGTGCAAGCGGGATGACGGCGCTGACCGGGTAGTTGCTGGCGCCGATGTCGGCGTTTTCTTTGACGGTGAGCGCGACGTCCAGCAACGCCGGCGCGGCGTGTGCGCGTCCCGTCGTCAGGAGGATCAAGGCGCCGAGGAGCAGGATGTGCATCGAGGTCTGGCAACGGGAGAACTGCAGTGTACGATCCTGACGTGTTGCCATCTTGGTCTCCGTGTCGTTCGCAATGCGACGGTGGGGATAGCGGCATTGTATGCAGAAGGGCAGAAAAGAGCAAGTGGAAGTAGTGGAAAGTGAGGGTCAGCGGCGCTGGTAGATGACGAGGGGCTGGGCGTCGCGTTGAGAAATTTGGGCGATGGGGGTGTAGTGTTGACGAAAGAAGTCTGAGTTGTGGACTGTCTGGTTGATGGGCCAGTCGTCGAAGTTGGTGTTGCGCAGGTAATAGTCGGGTTGGTAGGTCGCCAGGATGCCGGCATGATCGCGACGCAGCAGGAATGTTTCGACGCCTGGCGTGGCGTGTCCGAGGAAGTCAATGATCTCGCGCTGCGAGTAGTAGCCAACCAGGCCAATTTCGATGAAGCCGACGGTACTGGTGGGCGGAGTGTTGGCGGCCAACCAACGGCCCGCCTCGACGTAGGCGCCGTACTTGGTCGGCGGTTGGCCCAGACCGACGACGCCGCCGGCGCGCCCCACAGTCTGCCAACCGGTGATGCACGGCGCCGCCGCCAGCAGAACCAGCGTCGCCAGTCCCAACCGCCGCCAACGGGCGGTCGGCGGGATCGTCTGCGCCCAACGCGCCAGCCCCAAACCGGCGCAGACGACAAGCGTCAGAAACAGCGGCGCCATGTACCAGAAACGAAAGGGCACGTCGAGCCACAGGTAGGTCACGCTGTAGAGCAGGCCCCAGGCGGGGATGAGGAGCGCCCAGGGCTGGCGCCAGCGCCACAACGCGGCGACGCCGATCAGCCCGGCTGCCACCGTGATGATCATCCAGGCCTGATGCCAGGGCGCCGAAGCCAGAAACCAGCGCCAAACTCCCAGATAGAGCGGAGGCCAGATGCCGATGGCGCGATGCGCCTGTTTGAGGCTGAATGTCGCCGTCAGCGGACTGCCAAACTGCCAGGCTGCGTAGAGCGACCAGGGTAGAACGATCAACCCGAACGCCAACGCCAGGCGCCAGGGCCAGCGGCGCTGGCGCGCAAGCAGGAGAAGGCCAATCGCAGCGGCCAGCAGTGCGGCATCGGCGCGCGTCAGGAAGGCGAGGCCAAGCGCCACACCGGCCCATACCTGCCGGTTGGACATGGCGAGGTCGAGTCCAAGCAGACAGCAGAACAGCAGCAGCGGGTATTCGCCTGGCATGATGTAAGGGTAAAGGGGGGTGGTCGCCGCCAGGGCGGCCAGCGCAAAGCCGGTCAGCGGGCCGATCAAGCGTCGTCCCAGGCGGTAGAGAAGACCGATGACCGCCGCCCACAACAGTGCGCCGAGCCAGCCGGCCATCAGATACATCTCGCTGTGGGGCAGCAGGCGCTGCACGGCGGCCAGGAACAGCGTTTCGAGGGGTGTGGTGGTGCCGAGATGGGGTGCGCCGGCGTTGTACACGAACCCTTGACCGGCCGCCACGCTGCGCGCATAGACGAATGTGATGAAAGCGTCGTCGTAAGGCAACCCAGCCCGCAACTGCCACTGCACCCACAGCGGCAGCAAGCTCACAAGGGCGGCGCCCGCGCCCGCCAGGCGTCTGCCCCACGCCAACATCTGCGAGGTCAGTGCGAGCGTCATACGTTTCTGCGCTCGCCGCGCCAGGCGCCGGGAAAATCAGCGCAGGGCATGCGCCGGACAGGGCGCTTCTTGGTCCACTCAATCATGCCAAGCTTCTTGGTCCACTCAATCATGCTAAACTTCTTGGTCCACTCAATCATGCCAAACTTCTTGGTCCACTCAATCATGCCAAGCTTCTTGGTCCACTCAATCATGCTAAAC
>CAZOLV010000139.1:0-8655 GCA_964580725.1 uncultured Anaerolineae bacterium | reverse complement strand
GATTACGCACTGATTACGTTTTGGCGTAATCAGTCAATTGACTCGTCCAACCCTCCGATTGAGTGTTGATATTTTCAAGGTACGATTGAGTGTTGATAATTTCAAGATACGATTGAGTGTTGATGATTTCAAGGTAACGATTGAGTGTTGATAATTTCAAGGTACGATTGAGTGTTGATCATTTTAGCGTACGATTGAGTGTTGATAATTTCAAGATACGATTGAGTGTTGATCATCATGAGGTAACGACTATGCCGGGCAGCTCGTATCAACCTCGTAGCGCCAGATTGCGTCAGGCGTCCAATGTATGGTATACTTGCCTCCATCTTGGTCATTCGTTCTCGCAAGGAGGCTGTCACGTGCGCATTTCTTGTTCACAGGAAAACCTCGCCAAAGGGCTTTCGATCGTCGGGCGGGCGGTTTCTCCCCGCAGCACGCTCCCCGTCTTGAGCAACATCTTGTTTGCCGCCGAGCGGGGGCAACTCAAACTGGCGGCAACCAACCTGGAAATCGGTATCGTCTGCTGGATCGGCGCCAAGGTCGAAGCCGAGGGTCGCATCACCGCCCCCACCCGCATCCTGACCGAGTTCGTCAACTCGCTCCCACCCGACCGCATCGAAATGGAACTCGCCGTGCGCACACAGACGCTCAACCTGAAGTGCGCCCGCTACGAAGCCAACTTCAAAGGGATTGACGCCGCCGAATTCCCGGTCATCCCCACCGTGGCCGATCGCAATGGCCCGGCGGTCATCGAGCTTCCCCCATCGGCGCTGCGCCAGATGGTCAATCAAGTGGTCTTTGCCGCCGCCACCGAAGAAAGCCGCCCCACCTTGACCGGCGTCGAAGTTCGCTTCGAGGAAGAACGGCTGACGATGGCGGCCACCGACGGCTACCGGCTGGCGCGGCGCAGCGGCGGGATGGGCATCATCGGCGGCATGCGCAGCACGGTCATCGTGCCGGCGCGCTCGCTGGCCGAGGTGGCGCGCATCGCCGCCGACGCCAACGAGGAACGCCCCATCGAAGTCACCATCACCCCGACGCGCAACCAGATCATGTTTCACATCTGGGGCAAAAGCGACGGCAAGGCAGGCTTCCATCAGGTTGACATCGTCAGCCAACTGCTCGACGCCACCTTCCCCGACTACAACAGCATCATCCCGCGCACATTCAAGACACGCGCCGTGCTCGACACCCAAACCTTCTTGCGCAACGTGCGCGTGGCGTTCCTCTTTGCCCGCGAAGAAACCAAAGCTGTGCGTCTGCAACTGACGCCGGCCGAAGGACTCAAGCCGGGCACCGCCAACCTGACCGCCAACTCGGTCGAACTGGGCGATAATACCAGCGAGATGGATGCCCTGATCGAGGGCGAACCGAACGAGATTGCGTTCAACGCCAAATACCTGATTGACGCCGTTTCGGCCATTGACACGCCGCAGGTGGCGCTGGAAGTGACGCGCTCCACCTCGCCCGGCGTCATTCGCCCCGTCGGCTCCGGCCCCGATGACTACACCCAGGTCATCATGCCGATGCAGCTCAAGTAAGGATGCGCCCTCGGCGCTCCACTCGCCCAAACCGGGCGAGCGCCAGCCATTGTTTTTGGGACGAGTGAGTCCTTGAGCCAGGAGGCAAACGGGCGCAGGCCGTCGAGGTCTGCGCCGGCCGCCGCCGCCCATGTCATGACCCACAATCAGCCAGCACGCACACCAGTTCAAACCGCACTTGCCGATCTGCCGGCCTGGGCGATCGAAGGCGACAAAGTTTTCTTGCACGGCCCGGCCGGCGCCGGCAAGACGACCCTGGGCGCGGCGCGCGTGCGCCATCTCCTCAGCCAACGCGGCGTTTTTGCACGGCGCATCCTGGTGCTGACGCCGCAGCGCAGCCTGGCCGCCCCCTATCGCGAAGCCCTGCGCTCGCCCACGCTGACCCGCAACGGCAGTCAGGTCACCCTGCAAACGATCGGCGGCCTGGCGCGCAACATGGTCGAACTCTACTGGCCGTTGATCGCCGGTGACGCCGGTTTCGCCCGCCCCGACCGGGAGCCGGTCTTCCTGACGCTGGAAACGGCGCAATACTACATGGCTGGCCTGGTGCGCCCCGTCATGCAGAGCGGCCGGCTCGACGCGCTCAGCCTGTCGCCGGCGCGCGTCATCAGCCAGGTGCTGGACAACCTCAACAAGGCCGCGCTGGTGGGCTTTGCGCACACCGACGTGGCCCGCCGCCTGACGCAGGCCTGGCAGCGCGACGCCGTGCGGCCGCAGGTCTACGAAATTGCGCAAGAACTGGCCAACGACTTCCGCGCCTTCTGCCTGGCCAACAACCTGCTCGACTTTTCGCTACAAATCGAAGTTTTCAGCCGCACACTGTTGGAAAACGCCTGGTGCCGCACACAGCTCTTCCGCAGCTACGATCATCTCATCGCCGACAACCTGGAAGAGGATACTCCCGTGGCGCACGACCTGCTGCAACGCTGGTTGCCGGAGTTGAAGTCGGCCCTGCTCATCTTCGACAGCGACGCCGGCTATCGCATCTTTTTGGGCGCCGATCCTGATTCGGCCTGGCGGCTGGCGGCCCGCTGCACGCATCAGGTTGGCCTGCAGACCACCCACATCGCTTCGCCCGATGTGCAGGCGCTGACGACCGCCCTGGCGCGCCAGATCAACGCGCCCCAGGCGCCGGCGCAGCCGGCCGGTCTGGCCCGCGCCGCACTCGACGTGGCTCTGCACCGCTTCTATCCCGAAATGCTCGACTGGGCCGCCGACTCGATCGCCCGCCTGGTGCACGAACAGCAGACGCCGCCCGGCGAGATTGCGGCGCTGGCCCCCTTCATCAGCGACTCGCTGCGCTTCTCGCTGATGGAACGGCTGGCGCGACGCAACGTGCCGGTGCGCTCACATCGCCCCTCGCGCGAACTGCGCGCCGAGCCGGCCACCCGCTGTCTCTTGACTCTGGCCGCCCTGGCACACCCCGGCTGGCAGCGCCCGCCGCTGGCCGCCGATGTGACGCAGGCGCTCTACCTGGCGCTCGACGGCCTCGATCCGGTGCGTGCCCAACTGCTTGCCAAGATCGTTTACCACCCGGGCAAGGGAAAACCCATCCTGACCTCCTTCGACATCATCGCCGGCAAGATGCAGGAACGCATCACCTACCGTTTGGGGCAGGGTTACGAACAATTGCGCCGCTGGCTGCTGGCCTACCAGGCGCAGGAGGCGCAGGCGCTCGATCATTTCCTCAGCCGGCTCTTTGGCGAACTGCTCAGCCAGCCCGGCTTTCGCTTTCACGCCGATTTCGACGCCGGCCGCATCGCCGCCCAACTCATCGAATCGGCGCGCAAGTTCCGTTGGGCCGTGGCCGGCGTCGGCGCCGCTTCTCTGCTGGAAATCGGGCGCGATTATCTCGACCTGGTCGAGAGTGGGCTGTTGGGCGCGCTGTTCGTGGAAAGCTGGCAAGAAGACGAAGACGCCGTGCTGATCGCCCCAGCCTACACCTTCTTGATGCGCAACCATCCCGTTCAGCATCAGTTTTGGCTCGACGCCGGCAGTTCCGGGTGGGTCGAGCGTCTCGACCAGCCACTGACGCACCCCTACGTGCTCAGCCGTCGCTGGGACGATGAGCGACTATGGACCGACGCCGACGAAATGATCACCAAACAGCAAAACCTGTTCCGTCTGCTCAGCGGGTTGCTGCGCCGCTGCCGCACGCGTGTGCATTTGGGCATTACCCAGTGGGGTGAACAGGGCTACGAACAACAGGGGCTGTTGGTGCAACTGTTGCAGCGCGTGCTCAGCCAGCGCGAACAGCCGAATCAAGGCGATAGCCTGGCCGCGGCGGGAGCGTCGGCCTGATGATGGATTTGCCCGGCACAGCAACGCCGCAAGCGCCCCGCTTTACGCCGCGTCCGGCCCAGGCGCGCATTCTGCGCTACCGCGAAGGGCGCATGGGCATCAGCGCCGTGCCTGGCAGCGGCAAAACGCAGACGCTCAGCTATCTGGCGGCGCAAGTGGTGCGCGACATGGCCGCCAGTGTGACCGCGGCGCCATCCACCATCGAGACCCCCGAAGTGCTCATCGTGACCTTTTCCAACCCGGCTGTGGAGAATTTCCGCCAGCGCATCGGGCGCATCCTCAGCGCCGAGTTCGGTCTGCTGCCCAACGTCGGCTATCGGGTGCGCACGCTGCATGCCCTGGCCAACGACATCGTGCGCATGCGCCCCGCCCTGGTCGGCCTGAGCGATGACTTTCAGATCGCCGACGAGCGCGTGGCGCAGCAGACGTTGGACGAGGCCGTGCAGCATCAGCTCAGCCTGGAGCCACGTGCGCTCGAATTTTTCCTGAGACCCGATTTGTCGGAGCGGGACGCGGCCAGGGTGCAGCGAGAAAAGTGGCCTGAGCTGGCGCGCAAGATTGCCGATAAGGTCATTCAGCAGGCCAAGGACCTGGAACTGCCGCCCGCCGATCTGCGCGCCCGCCTGGGATCGTTGGACGGGCCGCGGCTGGCCCTGCTGCGCCTGGGGGTCAGCGTCTACGAAATCTATCAGCGCAGCCTGCAGATGCGCAACATGGTAGATTTCAGCGACCTGATCCGCCTGGCTCTGCTGGCCCTGCGCCTGGCGCCCGATTTTCTGGAGCGTCTGCGCCGGCGCTGGCCGGTGGTGTTGGAAGACGAGGCGCAAGATTCCAGCTTTTTGCAGGAAAAGATGCTGCGTCTGCTGACCAACACCGACGAGCAGGGGCCACAGGGGGAGGGCGGCGGCTCCTGGGTACGCGTGGGCGACCCGAATCAGGCCATCAACACCACTTTCACCACCGCCGATCCGCAGCATCTGCGCCAGTTTCTGAACGAACCAGGCGCAGTCCGGCGCGATTTGAGCGATTCGGGCCGTTCGGCGCAGCCCATCATCGAACTGGCCAACTACCTGGTCTCCTGGACCGGTGCGGCGCATCCCAGCCCCTGGCTGAGCCGCTACGCCTTTTTGCAGCAGCTCATCCAGCCGGCGCCGCCCGACGATCCGCAGCCAAACCCAAGCGAAAGCCTGGTCTATCTGGACGACCGCGCCCATGCGCCGGAGCAAGAGCTGAAGATCGTGGCCGATTCGCTGGGTCGCTGGCTGCCGGCGCACCCCGATTGGACGGTGGCGGTGCTGACGCCGGAGAACAGCCGTGGCTTCCAACTGGCCGAGGAGCTTAAAAAGGCGCAGATTCCGAATGAGGAACTGTTGCGCAGCAGCGCCGCCACCCGCAGCGTGGCCGCCAAACTCCAACTGACGGTGCAGTTTCTGGCGCAGCCCGATCAGCGCAGTGATCTGGCGCGGCTGTTCCGGCAGGTGTGGTGGCCGCGTGGACGCCCGGAAAGCACCGAAGTCACTGTCGAGGAGACGGAAGCCGCCCCGCCAGAGGAGTTGGAGCCAACCGCTGTCGCTGAAAGGCGCCTGGCCGAACCGCTGCCAACGCTGAACCGGAGCGGCGCGGGGGGAGCGCTGTTGCCGCCGCTGCCGTTGTCGCCATTGTCGCCATCGCTGATGGAAGAGGTGCACAAGGCGCTTAGCCGGTTGCCGTATGTGGAAGATTTCCTCTACCCCACCGCCGGGAACGATTGGCTGGAGTCGCTGCCGCTGGCGCTGGCGCAGCCGCCAATCATGGAAGACCTGCGCAATTTTCGCCAGGCCGTGCAACGCTGGCTCGAGGCAGCGGTGCTGCCGATTGACCAACTGATCCTGACGCTGGGCCGTGAGCTTTTCAGCGAGGCGAGCGAGCTGGCCTTGACGCACAAACTGGCCGTGGCGCTCAGCCAGACGGCGGCGACGCAGCCCAGCGCACGTTTGGTGGAGCTGGCCCGCGAACTGCAAATCATCGCCAGCAATGAACGTCGTTTTCTTGGCTTCGAAACCGCCGATCTGGGCTACGAACCGAAGAAGGGCGTCGTCACCATTGCCACCATGCACGCCGCCAAAGGGCTAGAATGGGATCGCGTCTATCTGCTGGCGCTGAACAACTACAGCTTTCCGGCGGCGCAGCCGCATGACAGCTATCTGTCCGAGCCGTACTATGTACGCGATCAGCTCAACCCGGAGGCGGAGACAGTCGCTGCGATGACCGCCATCCTGAACGGCCAGTTGGCCGACTATGTCGAGGGCGCGGCCTCGGCGCAACAGCGCCAGGCCTACGCCGCCGAACGCCTGCGTTTGTTCTACGTGGGCATCACACGGGCGCGCAAAGACCTGATTGTGACCTGGAATTTCGGGCGTTTCGGTGGGCAAGACCCTGCCAAACGCAATCAGGCGGCAGCAGCCTTCCTGGCATTACACGAATTCTGGCGTGTACGCCTCAAGAACCGTTTCTCTATCAAGGAGTCTAACCGGTGAAAGAACGTTTGATTTTACTCACCTGTTTGTTGGTCGGCCTGGCGCTGACCGTTGCGGCGCGCAGCGGGCGCGCCGCCGAGCCACAAGTCTCGACGGCTGGCGCCGGGCAGCTTCAGGATAGCCGGCTTTCGGCGCCACGTCAACCCTCGACACCCGGAACCTGGGAGCTGCAGTACAGCCATCCCCACTTCGAAGCGACCCTGCGTAACATCAAGATGCTGAACGATCAGGTGGGATATGCCGTCGGCGGTTCGGATTGGTACCCTGGCCAAAGCGGCGCTTTTGGCATCATCCTCAAGACGACCAACGGCGGCGTCACCTGGACAGAGCAGACGCACCCCAATACGGGCTGGCTGCACGGCCTCGCTTGTCTCGACGCCGATACTTGTTGGACCGCCGGGCAGTACGGCTACATTTTGCGCACCACCAACGGCGGCGTCAACTGGACGCTTTCGCAAACACCCAACTACGGCGGTTGGATCTACTCGGTCGGCATCGTCACGCCGAACACGCTGCTGATGGGCGGCACGCAGGGCGAGGTCTTCCGTTCGACCAACGCCGGCGTCAGTTGGACGCTGATTGACGTGGACGGTGGGCCGGGCGGCGTCGTCATGTGGGACTTTGCATGCTTCGACGGCAACACCTGCTACATTGCGGCCAATGGCGCCAAACTTTATCAATCGTTCGACGGCGGCCAGACCTGGGGTTTCCATTTCGCCAGCGGCGCCGACAACACCGCCATTCACTGTTCGAGCAGCGAGCAGTGCTGGATGTCTGCCGCGACAGCGTTCCACGGCATGATCTACTACTCCGCCCAGGCCGGCGGAACGGCATCATGGACAGAGCAGACGCGCAAAGCGGGCAAGAAGTTCTTCGATGTCGCGGTTCTGAGCAACGGCTTCGGTTGGGCGGTGGGCGGCGAGGGGGACGACCCTCACTATGTCGGCGCACTGGCCTATACCGAAAACGGTCAGGACTGGGATAGCGCCGTCGCACCGACCGGCAGCAAGGAGTTTTGGAGCATCGAACTATTGGATGAGTACCGTGGTTGGCTGGTCAGCCATGACGGCAGCATCTACATCTATCGGCCAGCGGCCACCCCAACGCCCACCGCCACCAACACGCCGACGGCCACGAATACGCCGACGGTCACACCGACGAGAACTTCGACGCCGACGCCAACGAACACGCCGACGCGTACGCCAACGCCAACGGCGACGAACACGCCGACGCCCACGGATACCCCTACCGAGACGCCGACGCCCACGCCAACCGAAACGGAGACGCCGACGCCGACGAATACACCCATCCCGCCGTCCTATCGCTATTTCCCGATCATCCAGCGTTGACGGTCATCGGGCAAGCGCGGGGGTGATGTGCGGCCGCGGGCGAGGATTTCAACGCAAGGGTGCCAGGCGGCCAGGGCGCAAGGGGCATCGAGGGGCCTGGTCACACTTCGTGATCGTCGTGCTGCTGCCGCTCGTCGTCTTCTCGTAATAGGCGCCGACGTAGACGGTTGTGCTGCTCCCCATCACCGCTGTCACCCGGTTGCCATCCGCATCATAGGTGTAGCTGGCCAGCACTGTACTTCCCTGCTTCACCTGCTGCAAGCGGTTCTCGGCGTCCCTTCGACTGCGCTCAGGGTAGACTTCGCTCAACGTGTAGACGCTGCTGCTGATCGTACGCCGTCGAACTTTCCGTCTCACTCTGGGTTTTTGCCATATAACACTCGAATGGCAATGAAAAGTATTTGACACACCATTATCGGTAATACAACCAATAAAGGCCATCCCACGGTGTTAGCTAAGCGAAACCAGTCCGGATTTGTGACCATAATGAAGGTGAATGCCAATAACTGAAATGCTGCAAGAAGTTGTATACTGCCGGCTATTCTCCAACCTGATCGATTACGATTCCTGTCACGTAGAAAATACCACGCCCCATAAAAATAGAGGACTGTAAAACCAGCGAAAAGAATGACACCGAACGTATGCTGCGTCATGGCTGGACTCCTCTGGGAGGACTGAGGTGTATCTGCCAGGGTGCGCGCGTCATCAAGCGATCGTAATAGACTGCGGGGTACATGGCATTAGTAGGCCCAAGCTCGTAACCAATTAGATCGGCTACCAAGCCAGCAACATCAACTCCAAGTGCGCCCAGAGTGAGCAAGGCGGGGGCTGACGTTGCCCAACTGGCTATTGTTATTCCTGCGAATCCCCACCACCAACCATTATAATCCACATAGGTGGAGAAGTGGTAGTTGGCTGAGGCTGGTGTCTTGTGCAAACTCCAGACCC
>CAZOLV010000138.1:0-9040 GCA_964580725.1 uncultured Anaerolineae bacterium | reverse complement strand
GCAGAAGCAGAAGACAAGCAGCGCAGAAGCAGAAGAAAAGCAGCGCAGATGTATATAAAAGTAAAACAGAAACAGCGCAGAAGCAGAATCAAGGTAGCATAAACGCAGAGGAGAGCGAGGAAGATCATCATGGATATTGGAGTCCCGCGTGAGCGCCGGACAAGCGAATATCGAGTTGGCATCACGCCGGCCAATGTGCAGATTTTGCGCGACGAGGGCCATCGCATCTATGTGGAGCAGGGGGCCGGCGTCGGCAGCGGTTACGCCGATGAAGATTACCGGCGTGCGGGCGCAACCCTGGTCTATTCGCCGGAAGAGGCCTTCGCCCGCGCCGACCTGGTGTTGAAAGTGGCCCGGCCAACCCCTGAAGAGACCGCCTGGTTGCATAGCGATCAGGTGATTTGTGGGTTTCTCTACCTGCCGGCGGCGCGTAGGAGCCGGGTGCAGAGTTTCCTGCAAAAAAGCGTCACCGCCATCAGCTATGAGACGATCCAGGAAGACGACGGCGCCCTGTCGGTGCTGCTCCCCATCAGCGAGATCACGGGGCGGATGTGCGCTCAAGTCGCCGCTCGTCTGCTGGAAAACACCAGCGGCGGCAAGGGCATCCTGCTGGGCGGCGTGCCGGGCGTGGCGCCCGCCGAGGTTGTCATCCTGGGCGGCGGCGTCGTTGGCGCCAATGCCGCGCGCGGCTTTCTCGGTTTGGGCGCCAATGTCTACGTCCTGGATCAGGACATCAAGCGCCTGCATTTCATTGACAACCTCTTCTTGGGGCGCGTGATCACCTTGATGTCGAACACGCTCAACGTGGACAAGATGGTGCGCTTCGCCGATGTGGTGGTCGGCGCCATTCAGACGCCCGGCGCACGCTCGCCCATCCTGGTGACGCGTGAACTGGTGCGCAACATGCGACGGCGTTCGATCATCATGGATGTCGCCGTTACAACGGGCGGCTGTGTCGAAACATCACGGCCCACCACGCATACCGCTCCGACTTATGTCGAAGAGGGCGTCATCCACTATTGTGTGCCCAACATGACCGGCATCGTGGCGCGCACCGCCACGCACGCGTTCAACAACGCCGCCTGGCCGTACATCCACAGCATCGCCTCGGAAGGGCTGGATACCGCCATCGAAAACCTGCCGTCGCTGGCGCGCGGCGTCAACATTCGAGATGGCAAGATTCTGTCGCCGGGACTGGCGGCCGCTTTTCATGTCAATTCTTAGCCGGGCGCTCGCCAAAGCGCCGACAAGTGGGATGATCGAGTTATGAACAATTGGATGATGCGCTGCTGGAACAAGATCGTTCCTGCCGCCCAAGCGGTCGAAGCCGTACAATCGGGCAACCGCGTTTTCTTGACAGGCAACTGCAGCGTACCGCAGCATCTCCTCAACGCCCTGGTGGACCGCGCTGCCGCCGGCGCGGTGGAGAACGTCGAAATCGTACAAGTGCTCACGATCGGCGACGCCAGGTACGTCGCTCCCGACATGGAGGGCAAGATTCGCGTCAACACCCTCTTCATCAGCCACAATGTGCGCAGCGCCGTGGCCGAGGGTCGCGCCGACTTCACCCCTGTCTTCCTGTCGGAAATTCCGCGCCTCTTCCGCAACGGCCAGCTTCCCCTGGACGCCGCGCTGATTCACTGCTCCCCACCCGACGAACACGGGTTCCTCTCCTTTGGCGTCGAAGTGGGGTTGACCAAACCGGCCGCCCAAAACGCCAAAATCGTGATCGCCGAAGTCAACGAATACATGCCGCGCGCCCTGGGCGACAGCTTCATTCATATCAGCAAAGTTGACTACATGGTGCCGGTCAGCTACCGTCTGCCCGAAGTGCCGCAAGGCGCACCCGGCCCGCTGGAAGAACAGATCGCCCAACACATCGTAGACCTGATCCCCGACGGCGCCACCATGCAAATGGGCATCGGGGCGATCCCCGACGCTGTTCTGCACTACCTGAACCACAAGCGCGACCTGGGCATCCACACCGAGCTATTTTCGGACGGTGTCATTCCGCTGGTAGATGCGGGAATCATCAACAACGAGCGCAAGACCCTGCATCCCGGCAAGATCGTGGCCGGCTTCATCCTGGGCAGTCAGCGTCTTTACGAATTCGTGGACAACAACCCGATCGTCGAGTTCCACCCGCAGGATTACGTCAATGACCCCTTCATCATCGCCCAGAACGACAACATGGTCTGCATCAACTCGGCCATCGAAGTTGACCTGACGGGCCAGGTTTGCGCCGATTCGATCGGCCCCAAGTTCTACAGCGGCGTAGGCGGCCAACTCGATTTCATCTACGGCGCCTCGCGCAGCAAGGGCGGGCGGCCCATCATCGCCCTGCCAAGCACCACCAAGAACGATACGATCTCCCGCATCGTCCCCATGCTGCAACCGGGCGCAGGCGTCACCACCAGCCGCAACCACGTGCACTACGTCGTCACCGAATACGGCGTGGCCGAACTGTACGGCAAGACGATCCGCCAACGCTGTCAAAACCTGATCAAGGTGGCGCACCCCAAGTTCCGCGACGAATTGACCGCCTGGGCCAAAGCGCAGCACTACATCTGACGCACCGGCCCTCAGCCGGCGCCGGGCAGAAAGCGAACGGCTCGCCCCATGACCCAGTTGGCGAAGCCTGGCGCGTTGTGGTTGAGAAAGACCGCCACACGCGCCAGGCGCGTCAACACGATTTCGTGTTTGCCGCGCGCAGCGGCGTCCAACGTCAGTGCAGCCACACGCTCGGCGCTCATACGGCGCAGCGGATTACGCGGCTCGACAGTACGGCCGGCCGTGTTCTGGCTGAACCGTGTGCCACTGGTGAAGAACGGACAGACGTTCAACACCCGCACGTTGTGCTGAGCGACTTCGGCCCGCAGGCCCTGCGCAAATCCGTTGAGCGCAAACTTGGTCGCTGCATAGATGCTGTCGCTGGGCGTGCCGATCTTGCCGGCCACCGATGAGATCATGATGATCAGCCCTTCGCGCCGGGCGATCATGCCGGGCAGCGCCAGGCGCGTGGCGTAGATCGGCGCCAGCACGTTGATGCGGAAAAGCTCCTCCACCGCCGGCATCTGTAGATCCCTGGCCCAAACCCCCAGGCCCCGGCCGGCGTTGTTGACCAGAATGTCAATGCGGCCAAAGGTCTCCTGCGTCACCTGGATCAGCCGCTCCACCTGGCCCTCATCACGCACATCGGTCGGTATGACCAGCGCCTGGCCGCCGGCGGCCCGCAGTTCGGCAGCCAGTTGTTCCAGCGTCTCGACAGAACGGGCCGCCAGCACGACGCTGGCCCCTTCATGGCTGAATGCGCGCGCCAGCTCACGGCCAATGCCGCTCGACGCCCCGGTGATGATCACGATTCGATCTTGAAATCGGGATTGCGATTGGGATTGGGATTGGGATTGGGATTGGGATTGGGATTGGGATTGGGGTTGCGATTGAAAACGTTGCATGACTTTCCTCGCTTGCTGTAAAATTGTCGTTGGCTCGACGCTTCTGTTGTCGGCCCTATTGTAACACCAAGCGGCAAGCGCCGGAAACAGTCGCGCCGCCTTGCACAGCCGGGCGCGCGGCAGAGACCTGACCTGGAGAGACCAATGACGAACCATGAACTGGCAAACACATTCCGCCTGATCGCCGATCTGCTCGACATTGAGGGCGAGGTGATCTACGTCACGCTGGCCTATCGCAAGGCCGCCGACAGCCTGGAGACGCTGGGCCGTGACATCGCCGAGGTCTGGCGCGAGGGCAAGTTGCGCGAGATTCCCGGCGTGGGCAAGGCCATTGCCGACAAGATTGATGAGCTGCTGCGCAGCGGCCGTCTGGAGTTTCTGGAGCGCTTGCAGGCCGAGGTGCCGCCAACGCTGGCCGAACTGCTGCCCGTGCCCGACCTCGGCCCCAAGAAGATCAATCTTTTCTGGCGCAGCCTGGGCATCACCACCCTGGCACAGTTGGAAGCGGCGGCGCGCGCCGGCCAGCTACGCACATTGAGCGGCATGGGCGCCAAATCGGAGGCAAAGATTCTGGCGGGGCTGGAGGCGCTTAGCCGGCGCAGCGGCCGCACGCCGCTTGGCGTGGCGCTGCCGGCCGCCCTGCGCATTCTGGAGATGCTGCGCGCCCTGCCCGGCGTCGAAAGGGCGATGTTGGGGGGCAGCCTGCGGCGCATGAAACCGACCGTCGGCGATCTCGATCTGCTCGTGGCCGCGCCCGCTTCGGCGCCGGTCATGCAGGCGTTCGTTGCACAGCCGGGCGTGACGCGCATCCTGGGCCAGGGGGCTGTCAAATCGAGCGTGGAATTCGCCGATGGACTGCGCGCCCAGTTGTGGGTTCATGCGCCGGAACGTTTTGGCTCGGCGTTGCAGTTCGCCACCGGCTCGAAAGAACACAACGTGCGCCTGCGCCAACTGGCGCTCGAACGTGGCCTGTCGCTCTCCGATCAGGCATTGACGCGCCCGGACGGCAGCGAAATCTTGTGCGCCGAGGAGCAGGAGGTTTACGCACTGTTGGGCCTGCCCTGGATTGCGCCCGAACTACGCGAAGACCGCGGCGAAATTCAGGCGGCGCTGGCAGGCCATTTGCCCGCGCTCATCGAAAACGAGCACCTGGGCGCCGAACTGCACAGCCATTCGATTTGGAGCGACGGCCGCACGACGATCCGCGAAATGGCGTTGGCGGCGCGGGCGCGTGGCTTGCACACGTTGGCGATCACCGATCATTCGGGCGGTCTGGGCGTGACCGGCGGCCTGCAGGTCGAGGACATCGTGCGCCAGCGCGCCGAGATCAACGCCCTGCAGGAGGAGTTTGGCGATTCATTGCGCCTGCTGCAAGGCGCCGAGGTGGAGATTCGCGCCGACGGCACGCTCGACTACAGCGACGACATTCTGGCCCAATTCGATCTGGTGATCGCCTCGCTGCACACCAGCCTGCGCCAGCCGCGCGCCCAGGTCACGGCGCGTCTTCTGAACGCCATGCGCAACCCGCACGTTGACATCATCGGCCATCCCACCGGCCGCCTGATTCCCGACCGTGAGGGCGCCGATCTGGACATGGACGCCGTGTTAGCCGCGGCGGCGGCCAGCGGTGTCGCCCTGGAAATCAACGCCAACCCGCGCCGGCTCGATCTGGACGATGTGTACGCCCGGCGGGCGGCGGCCATGCAAATCCGGCTGGCGATCAATACCGACGCCCATCAGCCCGACCAATTGCAGTTAGCGCGCTTCGGCGTCGCCATCGCCCGCCGCGCCTGGGTCACAGCGTCGCAGGTCATCAACACCTGGCCGGCCGCCAGCCTGCTCGCCTGGCTGCGCAGCCGCGGCCAGAGGTAGTTGTGTTTTTGGATGCCCTGTGCTAGACTCTGCACGCTCGCCACGCAACCTGGACACGCGCCGAACCGCCGGGACTGATGAACTCCACCTCGTAGGCCAGGGACGGCGCGGTGTAGACTTCGACAACCGCGCACCCAACTGGAGTCCATGGTCCGCCGCGACCTGCTCGGCCCAGTCAGCGGGCCAGAGCCGCGGTTCTTTTCGGTGACGGTGACAGGGCCGTGGTAGAATAGGGGCAGGAGGGACGCCGCGATGCGAATAGAGCCTTTCTACATGCGCGGGTCCGATACGCAGATGATCGTCACAACCCACTCCGAAGAGGTCGCCAGCGCGTTCTATGAGCATGAACGCGTGTTGCTGGCTGAAATGCGCCCCTCATTGCGCTTCGAATCGGCCGGTTTGTCTCAATCCAGGTTGCACAACGCGCTGATCCAGGCGAGGGCCGGCCGCGTCCCCGCTGAGCTGCGTGAGTTGGCGACCCGCTGCGCTTCAGCCGCCGCACCCACATCGAAGAACTGCTGCCATCGCCCGCCGCCCGGCCGCGCAGCATCGCCGAACGCCAGGCCCACCGCGCCGCCCAATTTGCCCGCTACTTCGCCGATGCCCGTGTGCGCACCTTCGCATGGAGCTCCTGGGCAGTCATGCCGGCGCTAGACTTCAGCCCGCAGCGCCTTTTGGCGCTAGAAGACGATCACGGTTTCACCCTCGGCCTGGGCGTCATCCTGGGCGCAGACCTGGCCCGGCGGCGCGTCTCCCTCTGGACGCCGCTCACCTCGACAGGACGTGTAGACACGCTCAACCTGGGCGATGTCACACTCGACCTACAGACATACCGCGACCAACCGCTTGGGCGCAACCCATCATCATCATGTGGGCCGCAGATGAATCAGGGAGGTTCCGACGCATGAATGCAGCGTTGACGCCACACATCAATCTCTGGCTGACTCAGGGCGATGCTGTCGTCCTCAGCGGCTGGCGCATCGAACTGCTGGAGGCCATCGGCGCGACCGGCTCCATTTCCGCCGCCGCCGATCAACTCGGCGTCAACTATCGCGTGGCCTGGAACAAGATCAAAGAGATGGAAGATGGGCTGGGCGTTGCCCTGCTGCACACCCACATCGGCGGCAGTCATGGCGGCGGCGCCGAATTGACCCCCGCCGCCGAGGAGTTCATCCGCCGCTATCGCCTGTTCAGCGCCGGACTGGACGAATGGGTGCAGCGCCGCTTTGCCGAGGTGTTCGGAGGGTAGGCCGCCAGTTTCACTGCGCCGCAGGCCCTGGCCCCTCGCTGTTTCGAGATCTACTGAGGGCGGCTTGCAACGTTTGGGACGCAGTTGATTCTCGTGCTACAATGCGCCCATGCAAGACCGAAGTCATCTACGCCAGCCTACTTTTGGCGTTTTCCTGCTTTCGATCATCACCTTGCTGCTCATCATGGTGGCCTGGGGACGCGGCGCTGCCAGCGTCGAGCCATCTGCGCCGGCGACGCCAGAGGCCACGGTGATCAATCTGGCCGTCAGCGCCTTCCTGGACGACACAGCGGTCAAGGTGGACTCCACACCTACCAACCTCAACAGCGACATTCTACAGCGTTTTGGGCGCAGCGTCGTCAATTACGTGGACGGCTGGCGCTTCCAAGATGTGCCGGTGCCGCAGGGGGTCGTCATCATCAGCGCCACGCTGTCGCTCAACCCGGCGCTGTGGCAAACCGGCGTTCCCATTCCGGTTTCTCTGGTGGCCGAGGCCAGCGACAACGCCGCCGATTTCGATCATGAGCAGCCCCTGGCGCACTTGCGCCCGCGCACCAATACCAGTATCGAGTGGGTACTCGTCTACACGCCGACGACGACCTTCGTCTCACCCGACATCGGGCCGGTCATCCAGGAGATCGTCAATCGCCCCGGCTGGGCCAGTGGCCAGGCGCTGGTCTTGCTCGCAGTCAGCGATACCAACAACAGCGCCTATCTCGATCTTTTCACCTACGATTTCCGGCCCGATCAGGCGGCGCAGCTTTCGCTGGCCTACCGGCCGGCGGTCGGCACCGACACGCCGACTCCCACCATCACGCCGACGGCGACGCGCACCCCGACGGCGACGCGCACCCCGACGGCGACGCGCACCCCGACGCCCCTGCCGCCCACGGCCACCCCCACGCCAACGGCGACCAACACACCCACCGCCACGCCAACGGTCACGCCGTCGCACACGCCGACCGCCACCGCCACACCTGGTCTCAACCTGGCGCTGGCTACGCCGATCGCCTGCTGGCAGCGCGTCAGCGGCACCAACCTGGGGGCTTCCAGCCAGATTTCGCAGTACGCCTGCCGGCCAGACTGGCTCGAAAGTGGGCCAGAACGCATCTACTCGTTGGCGCTCAACGCCGGCGAAACGATCGTGGTGGAGCTTTCTTATGCACCGCAAAGCCCTGACCTGGACATCTTCCTGCTCTCTGGTGCGCTGCCCTCGATGTGTCTGGCCTACGGCGACCGCTTCCTGACCCATGTCGTCAGCGGCGCCGGCGTCTACTATCTGGTGATTGATGGTTATCAGGGCGCCATCGGCAGCTTCGATATGCACGTCAGTTGCCCCTCACGCCCCACGCCGACGCCCACGGCGACACCGCCCGCCAGTGTGCGCAGTTTTCTGCCGGTGCTTTTGCGCTGACGCCCGGCCAGCACGGAGACGCTCGACATGCCGCTTATCTCGACGCCGGCGCTCGGCCGCCGACCTATTGTTTCCTTCGCCGATCTGACCTTCAGCCAGGGCAGTTTGCAGGACTATACCGAATGTCCGCGCCGCTTTCAACTGCGTTATTTGCTGCGACAACCCTGGCCGGCCTTGGAGTCGCAGCCGCTGCTGGAGTTCGAACAGTATCAGGAGTTGGGACAGCGATTTCACCGGCTGGTGCAGCGGCACATCAACGGCGTCGCTGCTGATCAGATCAGTGCAGGGGTGGAGGATGCCGATTTGCGGCGCTGGTGGAAGGCCTATCTTGCCACGCCGCCGCCCGGTTTGCCCGCGCTGGGCCAGGCGGAGCGATCAAGCGGGGAGCCTTCTCCCGGCTGGCGCATCAGCGCCGAAGAAGTGCTGGTGGCCGTCATCGGCAATCAGCAACTGCTGGCGCGCTATGACCTGCTGGCGATCGCGGAGGGTGGGCTGGCGTTCATCGTTGACTGGAAGACGAGCCGGCGGCCGGCGACGCGGGCGCAGTTGGCGCAGCGCATGCAGAGTTGGGTCTACCCGTTCGTGCTGGTGGAAGCGGGCGCCGATCTTGGCGGCGGGCCGATTGCGCCGGAGCAGGTGCGCATGGTCTACTGGTTTGCCAACGACCCCCAGCGACCGCAGACCCTCTCCTATAGCACCCGTCAGCATGAGGCACACGGCCGCTATTTGCGCGCCCTGATCGAAGAAATCACCACTCGTGCGGACCCCATCTGGCCGCTGACGCCCGACGAGACGCGCTGTCGTTTCTGCACCTACCGCTCGCTGTGCGACCGCGGCGTCGAAGCCGGCGATTGGGCCGCCTTCGATGACGAGCGCCAGCCAGAGCTTGAGTTCACCCTGGACGATGTACCAGAAATCGCGTTCAGTTAGCAGCGCGTGTCGAAGCAGAGGTTGGAGGCCAGGGGGGCGGGTTCACGGCCGGCGCCGACTGAGAGTTCGGCTGAGCTCACTCGAAGCCTGTCGAAGCCGGGCGATTGAAATCGCGCCTGA
>CAZOLV010000137.1:0-9356 GCA_964580725.1 uncultured Anaerolineae bacterium | reverse complement strand
AACATCATTCAACATCATTCAACATCATTCAACATCATTCAACATCATTCAACATTATTATGTCATTTGGCGATTTTCTCCGCACCGTGCTGGCTAATCTGAACCGGATGCGCATCCGCGTCACACTGACCGCCATTGGCGTTGTCATCGGCACGGCGGCGGTGTTGGTATTGGTGAGCCTGGGAGCCGGCTTGCAGCGCAGCGCCACGCAGGGCATCGGCGGCATTTCCGACCTGACGGTCATCACGGTCGTCAGCCAGCAGCCGGTGATGATGATGAGGGAAGGCCCCGTGAGTGACGGCGGCGCGCCTGGCGTGCAGCGCAACGAGCCACAGGGCATCACGCTCAAGATCATGGAACAACTGCGCGGCCTGGCGGAAGTGGTTGCCGTCACACCGATGGAGTATGCACAGGGCCAGGTCGAAATCCACTTCAACCGGCTGACAGGCGGCGGTAGCATCGTGGGCGTTGATCCTCAGGCATGGGAACTGTTCGGCTACAAGCTGGCGTCGGGCGAGAGCCGGCTGAGCAGCAACCAAATCGTCGTGGGGGCGCAGGTGGGCGCCACGCTGTTCGATCCGCGCCAGTCCGACCGCGGCAAGAACTTCGATCCAGGCCGGTTTGGCGGCCTGGGGCAGGAGACGGTTGACCTGCAGGGCGCCAGCCTGACGCTGCGGGCGGTGCGTTATGACAACGAAGGCAAGGCGGTCAATCGCAACCTGCGCGTACAGGTGGCCGGCGTTCTGGCGCCGTTGGGCGAGACCGACTACACGATCTATTTACCGCTCAAAGAGATCGAAACGCTGAACCAGTGGTTCGGCGGGCAGCGGCTGGATCGCACCCGCCAGGGCTATCAGCAGGTGATGGTCAAAGTCTCCAGCCCGCGTCACGTGGCGACGGTGCAAGAGGAGATTCGCGGGATGGACCTCAACGCCTACTCGGCGCAGGATGCGGTCAACAGCATCAACTCCTTTTTCAGGGTTCTGCAAGCGATTTTGGGCGGCATTGGCGCCATTGCGCTGCTAGTGGCGGCGTTCGGCATTGCCAACACCCTCAGCATGGCCATCTACGAGCGCACGCGCGAGATCGGCCTGATGAAAGCCATCGGCGCACGCAACCGCGACGTGATGAGCATTTTTCTGGGCGAGGCGGCCGCCATCGGCTTCTTTGGCGGCCTGGCCGGTGTCGCTGTCGGTTGGGCGGTGGGCGCCGTCATCAACCTGATCGCCCAAGCGGCGCTCGGCCAAGAGGGCAATCCGATCTTTGGCGGCCCTCCCGGTGCGAGTAGTAGCATCGTCTACACGCCGGTCTGGCTTTTCCCCTTCGCCGTCCTCTTTGCAACGCTGGTCGGCCTGCTCTCCGGCGTCTTTCCCGCCTTGCGTGCGGCCACGCTCGATCCACTCAAGGCGCTGAAGTACGAATGAACCAGGTTTGGGCAACCCCGGCTGCCGCTCTCGCCCACCTCACCGCTCTGCTGGCCGCCTGGCCCACCGCGCCGGCCCTGGCCCCTGCGTCTGACGATGCGCCCACCCTGGCCGATTGGACACGGCTGTTGCAAGAGGCTGTTCGGCATGGCGTTCATCTGCTTCTGGCGGAACAGTGGCAGATGGCCGCCGGCACGCCGGCCCCCGTCCACCGCTGGCTGGCACAGGAGATCAGCGCCAATGCGCTGCGCAACGAACGGTTGTCAGCCGAACTGCACGCCATCCTGGCACAGGCGGCGCATCACGGGGCGACGATCATCCCCTTCAAGGGCGCCCGCCTGCTCCTCGATCAGCGTTATGCGCAGGCCAACCTGAGGCCGTTGGCCGATCTCGATCTGCTGGCGCGCCCGGCGGAGATGTCGAGTCTGCGGCGGGCGTTCGCGGAGCTTGGCTATGTCGAAGAGGTGCGCGCCACCTGGAAACATGCCAGTTTCATCAAACCGGACAATGCGCGCCTGGCGTCACTCAGCGCCAGCGATCCAGACAACCCCCGCCGGGTGGAGGTACACACGGCGCTTGCTGAGGATTTTCTGGGGCTGCGCCTCGACTTGACGCCGGCCGCCTGGCGGGAGAGCCAGCCAGCGGCGCAGGAGAGTGCGCTGCGTGTGCTGCCCGATTGGCTCTTCTTTTTGCACCTGGCCGCCCATACGTCGCAGGATGTGTGGGAGCGCAAGGCGCGTCTGCTGCAGTTGGTGGATTTGCGCCGCGTCTGGCAGCGGCTGCCAGATTGGGAAAAGGCGCTGATCGGCGCCGCATGCGGCATTGCGCCAGAAGAGTTGCCGGAACAAGCGCAAGGTGGGAAGCCGCCCGATCTGCGCCTGCTGCACGGGGCGCGGCTGGAGCAGCGCCTGCTGCTGCCGGCGCTGCTGCTGTTGGACGGCGCTTTCCCTGACGTTCTGCCTGCCGGTTGGACGGGGCACATGGGCGCACGAGCGCCCTTCGCCTTGACCGCCTGGCTGCGCAGCATCAGCCTGGCCGATGTCTCGCTGAGCAATTCGCAGCCCCGCCGCCTGGCGGATACGCTGCATTGGGCGCAGGGGCCGCGTGAACGCCTGGGCGCTCTGCGTCGCCTGCTGCTGCCCGATCGCTACGGCCTGTTGGGCAATCGCTTTCCGCGCCTGGTCGCCTCGCCCTTCTTTGTACTTGCCTACCCGCTGCACCTGGTCTTTGTGGGCGGTTGGCTGCGGCGCCGCCTGCGCCGGCAGGGCCAGCGTGCGGATGGATCAACGCATCAGCATACGCTGGATGCTCTGGCCAGCAGCCTGGCAGACGCAGCAGCGTCACCGGAGAGCAGTACCGGTGCAGCGGCAGCCCCGACCGGCCTTCGCGGGGCGCCAGAGAGCACAATAGACTGAAATCCCTGTACGAAACCTGGCATTTCAGATCTTCCTCTCCTGAATCGTGCGCTCATTTCACCCCCAGGGCCGGCGCACAGGGGGCCGGTCTGTCTGGAGCGTTGTCGAACACAATTCGAACAATATCGGTCTCCGCTTGGTGCAGTAACACCACGATGGTCAGCGGTTCTTGTCGCAAATCTATGGTAATCATGTTACACTTATGTCCACCAGCCAGTCCGTTCGGGGGCGGGCAGGGCGCTGAGCGTCACCTGGGCGGCCTGGGCGCGCGTTTCCACGGCCTGCACCTGGGCGGCGAAGCGCGCATTGGCCTGACGCAGGGCGCGCTCCGGGTCGAGTCCCTGGGCGCGGGCATGGGCCACCCAGGCAAAGAGCAAATCGCCCAGGGCCGTCTCGTCAGCGGCTGACGGCGCGCCGGCCGGCGGCTGTGCGCCAGGCCAACCGATGCGCTCGGCCCGGCGCTGGAAGATTTCGGCCTGCATCAGGGCGGGCAAGGCGGCAGGAATGCTGCCCAAAGCCGATTCGACGACGCCCTGCGCCTGCCGCTCCGCCGCCTTGATCTTCTCCCAGTTCTGCAACACTTCTTCGACGTTTTCCACATCCAGCCCGCTGAAGACGTGCGGGTGACGCCGGATCAGCTTGGCGATGACATGGCCGAGTACGTCGGCCAGGTGAAACTCTCCCTCTTCGACCGCAATCTGGACTTGCATGGCCAAATTGAGGTAGAGGTCTCCCAGTTCTTCCGACAAGCGCCGCGGGTCGTCGCTTTCGATGGCGGCGATTACTTCGTAGGTTTCTTCCAACAGCGATGTGACGAGCGATCCATGCGTCTGCTCCTGATCCCAGGGGCAACCGTTGGGCGCCCGCAGGTGTGCGACGATTTCCTGCAGGGCGTCATAGCCGCCGGCGTGCGCCAGTGGCGGGACGTAGAGCGCCGTCAGATGATCGAAGAAGGAATCGGCATGATCCAGTTCGTGCAGGGGGAGCTGCCTCGTCTGCGCGCCGGCTCCGCCCACGGCTTGCAGCAGCGTCACCTGGTGGTTGGGCGGGTAGAGGTCGAGCAGAAGCAGCTTGACCTGGCCGGCCAGCAGGCGGCTGTAGAGTTGACCCACAATGGCCGGGCGGTCAGGATCGAGCGGGGCGTGGTATTTGCTGGCGATGAGCATGGCGTCGCCGATCTGCAGGCCGTCGAGAGCGTCGAGATGCAGGGCGGTCAGGGCCGGTTCGACGAAACTGAGACCCTCGACGATGCGCACCGTCAGTCCCTGGGCGGCGGCGCCGGCCCGAATCAACTGCGTCGTCATTTCGCCAACGCCCGGATGGCCGGGCACGGCGTAAATGACGCCGTGCGGCCGCCGTCCCAGATCGAGAATGCGGGCGCTGATGGCCCGATAGACATCCTCGAACTCGGCGTGCTGCTCGTAGATTTCATCGAAACTGAACAGATGCAGCGTGGATACGGCGCGCAGAGCCTCCACTGTCGGGTGGCGCTCGGTGCGCAGATAGACCTCGGCGGCTTGCGACAGGGTTTGCCAGGCTTCACGGGTCAGCAGACCGGGATCGCCCGGACCAAGCCCTACAATGGTGATGTTCATGCGCTATTCGACCTCGCGTCAAGATGCGCCGCCAACATTACCACACGCGGGCGCTGCGATCAAATCTGCCAGACCGATGAAAATGGGCGCAGACCTGCCTGCGCCAGCCGGGCAAGCGGCTGGCGCAGGCAAGTTGGCAGGCGGCGTTACCGGCTCATCCGCCGGATTTCAGCCAGGGCGGGGAAGTCGAAGAAGATGCTGATGGTGTTGCTGTTGCGGTTGCCGACATAGACCAGGTTGTTGGCCGGGTTGACGACAACATCGAAGGGGTAGTCCCCCGTTGACCGGGTGCTGATCGGTTCGCGCAGCACGGCGCTCAGGCGGGTTACGCTGTCGTCATTGGCGTTGACCACCATGATGTGGCCGTTGTTCGGGTTGACCGCCAGCCCGGCGCCGCTGTCGCCGCTGCTGCCGACCAGGACCGATTCGAGCTGCGTTGCGCCGCCGCCCGACAGGGCATAGAAGCGCACGCGCTGATTCGGTTCGCCGCGCACGGCGTAGGAAACCATCATCTGGTTGCGCGTGGCGTCCAGCGTCATGCCAAACGGCTCGCCGCCGGGGAAGAGGGTGAGCAATGGTTCGATCAGATTGCTGCTGCCATCTACCGACACGACACGATCAATGTCACGCAGACCGACGTAGATGCGATTGAAGTTAGGATGAACGGCCAGTCCCCAGGCGCCTGCGCCCACGCTAACCGTCGTCAGCAGGGTGTCGCTGGCGCTGTCAATCACCGCCAGGCGGCCATCGCCATGCAGGGTGACGTAGACCCGGTTTGTGACCGGGTTGACGCCGATCCAGCTTGGCTCGCGATAGGGAGCCAGGGAGATGGTCCTGATCACGCTGTTGGTTGCGGGGCTGATGACCGAAACGGTGTTGCTCTCGAAGTTGGCCACGTAGACCTTGTTGCTGGCGCTGTTGTAGGCAACGCCGAACGGACTGACGCCGACGGGAATCGTCTCGATGATGCTGTTGTCCAGCGTGTTGACGACATAGACCCAATTGTGCGCCTTGCTGGCGATGTAGAGCCGCTGCGTGGCCGGATGCAGCGCCATGCCCTTGGGATGGTCAATGCCAGGAATGTCGGGGAAGATGATCGGCGTGGCGGTGGGGGTCGGCGTGGCGGTGGGCAACATGCGATTACGAAAGCGCACCTCGATACACGGCCCGGTTTGCGCCAGCGTCACATTGAACTGCGGCGGCGAGAGCGCCTCCCAGCCGGGCTGCATCTCTTCCCAGAGGGTGTAGATGCCCCACGGCAGGTTGTCGAAGATGAACTGGCCGGCGCCGTTGGTCACGCTGGTGTACACAGGCGTCACCTCGTCGCTGAGGCGGGCATGAATCGTCCAGCCGGAGAGGCCGACGTAGTAGGCGTTGACCTTGGAGCCGGTGATGCAACCGCGCGGCACCAGGAAGTAGTTGTCAGCGCCCAACGGCAAATAGCGCGGCGCCGGTGTGCGTGTGGGGGTGCTGGTGGGCGTCGGTGTGCGCGTGGGCGTGCTCGTGGGCGTATTCGTTGGCGTCGGCGTCGGCGTGGGTGTATTTGTCGGAGTCGGCGTATTCGTGGGTGTCGGCGTTGGCGTGGGCGTATCTGTGGGCGTCGGCGTCGGGGTCGGCGTATTTGTCGGTGTTGGGGTGTTGGTTGGTGTTGGCGTCCACGGCCAGTTGCCAAAGTACACGGTGGTCGTTTGGTTGTTCACAACAGGCGCGGTTTGCTGCGCCGGCAGGATGCTTGGCTCGTAGCCGAGCGGCCAACTGACCTCGCGCACGATGTAGGAGCCAACGCCGAGGTGCGTGAACGAGATGATGCCGGTGCTGGTGGTGGTGCGGGTGAAAACATCGGAGAAGGGCGGCGGGAACTGCAAGGTAAATACGGCGCCAGCCATGCCTTCTTCGCCCGCTTCTTGTACACCGTTGCCGTTGGCGTCGTTGAACTTGACGATGCGCAGGTCGCCCGTGTCTTGCGTCACGAAGAAGACAACTTCGGCGGCGGCTTCGAAGCCGTTGTCGGAGAAGTATTCGACGCGTGCGACGTAGCGTTCATGCGTAAGAGAAATGGGCACGGTGTAAGTCATCGGCAACTGGTAGGTGCGAATGATGTCGAGACCGGTCAGGCCCGGATACGAGGCAGATTCGATCATCTGCTGCGTGTCGAAGTTGCGCAGGGCGTAAGTCACTTGCATCGGGGTGGCGCTGCCGAAACCGACGACCTGCCAGTGCAGCGTCTCGAACTCGCCCGGACGCAGGGCCGACGGCGGCGAGGGAGAGCGCGTCAGCAAAACCGATCCATCGTGTGGACTCTCTGGGTCGTGCATCACGGGTGCCGGCGCCGGCAGAGCGGGCGGCGGCAGCCCACGCGTGTCGGCGGAAACGCTGGCAAGCGCCAGAACGGCAAGGCCGAGTGCAACGAGGAACGCTGTGAAGAACTGTCGTGAGATCATAGGTTTTCTCCATTTCTACCGGATCTGCCGGATCTACCGGCGGGTGTTGGCCGGTTGACATGCCAGGCGAGGCACGATAGCCGTGCACATAACGAAGACGTTACAACAGGGCGGCGGTAACGATAAGCACGACCATCGTGCGGTACGGGGCAGGTCACATCCCCCTATCGAACAAAACGGGGGGTCATGCGAGCAACGGCGTTCCCGCTCGCACAACCCCCCGCTGATCGTTGGGCCAAACTGCCGCCTGTGTTCGGGGGAGCACAGGCGGCGGTTTCATCAGTTGTCGGTGAAGATGGTCACCTTGGCCTCGTCGCGTGAGCCGACATAGACTCGGTTGTTGGTCGGGTTCACATCCAACATGAACGGGTTACGAATTGTGGCGACGGTGCGCAACAGGGAGAAGGTGTTCGTCGCCGTGTTGTAGTTGTAGACGCGCACCTGATTCAGCCTGCTGTTGACCACCAGCACGTGGCCTGTCGTGGGGTTGACCACCAGTCCGGCGCCGCTGTCTTGCTGATCGAGCGGCATGTCCACGGAGCCGGCGGGGTTCAGCCCCTGGGCCGTGGGCCGGTAGGCGTAGATGCGGAACGGGATGTCGCCTTGGCCAACGATGACGAAGAGGCGATCAAGCGACGGTGCGTAGTGGATGCCATAGGGGATGGCGCCCTCGAACGGCGTCACCGACTGATCTTCGATGACGTTGCCGGTTGCGCCATCGAGCGTGGCGATGTTGTTGGTGTCGCGGTTGGTCGTGTAGACCCGGTTGAGTCCCTCGTTCACCGTGACGCCCCAGGAACCGACGCCGCCCGCCCACTTGACGGAGAGGCGCCGTTCGTCCACACCGCTGACGATCGTCATGATGTCCCAGTAGTGGCTGATGCCAAAGACGCGGTTGGTGGATTGATTGACATCCACGAAGGTCGCCTCTGGACCGAGCGCAACTGTGGCGATGACAGTATTGGTTGCGCCGTTGATGACCGACATGTCGGCGCTCACGAAGTTGGCCACGTAGATCTTGTTGGTCGCCGTGTTGACAGCGACGCCGAACGGTTCATCACCCACACGGATCTTGGTAATGATCTGCAAGGTGCTGGCGTTCGCCACGAACAGTTCGTCGGTGTCGCGACTGGCCAGATAGAGTCGGTTGGTCAACGGGTTGATCGCGATGCCCTTGGCGTGCGTCAGGCCGGGGATCGGCACGTCGCCACCCACCGGAGGCGTCGGCGTTGGCGTCGGTGTGCGGGTTGCCGTCGGCGTCGGCGTACGGGTTGGCGTGCGCGTCGGGGTCGGCGTGCGGGTTGGCGTGCGCGTCGTCGTCGGCGTTGGCGATGGCGTCAGCGTGGGGGTTGCCGTGGGCGTGGGGGTTGGCGGCAAGATGTTGATGATGCCGGGGATGTACTGATGGAACGGGCCTTGCTCGGCGCGGATCGAGTAACCGAGACAATCACCGCGGTTGTAGAAGTCACGCACCATCGCATAGTAGGTTGCGGTGCTTGGCGCCACGAAGACGATCTGGGACGCCACACCGCCGCCGGTGTAGTCATCGTTGGTGATGAGCAGGGTCACGCCATCGGTGTCGTACAGACGCATGATCGTGTCGGCGCCGCCGGTCAGGTTGAAGGTGGTCAATGTGTAGGTGCGGTTGGCCTGCAGGTTGATGCGGTACCAGTCCTGATCGCCGGTCACATGGAAGTTGTGGACCTGTGCCGAGCCGTCGGTCGGCAGGAGCGTTCCGGTGTTGAAGGTGTTGTCCGGCTCATAGATGTCGGCCGGACAGAGCGGTGTGGACGTCGGCGTCGCCGTCGGGGTGCGCGTCGGAGTGTTGGTCGGCGTCGCCGTCGGCGTATTGGTTGGCGTGCGCGTCGGCGTGTTGGTCGGCGTCGCCGTCGGTGTACGCGTCGGCGTTGGCGTCGGCGTATTCGTGGGCGTATTCGTCGGCGTGGGGGTCGGCGTGCGCGTTGGCGTGTTGGTCGGCGTATTCGTCGGCGTCGGCGTGGGGGTCGGCGTGCGCGTCGGGGTGTTCGTGGGCGTATTCGTCGGCGTGGGGGTCGGCGTGAGCGTCGGGGTGTTCGTCGGCGTATTCGTCGGCGTTGGCGTCGGGGTCGGCGTGCGCGTCGGGGTGTTCGTCGGCGTATTCGTCGGCGTTGGCGTCGGCGTCGGCGTGTTCGTTGGTGTCGGCGTATTCGTCGGCGTTGGCGTGGGGGTCGGCGTATTGGTCGGCGTATTCGTCGGCGTTGGCGTCGGGGTCGGTGTGCGCGTCGGCGTATTGGTTGGCGTGTTGGTCGGCGTCGGCGTGACTGTCGGGGTGTTGGTGGCCGTCGGGGTGTTGGTGGCCGTTGGGGTGGGCGTTGCCGTTGGCCCACCGGGCGTCCAGGTCGGCGTCGCCGTCGGTGTGATGGTGGGCGTCGGCGTATTCGTTGGGGTCGGCGTATTCGTCGGCGTTGGGGTCGGCGTCGGCGTGTTCGTTGGGGTCGGCGT
>CAZOLV010000136.1:0-9359 GCA_964580725.1 uncultured Anaerolineae bacterium | reverse complement strand
TCTCCTACTTCCTCTCTCCTACTTCCTCTCTCCTACTTCCTACTTCCTACTTCCTACTTCCTACTTCCTACTTCCTCTCTCCTACTTCCTCTCTTCAGTTTACCACGCCCCCCACTCCCTCACCAAAACCATCCTCCCCCAGAACACCGGCCGTCATCGTTTGACCATCGGCGATAAAATGGTACAATGGACAGACAGCGGCGCTGACTCATCGCGTCATGCGCCAGGCTCGCCAAACTCGATACGTTCGACGGTTACGAGGACACAATGACACCAAGAACCAAAGGCCCCACCTGGAACCCCGACGATCTCGTGCGCCTGGCCAACAAATCGGGCGACAACATCCACCTGCACCTGCCCACGGGCGAATTTCGCCTGGACGCCCACCGCAGCATGAAGTTCGTGGCGACCATTCTGGACTTTCCTCAGGTCAAAGAACTGCTGGCCAGCGGCGCGCTCATCTGCGAAAAGATCAAATAAATCCCCCATCCCCCACCGCCCCAACTGGAGGCGCCATGCCGACCCTTGTCCTGATTGACGGCTATTCGCAGGCCTTCCGGGCGTTCTACGCCTTCCCCCCCTTGACCACGCAGCGCGGCGAGCAAGTGAATGCGGTCTACGGCTTCACGATGATGCTCCTGAGCGTCATCGCCGACGAACAGCCCGACTACATCGCCGTGACCTTTGACGTCGGCCGCACCTTTCGGCACGAACAATTCGAAGGTTACAAGAGCACGCGGGCCAAGATGCCCGAAGAGATGGTCTTTCAACTGCCGCGCCTGCGTCAGGTGATCGAGGCGCTCGGCATCCCCATCTTCGAAATCGAAGGCTACGAAGCGGACGACCTGATCGGCGCGCTGGCGCATCAGGCCGCTGCGCAAGAGATTGACTGCATCATCGTCAGCGGCGACCGCGACCTCTTCCAGCTCGTCGGCGACCGCGTGCGAGTGCGCTACACCTCCGGCGGGCCAAAACCGAAGACAACCCTCTACGATGCCCGCGCCGTGGAAGAACGGTACAGCCTGACACCCGTCCAGATCGTTGACTACAAAGCGTTGGTCGGCGACGCCTCCGACAACATTCCGGGCGTGCCCGGCATCGGCGAAAAGACCGCCACCACCCTCCTGCGCACCTACGGCACACTCGACAACCTGCTGGAGCACCTGGAGGAGGTCAAACCGCCGCGTGCCCGCGACGCCATTGCCCAATATCGCGACCAACTCGACCTGGCGCGCCGTCTAGCCACCATCGTCAGCGATGTTCCCATCGAGCTTGATCTGGCCGCCTGCCGGACGCACGACTATGACCATGCGCGGGCCGCAGCCCTCCTGCGCGAACTCGAATTCAAAAGCCTGATCGAACGCCTGCCGCAGCCAACCGCTGCGCCCGCGCCCGCCCCGGCCGGCGCGTCCGACGCTGTCCCGTCTGCGGTGGCGCACTATCGCCTGGTCGAGTCGGAAGAGGCGCTGGCCGAGGTCATTGCGCTGTGCGAACGCGCTCCGCTGCTCGCCTTCGACGTCGAAACGACCAGCACCGACCCCATGCAGGCGCGCCTGGTGGGCGTGGCCCTCAGTTGGGATCCTGGTCACAGCGCCTATGTTTCCATCCTCGCGTCTGACCAGGCGCCGGCCCCCAGCGTCGCAGCTCTGCCGCTCTTCGCCGCCCTGACGGAGCAACAGCCAGAAGATCGCGCCGCGCCGGCCGGCTTGCCCCTGGCCGTGGCCAGGAGGATGCTCGGCCCGCTGTTGGCCAACCCCGCCGTGCCCAAGGCGGCGCACAACGCCTCCTACGACATCACCGTGCTGGCCGAGGCGGGGATGCCCGTCGCCGGCCTGACCTGGGACACGATGCTGGCCGCCTGGCTGTGCGACCCCGGCTCGCACAACCTGGGCCTCAAAGATCAGGCGCGGCTGCGGCTCGGCATCGAGATGACCCCCATCGAGACGCTGATCGGCAAGGGCAAGGCGCAGATCACCATGGATCAGGTCGCGCCCGACCGAGTCGCCCAGTACGCCGGCGCCGACGTGGACATGACGCTGCGCCTCGTTCCCCTGCTGCGCGACGAGATGGAGCAGAAACACCAGACCGAACTGTTTCGCACCGTCGAGATGCCGCTGGCGCCGGTCATTTCGACCATCGAGCGCACCGGCGTCCTGTTGGATGTGCCCTACCTCAAGCGCATGGAGGAAGACCTGGCGCAACGCCTGCGCGCCGTCGAGCGGGAGATTCACGAGCTGGCCGGCCTGAGCTTCAACATCAACTCCACCCAACAGCTTGCCGACGTGCTCTTCGGCAAGCTCGGCATCTCGCCGGTTGGACTGCCGCGCACCGCCACGGGCAGGGTCAGCCTGACAGCGGGCGTTTTGGACGGTATGGCAGGCAAGCATCCGGTCATTGACCGCATCCTGGAATACCGGCAGTTCGGCAAGCTGCAGTCAACCTACGTGCAGGCGCTGCCCAGCCTGATCAACCCGCGCACCGGGCGCGTGCACACCAGCTTCAACCAGGCGGGCGCCGAAACCGGGCGGCTCTCCAGCTCCAACCCCAACTTGCAGAACATCCCGATCCGCACCGAAATGGGGCGCCAGGTGCGCCGCGCCTTCATCGCCCCGCCAGGCTGGCAATTGATCTCCGCCGACTACTCGCAGATCGAACTGCGCATCGTTGCCCACGCCAGTCAGGACCCCAACATGCTCGCCGCTTTTGCCCGCGGCGAAGATGTGCACGCCAGCACCGCCGCCGCCATTCACGGCGTCCCGCTCAGCGCGGTGACGAAGGAGATGCGGGCGCGGGCCAAGACGGTCAACTTCGGGCTAGTCTATGGGCAAGGCGCGTATGGGCTGGCGCAACAAACCGGCATGACGCCGACCGAGGCGACGGAGTTCATCAACCGCTATTTCTCCGTCTACGCCCGCGTCAAGTCCTATCTCGACGGCTTGCGGGTGCAGGCGGGCCAGCTCGGCTATGTGGAGACGCTGCTGGGCCGGCGGCGCTATTTTCCCGAACTGGCGCCCAACGCCAACACGCCGCACAACATGCGCCAGGCGCTGGAGCGCGCCGCCATCAACGCGCCGATTCAGGGCGCGTCGGCCGACATCATCAAGCTGGCCATGATTGCGTTGGCGCAGAGGCTGCACGAAAGCGGGTTGCGCACACGCATGATCCTGCAAGTGCACGACGAACTGGTGCTCGAAGCGCCCAACGAAGAACTGCCCCGGGCCGTGTCCCTCGTCCGTGAGGTGATGAGCCAGGCCTTTACCCTCTCGATCCCGCTCAAGGTGGATATCGAGGTGGGGCCAAACTGGTTGGATACCGAGGAAATCTAACCTCTGAACGCCGCCGGCGCCGGTGAACTCGCCGCGTTTCATAACGACCCACAAAGGACTGACAAGGATGCAATTGATTGCCGAACAACTCGCCGCCGCCACGCGCCAGGCGCTGCACGCCGCCCAGGCGGCGCACCTGCTGCCCGTCTTCGACCTGCCCGAAATCGCCATCGAACGTCCCAAGCGCCAGGGTCAAGGCGACTGGGCCACGGCGCTGCCGCTGCAAATCGTGCGGGCGGTCAACGATGCGCGCCTGAGCCAGGGCGCAGCCAAGCTGACGCCGCTGCAAATCGCCCAAGCCCTGGCCGGGCAAATCGAACAGAGCGCTCATCCGGCGCTGGTTCGCGTCCAGGCGCTGCCGCCTGGCTTCGTCAATTTCTGGCTGGCGCATGATTGGCTCACCGGCCAGATCGAGGAGATTCGCCACCAGGGCGAGGCCTGGGCCACGCTCGACAGCGGACAGGGCCAGCGTGTGCAAGTCGAATTCGTCAGCGCCAACCCCACCGGGCCGCTGCACTTTGGCGGCGCCCGCAACGCTGTCTTTGGCGACACCCTGGCGCGCCTGTTGGAGGCCGCCGGCTACCAGGTTCAGCGCGAGTTCTACATCAACGACGCCGGCAGCCAAATCCGCAAGTTCGGCGCCTCGCTTCTGGCCCGCTACGCCCAGGCCCTGGGTCATGATCAGGCTGTGCCGGAAGACGGCTACCACGGCGCCTATCTGGCTGCCTGGGGTGCGCAACTGGCCGCCGCGCATGGCCGCCATTTTCTCGACCTGCCGGTGGAGCAGGCGGTCACAGAGCTGACCAACCTGGCGTTGGAGATGGCGATCGCCAGCCTGCGCACCGACCTGGCCCGCATCGCGGTTCAGTTCGACCACTGGTTCTCGGAACGCTCGCTCTTCAGCGATGGTACCTACACAGAGTGCCTGGCCCTCTTGCAGGCGCAGGGGTTGATCTACCAAAAAGACGACGCCGTCTGGTTCGAGGCCAGCCGTTTCCCCGGCAACGAAAAAGACGAAGTGATCGTGCGGCGCAACGGAGAGCCGACCTACTTCGCCTCCGACATCGCCTATCATTATGACAAGTTCGTCCGGCGCGGCTTCGAGCGCGTGATTGATGTCTGGGCGATAGACCATCAGGGCCATGTGTCGCGCATGGCGGCGGTGATGGCCGCGCTGGGCCTCGACCCGGCGCGCCTGACGGTGACGCTCTATGCGCTGGTCAAGCTGAAGCGCGGCGGCGAGGAGGTCAAGCTCTCCAAGCGCGCCGGGGACATCGTGACGCTGGCCGAAGTGGTGGACGAAATCGGCCCCGACGCCGTGCGCTTCATGCTGCTGACGCGCGCCGCCGAGAGCGAAATGGAACTCGATCTGCAGTTGGCCGCCGCGCAGAGCAGTGAAAACCCGGTCTACTATGTGCAATACGCCCATGCGCGCATTTGCAGCATCCTGCGGCGGGCGCAAGAGGCGCAGATCGCCATTGCCAACGACGCCAGCGTGGCGCTGCTGCATCACCCGTCCGAAATGGCGCTGCTGCACAAGATGCTGGAACTGCCCGAAGTGATCGGCATGGGCGCGCGCCGCCTGGCCCCGCATCATCTGACTTACTATGCGCAAGAGCTGGCCAACGCCTTTCACATTTTCTATCGCGACTGTCGGGTCATCTCCAGCGACCCGGCCGACGCCGAAATCGGCCAGGCGCGCCTCAAGCTGGTGGACGCCTGTCGCATCATCCTGGCGCGCACTTTGCATCTCATGGGCATGAGCGCGCCGGAACAGATGTAACACGAGCAACGAAGAGGCTGATTGGACAATCATATGCAAACCCTGAAAACGACGAATGGCGCCGGGCGCGTGTTGGTGTCCGACCCGCTGGCGCCGATTGGGCTCGACATTCTGCACAGGCAAGGTTTGACGGTGGACGTGCGCACCGGACTCAAGCCGGCCGAACTGCTCGCCATCATCGCCGATTACGATGCGCTGCTGGTGCGCAGCGAGACGAAAGTCAACGCCGCAGTGCTTGGCGCCGGCAAACAACTCAAAGTCGTGGCCCGCGCCGGCGTCGGCGTGGACAACATTGATCTCGATGCGGCGACTCAGTTGGGGGTGCTGGTGGTCAACGCCCCCGGCGGCAACACCATTTCGGTGGCCGAACATACCGTCGGACTGCTGCTGGCGCTGGCGCGCAACATCCCGCAAGCGGACGCCTCACTGCGGGCGGGCGAATGGAAGCGCAGCCGCTTCATGGGTACCGAGGTGCGCGGCAAGACATTGGGTTGCCTGGGGTTGGGCCGCATTGGCGCCGAGGTGGCGCGCCGGGCGCAGGGCCTGGCCATGGAGGTGATCGCCTTCGATCCCTACATCGCCGCCGAGTTGGCGACGCATCTCAATGTGACGTTGGTGTCGCTGCCGGCGCTCTACGCCAGCGCCGATTACATCACTGTGCACCTGCCTCTGACCGAAGAAACGCAGGGGATGATCAACACCGAGACGCTGGCGCAGATGAAGCCGGGCGTGCGGCTCATCAACTGCGCCCGCGGCGGCATCATCGAACAGGCGGCGCTGCTGGCGGCGCTGGAGAGCGGTCACGTGGCCGGGGCAGCGCTCGATGTCTTTGCTCAGGAGCCGGTGCCCGCCGATAGCCCGCTGCTGCGCCAGGGCAAACTGGTGCTGACCCCTCACATCGCCGGTTCGACGATCGAGGCGCAGGATCAGGTGGCCATCGACGTGGCCGAACAGGTGGTGGATGTGCTGTCAGGCCGACTGGCGCGCTATGCCGTCAATGCGCCGCTGATGGCGCCGCGTGATCTGCCCTTCCTGGCGCCCTATCTCGATCTGGCCGAACGGTTGGGCCGCGCCGCGGCGCAGCTAGGCGGGTCGAACCTGGCGTCATGTGCCATCACCTACAGCGGGCCGCTGGCCGAATACGATCTGTCGTCGGTCACCGCCGCCGTCATCAAAGGGATGCTGCAATCGGTGGTGGATGTGCGCGTCAACATCATCAACGCGGCGCGCCTGGCAGCGCAGCGCGGCCTGGTCATCAGCGAACAGAAGACGCTGCGCGGCGCCCAGTACGAAAACATGATCAGCGTTCAGGTGGTCAACGGGCAAGGCGCACGCAAGGTCAGCGGCGCCCTGGTGCAATCGGAGCCGCACATTGTGGGGCTGGACGACATCTGGGTGGACTTTCCGGCCAGCGGGCACATGCTGTTGACGCGTCATCATGACCGTCCCGGCATCATCGGCCGCATCGGCACGATGCTCGGCGATGCCGATGTCAACATTTCGTTCATGCACGTCGGCCGCCACAATCCGCGCGGCGAGGCAATCATGGTGTTGGGCACCGACGAGCCGATACCGGAAGCCCTGTACGATCTGGTCAAAGAGGTCAGTCACACCTATTGGGTACAGGCGATCACGCTGTGAGTCAGAGAACAAGCGGGCGGCTGGCCACCGGCAGCCGCCAGATGGTGGGGCGCTGGCGGTTGGCGCTGTGGTTTGCGCTCCTGCTGGCGCCGATGCTGGCGTGTGGGCGCTTCGAGCCACAGCCAACGCCAACGCCGGCGCCCCCCACACCCACGCCCACTGCGTCGCCGACGCCAACCCCCGTCGCCACTGCGACGCCGGCGCCCACGCCGACGCCGGCCGTCACCGCCACCTTCACACCGACGCCGCTTCCAGGCACGGCGCTGCGGGTGGGGCAGCCGGCGCGTATCGTCGCCCCGCAGGGGGTGAACATCCGCAACAGTCCCACGACGCGTGGCCAGCGCGTTGGGCGCTTTGGGGCGGGCGTCAAGGTGATCGTGCAGGAAGGCCCGGTGGAGGCGGACGGCTACCGTTGGTGGAGCGTGGCCGACAGCGGCGGCAAGGCCGGTTGGGTGGCAGAACGCGACCCCAACACGGTCTGGTTGAGCGCCCAGGTGGGCGACCCGCGTCCGGTGGATCGGCCGGTGCAGGTCAGCGATACAGTCGTGGTGACGGCAGATGGAGTGGCGTTGCGCGCCTTTCCGGGCAAGTCCACCACGCTGCTGCGTGAAATGCCCCGCGGCACGCGCCTGGCGCTGGTCGAAGCGCCGGTGGATGCGGACGGTCTGCGCTGGTGGCATGTCAGGAACGAGAAGTACGACGGTTGGGCCGCCGAGAGCAGCGGCAGCCAGCGGTTACTGTCGCCGGTGGAGTGAAGACGAGCCGGAGAAATAAAAAAACCAGGGCAGAAGTCCCCCGCTCCTCTGCCCTGATCCGTAGAGCTTTCGCCCTACGCCGGACAGTATAGCAGACCTTTCGCACATCGTCAAGTTCTTCGGCGTGACGAACGCATAACAATCACGGCCTCGGTGATGACAGTCGGCATTCTCCCACCATCGTCATCTGACCGCCGTGGCAGCAAAAAGCCAATCATGACACTTGGCAGTGACAGCATTCGATTCGATGCGCTGGATGAGTACAAGGTGAAGCAGGAATGACACACAAGCTCGGCAACCCATCTGATCTGCCCGTGTCCACGGCCTGGTTATTCCCGGAGTACAACTTCGCCAACATGGATGTGCGCAAACATCGCCATGTGATTATGGAACGTATCCTCGAACGCGGCGACTGGGCCGAGATCAACTGGCTCTTCGATCAATACAGCACGCGTGGCGTGCGCGCCTGGATGCGCCGCTGGGGATTTCGTGCGCTCTCACGGCGATCCTTTGCCCTTTGGAAGCTTGTACTCAACATGCGGCGCTTCGATGCTCCAACCTGGGCGCTCGATGCACAAGCGGATAAGTGGTGACGTCATGCCCGCCCTCGTAGACCCACATTGGTAGATGAATATGCTGATCGGACTGACTTCGTGATTACACTGGCGCGTGCGCTGGCCTATTTTGCCGATGCGGAACAGCAGCCAATGCCCGAGATGAAGATGCGAGTCAAATGGGCAGAGATCAAGCGCTATGCCGAAGCCGGAGCTCGTTACGTGGTGGAAAAACAACGCGCCCAGGCTCACCGCGCGTCACTGTAACCCAATCGGCTCAGCATGGGCTTCGTTCTTCTACTGTGTCGCCCGCGCCAAGTTGAGCGCCAGCAGCCACGTCAAGATGTCATCGTTCGTGAGGTCGGCCAGTCGCAGGCGAAGCAGATATGGCGGCGATCATTTGAGTTCCTTGACAGCCGATCTTTTCCACTCAATCCGGTAGGAGGCCATCGGCTTTCAGCTCTGCGAGCAACTGCTCGTGGGAAATGGTCGCCTCTTCACGACGCTCGGCGGCAACCGCCAGGTCATCAAGGTCTTCCAACAGGGCGTTGAACGTGCTTAGCCCAATCCCAGATCGGCTGCAATGCCTTGCAGCGCGCCGAGCACAGTCTGGATGTGTTCATCCAGCGGTTCGCCCAACTCGGCGGTGTGCTGCTCGATCTCATGACGGTTGATGGCGGCGGTGAACGCCTTGTCCTTCCACTTCTTCTTGACCGATCTCACCTCCACATCGTGCAGGCTCTTGCTCGGTCGCACATAACCGACCGCCATGATGAGACCGGTCAGCTCATCCACAGCCACCAGCGTCTTGGCCATGCGCGAGGTGCGCGGCATTCCCATGTGTTCGGCGTGACCCTCCACCGCCTCGATCAGTTCGGCCGGCCATTGCATTTGCCGGAACAGCTTCAGTTCGGTGCGTGGATGGCCTGCCGCCGGGTCATCCATGTTCGGAAACCGCTCGAAATCGAGATCATGCACCAGGCCGGTGACGCCCCACAGTTCCTCGTCCTCGCCATACTTGCGCGCATAGGCCCGCATCGCCGCCTCGACAGCCAGCATGTGCTTGCGCAGACTGTCCGCCTGCACCCATTCCGTCACCAAACCCCACGCCTCTTCACGCGTCGGTCGTCCCATCTGCCCCTCTCCTCCTTTCATCTACACCTGCCCTCCTCACTCCGCACCCTGCACTCCACACCCCAGAAGTTCGACTCCTTCGACACTCACTTCTCACACACACTCCCTCACTCCTACTCCCTACTCCCTACTCCCTACTCCCTACTCCCTACTCCCTACTCCCTAC
>CAZOLV010000135.1:0-9466 GCA_964580725.1 uncultured Anaerolineae bacterium | reverse complement strand
CGGTGGGTGTGGCGGTTGGTTCGCCGGTGGGTGTGGCGGTTGGTTCGCCGGTGGGTGTGGCGGTTGGTTCGCCGGTGGGGGTGGCGGTTGGTTCGCCGGTGGGCGTGGGGGTGACGGTCAGGTCGCCGGTGGGCGTGGGGGTGACGGTCAGGTCGCCGGTGGGCGTGGGGGTGGGCGTCCAGATCAAGCTGACGGTCGGGGTGGGGGTGCGGCGCGGGGTGTTGAGGGGGCGCGGCGTCCTGGTGGGCGGCCGGCGGGTGACAGTTGGCCTGATCGTGGGGCGGGGCTTGGGAGTGCGACTGGGCGCCAGGGTCGGGGTGGGAGGCAGGGTGGGGGTTGGCCTGGTCAGGATGTAGACGCGGGTTCTCGATATCGGGATAGCGACCTGGGTGGCGGACATCTCACCGCGATCGGGATTAGTCTGGCCGGTGACGCTAACGAGGCGCCCGCGTTGCAGGTCGTCGCTCCAGAGTTCGGGGGGGATCCAGACGACGAGGCCGGGATCGAGCAAGATCTTGAACTCGTTGGGATAGACGGCGGCGATGAGGCCCTGGAGGGTGACATTGATGGTGCGTCCGGCCAGAAGGGCTTCTTTGACTTCGGCGACGCGGGCGCGGTCGAAGCTGTCACCGGTTTGTTCGGCCTGGTCGGGATGGCGTGCGATTTCGATATCGCGGCCGACGACGGCGATGGATTTCTTGAAGGGGTAGAGGATGTCGCCGGGGATGGCGGGTTGCGCCAGCGAGACGGTGGCGGCGCTGAAGGAGAGCACGAGCAGCAGGGCGACGACGGCGATTTGCATGGCGCCGATGGGGCGCGGGGCCAGTAGCCAGCCGAATGCACGCGCCATCCAGGAGGGACGCGGGGCGGGAGTGGGGGGGCGAGGCCGCGACGGCGCCGGTTGGGAAAGGCTGGCCTGGCCGGCGGCGGGCAGGCGTTGGCGGCGCGGCGTGGGCCGCGAAGGGGCGGTTTGCGGGCCGGCGAGGCCATGGGCCTCGGCCATGAAGCGTTGGCGTATGTCGCCGTGCAGGCGGGGCGAGGGAGGGGCGGGTGGGCGGATCTGGGCCATTTGTTGGGCGACAGTCAAGGCGCCGCGCAATTCGGCCGCTTGAGCGGGATAGCGGCTCAGTTCTGGGTAGCCGGCCAGACAGTCTTCAATGCTGGCGCCCAGTTCAAGGCGCTGGCAGCAGGCCTCGAAGATCGAATCGAATTGATGAAGCTCACTCATTGCTCGCCATCCATGATACGGCGTAGGGCAATTACGGCGCGATATTGCAAAGCTTTGACGGCGCCCTCGCTCTTGCCGATGATCTGTGCGACCTCGGCGATACTTTTTTCTTCCAAGAAGCGCAACGAGACGACTTGGGCCTGCTCCTCTGTCAGCCGGGTGATGGCGAGACGCAGATGGTCTTCGGCCAGACGCTGCTCGGCGCTGTCAACCGGATCGTGTCGTTCGCTCGGAACATCGGGTGCATCGTCCAGGCCGACCTGGCTGCCGCGGCTGCGCCGGCGGAAGTGATCTACCACCAGGTTGTGGGCGATGCGGTAGATCCAACCGGAAAACGACGAAGACCAGGCGCGATCGTTGCGTATCGCTTCGAGCATACGCAAGAAGACTTGCCCGGTCAGGTCTTCCGCCAGGGCGGCGTCGCCAACCCGGTGGTAGACATAGCTGTAGATGCGTGCGGCGTAGAGGTCATAAATTTGCCCCAGGGCTTGCGGGTCACAAACTCTGGCACGCTCTAGCAGCGTCGTTTCGTTCGGCGTCGTTGCGGGGGGTACCCGCTGTTCTTCTGCTTTCAATGATGCAAGACGTCCATGAAGTTGAAAAGACTACATATCCGACGGCCCAATTTACGAAGTCGGTTGGGCCAACCTGGCGGGGGCCGTGCTCAGCCGCCCTGTTCGCCGCCGGTGATGCGCCACACTCGGTAGATGCGTTGGACGGCGGTGAAGTTGGTCAGCAGGGCTAGAATCCAGAGAACGGGGGACATGAAGCCGGTGATGAGGCCGGCGATCAGGACGACGACGCGCTCGACGCGCGTGAACAGGCCCGATTTGACTTGAATGCCCAGGCCCTCGGCGCGCGCCCGGGTGTAGCTGACGAGCAACGACCCGATGATGGTGGCAAAGATGAGAATGGTTTCGGTGCGGTACCCCTGGCCGTTGTAATAGATGAGCAGCCCAAAGAAAGTCACCGATTCGGAATAACGATCAAGCGTGGAATCGAGGAAGGCGCCGAAGCGGCTGGTGCGGTTGGCGACGCGGGCGAGCGTCCCGTCTATGGCGTCGAAGATGGCGGCGACGATCATGAGCAGCCCGCCGATCTGCAAATAGCCGGCGGCGAGGACGGCGCTGACGCAGACGGTGAGCAAGAAGCCGATCACGGTCAGTACGTTGGGGGAGATGTTGGTCGTGCGGATCGTGCGAGCGATTGGTTCGAGGATGCCGGAGGTTTGCCGGCGCAGAAATTGTGTCAACATGACTGTGCGTGTCTTCTCCGAGGTTGGCGAGAGATTTCGTCGAAATAGTCGAGCAGATGAGGCACGACGGCATCCCAGGCGTAACGTTCTGCGGTGCGATGGCCCTGCTCGCCCAGGCGGTGGCGGCGCTCTGGGTCGTGCAGGAGGGTGAGCAGGGCGGCGGCCAGGCCTTGTGCATCACCGGCGGGGGCCAGCAGCCCTTCATGCCCCGGGGTGATGAGGGTGCGAAAACCGGCAATATCAGAGGCGACGACGGGCACGCTGGCGGCCATGGCTTCGAGGATGACCATGCCGAAACTCTCGAAGCCGCGGGCGGGGGCGCAGACGATATCGGCCTGGCGGTAGCGCGCCATCAGGTCGGTTTCGGTTTGCGGGCCGATGAAGCGCAGCCGTCGCAAGCCCAGGTCAGCGGCCAGGCGCTGATAGACGGCCCTGGTGTGGGGGGCGTCGGGGCCGGCGATGGTGAGGCGCGCCTGCGGGACGCGCCGTTCGATGTGACGCCAGGCTTTGAGCAGGACATCCAGCCCTTTGCGCGGTTCGAGACGGCCAACGAAGAGGACTTCGACGGCGGTTTTGTGTAGCGGCGGCGAGGGGGGGCGCAGCCACTGTCGCTCGATGCCGTTGGGGATCAGCCGGAAGTTGATGTCCACGAATTGATTCCAAAACGAGGCTGTGGCCGTGGAAACGGCAATTGTCCCGTCGAGCAGGGCCATGCGTGCGCGCCAAAGGGGGTGCGCCCAGCGGTAGAGACGATTCGGCCCCTCGCGATAGGCGTGAAAGGCGCCGACGATGCGCAGGCCGGGGATGCGCTGCGCCGCCGAGAGCGCGGCCCAGGAAACGCCAGGCGCCAGCGGCTCGTGCAGGTGCATGATCTCGATCTGTTCGCGGCGCAGGAGCCAGTAAATGCGGCTGTGCAGGCGGGGATCGAGACAGATGTGCGAGACGGCGCCAGAATAGGGCGCGGCCACAACATGCGACGAGAGGGGGCGCAGGAGACCTGCGAGCGGCGCGTAGGGCGGCTGCGCCGAACAGGGGGCCAACACGCAAACGGTGTGCCCCTGGCGCTGTAACTCGTGCGCCAGGCCGATCACGTGCCTGGTCACGCCGCCCGGAACGGCGATGTCGTATGGCGAGACGAGGGCGATGCGTCGTCTACGTTGGATTCCCATAGCGGCGTTGTCAACACCCATTGATCTGGCTGCTGCGCCAGCACGCTTTCGAAATGAGCGGCCAGCGCAGTGAGGCCATTGGTCACAGTTTCGTTTTCGTTGCGTCCCGCTTGCCAGGTCAGCGGTTCGTAGATCGTCAACAGGGCCTGGCCGTTGGGCAGACGGCGTGCGTGCAGCGGGACGATCGGCGCGGCTAAACGCAAGCTGAGGCGCAAGGCGCCGGCGGGCAGCCGAGCAGGTACGCCGCACAGGACAACTTCGTGACCGCTGCCGGTCAGGTCGCGGTCGAACATCAGGCCAATCAAGCCGCCCTGACGCAACCGGCGCGCCAGGGGGGTCAGCACGGCATCGCTGGCAACGAGGCTGTGGCCGTGGGCGCTGCGCAACTGGCGCATCCAGGCGAAGAACGAGGGAGGGCGCAGACGCTCGGCTGCGATCAGGGCGGGCCAGCCATGCGCTGCCAGGGCCTGCAGGCACAATTCTCCGCCGGCAAAATGGCCGCCGAGCAGGATCGCTCCTTGTCCCTGGTCACGCAGTCGCGCCAGCACCGCTGCGCCCGTCAGCGAGACGGCTGCGCATAGGGCCTCTTGGCTCAACGCCGGCCCGCACAGCAGGTCGTAGTAGTTGAGCCACAGATGCGCATAGGCGCGCCGTGCGACGAGCAAGACGGCTGGATCGTCGGGGGGCCGGCGCATGAGATGTGCCAGGTTGTGCAGCAGTCCACGCCGGACGGAGCCGGCCAGGGGCCAGGTGTGGGCGGCCAGCGTGGTCAGCAAGGTGCGCGCTGCGCCGTCGGGGGTGCGCTGCAAGAGGGGGGCCGCTGACATCATGAGCGCCCAGGCGCCCAGGCCGCGCAGGTGATCCATGCCGTGCGCCAGTAAATTCGTACGTTTCACGCAGTTGCATCTTACTCTGAAATTGATGCACTGTCAAACGGACAAAGCGCCGCGGGTCAGCGGTGCGACTGGGCGATTGAAATCGCGCCTGAGGGGCCGAGCGGCCGGGCGTCCACCTGCGTGGACGCGCGTGGTGGGGCTTTTGACAAACAGTGGCGGCTATGGTACATTGTCTTCCGCATTGGATCTCAGATCGGCGATGAACCGGAAGAGTAACTGTCGAAGCGAGCGCCAGAGAGTCCCCAGGGGGTGGAAAGGGGATGGCAGCGCGGGCAGTGAATGGGCCGGGGAGCTGCGTACCGAACGCTTTTTGCCAGTAGGCTACGCCGGGCTGCGCCGCCGTTAGCAAGGCGCACGATCAGATAGCCAGACCGGTTGCGGCGGCGCTGAATCGAATGAGAGAGGCGGGCTTGTCGGCGCTGGCGTCATGCCAGACGCATGACCAGGCCCCCTAACTAGGGTGGCACCGCGGGAGAAGACAACTCTCGTCCCTGGCAGTCAACAAACTGCCGGCAGTCAGTAGACTGCCGGCAGTCAGTAGACTGCCAGGCAGTCAGTAGACTGCCAGGCAGTCAGTAGACTGCCAGGGATGGGGGTTTTTTGTTGCCTGCCGCCGGCAGGCGTGGGGGGGAGTGATGGTCAAGCCAAGCCTGGAAGAGTTCAAGGCGCTGAGGGGACAGGGCAACCTGGTTCCGATCTATCAAGAGTTGCCAGCCGATCTGGAAACGCCGGTGTCGGTCTATCTCAAGCTGCGCAACGGCGGGCCGACGTTTCTGTTGGAGTCGGTGGAGCGCGGCGAACAGTTGGGACGCTTTTCGTTCATCGGGGTGCATCCGCCCCTGGTGCTGACCGCCCACGGCGCAGAGGCGACGGTGGCCAGTGCGGGCGGGGCGCTGTTGCAGAGGCACACGCTGCCCGATGATCCGCTGAGCATCGTGGCCAGCTTGCTTCGCCAGCGCCGCTCGATCCAGTTGCCTGATCTACCCCGCTTTACGGGGGGTGCGGTGGGCTTTCTGGGCTACGATTGGGTGCGATATGGCGAACGGCTGCCAGCGACCGCCCCCGACGAACTGCACCTGCCCGATTTCACCTTCTTGTTGGCCGACAATCTGGTGGTCTTCGACCATGTGCGGCATCGGCTGCTGGTGTTGGCCAACGCCCGGCTGGACGGCGATCTGTTGGCCGGCTACGCCGATGCGGTGACGCGCATCGAGGCGATCGTGACGCGTCTGCGCCAGCCGCTGACGCCGCCCGACGCTCCACAAACGGTGAGCGAGGCGCCGTGGCGCAGCAACTTCAGTCAGGCCGGCTTCGAGGCGGCGGTGCGGCGAGCGCAGGAGTACATCGCGGCGGGCGACATCTTCCAGGTGGTTTTGAGCCAGCGGTTACAGCGCGAGACCGACGCCGATCCTTTTACGATCTACCGTGCGCTGCGGATGCTCAACCCGTCGCCCTACATGTTCCTTCTGGAATTACCCAACGACCTGCGCATCATTGGCTCGTCGCCGGAGATGCACGTGCGGCTGGAGGGACGCACGGCGCAGCTCCATCCCATCGCCGGCACGCGCCGGCGCGGTGTTTCGCCGGCGGACGATGCGCGGCTGGCGGCGGAACTGCTGGCAGATCCGAAAGAACGCGCCGAGCACGTGATGCTGGTTGACCTGGGGCGCAACGACCTGGGGCGCGTGTGCGACTATGGCACCGTCAAGGCGGCGTCCATGATGAATGTCGAACGCTACAGCCATGTGATGCACATCACCAGCGACGTGCAGGGGGTGCTGCGGCCGGAGCAGGATGCCTTCAGCCTGTTGCGGGCGACGTTTCCCGCCGGTACCCTCAGCGGCGCGCCCAAGGTGCGGGCCATGGAGATCATCGAGGAGTTGGAAGGAACACGCCGCGGCGTCTATGGCGGCTGCGTCGGTTATATGGACTATGGCGGGGCGATGGATACCTGCATCGCCATTCGCACGATCGTGATGCGGGGCAAGACGTGCTTCGTGCAGGCGGGCGCAGGCATTGTGGCCGACAGCGAGCCAACCGCCGAATGGCAGGAGTGCCTGAACAAGGCCCAGGCACTGACGGCAGCGGTGGAGCGGGCCGAACATGGAATCTGAGACAGGCAAGGAGGGAACAATGACGAAGAAGAAGCGGGTATTTTCTGGTATTCAGCCTTCGGGCAACATTCATCTGGGGAACTATCTGGGAGCGATCACGCAGTGGGTGGCTTCGCAGGACGCCTACGACAACATCTTTTGCATCGTTGATCTACATGCGATCACGACCCCGTACGATCCGGCGACGCTACTGGCCAAGACGCGCGAACTGGCGGCGCTCTATCTTGCGTGCGGACTCGATCCGCACAAGAGCGACATCTTCGTGCAGTCGCACGTGCGCGAGCACACCGAGTTGACCTGGCTGCTCAACTGCCTGACGCCGTTGGGTTGGCTGGAGCGCATGACGCAATACAAGTCGAAGGCGCAGAAACAGGAGAGCGTGGGGACGGGGTTGCTCGATTATCCGGTGCTGATGGCGGCGGACATCCTGCTTTACGATACCGATCTGGTGCCGGTGGGCGAGGATCAGAAGCAGCACGTGGAGTTGACGCGCGATCTGGCGCAGCGGGTCAACTTCATGTATGGCGACATCTTCGTGACGCCGGAGGTGGTGATTCGCGAGAGCGGGGCGCGCATCATGGGTTTCGACAACCCGGAACAGAAGATGAGTAAGAGCGAAAAGGGCCAGTTCCACGCTGTCAATCTGCTGGACGATCCCAAGGTGATCCGCAAGACGATCATGCGCGCCGTGACCGATTCGGGCGGCGAGACGAGTTTCGATCTTGCCAGCCCTGGCGTATTGAATTTGTTGGTGATCTTCCAGATTCTGAGCGGTTGGGACCAGGCACGCGTCGAGGCGCATTTCCAGGGCAAGGGTTACGGTTTTCTCAAGAAGGAGACGGCCGACGTCGTCATTGCGGCGCTGGAGCCGGTCCAGGCGCGCTATCAGGCCTATGCCGACGATCCGGCGCAACTGGATCGTGTGCTGAAACTGGGCGTCGAGCGGGTGACGCCACGTGCGGCCGCCACACTGGCACGCTTGAAGACTGCGATGGGCTTCATGCCACCCACCTGAGAGGAGGGGAGGTGAGAAAATGATCGCCTTCATTGATAACTACGACAGTTTTACCTACAACCTGGTGCAGTACATCGGCGAGATTGTGCTGCAAGAGAGGCTGGGTGATCCGCACGATCTGCTGCGCGTCTGGCGCAACGATGAGGTGACGGTGGCTGAGCTGGCTGTGCTGGCGCCCACGCACATCATCATTTCGCCAGGGCCAGGCACGCCGGAACGCGACGCCGGCGTGTCGAACGCGGTGATCGAACATTTTCACACGACGACGCCGATCCTGGGGGTTTGCCTGGGGCATCAGTGCATGGGACACATCTTCGGCGGAGAGGTGACGCGGGCGGCGCGCCTGATGCACGGCAAGACGTCGCCCGTCTATCACACAGGGCGCGGCATCTTCAGCGGCCTGCCCAGCCCATTCACGGCAACGCGCTATCATTCGCTGATCGTGCGTGAACCGCTGCCGCCGGCGCTGGAAGTGACGGCTTTCACGACGGAGGGGGAGGTGATGGGGCTGCGCCATCGCCAGTATCCGCACGTGGTGGGCGTGCAGTTTCATCCTGAATCTATCTTGACGGAAGGCGGCAAGGATTTGCTGCGCAATTTCCTGGCCTTGCGCCGGAGTGTGTCTTGACGAGATGCCGGGAAGCGGCAGAGGAGGCGACCATGATTCAACAGGCGATTGCCAGGCTGCTGGCGCGACGCGATCTGGACGAAGATGAGGCGTGCGCGGCGATGGGGCAGATCATGAGCGGCGAGGCGACGCCGGCGCAGATTGGTGGTTTTCTGATTGCGCTGCGCATGAAGGGAGAAACGACGCCAGAAATCGCCGGCTGCGCTCGGGCGATGCGCGCCAGCGCGGTGCCGGTCAAGCCGCGTCGCTACAGCCCTGATGATCTGGTGGATACCTGCGGAACGGGCGGGGATCATGCGGGGACGTTCAACATCTCGACGACGGCAGCGTTCATCGTGGCCGGGGCGGGGGTGCCGGTGGCAAAACATGGCAACCGCTCGATCACGAGCCGCTCCGGCAGCGCCGATGTGCTGGCGGCGCTTGGCGTGAATCTCGATTTGACGCCGGAACAGGTGGCGCTGTGCATTGATGAGGCGAACATCGGCTTTCTTTTTGCGGTCAAACATCATCCGGCCATGCGCTTTGCCAGCGGGCCGCGACGCGAGTTGGGCGTGCGCACGGTGTTCAATCTGCTCGGCCCGCTGACCAACCCGGCCAGCGCTCGCCGGCAGGTCGTTGGAGTTTATGACCCGGCGCTGACCGGCGACCTGGCGGGTGTATTGGCGCGACTGGGCAGTCGGGCGGCGTTTGTGGTGCACTCGCTGCTGCCCGATGGACGGCCTGGATTGGATGAACTGAGCAGTACAGGCCCCAATCTGGTCAGTCAACTGCACCCGGATGGGCGCATCGAGACGTTCGAACTGGATGCGCGCAAGTTCGATCTGGAGCCGGCGACGCTCGATGATCTGCGCGGCGGGGATGCGGCGACGAATGCGGCGATTACGCGCGCGATCCTGGATGGTTCGCGTCACGGGCCGATGCGCGATGTGGCGCTGCTCAATGCGGCGGCGATGCTGGCGACGGTCAGCGGGGATTGGGTCACGGGGCTTGGTCAGGCGCGCATGAGTTTGGATAGCGGGGCGGCGTTGGGGGCGTTGGAGCGGTTGGTGGAGGTGAGTGGGAGGTGAGGAAATAGGAAATAGGAGAGAGGAAATAGGAAATAGGAGAGAGGAGAGAGGAGAGAGGAGAGAGGAAATAGGAAATAGGAGAGAGGAAATAGGA
>CAZOLV010000134.1:0-9674 GCA_964580725.1 uncultured Anaerolineae bacterium | reverse complement strand
AGGAAGTAGGAGAGAGGAAGTAGGAGAGAGGAAGTAGGAGAGAGGAAGTAGGAAGAGTGAGGAGTGGGGAGGGGTGATGATTGTCGAGCGGTTGGTTGTGGGGGCGTTGCAGGTGAACTGCTATGTTTTGGGCTGCGAGGCGACGGGGCAAGCGCTGGTGGTTGACCCTGGCGATCAGGCGCAGGAGATTCTGAAACTGCTGGAAAGGCGGCGCCTGAAGCTGGAGCGCATTGTGGCGACGCATGCGCATTTCGATCATATCATGGGGGTACGGGCGCTGAAGACAGCGACGGGGGTTCCTTTCGAGCTGCATGCGGCCGATCTGCCTCTGGTGGCCGATATGCCGCAGCGTGTGCGGCTATGGCTTGGCTTCGATCCGGGCCAGCCGCCGGCGGTGGATGGCTTTCTGCGGGAAGGCGAGTCGTTGCGTTGGGGCAAGCAGACGCTGGAGATGCGCCTGACGCCCGGTCACTCGCCGGGCAGTCTCACGTTCGTGGATCACGAGGGACGCCGGGCCTTCGTGGGCGATGCGCTCTTTGCCGGTTCGATTGGGCGCACCGATTTGCCCGGCGGCAACCTGCTGCAACTCCTGACCGCCATCCGCCAGGAGATCTTTGCGCTGCCCGACGACTACGCCGTGCTGCCCGGTCACGGTCCGGCGACGACTGTCGGCGTCGAAAAACGCACCAATCCCTTCTTTGCCGACGATTTCGACGAATGAACCCTCGATCTTCCCCGCAGATCATCGTGCCGGCGGATATTTTGGCGCAGATCATCGCACATGCGCAGGAGGGCTGGCCGGAGGAGGTGTGCGGCCTGCTTTCTGGCCAGGCCGGCGTTGTGACCGGTCTGCTGCGTGCGCGCAACATCAGCGAGGATCGGCGTCACAGCTATCAGGTTGACCCGCAGACCCTGCTGCGCCAGTTCGAGTTCGAGGAGGCGGGCGAGACGCTGGCGGCGATCTATCATTCGCATCCCGACACGGCCGCCTATCCTTCCGCCAGCGATGTGCGCCAGGCGACTTATCCCGACGCCATCTACATCATCTGCTCGTTGCAGTCACGCGCCGCGCCGGCGCTGCGCGCCTTCCGCCTGCGCCCGCCGCCGCTCCATCCGCCCCCAGGCGCCGGCGGCGAGCAGGGAGAAATCGTCGAATACCGGATCGCCTCAGCGCCGTAGGGGCCTGACACACCGAAAGCGACGACGAGATCAACGTCATATCTATGCGTGAGGCGAACAAACATGAGCAACTTCTCTTCTACTGCAACCTCTGACGAACGGGACGATTACCCACAAATCACCCAGGCGGATCTGGATCGAGCAACGTTCCGCGTCGGTCTCAAGCCTGCGCCGCGTAAACGGCGCGTCACGATTCTGTTGGACACCGGTCTGGTGGAATACTTCAAGGCGCAAGCGAGCGAACGCGGCTATCAGACACTGATCAACGAAACGTTGCGCCAGGCGATCGAAGGCGAAGATCTGGAAAAAAGGCTGTGGCGCATCATCCGCAAAGAGCTGCGGCGCGAGGATGGGTTGGCATCTGCTTGACCGGCCCTGCTGTTGCACGACGGCTCTTGCCACAGCAGCGGTTGCCGCCCATTGCCTGGCCAGCCCGTCCGCCGGGTTGAACAGGTTGCACGACGGCTCTTGCCACAGCATCGGTAGCCGCCGGCAGGATTGATTGTCAAGAACGCGGCGGGGTCCAGCCGAGCGTGCGCAAGAACGCCAGGTCTTGTTTGCCCAACACCGCCTGTGCCAGCAGATCGGGCCGGCGCTGCCAGGTGCGGCGCAGGCTCTCGTGACGGCGCCAGGCGGCCACTTTGCCATGATGCCCGCTGAGCAGCACATCCGGCACGTGCAGGCCGCGGAACGAGGGCGGTCGCGTGTAGTGTGGATACTCCAACAGCCCGGTGGCGTGCGAATCCTGTGCGGGGGCAGCTTCGAAGCCAAGCGCCCCCGGCAGCAGCCGCGTCACCGCATCTACGATCACCAACGCGGCCAGCTCTCCGCCCGACAGGACATAATCACCAATCGAAATCTCGTCTGTCGCCAGGGCCAGGCGCACGCGCTCGTCCACCCCTTCGTAGCGCCCGCAGATGAGCGCCAGGCGATCATGGCGAGCCAGCTCCTCGGCCACGCGCTGATCGAAACGGCGGCCCTGCGGCGAGAGCAGGATGATGGGGCAGGGTGGCGCAGCCGCCTCGACCGGTGCATCCTGCGCCGGATGATCGAGCGCACCCTGCGGCGCCAGACCGAGAACCGACTCTACCGCCCGGAAGATTGGCTCCGGCTTCATCACCATGCCGCCGCCGCCGCCATACGGGTAATCGTCCGTTACCTGATGCTTGCCTTCGGCGTAATCTCGAATGTTGTGCATCTGCACCGTGATGATACCTGCCTCACGCGCCCGCGCCAGGATGCTGTCATCGAGCGGCCCCGCAAACATGCCGGGAAATAGCGTAAAGATGTCGAAACGCATTGTACCCATCTCCGAATTCTTCAGATCGAACGCCGCCATGCCGTCCGTTGCGTGGTATCATCTCAATAATTCGGGGCAAAGACCTGTCAGGTTTCCCCTACTTGTCGAGATGATACGTTGCGCGTCATCGCCAGGTATTGCCCGTCACTGTGGCGCTTCAGCCAGCCATTTCCGTTCCAACTGCTGCAGAACGCCCGTTTCTGCCAGGTCGTGCAGCGCCTGATTGACTTCGGTCAGCAGGCGCCGCGCCTTGACCGGCAGCGCGATGACGTAGGGTGCGCTGGTCAGCGCCGGTTCGATCAGGCGCACATCGGCGTGCGTGGTGACGAACTGCTGCGCCGTGATGCCATCTACCAGGGCGACGTCGGCCGTGTCCTCCAACAGCGCCTGCAGGGCGTCCAGCGGCGCTGCAAAGGTCAGCAGCACCAGCCCTGGCGTGCGTTGGCGCAGCCGGCGCGCCTCGGCGTCGCCCTCCGAGCCGAGTTCTACCGCCAGCCGCCGCCCGGTTAGATCGGCGCTGGATCTGATCGGCGCGGCCGTGCGGGTCACCAGGCGCAGTCCCGCTTCGAAGTAGGGCTGCGAATAGGCGACATCCTTGCTGAAGCGCGGTTCCAGCGGCAGCGCCGAAATGACGGCGTCGATGCGGCCGGCCCACAGCGCATCGAGCAGGCCGTCGAAGCCGATGGATTCGAACTGCACCCGCACCCCCCAACGCTGCGCCAGAGCCTGCGCCAGATCGGCGTCGAAACCGACGATCTGCCCGCTGGCGTCCAGTGTCTCGAAGGGCGGAAAGCTCGGATCAATGCCGACGCGCAGCACCCCCAGGTCACGGATGCGCTGCAGCGAACGGTCATCGGTCGGGCGCAGCAGCAGCCAGGCGCCGGCCGCGACCGCCAGCGCCAGCAGCCCCCACACGATGCGCCGGCCGGCCCTAGCCCTGGCCATACTGCTGTAACTCCAGATAGATCGGTTTGGGCGCAAAGTCGGCCGCGACGAAGGTGAAATAATCTAGATAGGTGCGCGTGGGGGCCGGATAGCGAAACGCCCAGAAGCAGAGCGCCTGCAGCCAGTCCCACTGCGCCGCCAGGTCGAGCGCCGTCAGCGTGAACTGGATGCGCTGCGCCGGCCGCACCGCCTTCGTCCAGCGCGGGTGATCGTTCCAACCCGCTTCGGTGATGATGATCTGCTTGGCGGCGTCGCCGTTGCGCACCAGCAGCGCCCGCAGCAGTTCGACGCGTCGAAAGTTGACCACATCGGGCGCCGGCGGATCGTCTGCCGCAAAGACCCAGCCGTAGGCGTGCGCGGCCAGGATGTCGAAATAAGGGGCGGCGCCGGCGTCGTACATCTGCTGCAAGTAGATCAGATCGTCCAGCCCGTAGGGAGAGCCGGCGGGGGCCAGCGTCGGCGCCAACGCCCCGCCCAACACCTGCACGGCGGGATCGGCCTGTTTGGCTTGCAGGTAGCATTGCCTGAGCATCTCTGTATAGGCCGCCGCGTCCACCGGCCGATAGCCCCACTCCAGCGCCAGGTTTGGCTCGTTCCAGATGATGATGTGCTGCACACGGCCCCGAAAATGTCGCACGAACTCGTAGACGTAGCGCGCAAAATCGGCGTAGTGCGTTTGGTCCAGGTAGAGAAACGTCGTGTTCTTCGGACGCGCCCAGGCCGGTACGAAGCCAAGCCGTGCGATGACCGTCAGCCCCTGCGTGCGGGCGTGATCCACCACCAGATCGGCGTGCGACCAGTCGAAGCGACCCGGCGTCGGTTCGTGGTAGGCCCAGGGGAAGTATTCCACCACCCAGGGCGCGCCCACCTGGCGCACCATTTGCAGCGTCCGCTTGATCTTCCACGGCTCCACCTCGTCGGTCAGACGGGTGTGCATCCCCATCTTGGGGTTGTTCGTTTGCACCATCTGCGGCGGCCCCAACACGACCAATGGCTGCGGCGGCGCAATCAACAGCGCAAGCGCCATCAGCAGGAGCAGGGCGCGCAGCAGCGCGTGCGGTTTCAGCCAGCGTTTTATCACAGCGTGCATTATACTGGACTTGCGTCTTCTTCGGTATTTTCGTCTGTGCCAGCAAACGTCCCCGGCACGGCGCCGCAGATCACGGCATCGCCGAGATGTTCCTGCGCCGTGCCGGGGACGCAATGTGGTTGACCGGGTTAGGGCAAGCGGTTGACCTGTGCTATACTATCGAATCGAGAAATCATGCCGAAGGAGCATTCGAAGAACCTGTCATGCGAACGTTGATTACCGGCGGCGCCGGTTTCCTGGGCACGGCGCTGGCCAATCGCTTGGTTGAGTTGGGGCATTATGTGCGCGTATTGGATGATCTGAGCGCCGGCGATCCGGCGGGACTGTCGTCTCGCGTCCTCTTCAGCCGCGGCGACGTGCGCGATGTGCCCAAACTGTGGACGCTGCTGCAGGGCGTGCAGTGTGTCTATCACCTGGCTGCCCGTGTTTCGGTGCCCGAATCGGTGCTCTATGCGCGTGAATACAACGATGTCAACGTTGGCGGCACTGTGGCGCTGATGGAAGCGGCGCGTGACGTTGGCCTGCGTCGGGTCGTCCTCGCATCGTCGGCCACCATCTACGGCGTGCAGACGCATCAACCGCTGCATGAGGGGATGCGCCCCAACCCGCAGGTGCCCTACGCCGTGGCCAAACTGGCCGCAGAACACTACGTCTTTTCCCTGGGCGCGCTGCATCACATCGAGACGGTGGCGCTGCGCATCTTCAACGCCTATGGCCCTGGTCAGCGCGTGCCGCCCGTCCATGCCCCCGTGGCGCCGCTACTGCTCAAACAGGCTCTTAGCGGCGGTTCGCTCGTCGTTTTCGGCGATGGCCGTCAGAGCCGTGATTTTGTTTATGTAGACGATGTCGTGGCGGCACTGATTGCCGCCGGCGAAGCGCCCGAAGTTGACCGGCAGATCATCAATGTCGGTTCCGGGCAGGAAACCAGCGTCAACGCCCTGATCGAAGCCATCGCTGCGGCGGTTGGGCGAACGCCCGACGTGATCTACAACGACTTCGAAAGCGGCGGCGTGCCACGCATGGTGGCCGATCTGCGCAAAGCGCAGCGGCTGCTTGGCTATGCGCCCAACGTCAGCCTGGCGCAGGGGCTGGCGCGACTCCTGGACGCGACGGCGCAATTGCAGCCGGTGCGCATGGGGGCCGCATGAGATCATCGGCATCGTCGCTGCCCAAACCTCCGCTTTGGAACCGCTTTGGCGTTGGCCTGCTGGCCGGTTTTGCGCTGGTGGGGCTGTTCCTCTGTACGCTCGCCTTCCTGCTGGTGCGGCCTGAGCTTGATATGCGCCCCGGCCCGGCCTGGACGCCGCCAGCGGTCGCTCTGGCGCCAACCGCTACGGCGACGCCGCCTCTGCCCTCCACGCAGGGCGCCGAACGCAGCCTGGCCGTCGGCAGCCGCGCCCAGATCGTGACGGCGGCGGCGGTCAACCTGCGCCGCAGCCCAGGCTACCTGAACAAGCCGGCAGGCGACGTCCTGGGCGTCATCACGCGCGGCGCAACGGTGGAAATCATCGGCGGCCCGCAGCAAGCTGACAACCTGACCTGGTGGCAGGTGCGCGCCGGCGAGCGTGAGGGGTGGATGGCCCAAACGCGCGCCAACGGCGACGCGCTGTTGGAGCTGGCGCCCTGACACCGCACCTGCCAGGATCGCATCAACCATGAACGCTCGTTACTCCATTCCGGCCGCCGTCGTGCGCAGCGAGGAGACGATCCAGCGGTCACGCTTCATCACCACCCTGGCGCCCGCGGCCGATGCGGCGGCGGCGCGTACGATCATCGCCGGCGTGCGCGCCGAGTTCAAGGACGCAAACCATCACTGTTGGGCCTACGTCGTGGGACCGCCCGGCTCGACGGCGCAGATCGGCATGAGCGATGACGGCGAGCCGGCGGGAACGGCGGGCAAGCCGATGCTGCAAGTGCTGCTCGGCAGCGGCGTGGGCGACATCGTCGCCGTCGTGACCCGTTATTTCGGCGGCGTCAAGCTCGGCACCGGCGGCCTGGTGCGCGCCTACAGCGGCGGCGTCAAGTCCGCCTTGCAGCAGTTGCCGCGCCAAGAGAAAGTGGCGCGCATTGTCGTGCATCTGACGCTGCCCTATCGCCTGTATGGGACGGTGGAGCGCCTGCTGCCCGCCTTCGAGGCCGAAATCAGCCGCACGGACTTCGCCGCCGCTGTGACATTGACGCTGCGCCTGCCCGCTGATCAGGCCGACGGCTGCCGCGCTGCCTTGCGCGAACTGGACATTGCGCTGCGCGCCGATGAGCCGCATTCTGCAATACTTGACAAACCCCCTCATTCGCAGTATGATCGGACATAGAGCGCCAGCGTTCTGTGGAGCGTTGGCCAACACCGAGGCGTGTAACCGACTGCCTTCGGTAGGGCCGGGGAAAAGATGGCTCCTTCGAAGACAGCGACCACGACACGATCCCCATCCCTCAATTCCTCTGGTGCCCAAAGTTCGTGTTCGGTGGGTGATCTCAGACAATGGATCGTATGCAACTTACCAAATGGTTTTGCCTCGTCAGTTTGCTGTTGGTGATGACCGGCTGTGTGCGTGTGACTGAAAACGACCACGCCGCCAATCTAGCAGTAAACGTAGACTCCCGTCATGATAGTGCGAGTGTCCCTGATCTGCGCGTCGCGGCGATCGAACTCGACTCGGCCGCGACGCTACGCGCTGACAATCGGCTCGGCTTGCTCGTCGTCATCGAAAATCGCGGCCTGGCATCCGAGCAGAATGCAGTGGTGCGCGTCGTTCTGCTGGACGACGCCGGCCAGGTGGTGTTGGATGGCATCGAATACGCGGCTCCGATTCCAACCCAAGAGACAGCCATTGTGCGCTTCGCAGGCGACCTTCCCGGCGCCATCAAGTCGCGCTACCAACTGCATGTCGAAGTCGGCAGCGTCGCAGGCGAAGTCAATGTCTCGAACAATGTCCGCGTGTACGATGTGGCGATCAGCGAGCCATAAATTGTCGCTGCTGCGTGCGGGTCAGGCGCGCAGCCAATCGCCAAGAAGGGCGCCGCAACGGGCAGCCGAAACCAATTCGACGCCGCGGCGCTCTTTTTTTGTTGGTCACATGCCAGCGCTGATCGGTCTGCTGGCGATCTTCATGATCGCCGCCGGGCCTCCCGTGCAGCGCAACGGCAATGTCTCGAATTTGCGCCTCTATCCACATCAGGTGGCGGCCATGCGCCAGGCGGCTCGCTGGCCGGAGGTGCAGGCGCAAGCGGCCCTGGTGGCCGACCTGGACGCCAACCGGACGCTGTTTGAAAAGGCCGCCGCTGTCCCGCGACCGATGGCCAGCATTACCAAGATCATGACGGCGCTGCTGGCGTTGGAAAATGGCCCGCTCGATGCGCAAATCACCGCGCCGGCCGAGGCCCTGGCCGTCGGCGGCAGCTCGATGTTTCTCGGCGCCGGCGAGACGATGACCCTGGAAGACCTGCTCTACGGACTGCTGCTGCCGTCGGGCAATGACGCTGCCGTGGCGATTGCGGTGCATCTGGCCGGCAGTGAAGCCGCTTTTGTCGAACTGATGAACCAGCGCGCCGCCCAGCTCGGTCTTACACAGACCCATTTTGCCAATGCGCATGGCATGGACGCCCCCGGCCACTACGCCAGCGCACGCGACCTCTACACCCTGACGCGGGCCGCGCTGGAATATCCGGTCTTTGCGCGCATCGTCGCCACGTCGCAGCACCAGGTGGCCGGTCGCACACTGGTCAACAACAACGAACTGCTGGCGCTGAATCGTCACGCCGATGGAGTCAAAACCGGCACCACCGATCTGGCCGGCGAATGTCTGATCGCCTCGTTCGATCGCAACGGGCATCGCCTGCTGATCGTCATCCTGGGCAGCACCCAACGGTACGCCGATGCGCTCGACCTGCTGGCCCACTACGACGCCTCGTTTGGTTGGCTGCCGCTGAGCGCCCTGCCGAGCGCACTCGACCGGGCGCGTGACCGCGCCGGCGAATGGCGCTATCTGACCGCAGGCCCGGCGCCAACCGTCTTTCTGCCGCGCTGGCAGTGGTCATGGGTGCAACTCCTGCGTCAGAGATCGTCCGACGACAACGATCTGCCGGGCGCTCCCGCCGGCGCGCTGCACTTCTTGCTCGATGGTCAGGAGTTGGGCGCCCAGACGCTCTTCTGGGGCGCGTATTGAGTTTGGTTTGATTTGGTTCAGTTAGAAGGAATCTCATGCTAGAGCGTTTACATAAAGTCATGGCCCAGGCCGGCGTCGCCTCACGCCGCACCTGCGAAACAATGATCCAGGATGGCCGCGTGCAGGTCAACGGCAAAGTCGTGACCGAAATGGGCGTGCGCGTCGACCCGCAGAAGGACGTCATCCTGGTGGATGGGCAACCGCTTGTCGCCTTCGTCACCTTGCGCTATGTCCTGCTCTACAAGCCGGTCGGCTATCTCTCCGAAATCGAAAGCGTGGATGGGCGCCCCTGCCTGACCGATCTGGTCAAAACGTCGCAGCGCCTCTACCCCGTTGGTCGGCTCGATCTGGAGAGCGAAGGGCTGATGCTGATGACCAACGATGGCCGTCTGGCGCACCGTTTGACCCATCCCCGCTACCAGCACCCCAAGGAGTACCTGGTACTGGTCGAAGGCAAGCCAGGCCCCATCGCCCTGCGCAAACTGCAGCGCGGCATCGAACTGAGCGACGGCACGACGGCGCCGGCCGAGGTGGAGATCATCGAAGGCCCGCCGCCCACCCTGGCGCAGCCGCAAGATCGGCGCTCGATGCCCACCACCTGGCTGCGCATGGTCCTGTACGAGGGGCGCAAGCGCGAAGTCCGCCACATGACCGCCGCCGTCGAACACCCCACCCTGCGCCTGATCCGGGTTGGTCTTGGCCCCTTGCGTCTGTACGACCTCCAGCCGGGGCAGTGGCGCGACGCCACGCCCGCCGAAGTGCGCCGTCTGAACAAGGCCGCCGAGGGCAAGCCGATCAGCCTGGCCAAAACCAGCCTGCGCACCCCGCGGCCCACCGACACACCCCGCCCGCGCATTGCGGCAGAGTTCAAATCGTTCATCGCCGACCCGCGCCCCAAGCCGTTCATGCGCTCGCGCCGCCCCAACGATGACGCCCCGCCCGCCCGCCGCCGCGAGGAGGATGGGGATGCGCCGGCTTTCCGCCGCCGCCCGGATGA
>CAZOLV010000133.1:0-9678 GCA_964580725.1 uncultured Anaerolineae bacterium | reverse complement strand
CTTCTTGGTCCACTCAATCATGCTAAACTTCTTGGTCCACTCAATCATGCCAAACACACCGTAATACTGATACTGTAATCAAGAATGGCAGGATTATAGGTGCCCGGCGTAAAAACGCAAAGTACTTGTCCAAGTATAATTTCCCGATCTCTGGCCGTATTCCCCAAGGGAAAAGCGGAAGTTATTCTTGGACGGCGACAAAGTGTAAATCGTGAACTATACGACCGGGTCGAGGCGGCGGGCAAACTCTGTTGAACTTTTCGGCCTCTTGTATTATGATCTCCTCCAGATGGCCATTTTGGCCGAGGTTGGTATGATCGCAGGAACTCAAACAACGATGAGCGTCCCAGTCAGCCAGGCCCATGTTGCGGAAAGGACGGCGCTGCTGTCGTCGTTACTCACGCTGCTGCGCCGGGAATTGTCAGTTACAATACGACATCGTGATCTCGCGTGCCTTCGTGAGCCGTGAACGCTACACCCATGCACAAAGCCCGTTTCTCATCAACGTGCGTCGTGAAGGTGTACCGGGTCGAAAGAATCCTTCAAATACGCACGCTCTAGACCTGCGTGACGGTGTGTTTTCGTCCTTCGAGGCCGACCCCCTTTTCTTCGCATCTCCGGCAGATGGTAAGCGTCATCGAGATAGGGCAGCAGACGCACTGGCACGCGCCAGGCGAGTAGGATCGCTGCTCTGCTTGAAGATGCGTGCGACGATACCCATCGCGCAGGAGAATCGTATGAAACTCAAAACTCTGATATTCGGCTGCGGCGCTCTGCTGGCCCTGATCGCGTTGACGAGCGCCGCGGCGGCGAGCCTGGGACAACCGACCCCGGCTTCATCTGTCCCCTCCGCCCGCACGCCCGCTGCCGCCAGTCACGCCAACGAACTGCGGTTCCTGCCGTGGCTCCAGCGCGGCGCGCTGGTCCTGCCCGTCACGGCGACTCCCACGCCGACTCCCACCCCTCCCGCCTTTCCCGCTGTGGCACGCGAACTGGTCATCGCCCCCGGCGCGCCAGGGCCGCTCTATGTCCTGACCAACAGCCAGCGCCTGCTCGTCAGCGCTGATCGCGGCGCAACCTGGCAAGAGGCCCCGCAGGGCGTGCCGGCGGCCGTGGCGCGCGCCGGCCTGGGCCTTGACTACGCCAATCCGGGGACGCTCTTTCTTGGAACCGACGCCGGCCTCTTCCGCAGCATTGCCAACGGCCCCTGGCAACTGCTGCACACCGTGCGCACCAATGCACTGTCGGTCGAGTACAACCGCCCCAACACCCTGTGGGCAGCGACCCGCTGGGGTCATGACTTCGGCTGGGGCGTCATGATCGTCAAAAGCGACGACGGCGGGCAAATCTGGCGTGCCGCCAGCGGCGATCTCAGCGGTTGGTCGGCAGCCAATCCAATCATCATTGACCCAGACGATCCAAACACGCTCTACGTCACCACCTCGACAAAGTACGGCGGCGGCATCCTGTACCGCGGCGTCAATGCCGGCAACTGGCGCTGGCTGCCCGCGCCCGCCTCCGGCTACGAGATGAACACCGGGCTGGCCTTCGACAATGGCGCCAATGCGCTCTATATGGGCAGCCGCAGCCCTGGCCGGCTCTGGCGCAGTTTCAACGCCAACACGCCCAATCCCGCCGACGTGCAGTGGGGCGTCGTTCATCAATTCGGCGCCAATACGTCGGTCGTCCCGCTGGCCGTTGGTTGGGGACCGGCGGGCGCCGCGCTTTACATCAGCCTGGCCGACACGCTCGACTGGAGCGTTCGACTCTTGCGCAGCGACGATGACGGCCAGACCTGGCAGACGCTCACCCTGCCGCCCGGCCCGCCGCCTCCCCCCGCCAACCAGTACCAGGTGATCGTCAACGGCTATCCCGCCGTCCGCCTGATCGGCGACTATCGCACGCCTGACCGGTATGCAAGCAGCTTTGCCGGTTTGCACCGGCGCATTGGCTACGGCGACTGGGTGCTGGTCAACAATGCGACCCTGCGCCCCAAATTCGTCTTCAGCCCCGCGGCGTCCAATATCCTCTGGACCGGCCTGACGCCCGCTTGCCTGGCCGGCGGGCCTGACGAGCCGCTGTACAAGAGCAGCGACGGGGGGCGCACTTGGGCCGAAGCGCCGGCCGGGATCAACCTGCAGCCGGTTACGGCGCACCCCACCGATCCGTACAAAGTGTACGCCTTTGGCTGCGACGGCGCCTATCTGACGACCGACGGCGGCGCCAGATGGCAGCATCAAGACTCCGACCTCTGGCGCGCCTACTTCGTGTCGGATATCGCGCCGGTAGACCCAGGCTGGACGATCGTGTTTGCCAGCGGAATCAGCGAGGGCGGCGGGGGCATGGTGGCCCGCAGCACGAACGGTGGGCAGACGTGGCAGCAGGTCACGCCGCTCTACGCCGACATTTGGGGGGTGCGGGATGTTTGGGTTGATCCCACCGATCCCAATCGGGTTTACTTCGTCGAGCCGAACGGCGTATGGCGCAGTCTGAATGGCGGCGATACCTGGCAGCATTTCACGGCGGGTCTGGATGATGTGCTGTGGATGCCGGGCCGCGACGTGTACGGGTTGCTGGAAATCAGCAGCCGGCTGGACGACGCCAGCCAGCTCTATCTGGGCACAGCGGCGGGACTGTACGAAAGCGGCGACTTCGGGGCCAGTTGGCACAAACTCACCGGCTACACCTGGGACGATCAAGCGGTGGACGGGTTGCTGACCGACGGTAGCAACGGCGTGTGGTTGAACAGTCCCGACGGCGCCTTCTTCCTTTATAGAGGCTACGCCACACCCACCCCCACGCCGACTCCTACCAGCAGCGGCGGCCCAACCGTCACACCCACGCCAAGCGCAACGCCTGGCTGCGCCAATATGCTGGTCAATGGCGGATTCGAGACGAACGAAGCCTGGATCATTCGCCCCAATCCGGTCTTGGCCGATTATGTCAATTCTCCTGTCCATGGCGGCGCACGGGCCATGCGCACCGGCATCGTCGCCGGCGGGCAGAACATCGAGAGCTATTCGCCCGTGGAGCAGACAGTGGTTGTGGCGGGCATGGGTCATTCTGAGGTACGCTTCTGGCGTTACAGCGTTTGGGGCGATGGCAGCGGTGCCGCCGCGCCGCCCGATCCAGATTTTCTGCCGCACAGCGAGGCGGAACTCCGCCGCTTTCAGGCCGGCGCGGCCTGGGCGCCGTTGGGAACCGATTTCTTCTACGTTGTCGCCATTCGCAGCAACGGCAGCCTGGTCTGGCTGCTGACAGAACGGGCCAACAACCCAACCTGGCGCGAGGTGACCGGCCTCGATCTGACGCCCTACGCCGGGCAAACCTTGCGTTTGCAGTTCGGAACCTACAACAACGGCGCAGGGGGCATCAGCCGCACGATCATAGACGATGCAGCGCTGTTGGTGTGCCATCCCGCCGCTGCGCCATAGCGGGCGCAGGGCGCTTGTGCGCAGGGGCGGCGCTGGCAGGGCGCCTGGCCGACGCGACCAGTCAATCGTGCACCGGCAGCCAGCGCCGCCCATCTCAGCGGCGGGTCGCGCCTGAGAATCGGCGTTGCCGATCTCCGCACCGCTTGGAATTCGGCCCGGCCCGTGCTATACTCCTGGTCATCATGTTCGACCGCTTCCAACAAGCCTACCGGTCATTTCCCACCAGTTTTCGTGCCCTGGTGGTGGCCATGTTCATCGACCGCCTGGGTGGCACGATTCTGTATCCCTACTTTGCGCTGTACATCACGCGCCGGTTCGACGTTGGCATGACCGAAGCGGGTGTGCTGCTTGGCCTCTTTTCAGTCTCTGGCCTGGTGGGCGGCATCCTCGGCGGCGCCCTGGCCGACAAGATCGGCCGGCGTTCGATCGTCGCCTTTGGTCTGGTGAGCAGCGCGTTGGGCAGCCTGGTGATGGGGCTGCTGGACAATCTCATGGCCTTCTACACGCTGGCTGTGATCGTCGGCCTGCTTGGCAGCATCGCCGGTCCGGCCCATCAGGCGATGGTGGCCGACATCCTGCCAGAAGCGCAGCGCGCCGAAGGCTTCGCCATCCTGCGCGTGGTCGCCAACCTGTCCTGGATTCTAGGCCCCACCATTGGCGGTCTGCTGGCGGCCCAGTCCTACCTGCTGCTCTTCGTCACCGATGCGGTCACGAGCACCAGCACGGCGTTGATCATCTACCGCCTGATTCCCGAAACCAAACCCGAACCGTCCGCCGCCAGCCGGGCGCCTTCCTTCTGGCAAACCCTGGCGGGCTATCGTGTTGTCGCGCTTGATCGGCTGTACGTTGGCTTTCTGCTGGCTTCCATGCTGATGTTGATCGTCTACCAGCAGATGTACAGCACATTGGCGGTCTATCTGCGCGACGTGCATGGCGTGCCCGATCGTGGCTACGGTCTGCTGCTCAGTCTCGATGCACTCATGGTCGTGCTGCTGCAGTTTTGGGTGACCCGGCGCATTCGCGGCTATCCACCGATGCTGATGATGGCGGCCGGCACGCTGCTCTACATGATCGGATTCACGATGTATGGGTTCGTGGCGAGTTACGCTCTGTTCGTCGTCGCCATCGTGATCATCACATTGGGCGAGATGATCGTCGTGCCGTTGGGGCAGGTGTTGGCCAGCTTCTTTGCACCGGAAGATATGCGCGGCCGCTACATGGCGGCGTTCGAGTTCTCCTGGGGGATACCCGCCATGATCGGCCCCGTGGCAGCCGGCGTGGTTCTCGACAACTTCAACCCCAACTGGGTCTGGTACGCCAGCGGGATCATCTGCGCTGTGGCGGTGGCCAGCTTCATCTGGCTGCACGTCCGCACCGCCGCCCGTTTCAAGACGCTGGAACAGCAGAGTTGACGCGTTATCGCGCAAGCAAGCACACCTCACCCCACCGTTCGGCAATGATCGTCAGGTCGGCAGTGTCCACAACCAGGTTTTCGTCCAGGTCGAAACGGGGGTCCCAGTTCTGCATCTGGGCGGTTTCGCCCCAATGTGCAGCCAGCAGAGTGACATCCATGACGGTCACGCCGCCGCTGGCATCGAAATCGAGATCATCGCAGGTCGGCGTGTTGACCACGAGCGGCAGCGGCAGATGCATTTCGTGCATGCGACAGTCAGCGGCCGCACAGATGTGCAGCATACGCAGCCATTGCGACAACTGCGCCAGCATCCAGGGATCGGCATTTGTGATCTGGTTTTCCAACTCGTAAGGGTCGTTGACCAGGTCGTACAGCTCACGCTCGCCGGTGTCGTACTCGATGTACTTCAATTCGGCGGTGCGCAGGCCAGTATAGAAGAACGACACGCTGTCGTATCTGGCCGAATCGAAGGGATCGGGCGGCTCGCCGAGTGGGTCGGGTTCCCGGAGATGATCACCGATGTACTGCTCGAACAGACAGGCTTGCCGCCATTCGGTTGCGGGCGGTGGATTGGCGCCCAACAGCGGCAGCAGCGAGCGCCCGTCCATGTACGATGGGATGGGAATGCCGGCCATGTCGGCCAGGGTTGGCGCCAGGTCAACGATGCTGGCCAGGTGGGGCAGGGTTCAACTGACCGGCACCTGAGGGCCGCGCACGAACAACGGCGCCCGAATGTCTTCTTCGTAGCCCATGTACTTGCCCGGCGCCAGACGGTGCTGCCCCATGTGGTAGCCGTTGTCGCTGGTGAACAAGATGTAGGTGTTGGTCAGTTGACCGGTGGCCTGCAGCGTGTCAACGAAGCTGGCGATCGTTTCGTCCACCGCTTGCATCGCCTGCAGCCACAACCGGTACTGCGCATCAATCTGTTCGATCTCTTCCGGCGTCAGGAGAGGCAGCGTCTGAATGCCGAGCGGTTTATCGCTGACGTCAGGCTCGTTGAAGGACGGTGGGCGCGGCGCCAGGGTGTCGGTGAACAGCGACGTGTGTCGCGGGGCCGGCGTCGAGGGTGTGTGTGGTGAAAATGAGCCGAAATAGACGAAGAAGGGTTCGCCGCTGGCCAGCGTGCGTGTGATGAAGCTGGCGGCGCGGGCCGTCAACACGTCCTGCAGGTAATCCTCCGGGGCGCTGCCGTAGTCCACCAGCGTACCGTTTTCGTTGAGCCGGTAGTTGTACTGATTGTAGCCCGGCGCCGTGGGCGAGGGAGCGTACCACTCGGTCCAGCCGGGCGGGATGTAGTTGGCCGGACTCGAATAGGGGTAACGGTTCAGGTATTTGCCAAACAGCGCCGTGCGATAACCGGCGCTCTGCAGGCGTGTGGCAATGTTATCGTTTTCGTGACCCAGATCCCGAAACGCCTCGAAGCCGCCGGTGGGTGGAGGGCCGTTCGTGTAGACTTGATGGTTATGCACGTACTGGCCGCGCAGCAGCGACGCGCGCGACGGACAGCAGATCGACGCGTTGACCACAAAATCGCTAAACGTCACGCCCTGATCGGCCACCAGCGCCTGCAAGGCGGACATGGTCGTCACGGTGTCGAGCTGCAAATCGAGGTCATCGGCCAGGATGAGGATGATGTTAGGTGTGATGGGGGTCTGGGCGGTGATCGCCGCCACAGCCGACGCAGTGGCCCTGGGTGCAGAAGGCGCTGGTCCCAGACTGGTCACCAACAACGCCAATAGCAGGCTCATTGCGTAAACCTCCTTTGCGGTATCCATTTGCTCCGAGCCATTTGGCGGATCAACGAAGATCGGCTCTATTGTACCTTACATGACCGGCGCTTGATCTGGACAGCCATCTGGCGCCTGTGATGATGACATTTGCGCCGCCGACGCGGCCGGCCACGGCTTCGAGCTTGGCCAGCACATGGTCGAACCGTCGCCGCACACCGCTGACCATGTGATCGGCGTCGGTGGACAACCGACGGTGGGCATAGACTGCGGGGGCTGTACAAGATCGTTCAACGTCAGCTCGGCCCAGGACGCCATGCCTTGCAGGATCGTCCGCATCCCGCTGGCGACATTTTCCCGCGCCGCCTGGGCATTTTCAACGTTGGTGTAGAGACAATGATACGCCCGATGGGTTAAGGTGATCCCGCAGCGCCAACAGCAGGCTCGTTTTCCCAACCTGGCGCGGCGCGTGCAGCAGGAACTATTTCTTCTGGGCGATCAGGATTTCGAGTTCGCCCAGATCAACCCGTCCCAAGGACGGCAAACAATAGTGCTCCTCGCAGTTCACCGGTCCCGCTGTGTTGAAGAAACGCATTGCATCACCTCACTGCCCGTATTGTACCACTTCCCGGTCCAATGTGCAGATCGAGCGCCGTCAAGCTGCGCCAACGATCGCGGCAGGCGTCATCATCTAGCATCGAGCGCAAACGCTGTGCGCCGCGGTGACTTTTCGACTGTACCGAAGTCCAATGGGACGGAGGTAAATCAAGATATGAAAATTGCAGTTTTTGGCGCCACGGGTGGCGTGGGCCGGCGCGTGGTCGAGCAGGCGTTCGAAGCAGACCATGCCGTCACCGCCCTGGCGCGCAATCCACAGAAACTCGGACTGACCCATCCCCGCCTGACAATCGTGACGGGCAATGTGCTCGACGCAGCCAGGGTCGAGGAAACCTTGCAGGGTGCGGATGCGGTGGTCGTCTCGTTGGGGAACACCAACCCCAACCCGGATTACATCGTCTCGCAGGGCACACAGGTGATCGTGACGGCGATGCAGCGCCTGGCGCGGCCGCGCCGCATCGTGATCGTCAGTTCGATCGGCGTCGGCGACAGCAAGGATCAGGTGCCCTTCGCTTTCAAGCTGCTGATGAAGAGCATTCTCAGGAAGCCGATGGAGGACAAGGAGCGCCAGGAAGCGCTGGTCAAAGCCAGCGATCTGGATTGGACGATCGTGCGCCCCGGCGGCTTGACCGATGGGCCAGCCACCGGCGTCTATCAGGTGGGGACCGGCGGCAAGGTACAGGCTGGTCAGATTGCACGCGCCGATGTGGCCGCTTTTGTCCTCAAGCAGTTGAGCGACATGACCTACCTGCGCCAGACGCCGGCCATTAGTTAGTTTCGAGGCGGATGAAACGTCAGATTATTTTGGAAAAGTGCAAAAGCAGGTTGCCCGGATTGCGCGAACTTCAACCTGCTTCAGCAGGTTCGAGGTGTACCAGCCGCCGATTTCAGTGGCGACGCCCGGCTGAACAGTCACTCAATGCCTAATAATGCGTACTAGCGAATTCCTGGGGTTCGAGGACGACGCCACGGTTGGTTGCATCAGCGTGACGCCAGGTGACATTCTTCCAATATTGAAGGGAAGGTATACAATCTGTCCCCAAGGTCAGTTGTAGTGACAGTCGAGATAACCATCGAACAGAGTGGGTATCGTCTTTCCTGATAGGATGGCGTCGAAAATCGTGACAGGAAAGTGAGGGAACAAAACGATGACTTTAGAAGCTGTGCAAACCGTTCAGTTTGTCACCGTCAAGGGTAAACGTTTTGCAGTGATTGAAGCAGGGGAATGCGAAGCGTTGATCGAATAGTTGGAAACGCTCGAGGACTTGCGAATCTTCAAAGACAGATGTCAGGCATTAGAGCAGGCGGGTGGTAGCCGACAACAAGCAGGTTGGCTACGATGGGAAGATGTGCGAGATGAAATAGAATAGACATGTATCAGGTCTATCTTCTTCCACGAGCCTTGCAAGAAACCAGGCGTCTGCCTGGGCATGTCCGTCAGCGTATGAAACGAATCATTGATCAACTGGCACAAAATCCACGCCCGCCTGGCAGTATCGAGTTAGCGAACGTAACCGTTGCCAAACCCCATGTAACCCTCCATCGCTTCAGAATCGAGAAGTAGCGGGTTGTCTACGCCATAGATGAAGCAGACATGATCGTTGATGTGATGGCAATTCGTCAACGACCACCTTATGACGATGGTGATCTGAGTGAATTGATCCAGACGATTCTATAGTCTGGTGAGGCATCCCGTGGCGGTGTCCAAGAACTTAGCGAGCAAATTAACCGTTGGTCTGATCGCCCTGGGACTGATGCTTGCGTTCGTTGGTTGCGCACGACCCGGGGCGTCTGATGCGTCACCGTCGCCCGATCAGCAGGCCGAGCGATTGAAATCGCACCTGAGGGGCCTACGGCCGGGCGTCCACCTGCGTGGACGCGTGTCGTGGGGCGAAACACGCCCCACGCGATATGGCCGGCGTTAGCGGCGCGCCGGTCGGGTGTGTGAGATGTGCGCATGATGATGGAAGGGACGCAGGAAGAGGGCGGCCAGCGCCAGCAGCAGGCTGGCGAGCAGAATCAGGCTGCGGGGCGGCGAGAGCAGATCGGTCAATCGCGCCAACCCATCCGCGTTGGAATTCACAGTGGCCGATGCTGCCGCCAGCGACTGACTGCCGGCGGCGTCTGGCGCAGTCGAGACCATCAGCGCCTGTGCGCTGGCTGTGCGCACGATCGGATCGGCGTCGTCGCGCAGGGCGGCCCGCAACGCCGCTTGCGCCGTCTCTCCTCCCACCTGACCGAGCGCCCAGGCCGCCTCGCTGCGCACCATGACCGCGGGGTCGTTGCGCAGCACCTGCGCCAGCAGGTCGGCGCTTGACGCGGCGCCGATCCAGCCGAGCGTTTCCACCGCATTGCGGCGCAGAGGCGCTGAAGCGCCTACTACGAACTGTGACGGCAGAGGCGCTGAAGCGCCTGCTACGAACTGTGACGGCAGAGGCGCTGAAGCGCCTACTACGAACTGTGACGGCAGAGGCGCTGAAGCGCC
>CAZOLV010000132.1:0-9687 GCA_964580725.1 uncultured Anaerolineae bacterium | reverse complement strand
AGAGGAAGTAGGAGAGAGGAAGTAGGAGAGAGGAAGTAGGAGAGAGGAAGTAGGAGAGAGGAAGTAGGAGAGGGGGCGGATTCTCGTGGGCTGAGCCTGTCGAAGCCGGGGACGATTTTGGAGCGCGGCGCAAAATGAATTGACAGCCCGCTTTGCGACAGGTATAATGTCAACAACTGCCCCTACATCATGAAAGGAGCACCGCTATGCCAGAAAAGGATGCTGCTGTCATTGCAGCTGTTGCCAAGGGTTTGGAGGGTGTCATTGCGGCGGCAACCTCGATCAGCTCCATTGACGGTACCGCCGGCCGCCTGACGTATCGTGGTATTCCGATCGAAGAACTGGCCGCCAATTCCTCGTACGAAGAAGTGGCCTATTTCCTCTGGTTCGGCCACTTACCCACGCAGCCACAACTTGATCAGTTCATCGCCGATCTGGCTGCGATGCGGACACTGCCGGAGAACGTCATCGCCGCCCTGAAGCTCTTCCCGCCCAACGCTTCTGGCATGGACATGCTCCGCACGGTCATCTCGCTGCTTTCGGTCAGCGACCCTGACGAAGAAAACAACTCGTTTCCGTCCAATCAGCGCAAGGCGCTGCGTCTCACGGCGCTCTTCCCCTCGATCATCGCCGGTTTTCACCGCGTTCGCAACGGTCTGGAGATCGTCCCTGCCGATCCCACGATGTCGCACGCCGAGAACTTCCTCTACATGCTCAGCGGCGAAAAACCCGATCCCGTGCGCGTCAAGGGGGCAGACCTCTACCTGGTGCTGTTGGCCGATCACGGTCTCAACGCTTCCACTTTCACTGCCCGCGTCATCGCTGGTACCGAAGCCGATATGTATGCGGCTATTACCGGCGCGCTGGGCGCACTCAAAGGCCCACTGCACGGCGGCGCCAATCAGGGCGTCATGGACATGCTCGAGGACATCGGCAGCCTGGAAAACGCCGATGCCTGGTTCGACGCCGCCATGGCCGGACATCGCCGCATCATGGGCATTGGGCATCGCGTCTACAAGACCGAAGACCCGCGCGCCCGCATCTTGCGCCGCGTGTCTGACGAAATGGGGCGCGCCGTTGGCCGGCATGACCTGCACCAGACGGCGTATCACATCGAACAGCGTGCGCTTTCGCACCCGCACTTCGTCGAGCGCAAACTGGCGCCCAATGTGGACTACTATTCGGCCACCGTGCTGTTCTACGCCGGCATCCCGCTCGACCTCTTTACAACGATCTTCGCCATGAGCCGCATCGTCGGCTGGACGGCGCACCTGATCGAACAATACAGCGACAATCGGCTCATCCGCCCGCGCGCCCAGTACATCGGGCCAGAGTACCAGCCCTATGTCCCCATCGCCGAGCGCACACCCGAAAGAATGGCTGAGGTCGCACAGTCGCTGCATATGGCCGCCAGCCAGTCTTGACGCCCCATCGTTGACCAACCCCCTGATAGCCCGCTGGCGCGCCAGCGGGCTTTGCATTGTCACTCTGGAAAATCATGACACCCATCATCACCCATCTCCACATCTCCCCTGGCGGTGTGCCCAAGCTGCCGCAGCCAACCGTGCAGATCACCCGCGCCGGCATCCAGGGCGACGGCCAGCGCGACCTGGAGCATCACGGCGGCCCCAACCGGGCCGTGTGCCTCTATGCGCTGGAGCTGATCGAAGCCCTGAACGCCGAAGGGCATCCCATCTTCCCTGGCGCCGCCGGTGAGAATGTCACCATTCAGGGCCTCGACTGGCCCGCCCTGCGCTTTGGCCAGCGCCTGCGCCTCGGCCCGACGGCGGTCATCGAGCTGACCTGCTTCGCCAACCCCTGCTACAACCTGATCCCCTATTTCCTGAACGGCGATTTCAAGCGCATCTCGGCCAAAGTATATCCGGGCTGGAGCCGTTTCTGTGGGCGTGTGCTGTGCGAAGGTCTCGTGTCGGTCGGCGACGCAGTGACGCTGCTCGACGACAGCACGTCATAATGCCCAGTCCAGGAAACCGATTCGAAACGGAGAGACAACGATGGATAGCGACGTTCTGATCGTAGGAGCCGGTATGACCGGCCTGACCGCCGCCCGGCGTTTTCAGGCCAACAGGCTGCACGCCCAACTGTTCGACAAGGGAGAGGAAATCGGCGGGCGTATGGCCACGCGGCGTATGGGCCACGGCAGCGCCGACTACGGCGCGCAGTTCTTGATTGCACAAACGCCCGCGTTTCGCGATCTGCTGGCGCATTGGGAAGCGACAGGGCTTGTGGTGCCCTGGGCCAGCGGATTTGCGCAGGGCAGCCTGCGCCCAAGCCCCAACGTCACCTTCTTGCCGCGCTTTGCCGCGGTGGGCGGCATGGCCGCCCTGGCGCGCCAGCACGCACACGGTCTCGACGTGCACACTGGCGTGACCTTGCGCACCGTGCGCCGGGCGGGCAACGCCTGGGAAATCGAAGATGAAACCGGCGCCTTACTGCGCGCCCCGCGCCTGCTGTTGACGACCCCTGTACCGCAGAGCCTGGCGCTGTTGGCCGCCGGCGGTGTGACCCTGCCCGACGCGGCGCGCCAGGCGCTGAGCGCCGTCGCCTATGATCCTTGTCTGGTGGGCATCTTTTGGGTGGATGGCGATGTCTTCCTGCCACCCCCTGGCGCGCTGCTGCGTGCGCAGCATGATCTGCTGTGGATCGCCGACAATCAGCGCAAGGGTGTTTCGGCCAATGCCCGGCTCATCACGGTGCAGACGAGCCTGGCTTTCACCCAGGCCCAGTGGGGACGCAGCGACGCCGAGATCGAGAGCGCCATTCGGGGCGGGCTGCAGGAGTTTCTGGCGCCGGCCGCCCGTATCGTGCAGGCGGAGGTGAAACGCTGGCAGTTCAGCTCGGTCTGCAGGCCGTTTGGTCAACCGTTCCTGCTACTGCCCGAACTCCCAGGCCTGGCGCTGGCGGGCGATGCCTTTGTTGGCGCGGCGATGGGCGGCGTCGAAAGCGCTTTCCACTCCGGTCAACAGGCCGCCGACGCCATGCTGAATAGAAGCTGAAGAACAGAAGCTGAAAATGTAGCTGCTACGGCGCTGTCGCCACGCACACCGTGTGTGGCCGCGTCCGGCCCAGATCGTCAATCCAGAGGCGCGCCCCCGCGGGTGCGCCGTCTTCTTCCTCGAAGACGAGCAGTTCGTTGCAGCTCTGCAGCCACGACGCCGGAACCTTGTAGAACTCCTGCGGCCCAATCTGCCAGTAGCGCCCCAAATTGCGCTCGTTCAGCCAAATCTGCCCCTTGCGCAGCCCGCCCAGGCTCAGCTTGAACGGCCCGGCGCCGTGCACCGCCGGGTCGTAGTCGAAACGACAGCGGTAGAACACCGGCCGTTGCCCGCCGCTGTCCCCAAGCGCCTCGGCGCCCTCGGCCGGCGGCGGCTGGACTCCGCCGCGATGCTGCCAGACCGCCGGCAGCGCCTGGCCGGGATCGAATGTCAAGAGCCAGACGCGCCAGGGCAGCCCGGCGTAGTCGCGCAAGTAGAGCGCCAGCACGCCGGGCGCGCCATCGGCCGGACGCACGCCCAGATCGAGCTTGAAGAATCCGCCGCCGAAGTGACGGCTGAAGCGCAGCAAGGGACGCCCGTCCAGGAAGAGCGCGCCAGAGCTGCGATCGCCCAGGATGTAGAGCAGGGCGCGCTGGCCGGGCGGAATCGCCAGCTCGCGCAGCAGCCACAGATCGCTGCCCAGGCCGGGCGGCGGCTCGAAACTGGCCAGATTGACGTTGCTGGCGTCGGCGCGCACGTGGGCTGGTTTGGCGTGCGCCAGCGCCTCGCCCGCAAAAGCTGCTTCCTGCCAGAGCGCCGTCCAACCGGCGCTGATGTCGTGCTGCTGCCCACCCAAATAGAGCGTGTCGGTCAGGCCCTTGATCTCGCCCAGGCCGCCGCCGTAGTTGAAACGCCCCAGGTCGTCCACCAGGAGGCGAACGTCATGCGCGCCCGGCGCCAGCGTGACGGGCAGGGCCAGGCCAGGCCCATCCGGCCCCACGCCAAATTCGCCGGCCCAGGCGCCATCCACGAAGAGGTGGGCGCGGTCGGCCAGCCCTGGCGCCGCCAGCGTCGTGACCTGCGCCTGTGCGCTCTCACAGCGGGCACGATACCAGGCGTAGCCGTGGGCGTTGGGCCGCGCTGTGCGTGGATCGTGCAGGGGTTGCCAGTCGTCGGCGGCGGTCAGTTCGCTGACGGCGCACCGCTGCCAGGATGCCAGCGCCGGTGCACGGCCGCTTTCGCCGCTGGCGGGCGGCGGCAGTTCGGTCAGATGACCGGCCAGGTCGAGCCAGTACCAGGGCTGCAGGCCGCGGCCATCCGTTTCGATGGCGAGCGCGCCGCCGGCAGGCTGATGATGTTCGGCGACCAGGTGCGGGCCGATGAGGAAACCGGCCTCTGGCACAGGCCAGCAGTGTTCGGCGGCCTCCTGCGTCAGGAACAGGATGGTCAGCGGGCGCAGATCGGCCCCGCCGGCGCTGTACCGGGCTTGTACGACAATGGGCGCCGTGTGCAGCCAGTAGGTCACGTGCAGTTGGCCGCCGGCGCAGCGCAGGCGCACACCGCTGCTCTCGGCGGATGCTTGCCAATGAGCGCCCTCGGCCTGTTGGACGCTGGCGAGCGCCAGGGTTCCCTGTTCGCCCGCAAAACCGTAAATGACCAGCACGGCGCCCTGCGACCAAGACCAGAAGCCGAGGATGCGCCCGCTGTGATGGGCCAGGCGCAGGCCGCTGCCGGCCAGGGGCAGGTTGAAGAAGACAGGTTTGATCGAAAACGCCTCGACTTCGATGGCCAGGCGCACCGCCGCGGCGCTGGCGTCCGTTGGGCCGAAGACCTGCAGCGTCTGGCGATCGGCGCTGTCGTTGCGCAGAAAGGCGGCGCCAAAATCGCCCTGGCGCACGCTGCGCAACGCCTCCCCGCCGCCGGCCGCCCGTCCCGCCACGGCTTTGGCGCCCAGTACGCGCGGGCCGTTGGCGCCGGCGTTGGCCAACAGCGGCGCGAGGGTCGAGCCGAGCGTGCTCAGGAAGAGATGGTGCCGCCGGGCGACGAAATACTTGGCGGTCAGGCCGCCGAACTCGGTGACCGGGGCGTCGTAATCGTAGGAAGTGGTCATGTGCACGCTGTCGCCGCCCACGGTGCGCCCGCCCCAGAAGCCGAAGTTGCTGCCGCCTGCCCACATCCAGTGACTCAGCCCGCTGACGCCGATGGCGGTCAGTTCGTGCAGGCGTAGATCGAGGCTGGCCGGCGTCTTGCCGTTGTGACGGCTGGCACCCCAGTTGTCGAACCAGCCGCTCCACAGCTCGCTGACGATGAGCGGATTGTCGGGCCAGGCGCGGCGCGTCTCTTGCAGCTTGCGGTCCAGGCCGCTCCAGCCGTTGCGGAATTCGGGCACGCCGGGCAGGGCGCCCATGCAGGTGTAGAGCGGAACAGCGATGCCGTGTTGGCGCAGCGCCTGCGCCAGGGTGGCCTGATGGGCGTCGCGCCCGTAGACGCCGGAGGCCCAATGCTCGTTTTCGATTTGGACGAGGATGATCGGCCCGCCGCGCTCGGCCTGACGCGCCGCCAGCAGGGGGATCAGCACATCGAACCAGCGCAGCGTGGCGGCCAGGAAGGCGGGATCGTCCAGGCGATAGGCGATGCCCGGCCTGGCCGCCAGCCAGTTGGGGATGCCGCCGTTTTCCCATTCGGCGCAGATGTAGGGGCCGGGGCGGGCAATGACTTTGAGGCCAAGACTGTGACAGAGGTCAATGAAGGCGGGCAGGTCGGCCAGACCGTTGAAATCGAAATGACCCTCCTGCGGCTCATGCAGGTTCCAGGGGATGACGAAGTCAATCGTGTTCAGGCCGGCGGCGCGGGCGCTCAGCAGGATGGCGCGCCATTCGGCGGGTGGGAAACGAAAGTAGTGCACCTGGCCAGCCAGCAGGAAGAAGGGCTGGCCGGCCAGCGTCACGCCGTCACGTGAGCAGGCGACATCGGTCATGGATGATCGCTGTGGATGGCGGTCATGCGCGTTTGCCGTTGTTGCCGTTGGGCGCCGAGAGCAGTTCGGCCAGTTGTTGAGCGCCTTGCGAATCGGTGACGGCCAGCACTTCGTCATCTACCTCGAATTTCGTGATGCCGCGCGGCAGCACGATTTCGCCGTGACGCACGATGGCGGCAATGACGCACTGTTCCGGCAGCGCCAGGTCTTTGAGGGCGATGCCCAGGCCCCTGGCGCCGGCGGGAACCTTCTGTTCGACGATGGCGAAATTGCCGCGGCGCAGCTTGAGCAGGGTCATCATGTCGCCGAGCGACATCTCTTCCTCGATGAGGCCGGAGAGAATCTGGGCCGAGTTGAGGGCCACGTCAACGTGGAACTTTTGATCGAACAACCAGGCGGCGCGCGGGTTGTTGACGCGCGCAATGGTGCGGCCGGTGTTGTAGCGGGCGCGCGCCAGAAAACAGAGGGTCAGATTGTCGGCGTCGCTGGCGGTGACGGCGGCGACGACATCGGCGCGGGCGATGCCCGCCTGTTCCAGAACCTGCGGATCGGTCACGGTACCCTCGAAGATGATCTCAGTGGGCAGTTCCCGATGGATACGGCCAAGAATTTCGGGACGACTTTCGACCAGGCGCACCTCATGGTTCTGGGCTAACAGAAGGTTGGCCAGGCTGGTGCCGGTGCGACCGCCGCCTGCAATCAAAACGAACATGTCGGTTCTTCCTGTTGACTGATGCTTGATGTCTTTACTTCTTCAGGGACACCAGGCAGCGGCGCACCGACTCGATGCCGGTTTGCGTGGCGCTGAGGTGCAAGATGTCCCCGGCTTGCAGTTGAAAATCGGGCGTGACCATCGCGGCGCGCCCGGCGCGCGTCAGGGCGACCGGGCTACAGTCGCCAGATACGGGCGCCAGTTCTTGCAGGCGCTTGCCGTGCCAGCGTTCGTCTACCAACAGCTCGTAGATTTCGATCTCGCCGTTGCCAGCCGAAAAGACGGTGCGCAGAGCGCCAGGCGCCAGCAGTTCCTCGACGCGCTGTGCGCCCCAGCTACTGGAACTGACGTGCTGCAGGCCGAACGCTTCGGGCAGGACGCGAAAGCGCGGCTCATAGTTGCGCACCACGACATTGGGAATGTGGAAGACGGTGCGGGCGACATGGCCGACGACGGCGTTGAGCGCGTCGGAACTGGTCATGGCGGCCAGGGCGTGCGTCTGCTCCAGATTGGCGCGGCTGGCCATATCGGCGGAAAGGACGTCGCCCTGCAGCATGCGGCCATGGAAGTCGGGGCGCAAGTTATGGAAGGCCTCGTCGCTCTGGTCAATGACCGTCACATTGTAGGCGTTCTGATAGAGCCGGTAGGCCAGTTCGGCGCCCATGCGACCGCAGCCTACGATTACGGCGTTGTTCACACTCATACAGTTCTACAACCTCACGAATCGAAAAGTTCGGATGATCTGCCGCCGTTCATCCTCACAGGTCTTGTTCTTCCTGATCGAGGTGATAGGGCACATCGGTGATGACGATGCCCGGTTGCGAGAGAAAAGCCACGCGCAGGAACCAGGCGGTCTGTGTGTGCAACAAATTTTGCCACCAGTGTTTTGGCACGAACTGCGGCACTACCACGGTGATGGTCTCGTTGGTCTGGCGCAGGGCCGCGACTGCGGCGATGTACTCCATCATCGGTTCGATCAAGAGCCGGTAGGGCGACTCGACGATCTGCAGGCGCACTCCGTCGCCCCAGATCTCCCATTTTTGCTTGACCTTTTCGGATGCGCTTGGGTCTATCGAGACATGCACGGCGGTAATGTCATTGGAGAGCTTGCGGGCATAGGCGAGGGCGGTCAGGGTGCCGCGATGAACGCTGCTGACTGGAATGATCACGCGGTGACGCGGGTTCAGCGGGCGGGCGCTGAAATGATCGAGCGAGAGACGGCGGGCCAGGTCTTTGTAGTGACGGCTGATGCCGGCGAACATCAGCACCAGGAGCGGAATCAGAATCAACACCACCCAGGCGCCATCGGCAAACTTGGTAACGCAGAAGACGAGCATGACGACGGCGGTGCAGAGAGCGCCGAACGAGTTGGCGATCAACTTGGGCAGCCAGCGGGGATCGTACTTCAGAATCGAACCACGCTCCTGCACGCTGGCGCCCGCTGGCAGTCTGCCGGACTTGAACCAGCGGCGCGCCATGCCTGCCTGTGAGAGGGTGAAGGAGAGAAAGACGCCAATGGCATAGAGCGGAATCAACCCGGTGACGCTGGCGTCGAAGACGAAGATCAGGATCGAGGCGATGATGGCCAGCGCCAGGATGCCGTTGGAAAAGACGAGGCGGCTGCCGCGGAAGGCGAGCTGGCGCGGCAAGAATCCATCCACGGCGAGCAACGCGCCAAGCATGGGGAAGCCGGCGAATGAAGTGTTGGTTGCCATGATGAGGATGACCGTCGTCGCGGCGATGGTGGCCAGGTAGAGCACCCCTTGACCACCATGCGCCGTGCGCGCCAGTTGCGAGACGACCGTCTCGGTTTCGGAGGGGACGGCGCCAATTTGCACGCTGAAGAAGGTGATGGCCAGGAACAGAGTGCCCAGAATGGCCGCCATCCACAGCAGGGTGACGCCGGCGTTGCGTCCGCGCGGCTCCCTGAAGGCCATGGTGCCGTTGGAAATCGCCTCCACGCCGGTCAACGCGGTGGTGCCGCTGGAAAACGCGTGCAGGATCAAGAAGGCGCTGACCGCCTGCATTTCGTGTAACATTTCCATGGGCGGCGGGTTGACCACCGTGCCCAGCGAGCCGGCCAGGTAGCGTACCAGTGCGCTGCCGACCGTGATGACCATCATCACGAGGAAGAAATAGGAGGGGATGGCAAAGGCCGCCCCCGATTCCTTGATGCCGCGCAGGTTGACCACCATGACGAAGACAACCAGCCCAATCGCCAGAGAGGTACGGTACTGGAACAGATTGGGGAAGGCAGAAACGATCTGCGCAACGCCCGATGACACCGAAACGGCGACGGTCAGGATGTAGTCGGTCAGCAGCGCAGCGCCGGCCACCTGGGCGGCCAGATCGTTCAAGTTGTCGCGCGACACGATGTAAGCGCCGCCGCCGCCGGGATAGGCGTGAATCGTCTGCTCGTAGGAGAAGACGACGATGGCCAGAAGCCCCACGATGGCGAGCGAGATGGGAAACGCATAGCCAAACGCTGCGGTACCGGCGGCCGCCAGGATGACGAGGATTTCCTGCGTGGCGTAGGCGGTGGAGGAGAGCGCGTCGGACGCGAAGATCGCCAGGCCGATCCGTTTGCTGATGGTCTGGTGGGGGGCTTCTGCGGTGGCCAGGGGGTTGCCGATCAACCAAGTGCGCCACGACCGGCCAGGCCGGTACTTGGCTGCACGGTGAAGAATAGTCGTCTTGTCGTTATTTTCGATCGTTGACATCGAACCTGCTCAGCATTGGACGCCCGGCGTAGCGAGCGCATGGGCGTCTTCGAAATCATGTCTTTACTGGGGCGCAATTATACTCCCGCACCGCCATTGCGAGAAATAACGCCTCGTTCGTAGTGGGCGCTTGAGCGCCCCGGCGCACTGAAGTGCGCACGACGAACCGTTCGTAGTAGGCGCTTGAGCGCCGTCGTTCGTAGTGGGCGCTTGAGCGCCTCGGCGCACTGATGAACATTAAAAATTCAATTCGGTATACCGACATAGCGCAAGAGCGTTTCT
>CAZOLV010000131.1:5133-9845 GCA_964580725.1 uncultured Anaerolineae bacterium | reverse complement strand
TCCTACTCCCCACTCCCTACTTCCTACTCCCCACTCCCTACTTCCTACTTCCTACCCCCTACTTCCTACTTCCTACCCCCTACTTCCTACTCCCTACCCCCTCCCCGCCCTGGCCGGCGCCTTCTATGCCCTCTCCACCTACGCCCGCTGGTACGCTCAGGAAGCGCGCATGTACTCGCTGCTCACCCTGTGGGGAATTTTGGCCACCTACGCCCTGGTGCGCGCCGCCGCCCATCCCAACCGGCGCTGGCCCTCGATCTGGTTTATCGCCTACATCGTCCTGTGCGCCGCCGGCCTCTACACGCACTACTACTTCATCCTGCTCCTGCTGGCGCACAACCTCCTCATTCTCTGGTCAGCCCTGCGCGGCTCGCCGGTGCAGGTCGTGCGCTGGCTGCTCATCCAGGCCGCCATCGCCCTCCTCTTCATTCCCTGGTTGCCCACGCTCTTGACCCAGGTTGGGCGCGGCGAAGGTCTCTGGATCGCCCTGGCCGTCGGGCGCCCCGATCTGCCGACGCTGGCCTATGCGCTCATCCAGTTCATCGGCATGCCGATCAGCGGGCCGGCCATTCTACGTTACGCCAGCTACGCCCTGGCCCTGGCCTGTTTGCTTTGGGGCGGGCGCCGCCTTCTGCGCCCGGCCGCCAGCCAGTCGCACACCCTTGCGCCTGGCGCCGTCGTTTTGACCTACGCCCTGATCCCCGTGGCCGTGGCCCTGTTGGTATCGCAAGTGCGGCCCATTTTCGCCAGCCGTTACCTGTTGCTGGCGCTGCCGGCCTGGTCGCTCCTGCTGGCTGTTGGCGTCGTTGCGCTGCCCTGGCCGCCCCTGCGTTGGGCCACAGCGGTCCTGCTGCTTGGCCTGGCGGGCGCCGCGGTGACGGCCCAGGCCGTCACGCTCGAAAATCCCCCCTGGCGTGAAGCCGTCGGCTGGATCAAGGCGCAGGCGCAGCACGGCGATTTTGCCGTTTTCATCCCATCGTTCCATTGGCGCCCATTTACCTACTATGCCGGGCGCGACGCCTCCACTGCAGCCCCCGATGCGATCATTGCCTTCGAAGAAGAACTGTGGCTGCCCAACGATGACCTGGACTGGCGCGCCCAGTTTGCCGCCGCCGCCCAGGGGCGGCGGCGCATCTGGCTCATCTGGCGCCAGGCGCACTGGGGCGACCCGCAAGGGCGCGTGCGCCAAATGCTGGCGGCCCAGGCAACCCTGCTCAGCGAGCGCACCTTTCCCGGCATTGACCTGGTGCAGCTTTACGCATTGACGGGCGCCGACCTGCGCCCATGAAAGAGGATCAATCATTGGAGTCGAAATCATGATGCTCGATTTTGCCTGGCTACTGCTCGTCTTTCCACTGGCCGGCGCCGTGCTCAATCTCATGTTTGGCCGTCGCCTCGGCAAGGCTGCCGGCTGGCTCGGCGCCGCCGCCATCGCCCTTGCGTTCGGCGTCGCCGTCGGGCTGTTCCTTGCGCTCAACGCCCTTCCAGCGACAGAGCGCAGCGTCGAACGCCTGCTCTGGCAGTGGATCGCCATCGGCAGCTTCAAGGTAGACATGGCCCTGCTCATTGACCCGCTCTCGGTCACGATGGCCCTCGTCGTCACCGGCGTCAGCGCCCTCATCCACATCTACTCGATCGGCTACATGGGACACGAAGAACGTTACACCCGCTATTTCGTCTATCTCAACTTCTTCGTTCTCATGATGCTCGTGCTCGTCATGGCCAACAATTTCTTGCTCATGTATCTCGGTTGGGAAGGAGTCGGCCTCGCCTCCTACCTGCTGATCGGCTTTTGGTTCCACAAACCCTCCGCCGCTGATGCCGGCAAGAAAGCCTTTCTCGTCAATCGCATCGGCGACTTTGGCCTGGCCCTTGCCATCATGCTCATTTGGAGCACCATCGGTGTCGTCAGCTTCCGCGAAGTCTCCGAACAGGCCCTGGCCCTGCAAGGCGCCGCCGTGACCATCGGCTTGCTGCTCCTGCTCGCCGCCGCCGGCAAATCGGCCCAAATCCCCCTCTTCGTCTGGCTGCCCGACGCCATGGAAGGCCCCACCCCCGTCAGCGCATTGATCCATGCCGCCACCATGGTCACCGCCGGCGTCTACATGATTGCCCGCACCCACTTCATCTTCGATCTGGCACCCACCGCTGCCAATTGGGTCGCCTGGATCGGCGCCGCTACCGCCTTCCTTGCCGCCACCATCGCCGTCACCCAGACCGATCTCAAGCGCATCCTGGCCTACTCCACCATTAGCCAACTCGGCTACATGTTCATTGGCGTCGGCGTCGGCGCTTACACCGCCGGCATCTTCCACCTGACCACCCACGCCTTCTTCAAAGCCCTGCTGTTTCTTGGCGCTGGCAGCGTCATGCACGCCCTACACGGCGAACTCGACATCCGCAAAATGGGCGGCCTGCGTCAAAAACTCCCCGCCACCTACCGCACCTTCCTGATCGGCGCCGCCGCCCTCGCCGGCTTCCCACTGCTCTCCGGCTTCTTTAGCAAAGACGAGATTCTTTTCAAGGCCTTCGAGCACAACATCTGGCTCTATCTGTTCGGCGCTCTCACTGCGCTCATCACCGCCTTCTACAGCACGCGCGCCCTCATCCTCACCTTCTGGGGCCAACCGCGCGACAAAAAACTCCACGAAAAAGCGCACGAATCCCCCGCTGTCATGACCGTCCCCCTCTGGATCCTCGCCGCGCTGGCACTTGTTGGCGGTCTGCTCAACCTGCCCGGCGTCCTCAGCCTTGAACACTGGCTGGCCCCCGTTTTCGCCGCCGCTGAAACGGATCAGGCCGCCGCCGGCCTGGATCACACCGCCGCCCTGCCCCTCGAACTGGGCCTGCTCGTCGCTGGCGCTTTGATTGCCGGCCTCGGCATCTGGGCCGCCTACCGCGTCTACGTCACCCATCCCCACCTGGCAACGCAAAACGCAGAACGCTACAGCCTGGTCTACGACTTCCTCGTCGCCCGCTGGCACATAGATGACCTCTACACCCGCATCATCGTCAACCCTCTGCGAAACCTGGCCGGCTGGCTTGCCACCGCCTTCGACCAGCGCACGCTCGACGGCGCCGTCAACGGCCTTGCTCATGTTCTGGGCGCGCTCGGTCAGCGCACCCGCCAGTTGCAAAGCGGCCTGCTTGGCGCTTATGCCCTGTCCATCGTCGTCGGCGTCGTTGCCATCGTCGGCTACCTTGCCCTGAGATAGGTGTGAACCAAATGTCATCTCTACTCACTCTGATCCTGTGCCTGCCCGCCCTCGGCGCCCTGCTCGTGCTTTTCCTGCGCAGCGAGCAGGCGCAGCGCATCTGCGCCTTGCTCGTGTCCAGCGCCGCTTTCATTCTCTCCCTCGGTCTGCTCGTCGGGTGGCGCAGCGACATCACCGGCATGCAGTTCATCGAACAATACGCCTGGCTCCCCAACCCCCAAATTCAATACTACCTGGGCGTGGACGGCATCAGCCTCTGGCTGGTCCTGCTCACTACATTTCTCACGCCTCTCGTCGTGTTCTATTCCTGGCAGAGCGTTCACACCCACACCCGCAGCTACTATTTCTTTCTCCTGCTGATGGAAACCGCCATCATCGGCGTCTTCGTCTCCCTGGACTTGATTCTCTTTTACCTGTTCTGGGAGGCCAGCCTGATCCCGATGTACTTCATCATCGGCCAATGGGGCGGGCCGCGTCGCGTCTACGCCAGCGTCAAGTTTTTCCTCTACACCCTCGCCGGCAGCGCGCTGATGCTTGTCGCCATCCTGCTCGTCTACTTCTACGGCGGCACCTTTGACATCGTCGCCCTGCAGAGCAAGAGCCTGCCTTTCATCGTTCAGTTCTGGGCCTTCCTCGCCTTTGCCCTGGGCTTTGCCATCAAGACGCCCCTTTTCCCCTTCCACACCTGGCTGCCAGACGCCCACGTCGAAGCGCCCACCGCCGGTTCTGTCATTCTGGCCGGCGTCCTCCTAAAGATGGGCACCTACGGCTTCATCCGCTTCTGCCTACCGCTCTTCCCCCAAGCCACCCCCATCTTCACCCCCTATCTGTCGGCTCTTGCCCTCATCGGCATTCTGTACGGCGCTCTCGTCGCCCTGCGCCAGCGTGACATCAAGAGCCTCGTCGCCTACTCCTCCGTCGCCCATCTCGGCTTCGTCGTCCTCGGCATCTTCAGCCTCACCCCTCAGGGCATTTCCGGCGCCGTCCTGCAGATGGTCAATCACGGCCTCAGCACCGGCGCCCTCTTTCTCGCCGTCGGGATGCTCTACGAACGTCTGCACACCCGCATCATGAGCGATTTCAGCGGGCTTTGGCAAAAGATACCGATCTTCGGCAGCTTTTTCCTCATCGTTGTGCTCTCGTCCATCGGACTGCCCGGCCTCAACGGCTTCATCGGCGAATTCACCATCCTGGTTGGCGTCTTCGACGCCACCCCTCCGCTCGCCTGGCTCGCCACCGCCGGCATCATCCTGGCCGCCTGGTATCTGCTCACTGCCTTCCGGCTCACCATGCAAGGCCCCTTCAGCCCGCCCAAAACCATCCAATCCCTCCCCGACCTGAACCGGCGCGAAATCGCCATTCTCGCGCCGCTCATCGCGCTCTTCGTCGTGATTGGCCTGTTCCCCAACCTCTTCTTCTCTCGCATCAACCCCACTGTCGAGAGCCTGACACAGCAGATCAAAACGCCGCGCCCCGCCGCCCTGCTCCCACTCACCC
>CAZOLV010000131.1:0-5033 GCA_964580725.1 uncultured Anaerolineae bacterium | reverse complement strand
CAGCCTGACACAGCAGATCAAAACGCCGCGCCCCGCCGCCCTGCTCCCACTCACCCCCACCGTCAACAGCCTGACACAGCAGATCAAAACGCCGCGCCCCGCCGCCCTGCTCCCACTCACCTCTCCCGCCGCCCGCCCAACGCACCCAACCGCCTCCGCCTCCCCCCTTCCTACTTCCTACTCCCTACTCCCTATTTCCTACTTCCTACCCCCTATTTCCTACTTCCTACCCCCTATTTCCTACTTCCTACCCCCTACTTCCTACTCCCTATCCCCCCCCTACTTCCTAATTCCTAATTCTGAGAGTCAGCCATCATGACAATCCAAATCCCAACATTCGATTTCATCGCCATCCTGCCCCAACTCATCTTGATTGGCGCGGCCCTCATCGTTCTCATCACCGACGCCCTGCCCTCGCCGCGGCCCCCCAATCCCCCCAAATTGGGGGGCAGGGGGGCCGCCGTGTTGCGCAGTTTCGCCCCGCTGACCATCATCGCCCTACTCGCCGCCCTGGCCGCCAGCGCCTGGCTGGCCCAGGGTGCGCCCCGCCCATTGCAGACCACCGGCTCTGGCCCCATCGCTATCGCCGACTCCGTCGCCCTGACCGCCAACCTGATCATCCTCACCGCCGGCATTCTGGCCACGCTGCTGGCTCATAACTACATCGCCCGCATCAGCGCCAGTCCAGGCGAATTTCACGCCCTCCTCCTGCTCGCCTGCGCTGGCCTGACCGCCATGAGCGCCTCACTCAGCCTCATGACGATCTTTTTGAGTCTTGAAATCTTCTCCCTCTCCCTCTACATCCTCACCGGCTTCAACCTGCAGCAGCCCCGCTCTGCCGAAGCCGCCATGAAATACTTCCTGCTCGGCGCTTTCGCTAGTGCTTTCCTGCTCTACGGCATCGCGCTCATGTATGCAGCCGTCCAAACCACCGACCTGACGCAGATGGCCCGCACCCTCGCCCTCTCCTCCGACTCCAGCCCCATGGCCCCTCTACTCCCCGTCGGCGTTGGCTTGCTGCTCGTGGGCTTCGGTTTCAAGCTCGCCCTCGTCCCCTTCCACATGTGGAGCCCTGACGCCTATCAAGGCGCTCCCACCCCCGTCACCGCCTTCATGTCGGTCGCCACTAAGACCGCAGTCCTCGCCGCCCTCCTGCGCATCCTGGCCGCATTGCAGGTCATCGAACAGCCGTGGTTGCTCATTCTGGCCATCTTGGCCCTCGTCACCATGACCCTGGGCAACCTGGCAGCCCTGCGCCAGACTAGCCTCAAGCGCCTGCTCGCCTACTCCAGCATCGCCCACGCCGGCTACCTCATCGTCGGACTGATCGCCAACAGCGCCGCCTCCGCCAGCGCCGTTCTCTACTACCTGCTCGCCTACGCCTTCATGAACATTGGCGCCTTTGCCGTCGCCCAAACCCTCGAAAACAGCGTTGAGATGGATATCGAAATCAGCGCCCTCGATGGCCTGGGCCGTCGCCGCCCCTTGCTGGCCGCCGCACTCGCCATCTTCATGCTCTCACTGGCCGGCATCCCGCCCCTTGCCGGCTTCTTTGCCAAACTCTACGTTTTCAAGGCCGCCGTCGAAGCCGGATGGGCCTGGCTGGTCATCGCCGCCGTTCTCAACAGCGCCCTCAGCGCCTACTACTACCTGCGCATCATCGTCGCCATGTACCTGGGCAGCGAGACCGCCAGCGGCCCCATTCGACACCCCATCGCCTGGCAGCTCGCCCTCGGTATTGCCAGCCTGGGCGCTCTGCTTCTTGGTCTCGTTCCGGCGCCCTGGGGCGCCCTGCTGCGCACCGCCGTTTATGCCCTCGGCGGAGGTTGAAGGATTCAGCCATGACCTTCATCCATCGGAGCAGACCGGCGGCGTTGCTGACCCTCGCATGCCTGGCCATCGTCGCCTTGCTCGCCGGCTGCGCCTCCTATTGGCGCTCCCCGCTCTCGCAGATCAGCGTCGAACCATCGCTCATTTCCCCCAACGCTGATGGCCGCGACGACGTGGCCCTGATTCGCTACACGCTTGGCCGCAACGCCGACCTCTCCATCACCTTCACCGACTCCGCCGGTCAAGTCTACACCTTTCGCGACCGCCGCCCGCGCTCTCCCGGCCAGTACGAAGTCTACTGGGGCGGCGTCGTTAATCAGCCCCGTATCATCGAAGATGCCGCCGGCCGCCAACTCGTCCCTAGCTGGGTTTTGCCCGACGGCCCATACACCTGGACGATCACTGCTGCGTTGCCCAACGGTCAGGAAGAACGCGCCTCTGGCGTCATCACCCTGCAAGGGGGCGACACCCACCTGCCCCGCCTCGATAACTTCACTGTGGTGCCCCAGGAGTTTCGTCCCAACCAGGACGGCCTGCGCGACGACTGGGTCTCTATCTCGTACTACCTGACCAAAGACACGGACAGCGTGTTGGTTTACCTGCTCGACCCCGCTCGACCCAACCTGAAGTATTTCTTACCCGAAAACGAGCGCGTCATCGAACCGGGTCAGCGCGGATACCACGAATACCGTTACGAAGGGGGCGTGGACAAGGGGGCCGAACCTCCGCCCGATGGAACCTACACCATCATTGGTGAAGCCCGCGACCTGGCTGGCAACCATGTCGTCGTCTCTTCCACTCTCACCATCGTCGAAGGCGGCAAACCCCGCGCCGACATCCTGCAAGGCGAAATCGAATGGCAGGGCGAGCTCAACCGCGTGGTTGGCGTCCCGCTGGGCGGATCGCTCTGCTTTACCGGCACCGTCGCCAATGAAGGCACCGTCCCCATTCGCACCGCCGGTCCCTGGCCTGGCGAAACCTATCTGTTCAGCCAAAACTACAATACCCTGGCCATCCAGCGAAGCGAACAGTCCTGGCATCAGCAGGCCGGCGTCTGGCGCTTTGGCGTCAATTTCGACACCACCGGCGTTGATTTCCCCTTCCGCTGGGCCATCGGCCGCCCCCAAGACCTGGAGCGCCGCGTGGTTGACGGCATCGAGCAGTTCTACCTCATGCCTGGCAAACGCAGTCAGGTCAACGGCTGCATCCAGTTCGATCAAGCGCCGCCCATCGCCACAAACTTTTGGTGGGGCGGCCTCATCCACGAATTCGTCGCCGTAGCCAACAACTACGTGGATCGCATCTCGGTCGAGGTTGGCCAGCCGTGACCGGCCACACACGCCTGGCCATCGTCATCGTCAGTTGGAACGTGCGCGATCTCCTGCGCAACTGCCTCACCTCCCTCGCCGCCAGTCAGCGCGCCATCGCCCCCACAGCAGGCCCTGCCTGGGATGTCTGGGTGGTGGACAATGCCTCGCACGATGGCAGCGCCGACATGGTTGCCACCGTATTTCCCACCGTCCACCTGCTGCGCAGCCCAGACAATCTAGGCTTCGCCCGCGGCAACAACCTGGCCCTGACCCACATCCTCGCCGCCGCCCCCCCCACCGACTACGTACTCCTACTCAACCCCGACACCGCCGTCGAGCCGGCAGCCATCCCCACCATGCTTGACTTCATGCACAACCACCCGCAGGCCGGCGGCTGCTGCCCGCAGCTCGCCTATGGTGACGGCCGCTTTCAACACAGCGCTTTCCGCTTCCCCGGCCTGTGGCAGATCTTCTTCGATTTCTTTCCCCTGCACGGCCGCCTGCTCGCATCTGTCCTCAACGGGCGCTACCCACGCGCGCGCTATGTCGCCGGCCGGCCCTTTCCCATCGAGGCGGCGCTGGGCGCCGCACTCCTCGTGCGCACCGCCGCCATCCAGGCCGCCGGCCTGCTCGACGAAGGCTACTTCATGTACTGCGAAGAGATTGACTGGTGCTGGCGCCTGCACGACGCCGGCTGGCAGCTCTGGTGCGTCCCCACCGCCCGCATCACCCATTACGAAGGCCAAAGCACCCGCCAGTTCCGCGCCGAAATGATCGTCGCCCTCTGGCGCAGCCGCCTCCGCCTCTATGCCCGCCGCTACGGCACCCTGAAACGCACTTTGGCCAGGCTTCTCGTTCGCCTCGGCATGCATGTCGAAGCGCAGCGCACCCGCCGCCTGGCCGCATCAGGCGCACTCACCCCCGCCGAGCGGGACGCCCGTCTCGCCGCCTACCAGCGCATCGCTACCCTTACCGACTCCTATCCCGCACAACCATCACCAACGGAGAAACGCGCATGACGCCGACCATCGCCGTAGTCATCCTGACCAAAAACGAGGCGCGCCACATTTCCGAATGCATCGCCAGCGCCCGCTGGGCCGACCACATCGTCGTTTCTGACTCCTTCAGCGATGATGGCACCCAGGCGCTGGCCGCCGCAGCCGGCGCTCAAGTCATCGAACGCCCCTTCGAAGGCTGGGCGCGCCAGCGCAATCACGCCCTCCACGCCCTCGACACATTCGCCGCCGATTGGGTCTTCTTCCTGGACGCCGACGAGCGCATCACCCCAGAGCTGGCCGCCGAATTGCGCCAGGTCACACTGCGCCCTGAGGTTGGCTGGTGGGTCCCACGTCACAACTTCATCGTCGGCAAACGCATCCAGCACGCCGGCTGGTATCCCGACTACCAGCTCCGCCTACTCAAGCGCGGCTTCGCCCGCTACGACCCCTCACGCCCTGTCCACGAAGTCGTCACCCTCGATGGCGCAGAGGGGCGCCTGCGTAGTCACCTGCTGCATTACAACTACGATACCTGGGCACAGTTTCACCGCAAACAACAGACATACGCCGCCTACGAAGCCAAAATACTGCACGACAAAGGCATCCGCCCGCGCCCGCACAACTACCTCCTGCAGCCACTGCGCGAATTCCGCCGCCGCTACATCACCCTGGCCGGCTGGCGCGATGGCTGGCATGGGCTAAAACTCAGCGCCCTGATGGCCTGGTACGTGTTCAGGACCTATCTGGAGCTAGGCAGGATGGGGGCAGAGAGGAAGTAGGAAATAGGAAGTAGGAAATAGGAAGTAGGAAATAGGAAGTAGGAACGAGGAAGTAGGAACGAGGAAAGAGGAAGTAGGAAATAGGAAGTAGGAAAGAGGAAGTAGGAAAGAGGAAG
>CAZOLV010000130.1:0-10024 GCA_964580725.1 uncultured Anaerolineae bacterium | reverse complement strand
GACCGGACAACCTGACAGGTCTTGGAGACCTGTCAGGTCTTCTTGACCGGACAACCTGACAGGTCTTGGAGACCTGTCAGGTCTTCTTGACCGGACAACCTGACAGGTCTTGGAGACCTGTCAGGTTTTCTTGACGGAGACCTGTCAGGTTGTCCGTGAACGCTGCCGCTCCCAGAACGCATCAACCTCGGCGCGACGGCGCGCCTTGAGCTGCGCCGCCATTTCCCACTCATCGCGATGGCGCTGATAGTAGAGCAGCGCCGGAACGCCCACAACCAGCGCCAGTTGCACCGCGTACAGCGTCCACAGCAGCGATTCCTGGCCGGTCACGTAATCGGGAACAATGGCCGCCGTCGCCAGGCGGCGCATGTGCGTCAGTTCGTAACGCCCCGCAGCCGGCACGGTGAACGTCATGACCGGTCGGCCGGGGGCAAAGGGGGTATCGAACGGCGCCATGCCGCGGCGGATGAACTCCACCGGCTGCGCACGCCCATTGGCCAACGACTTGACCGAAAGCCAGGGGTCGGCGCCCGAAGCCATGATCTGGTCGGTCACCTCCAACACCTCGACAGCGCCGATGTAGATGGCGTAGCGGCCGGCTGCCGGCAAGGTGACGGCGTTGGGCGAGACGTTCAGATCGAACGGCATGATTTCCTGACGCTGTACCTGCCGCGCCAGTCCCAGGGCGTCGGGCAGCAGAAGAAACGGCGCGCCCACCCATTTGATGACGGCGCCCAACGACCAGCTAAACACGCACAGCAACATCAGCGCGATGACGCCGGTCAAAATAGCCCGCACAGTCGCGGGGCGATAGGTTGTTTCGAACACGTTGCTCGAACTCCTTCCCAGAAGATGAAGCGTCGGCAGGCCGCGCTAGGCGACGACGGTCAAGGGGCGGTAGTAGCTGGCGCCCTGCGCCAGAAAGCCCATCCGCTCCAGGTAGGCGCGGTGAGCCGGGGTATCAGCGACAGCGCGCAGGCCGGCGATGCCCTGCGCCCGCCAACGCGGCGCCTGCTGCGCATACAGGAAAAGGCCCGGTTTGAGATCGCGGTAGCCGGGCGCGACGTAATCGAGCAGCACGTCCAGCTCGCCGGCTGCACCGGGCCGGGCCACGAACACGCCCACAGGCACCATGTCGCGCAGGACGAACAGGATCGCATCTTGCGGCGATGGCGTGTAGTCGAATTGGGGAAAGAAGCGCCGGATGTCGGCGGCGTGAAAGTGCAGGAAGGCCGGCAGATACTTCGACGCGCTGGTCACTTCCAGCAGGGCAAAATAGGCGCGGGCGCGCGCCATTTCGACCAGGTAGTACAGGTCAATCAGCACGATCAGCCCGTTGAGCGCCGCCACCGGATAGGCCTGAATCAGGGCGCCGTAGACGGTAAAGACACTCGCGCCGATCAGGTTGACGATGCGCAGACGCAGAACCGAGCGCATCATCAATGAAATTGCCACCAACACCGACGCCGCATAGCCAACCACTTCGTACAAAGTCTGTGTGTCCATGTTTTCGTCACTCCCAGCGCCCCGCAATTACATCGAAATGGCGCCCTTGCGAAATTCACTGCGGCCCAACAGCGCATTGACCAGCGTCGGGCGCTGCGCCGCCGCCGCCAGGGCCTGCGCCAACGTCTCCTCGGCCAGTTCGGGATCGTCCAACTTGAAGCCGACCGCGCCAAACCCCTCCACCACGCGGTGATAGTCGCTCTGTGGCAGCGTTGTTGCCGTGTCGTCGTGCAACATGGCGACCTGTTCGCGTGCGATTTGCGTCCAGCCGCCGTCGTTGCCAACGACCGCCAGCAGCGGGACATGATGGCGCACGAAGGTGTCGAATTCCATCAAGCTGAAACCCGCGGCGCCGTCGCCATAGAGCAGCCAGACATCGGCGTCGGGCCGGCAGAGCCTGGCGGCCAGGGCAAAACCAGCGCCAACGCCAAGCGTGCCGAAGGGGCCGGGATCGAGCCAGGTCAGGGGGCCGGGAGGCTGCACGGTATACGCTGCGGTCGCCACGAAATCACCGCCGTCGGCCACGATGATACTGTTGGGCCGCAAGGTGCGTTCGATGGCGCGGCAGAGGTGCAGCGGGTTGATGTGAGCCGACGGCGCGTGCGCCTGTTCGACGATCTCAGCGTTGCGCGCCTCGTCGCGGGTGCGCAACTGCTGCTGCCAGGCCGCCCAGCCGGACGTTGCCAGCGTTCGTCCGGCCAGCGCCCGCAGGAACGCACCCGGATCAGCCAGGATGCCCAGAGTGGGACGGCGGTTGCGCGTCAGATCGGCGCGGCTGCGATTGATGGAGATCAGCGCCGCCCGGCGGTTGATCTGGTTGCCGTAGTCCAGGCGAAAATCACAAGCCACGCCGGCCAGGATCACCAGATCGGCCTCTCTGAGCGCCTCGCGGCGCTTGTGGCGCAACTGCAGTGGGTGGTCGCGCCCAAGCAGGCCCCGCGCCATGCCCGACAGGTAGACCGGAACGCCCAGCTTCTCGACAGCCTGGGCCAGCGTCGCCGCCTGATCGGGCGCCAACAGCGCCTGGCTGCCGATCAAAAGCAGCGGGCGCTGGGCGCGGCGCAGATGCTGGCGCGTTCGTTCGATCTGCGCCGCCGGCGGCAGCGGCCAGACCGGCGAGGGCAGCGACGGCGGCATCTGCGCCGGCGCGCCGGCGAAAAGGCGCCGCACGTGCCAGCGCAAATAGGCCTGCTGCAGACGCGCCGCCAGGCTGCGCCCGGCGCGGGCCGTGCCGTAAAGCTGGCGCACCATCGCCTCCGGGTAGAGCAGGTCAACGGGACATTCGACGAAGACGGGGCCGGGGATGCCGGCCTGCGCCAGATTGAACGCCATCTGCAAGGCAGGCGCCAGATCGCGCACGCGGCGCACGGCGCACGACCACTTGACCACCGAGCGCAGCAGCGAGAGCTGGTCAATGTCCTGCAGGGCGCCCCGTCCGCGCAACGCCGTTGGGGCGGCGCCGCCCAACAACACCACCGGCGACTGCGCCATCTGGGCATTCTTGACCGCCGTCAGCGTGTTGGTCACGCCCGGGCCGGCGGTCACAACGGCCACGCCGGGGATGCCGGTCAAACGCGCCGTGGCGTCGGCGGCAAAGACCGCCGTCGCCTCGTGGCGCACATCCACCACCCGCAGGTTGGCGGCGTGCGCCGACACCAGAATCGGCGCAATGTGGCCTCCGGTCAAGGTGTACAGCAGCGTCACCCCTCGTGCGCGCAGCGTCTCCGCTACGATCTCTCCCCCGTGCATGGCTCCTCCTGGCCTGTTGCGATCATCAAAATCCATTCTAACACAACCACGAACCAGCGCCGAATTCATCCGCCGTCCCCGTATATCGCCCGCTTCAGAGGAAGCTCTAAAGGCCTCAGAAACCTTCAGGGTTTTTTCCCGGATTGTCGAGCACGTACGACGAAGTTCGCCGGACGCTTCTTTGCAGTCGGCGCTTGCATCGGGTAGAATAGGCGCCGCCTTCGCAGCCCAAACAAGTACACAGAGAGCCAAACGAACTGAGATCGAACCAGATGCAACTGACCTACACCATTGCAATGCCGGTCCCCGTCACCCACCTGTTCCAGGTGAGCCTGACCGTACAGAACCTGAACCAACCCGCCGTCGAATTCACCATGCCCGCCTGGGCGCCCGGTTCCTACTTGATCCGCGAATACGCCCGTCATGTACAGGGCTTCAGCGCCGAAGATGCAGCCGGTCGGGCGCTCTCCTGGCGCAAGATCGCCAAGAACCGCTGGCAAGTCGCCAGCGCCGGCGTCGGCACAGTCGTCATTCGCTACCAGGTCTACGCCGGGGAGTTGTCGGTGCGCACCAGTCACCTGGACAGCACGCACGGCTACTTCAACGGCTTCACCGTTTTCATGACGCTGGAGGAAGCGCGCCATCTGCCCTGCGAACTGACCATCGTCCCCTGCGGCGATTGGCAAATCGCCACGCCGCTGCCCCCCGTTCCTGGCAAGCAAAACTGCTTCAGCGCCGACAATTTCGACCATCTGATTGACTGTCCCACCGAAATCGGCACGCATCAGCTCGTCGAATTCCAGGCCTTGGGCAAACCGCACCGCATCGCCTTCTACGGTCATGGCAACGAAGACCTGGCGCGCCTGGCCGCCGACACGCAGGCCATCGTCGAAGCCGCCGGCGGCATCTTTGGCGGGCTGCCCTACGACGACTACCTGTTCATCATCCATGCCTGCGATCAGCGGCGCGGCGGGCTGGAGCACCGCAACTCCAGCACCAACGGCGTCGTGCGCTGGAACTTCGGCGACGACACCGAATACCGCGAGCGAGTGCTGGCGCTATTGGCGCATGAGTACTTTCACGTCTGGAACGTCAAGCGCATCATGCCGGCCGCCTTCCTCAACTTCGACTACGACCGCGAGAACTACACCAACCTGTTGTGGGTGATGGAAGGTTGGACATCCTATTTCGAGCTGCTCATCCTGCGCCGCGCCGGCCTGTGGAGCGCCAGCGCCGTGCTGGTCGAAACGGCCAAACGCATCTTGCGCCTGCAGCAAACGCCGGGGCGTCATCTGCAAAGCGCCGAAATGGCCAGCTTCGACACCTGGATCAAGTTCTACCGGCCAGACGAAAACTCTCAAAACACCGCCATCTCCTACTACAACAAGGGCGCCCTGCTCGCCATGCTGCTCGACCTGCGCCTGCGCCAGCAGAGCGGCGGCCGCTGCAATCTGGACGAAGTGATGCGCCGGCTTTGGACCGACTTTGCCCTGGCCGGGCGCGGCCTACCCGAAGAAGATTTCGACCGCGTACTCACAGAGATCGCCGGTTTTTCACTGGCCGACTTCTGCGAGCGTTACGTGCGCGGCCTGGACGAACTGCCCTTCGCCGAATACCTGGGCTTTGCCGGTCTGAACCTGGCCTTTGGCTACAGCGGCAGCGCTCCCGCTGACGCCCCAACGGCCAAAGCCGGGTTGGGACTGCGTCTGGAAGACAGCGGCGGACGGGCGCTGGTCAACACCGTCTTCGCTGACGGCCCTTGCGCTCTGGCCGATGTGGCCGCCGGCGATGAATTGCTCGCCATCGCGGGGCTGCGCGTCACCACATCCACGCTGCGCCGCCGGCTGGATGACTACCGTCCGGGCGATGCCGTCACGCTGACCCTCTTCCGCCGCGATGAACTGCGGCAAGAGACTGTCACACTGAACGTGCAACCCCATACCGCCCTGCACGTGCGCCCGCAGGCAGAGGCGACCCAGGAACAGAAAACGCTGTTCGAAGACTGGTTATGCCAGCCATTCCCGGCGGCCGATTTCACAGCCACGGGCGAGGCGGAACTGGAAAGCGAAAAACAGAAGACCTGAGAGACGACATGGGCACCATCACCACCCTCTGGCTGCTGCGCCACGGCCAATCGGAATGGAATCGAGTCGGGCGCTGGCAGGGTCAGGCCGACGTAGCCCTGAGCGAAATGGGGCGACAGCAGGCGCACCGCGCCGGAGAACGGCTGCGCCGGTTCGGCATCACGCACATCTACTCCAGCGATGCGCGCCGGGCGCTGGAAACGGCGCAAATCGTCGGCGCTCATCTCGGCTTGACGCCCACGCCGCGTGCGGACCTGCGCGAGTCGGACATCGGTCAATGGGCCGGCTTGACGACCTCGGAGATCAAGCAGCGTTTCCCAGACGAGTGGGCCGCGATGCAGGCGCGGCGGGAAGTCCGGCGCGGCGGCGGCGAAACCTACGGCGAACTGCGTGCGCGCACATTCGCCATTGCACAGCAGATCGTCGCCCGGCACGCCGGCGAGCAGATTCTGCTGGTTTCGCACGGGGCGGCGATTCGCGCCATGATCTCCCAGGCGCTTGGCTTTGACCTGCACACCATGCACAGCCTCTGGATCGGCAGCAACACGGCGCTGAGCTGTCTGCGCCATGATGGGGCCGTCTATTTTCTGGATCGGCACAACGACACATCCCACATCGAGGCGGCGCACGACCGGACATGAACAGTTTGACGATTCTGGCCGCCGTTCTTTTGATCGTTGTTGGCGCCCTCTATCCGCTGGCGGCGCTGCTGCGCATCAACCAGATGCTGCGCCAGCGGCCGGCGGCGCTGATCCTGGCGCTGCACCTGCTGCTCATGGCCACGCTACCGCTGGGCGCCATTCTGGGCGGCGTGGGGCTGCTGCGCCCGACGCTTTGGCAAAATCCCTGGTTCAGCACCCTGGTGATAGCACTGGCAACCGCCACGGCCGGCTGCCTGCTGCTGCTCCTGCGGGGCCGCAACCGCCCATCTGCGCCCTGATCGCCCGCCTCACGCGATTCGAACGATTCTCATCAGCCGCACAAAGCCTTGCAAGGAGGGGTCGCCCATGTTGACCATGCTCGCCGAACCGATGCAAACGCACGATCTGCCCGCCGTCACGGCGCTGGTCAACGCGGCAGCAGCGCAAGCGCCCTTCAGCGCCGCGGTGACGCCCGACGAATTGCACACACTCGGCCTGACAAACGCCAGCGCAGGCGTGCACCCGGTCAGCCTGCAGAACGACCCGGCGGGCTGGCTGGTGCTGCGCGGGCGCGACACGCTGCTCGGCTTTGCGCACGCCTGCGTGGGGCGCCTCAGCGGCGCCGAGGCCCAGGCCGGCTTCATTCGCTTCCTGACCTTCGTGCCCGGCCGCACCGAGGTGGGCGTCACGCTGCTGGCGGCGGCCGAGCGGTTCTTGCGCGGCGCAGGCGTGCGACAGCTCTACGCCTGGCATCCGCACACCGGCTATCCCTTCTACCATGCCGGCGTCGGCGTCGTCAATGGACAGGATTTCTACAACCTGAGCGCCCTGGGCGAGGCCGGCTTCGAGATGACGGGGCGCCTTCTCTGCTACCAGCGCCTGCTGACCCGGCCCACGCCGGAGCAAACCCCCGCCCTGCGCCTGCGCACCCTCTTTTCCGCCGGCGATGCTGAACGCTGGACGGCGCTAACCTACCGGCCCAACCAGGCGCAGCCATGCGGCCAGGTCGAGGTGATATGCCTGCCCGCCTATTTGGGTATGGACGGCAAGCCGCTGGCCTACCTGCGGCGGCTCGACGTGCAGGAAGAAGCCCAACGGCAGGGGATCGGCCGCTGGCTGCTGCAACGCACCTGCAACGAGTTCTACGGCCGCGGCTTTGCCGGTCTCGCCGCCCATGTGCAACATCAACAACTGGCTGCCCAGCGCACTCTGCCCCAAGCCGGTTTCGAGGAGCTTTCGTTTCGCGGTTACAGTTTCGAGCGCACGCTGGCCGATTAGCGCCAGATGCGGGCGACCCAGGCGGCGGCGTTGACCGGGGTGACGGCACCGCATGCGTCGCAGCAGACGCGAGTGGGTGTGATGCGCCGCGGCTCCTCGAAGACCCAGGCCAGCAGCCGCCAGGCCGCCGGCCGTGCAGCGATGGCCGAGGCGCCACCAAAACAGGCCAACAGCCCGCGCCGGAAGCACCCGCTGCGCTGTGCGGCCAGCCTCTGCATCTCCTCGATCGCTTCCAGCTTGATCGCCAGGGCCTGGCCGGCCGCCGCTTCGTCCAGACTGGCCCGTTCCACCGTCTTATGTGCCATGAAGCGCAACAGGCCAGTCTCGCCCGGTCTGGTGAAGAGCACGGCGACCGCCGGTTTGCCGTCACGGCCGGCGCGGCCAAACTCCTGCACGTAGTCCTCCACCGAGGCCGGATGCTGCCAGTGGATGACCAGCCGCACATCGGGCACATCCAGCCCCAGGCCAAAGGCATTGGTACAGATGACGAACGGGGCCGGGGGCGTCTGGCGGCCCAGAAACCGCGCCAGCAGCGCCTCGCGCACGGCCGCGTCGGCCAGGCGCGCATGGTAGAAGGGCAAATCGAGGTCCAGCTCGCGCAGGCCGGCCTGCACCTGCTGCCCAATTTTGACCGTGGGTGTGAAGATCATGGCGCGCCCGGCGGGCATCTGACGCAGCAGGCCAGCCGTCAGGCGCAGGCGCGTCTCGTCGTCAGCCGCTGGCAGGCGCAGCAGGGCGATGTTGGGCCGATCCACATCGGTCGTCACGACGCGCGCCTGCGGGACATCGAGCGAATGCAGGATGCGCTGCTGCATCTTGGCTCCCGCCGTGGCGGTGAAGGCGAGCACCGGCGGGCTGCCCAGGCGGCGGCGCACCTCGCCCAACCTGCGGTAGGCAGGCCGAAAATCACGTCCCCAACGGTCAATGCAATGCGCCTCGTCAACCACCAGGAAGGCAGGACGGCTGGCCAGCGTCTGCGCCACCTCGCGCGGGCCAACCAGCGCCTCATCGAACCGTTCGGGCGTGACGAAGAAGAAGCGCAATTGCTGATTGCGCAGCGCCTGGTAGCACTGCCGCCGTTCGGTCGGCGTCAGGTCGGCATCAATGAAGGCGGCGGGCAGTTGGCGGCGGTTCAGGTCGTCCACCTGCTGGCGCATCAGCGCCTTGAGCGGCGAAACGACGACGGTCAGGCCGGGGACGAGCAAGGCGGGCAGTTGAAAGCAGAGGGTTTTGCCGGAGCCGGTCGGGCTGACGAAGAGCACCGATTCGCCGCGCAACGCCGCCAGGACGACCTCCAACTGGCCGGGGCGCAGCGAGCGGACACCGAGGCGGCGCATGGCCCATCCCAGGTTGCGTGCGGCGGCTGGCACGTCGTGCGCCGGGTCGAGCCAGCGCGCCAACCGCAGCGCCAATCGTTCGATGAGCGGAAGCGGAGGCGGACGGTTATTCACGCGGCAGGCGCAGCAGCTCGGCGGGAAGGGGTTGGTAGTTCTTGACGTGAGCGTCGAAGAAAGCGAGCGACCGCTGCATCGCCGTGCGGAAGTTGAGCGAGATGTTGTGGTTGTCGCCCTCGTACTGGTAGAAATCGCCCGGCAGTCCCGCCTCCTGCATCGCTTCGTGGAGACTGGCGCTGAACTCCAGCGGCACCGACTCGTCCTTCGTGCCGTGATGCAACTGGATGGGGCCGGAGGCCTCGTCCACGTAGCGGATGGGCGAGATCGAATCCCAGAAGGCGGCGTTATCCTGCGGGGTGCCAAAACGCTCCAACAAATCCTGACGCCAGCGCCGCACGCGCTGTGTGATCGTGACGGGGACGGGGCGCCGCCAGTTGTTCATCAGGTCTTCGTAGGAGGCGACCACGCCGGCCCAGATGACGCCGGCGCGAATGTCGCCGGTGGTCACCATGGCGCGCAAGGTGATGTGCCCGCCCATCGAATGGCCCCACATACCGATGCGTTCAGGATCGGCCCCGCGCAATCGCTTGAGCGAGGAGACGGCGTTGAGCACATCCACCGTGTAGTCGGGCGATCCATAGCCGCCAGAAGCGACGCCCTCGGAACTGCCATGCCCCCGGTAGTCGGGGCGAAAGACGATGTAGCCGGCGCGGGCGAAGTAATCAACATAAGCGACGTAGCGTTCCGTCGTGCGATACTCGGCGGGCGGAATATAGCCGTGGTTGAAGACGATGACAGGCCAGCCGCTGGCGGGCGGCGCGCCGCGCGGGATCGTCAACAGGGCATAGATCTTCAGTCCTTCGGAGCGGTAGGAAGCGATGAAACGCTGGTAGTTGCTGCCAGGCGCCAGGGTCTGCTCGATCAAGATGTCGCTGCCGGGGTAGCGCCGGTCGCGCATCACTTCGATCATCAAGGGGTGGCGCACGCTGAGCGCGGAGGGAGAGTTCTCTGCGGACGGCGCGAGGGCCGCGACCGCCGTTGGTACGGGGAACGCTTCGCCGGCCAACAGCGCCAGCAGGCAGAGCCAGAGCAATATGCGAGTCGAAAAACGTTGTTTGTTCATCATTGGTCGTGTTCCCGAAACATTTGCGGGCTATTGATATGCACCCGATGAGCGCCGTGTGTCGGTGAGACAGATTCAAATGGAAAAAACCGAATTGCTGAATTGCTGACTCGCCGTTTGACGCCAAGGCGCGTCTGCATTAGAATGACATCAAGCGCCTCGATGATCGCATGTTGTCAGGGCGCCTTTGCAAAGCACTTATCGCATCTCAAAGAAGAGGAGCACAAGAATGAACGGACACCCACGCCG
>CAZOLV010000129.1:0-10350 GCA_964580725.1 uncultured Anaerolineae bacterium | reverse complement strand
CCGACCAGAACCCCCACCATCCCGCCAACACCGACCAGAACCCCCACCATCCCGCTAACGCCCGGCAACACACGGACCATGACCCCGGCGCCGCCCACGGCCACCCCCACCGCCAGCGTTGCGCCACCCACGGCCACCGCGACGGCCATCGTCACGCCGATCCCGACGCCAACCCGGCGTTTTCCCCCGCCGCGCGTCACGCCCACCCGCACCCCGCGTCGCCCACCCCCAACGCCCCCACGTGCCACCATCCGGCCAACGTAGGAGCTGTCACGGAATGAGCATTTCATCTGTGCCTCGTGGGCAAGCGTGGAACATGCAACAACGATTGCATGGCGGCCACTTGGGGATGATGCGCCCACCGGTCAGTTGACCGTTCGACCGGCTTGTTCGTCATACTGGCCAGAGCCAGCCAAACGCGATCCTGCGCAGGCGCGTGGCGACTCGAATCGCATCCACACATTTCACAGTACGGAGGGAAACGCATGAAAAAGTATGCTCTGTTCTTGCTGATCGCGCTCCTCGCGTTGAGCGCAATGCCGGCCCTGGCCGCCGATGAGGCGCCGCCCATGCCCCCATTTCGCTTCACGATGTGGGGCACCGTTACCGCGGTAGACACAACCGCCAGCACCTTCACCGCCGATGTGATCATCCTGCGCGGCGGCCGCGGCGCCCCGCCGGCCACCATGACCCTGCAAGTCGGACAACGCACCCGCTTCATGATCCACAGCGACACCGGCAACGTCCCCGGCACGTTCGCCGACTTGGCCGTTGGTCAAACCGTCATGGTGAATGGCGTGCGCACGCGTGATGCGTCCCATGCCCAGATGGTCCTCATCAACGCCCCCATTCCGCCGCAGCAGTTTGCCATTGGCGGTCCCATCACCGCGCTGGACGCCGCCGCACACTCCATCACCGTCGAAGTGGTGCACGCCATGCCGCCCGCACTCGGCCTGCAACCCGGCGACAGCGTCGTCATCACGACCAATGACCAAACCCGCTTCTGCGCCGCCGCGGCAGGTCAGCCCTGCACCCCCATCACCTTCGACGATCTGGCCGTGGGCGACCGCCTGGCCACCAACGGCGTCGTGCTCGACAGCGTCTTCGTGGCCCGTCAGGTCACCAAGCTGCCCGCAGCGCCCTGACGCACGCTCCCCGCTGGCGTCGTAGCGCTCGCCTCGACGCCAGGCATTTGAGAAAAAAAGAAACAAAGAAGCCGGGTTTCATCGGAAACCCGGCTTCTCGTTTCGCTGCCTAGCAACCGCCTGTTCTGAGCCAGGTCCAATGACCGTCTGGCGCATCAACCGGCCTGCGCCCCGAACAGCGCGCCGATGGCATACCCGGCCAGCGCCGAAGCGATGCCGATGATCATCATCTGCAAACCGCTGCGCGCCGGCGTTCCCACCGTGATGCGCGCCTTGTAGAAACCAACCACGAACAGCGCCAGCGCCGACACGATCAACGCCGCCACGATCCCCTGGCCCGGCGGCAAGAAGAAGAACGGGAAGAGCGGAATCAGGGAGCCGACGATCGCCGAAAACCCCACCAGCAGCGCCGTGCCCAACAATCCCCGGTTGTCCACCGGCTGCAACTGCAGTTCGTGCGCCATCATGATCTCCACCCAGTGTTCCTCGTGCCGGCTCACGTGATCAACCACCTGCTCCAACAACTGCCCGTCGAAGCTCCAGTTCTCGAAGATCTCCCGAATCTCCTGGCGCTCCAAATCAGGCACCTCCTTGATCTCGCGCCGCTCGCGCGCCATCTGCGCCCGGTAGAAATCGGCGTCGGCCAACGACGAGGTATACGCCACCGCCCCCATCGAAATGGACTCGGCGAAAGTCGCCGCCAAACCGCCCGCCAGGATGATGCGAATGTCCTGCGAAGCCGCTGCAATGCCCAGGATGACCCCCAACGTGTTGACCAGGCCATCCTGCCCGCCCAAAATGATCTCACCCAACCGCGCCCCCAACCCGTGGCTCTCACGGGCCGGAATCAGTGCGCTGTCTTCTGCTGCCATGCCAATCTCCACAGCCGGCCAGACCGTCCAAACGGTCAGTCGGCGCGTCCAAGCGTGACCCGTTCGTTCGGCGCCAGGCGCGCCAGCATTTCAGCCGGCAGAAAATAGAAAATAGAAAATAGAAAATAGAAAATAGAAAATAGAAAATAGTTGCGATTGGTCGTTTATTAACGAACTACAATCAGTATCGCACGGTTATGCGTCTTTGTCAACTGTTGCAGCGATTGGGCGCCGGGCGCTTGGGTCTCGTCGAAGAACAGGTTCTCGTTTTTTCTCGGCAAAACGTGGGCAAGAACGGGTAGTTGTTTCTTGACAAGCGCTTGGGAACAGCCAGGTCAAGTGACAACTGTTGGTGGTTTTTTTCGATTGATAGTAAAATAGCACCCACGTGAAAAGTCCCAAGCTAGAAAGCTAGAAAGCTAGAAAGCAAGAAAGGAACCACCCATGAGCCCTGCTCCTGCGACTCAGCGCCCCGTCGTCTGGTTGTTGCTGCTCCTCGTCTTGATCGTCCTGGCCCTCGCGCTGGCTGCGCCAGCCGTCCTGGCGCAACCGGCCGCCATCCCTGGTGCCAACAGTGTGCGCATCAGCCAGGTCTACGGCGGCGGCGGCGCAACCTCGGGCAGCCCTTCGTACCAGTGCGACTACATCGAGTTGTTCAACAACAGCACCGCATCAATCAGTCTCAGCGGCTGGTCGGTGCAGTACGCCTCGGCCACCGGCAGCAGTTGGAACGTGGATGCCCTGGGCGTCGCCTCGATTGCCGCCCATTCCTACGTCCTCATCCAAGAGGGCTGCGGTACGGTCGGTCCTCCTCTGCCCTATTCCGACGACAGCGGCGCGCTCAACATGAGCGCCACCAACGGCAAAGTCGCCGTCGTTTCCAACAGCAGTGCCATCACTGGCGTGGGCGATCCAGACGTGATAGATTTCGTCGGCTACGGCAGCACGGCCAACCAGTACGAAGGCTCTGGTCCGGCGCCAACCCTCACCAACACCCTGGCCGATCTGCGTAATGGCAACGGCTGCACAGACAGCGACGACAACGCCGCCGATTTCACCGCCGGCACGCCCGCGCCGCGTTACAGCGGCTCTCCCATCAACACCTGCGCCCCCGACACCACCCCACCCACCGTTTCGAGCACCAGTCCCATCAGCAACGCCGTCAACGTTCTGCTCGATTCCACCGTCCAGGTCACCTTCAGCGAACCGGTGACCAACGTCTCCAGCAGCAGCTTTACCCTCGTCGACGCGGGGGGCAGCGTCACCGGCGCGATCAGCGGCAGCGGCGCCAGCCGCACCTTCACCCCTGCTGCGCCGTTGGATCCATCCACACTCTACACCGCCACCCTGACCACCGCCATTACCGACCTGACGGGCAACGCCATGACCGGCGACTACGTCTGGAGCTTCACCACCGGCGTGGCGTCTGTGTGCGGCGGGCCGGCCACGCTCATCAGCGCCATTCAGGGCAGCGGCGCATCCAGCCCACTGGTCGGCACGGCGCAGATCATCGAAGGCGTGGTGCAAGGCGATTTCCAGTCAACGAGCGTCGAACTGAGCGGTTTCTTCGTGCAGGAGGAAGATGCTGATAACGACGGCGATGCAGCCACGTCGGAAGGCATCTTCGTCTACGACAACGGCTTTGGCGTGAATGTGACGCCCGGTCAGGTCGTGCGCGTGACCGGCGTCGTGGCCGAATACTACGACCTGACCGAACTGAACGCCGTTAGCAGCGTCGCCGTCTGTCCGGGCAGCCCCGTCAGCACGCCGGCCGCCGTGACCCTGCCCATTGCCAGCCTGGCCGATTGGGAACGCTACGAAGGTATGGCCGTGCAGATTCCGGCCACGTTGTACGTCACCGAGCATTTCAACCTTGCGCGCTACGGCCAGGTCTCGCTCTCGATCAGCGACCGCCTTTATCAGCCCACCGCCCTGCTGCCCCCTGGCGGCGTGGGCAGTCCGCGCGATCTCCTGCAGGACCTCAACAACCGCAGCCGCGTCCTGCTCGATGACACCAATTTGCAGCAGAACCGCGATCCCATCGTCTATCCGCCGCCCGTCCTGACCGCAGCCAACACCCTGCGCACCGGCGACACCGTCACCGGTCTGACCGGCGTTGTCTTCTACTACGGCTCGGCCTACATGATCGAGCCAACGACCCCGCTGAGCATCACGCACAGCAACCCGCGCAGCGCCGGGCCGGCCGCCGTCGGCGGCAACGTCCGCGTGACGAGCTTCAACGTGCTCAACTACTTCAACGGCGATGGCCTGGGCGGCGGCTTCCCCACCCCACGCGGCGCCAATACGCTGGTGGAGTTCAACCGCCAGCGCGACAAAACCATCAGCGCCATCGTGGGCCTCGACGCCGACGTCATCGGCCTGATGGAGATGGAAAACGACGGTTTTGGCGCAACCAGCGCCATTCAAGACCTGGTCAACGGCCTCGATGCCGCCACTGCGCCCGGAACCTATGCCTTCATCAATCCCGGCGGCGGTGGTTTCGGCACCGACGAAATCACCGTCGGCATCATCTACCGCCCTGCCAACGTCACGCCGGTCGGCGCCGTCGCCACACTGTCAACCGGCGCCTTCGATCAAAGCCCTGCTGTGCGTCGCAACCGCCAACCCATGGTGCAGACCTTCGCCGACACCGTGTTTGGCGAGAAGTTCACCGTGGTCGTCAATCACTTCAAGTCCAAAGGCTCCGCCTGCGATCTGCCGGCCGGCGTCTTTCCGCCTGACCCAGACACCGGCGATGGCCAGGGCAACTGCAATCTGACGCGCACGATGGCCGCCAACGAACTGACCGCCTGGCTTGCGACCGACCCCACCGGCAGCGGCGATTTGGATATCATCATCATGGGCGACCTGAATTCCTACACCAAAGAAGACCCGATCGTCGCCATCGAAGGAGTGGGTTACACCAACCTGATCGCCAGCGCGCTCGGCGTCCACGCCTACTCCTTCGTCTTCGACGGGCAGAGCGGTTATCTCGATCATGCCCTGGCCTCGCCCCAGATGGCGGCAACCATCGCTGGCGCGACAGAATGGCACATCAACGCCGACGAGCCGCGGGCGCTCGACTACAACGTCGAGTTCAAGTCGCCCGGCCAGATCGTCAGTCTCTATGCACCCGACGCCTACCGTTCCTCTGATCACGATCCGGTGCTGGTGGGCGTCAAGGCGTGCGCCTGGTACGACAGCAACTGTAGCTGCGGCGGCGCCAGCGATGTGGCCGATGTCATCTTCACCGCCAACGACTGGGGAAAGACTAGTGGGTTTGCGCCGCGCAATGACGTGGCCGGCGGCCCCGGCGCCTTCCCGTCGCCCGACGGGATGGTCAACGTCCTTGACGTGCAAGCCGTGGCCAGCCGGTTTGGCGGTCTCACCTGCCCCTGACAGTTCATGCAAAGGGGGCGGCGCGCAGATCAACGTCTGCACGCCGCCCCCTTTCGTTTTCAACCCCGGCCGGTTGGCTTTGGCCCCCGGCCGCGGGGTGCGCAATCAAAATGTCTTGATCGCTTATGGGTCGCCTCCGCGATAGATGCGGCCGCTTTCAGGCCTCTTGTGTGCGTACGGAGAGGCCACGCTGCGCCGCCAGATAGGCGCGGCTGCGTTCTGTATAGGATTGCGCAATGCGTCGGATGAGGGCCGCCTGTTGGGCGTTCACCTCGCGCACCACAAGCGCCGGCGTCCCGAACACCAGCGAACCGGGCGGGATCACCATCCCCTCGCCCACCAGCGCCCCGGCGCCGATCAGCGAGCCGCGGCCGATGTGCGCTCCGCTCAACACCACCGCGCGGATGCCGATCAGCACATCGTCCTCCACCGTGCAGCCGTGCACGATCGCCCCGTGCCCCAGACTGACCCGGTCGCCCATGCGCAGCGGCTTGTCGCCATCCACGTGCAAGATGCAGCCATCCTGAATGTTGCACTGCGCCCCAATCGTAATCTCGTTGATGTCGCCGCGCAGCACACAGCCAAACCAGACCGACGACTCCCGTCCCAACGTGACCCGGCCCGTAATCACCGCCCCCGGCGCCACGAACACCGACGCATCAATCAACTCCGGATGAAACCACACATCAAGCATCGTCCCCTCACTCCTCACTCGGCCAGATCAAGCTCCTCCACCAGTTCGCGCAAGAAAAGCTCAGCGTCGGTCACAATGCCTACCGCCTGGAACGATCCCCGGTCCGCCAGTTTCGTCACCGTCGCCGGGTTGATGTCCACCGCCACCACCTTCACATGGCTGGCCAGCAGATTGCCGGTGGCGATCGAGTGCAGCATCGTCGCCAGCATGATGCACATCTCCACGCCTTGCAGCGCGGCGCGCATTCGGCGCTGCGCCTCGCCCATGTCGCTGATCACGTCGGGCATCGGGCCGTCATCGCGCACCGAGCCGGCCAGCACCATCTCGACGCCACAACGGTGCGCCTCGGCCAGGATGCCGCGACGCAAAATTCCGAGCTGCACAGCGCGCTCGATCGAACCGATGCGCCGAACGATGTTGATCGCCCGCATGTGATGGCTGTGCCCGCCCGGCACCGGCAGCCCGTTGGTCAGGTTGACGCCAAGCGACGTGCCAAACAACTGCGACTCGGCGTCGTGCACCGCAATCGCATTGCCGCCAAACAGCACCTGTACGTAGCCGTTGCGAATCAGCCGCTCCATGTACGGCCCTGCGCCGCTGTGAATGATCGCCGGGCCGATCACGAAACAGATGCGATGCCCCGCCTCACGCACCTGGCGCATCGTGCGGGCAATCTGCGCAATCGCCAGTTTGTTGGGGCGTTCCGAAGAGACCTCGTTGCGCATGAAGCTGAAGACTTCCTGCTCACGTTGGCGCTGCGGCGGCTGCACCCGAATGCCGCTATGGCCAATCACCACCAGATCGCCCTGTTTCACCTCCGAAATCGGCGTATTGCGCGCCGTCCGTCGCTCCGGGCCGATCACCACCGCCAGGTCCATCTCCGTCCCGGTCACAGGCAGCCAGGTCCCGCCCAGGCGCACCTCAGTCGGTAGGTTGGTCGTCGAATAGAAGTGATCCGGCAAAGCGCCATCGGCCGGCGCCGGCTCCATCCGCACATCCTCGACATTGATGATCTGCGCCCCCAACTCCTGCAGGGCCGTGATGATGCGATCCATCTGATCTTGCCGGTCGGCAAAGACCTTCATGTGCGCCGCGCTAGTCGCATCCTTGTGCGTGCCGACGCTGATCTCCAGCACATCGAAATTGCCCCCCGCATCCATGATCACATCCATGACGCGCGGCAGGATCATCGAATCAATGATGTGCCCTTCCAAACGGATCTCTTCGCTCAAACGCGTTGCAGAATCTGCCACAATCGAACCTCTTCCGTTGCGGGGGGTTCATCCCCCTCTGGTTTGCTGGACATGGTCTCGCATCCCCGGCGTTTGCCTCGCCGCGTCGGCGGGCCTATCCAGCGATCAAACGCCGCAGTTCATCCAGACCAATGGGCGGAACGCCCAGGGCAGCCGCCTTGGTCGCCTTGCTGCCAGGGTTCTCGCCTAGCAGCAGGTAATTCGTCTTCTTACTGACCGCGTCGGTCGCTTTGCCGCCATGCGCCTCGATCAAGGCTTTGGCCTGTTCACGGCTCAGATCGGGGAAGGAGCCGGTGATGACGAAGGTCAGCCCGGCCAGCGTTTGCGCCTGGGTCTGGTCAGGCGCCGATGACGCCAGTTGCAGGCCCGCTTGCTGCAGGCGCTCGATCAGGCGCCGGTTGGGCGCATGGCTGAACCAATCGGCCACGCTGCGCGCCAGCACCGGTCCCACCCCGCTGATCTGGCTCAACTCCTCCATCGTGGCTTGTTGCAGCGCCTCGATCGAGCCGAATTGCGTCGCCAGATTCTCAGCGCCTACCGCCCCCACGCCCCGGATTCCCAGGGCGTTGAGCAACCGGCCAAACGGCTGCACCTTCGACGCTTCGATGGCGCTCAGCAGATTGGTCACCTTCTTCTCGCCAAAACCCTCCAGCGCCAGCAGCGTCTCCCGGCGCTCATGCAGGAAGTAGATGTCGGCCATCTGCTGGATCAGGCCAAGCTGCACGAACAGCTCAGCCTGGCGAATACCAAAGCCCTCGATGTCCATGGCGCCACGCGAGACGAAATGCTCGACGCTGCGCACCAGTTGCGCCGGACAGGCGCTGTTCACGCAGTAGTAGGCCACCTCGCCCGGCGCACGTTGCACCGGTTCGCCGCAAGCGGGGCAGGTCGTTGGCATGGCCCAGGGACGTTCGCTGCCATCGCGCAGTTCGGGCAGCGCCCGCAGCACTTGCGGGATCACCTCCCCGGCCCGCTTGATGGCGACGCGATCGCCGATGTGTAAATCCAACTCAGCGATGTAATCGGCGTTGTGCAATGTTGCGTTGCGCACAACGACGCCGCCCACCGTCACCGGTTCGAGCACCGCATAGGGATTGATCGAGCCGGTGCGCCCTACGTTGACCTGAATGTCGAGCACGCGCGTGATCGCTTCACGCGCCGGGTATTTGTAGGCCGTGGCCCAGCGCGGCTCCTTACCCACAAAACCAAGTTCTTCGTGCAGCGCCAGTTGGTTGAGCTTGATGACAACGCCGTCGGTCTCGTAGCCGAGCGCCTCGCGCTGATTCTCCCAGGCTTCCACAGCCGCGACCAGTTGTTCGAAATCTTCGAAAAGGCGCGCCTGCTCGCCAAGCGGGAAAACCGGAAAGCCCAAATCCCGCAGAAGAATGAGCGCCTCCCACTGGGTGGCGGGGGCCGGCAGCTCCGGCGCCGCCTCCAGGGTCACGATCTGGTACGCCCACAGGCGCAGCGGGCGGCGGGCGCTGATCGAAGAATCGAGTTGGCGCAGCGACCCGGCGGCAAAATTGCGCGGGTTGGCATAAGTGCGCCCCTCCTGCGCCTCGCTTCGAGCGTTGAACCGCTCGAAGTCGGCCACCGTCACGTAGGCTTCGCCGCGCACCACCAGGCGAGCGGGCGGCGCCTGTCCGCCAGCCACCGGAATCGTCAGCGGCAGACCGCGCACCGTTCGCAGGTTGGCGGTGATGTCCTCGCCCTCGATGCCGTCGCCCCGCGTGGCGCCGAGGATGAAGCGCCCCTGCTCGTAATGCAGCACCACCGTCAGGCCATCCACCTTTGGTTCCATCACGTAGGAAAGGCTAGACGCGGCGTCAGGCGACAGCAGACGCAGCGTGCGCTGCCGCCAGGCGCGCAGTTCGGCCGGGTCGAAGGCGTTGCTCAGGCTGAGCATCGGCTGCGGGTGGCGCACCTTGACGAACCGCTCGGCCAGCCATCCCCCCATGCGCTGCGTGGGCGAATCGGGCGTCTGTAGAGTGGGCTGTTCGGCCTCCAGCCGACGCAGTTCGTTGAGCAGCGCGTCGTATTCAGCATCGCTAATCTGCGGCGCATCGAGGACATGGTACAAATAGCCGTGATAGTTCAGCGCCTGACGCAGCGCGGCGGCGCGTTGTGCAAAGTCCATCGTCAGTCGTCCTTCGTCAGTCGCGTACCGCGAAATTCATTTCGCCCCCCGTACCGCAAAATTCATTTCGCCCCCCGTACCGCAAAAGGCGGCGATATGAATATCGCCGTACAGCAGGTCAGTCGAGCGGTTGCAGCCAATTTCCAGCCGTCCAACCAATTGTGCCATCGGCCATGCGGATGCGCCACCAGGTGAAGCCATCGGCGGTGGTGGGGTAGGGATCGTTGTAATTGGCCGGCGGCTCCATGATAGTCAGTTCGACGCCGTCATGTAGGGTGGTGATGCGTTGGTTGTCCTTGCCCGGACCGAAACGCACGCTGATGCCTTCTGGGTCGGCGCCCACGACGCGCACACGGCCGCCGATGCGAATCTGCGGCGGTGCGACTGGCCCCGGCGTCGGGGTTTGCAGCGTGGGGGTAATGGGCAAAGCGGCGGTCGGCGTCAGGGCGACGCCGGCGGACAGCGTCGGCGTGGCCGTGGCGCGAAAGATCGAAATCTGCGTCGCCGTTGGCATGGGTGTTGGCTCCTCACGGCCCAGGCCAGTGGCGCCCCAGATCAGCGCCAGCGCCACCAGGGCCAACACAACACCGCCCGCAGCCCAGGTCAACAGGCCAGGACGACGGGGAGCATCGTCTGACTGATCGAACTCATCATCAACCGGGTAATCTTCTTGCTGATTCAACTCGCGCGACTCCATTTCTCATGCGATTCATGGTCGGATCGCCAATTCCAACGATTTCGATTGGCGCAAGCGCCGTCGTGTCTGGGAGATGGCGCGGTCATTATACCAACGGTCAGCCCGCTTGACAAAGACCTCTGCACGCATTTGTCAAAGGGGCCGCAAACTGCT
>CAZOLV010000128.1:0-10486 GCA_964580725.1 uncultured Anaerolineae bacterium | reverse complement strand
GATGTTGCCGTTGGGGCCGCCGTGCGCGTGGATGTTGCCGTTGGGGCCGCCGTGCGCGTGGATGTTGCCGTTGGGGCCGCCGTGCCGGTCGCCGTCGCGCGCACAGTGACCGTGGGCGAGGGCGAAGCGGTCGCGGTGGGCGTTAGCGCCGGCGGCGCGGTAGACGTTGCGGTCAGCGCCGGTGTTGCTGTCATGGCCGGCATCAGCGGCTCGGTGACGGTCACTGGACTGGTCGCTGTGATCGGCTCGGTGATCGTCAGCGGCTCGGTGATCGTCAGCGGCTCGGTGATCGTCAGCGGCTCGGTGACCGTGATCGGGCTGGCGACGGGTGCATCCGTTGCCGGCGGTTGGGGGGTTGCAGTCGGCGTGGGCAGCACCACGGTGGGGGCAAGAGCGATCAACACCTTGCCGACGCCGCTCAGGTCAGCGCGCAGCAACAGGAAGAAGGCCGCCAGGACAGCCGTTGCGCCGAGCGCCGCCACGCGCAGGGTGATGGGCCAGCCCGGCTTCAAATCACGCCCGCAGTGGGGGCATACTTGCAGCAAGGCGTTGCTGCGTTTGCCGCACGAACGGCAGCGCACGAACGCCGCGGCGTGTGGCTGCTTGCTGCCGCAAACGGGACAGACGCCCGCTCCGCGGCGAAGGGGGTTGCCGCAGTGTTTACATTGGGTCAAAGAGTCCTCCGAAACAGTGGCCAGTCGTCATCGTTGGTAGTCGTTAATGGCCAGTCGCCAGTTGGCGAGTCAAGAGAGTGCCGAGGGGGTGGTCAGGATGCAAGAGCAGTTGGCGCAGAACGCCGGGGCGTTGGCCGCTGAAGAAGCGCACCTGCAGACCAGGAAGTTCCTGCACAAGCGTGCGCATCGCCTCGACCTTGCTCGCCATGCCGCCCGTCACGTCGGTGGCGTGAGAGCCACCCAGGCCAGACATCGCCGGATCGGCCGTCGTGAGCAGCGGGACGGGGGGCGCCGTCGGGTCGGCCAACGGGTCACGTGCAAAGACGCCATCCACCATGCCGGCCAACAGGATCCAGGCGGGGCGCAAACGGCGCGCCAACCAGCCAAAGACCTCCTCAGTCGAAACGATGGTGCCGCCCAACGCCTCGTCCAGGGCCACATCGCCGTACACCAGAGGGACAAGCCCCTGCCGCAGCGCCTCGCTGATGGGACGGTCAGCCAGGGTTTGCAGTTCCCCGCCGCGGCACAGGGCGCTGGCTGATGGGGCCAGGCTCCAGACCGGAACCCCGGCGGCGCCAAAGGCATCGGCCACCAGGCGATTCAGGCGAGCGGCGGCGCGCGACACCTCAGCATACCCGCGCCATTCGTGGGCGTTGTGCACACCATTGCGCGTGCCATATTGCCGCGCCACGACATGGCCAAATGAACCGCTGCCATGCCCCAATACCAGGCGCAGATCGGGCGCCTCCACCAGGGCTGCGCTGACCTCCTGCGCCAGGCGCTCGATCACATCCAAACGGGCCGCGCCCGGCGTGCGCTTGTCGGTGATGAGCGATCCCCCCAATTTCAGAAAAATCACGCTCATGCGTCCCGTCCCGCCGTCTGCTCGCTGGCGCAGACAGGGACCGCCGCATCAGGCGGGGCGCCGCGCTCGATCAGCAGTGTGGGGCCATCCACCTGCACGTAATCGCCAGTCTGAATCAGGCTGACATCCACCTGATCCACCATCGGAATGTCGGCGATGATGGCGCCGACGGCGACGATGGCCTCGCTCTCACGGTTGATGATCGCCGCGGGGGCCTTGCCGGCCGCGGCCAGGCGCAGGATGGTGTAGGATCCAACGGTGCTGCCCTTGCCGGTGGGAAAGACGAGGACACGCCCGGCGATGCAAGCGCCGCGCAGGGGGTGGTTCGGCTCGACGATCACGCCGGTTTCCGGTTCGACTCCGCCCAGAAAACCGATCGGCGCCGGTGAAACGAGCGCCACACCAGCGGCCTGGCCGCTGCGAATGACCCGGCCCTGCAGCGCCAGCGGCGCAGCCGCGGATGCAGCCGATCCCTGCGTCGTCATGACAACGTCGCCTTGCGAACGGCCGAGACCAGGGCGTCGTCCTGGGCTGGCAAAACGGTGCGTGCGTCGAGCAACAGGCGCTGGTCGGCGACGCGTGCAATGACCGGGGGATCGCCCTGGCGCAAGCGGGCGGCCAGGTCGAATGCAGCGGGCTGAGTCAGGGCCAGGCCGACGCTTGGCAGTGTTTCACCCGGCAGGGAACCGCCGCCCACCGTGCTGTGCAACGCAGTGACCTCGGCTGTGACGCCGGCGCCAGCAAGCGCCTGGCGCCAGGCATCGGCGCGTTGGCGCAGATCGGCAAGCGGCGCAGAGATCATCTGCCAGACCGGCAGCGCCGTCGCCGCCTCGCCGCGCAGATAGTGCAGCAGCGTGACGTTGAGCGCCGCGAGGGTCAGTTTGTCCACACGCAGAGCGCGCGCCAGGGGGTGATTGCGCAGGCGAGAGATCAGGCTGGCGCGGCCGACGATCAAGCCGGCCTGCGGGCCGCCCAACAGCTTGTCGCCGCTAAAGGTGACGAGGTCGGCCCCGACGCGCAGGCTCTCCTGTATGGTCGGCTCAGGAGTCAGGCCGAAAGGTGCGGTGTCGAGCAGGGTGCCGCTGCCGAGGTCGTCAATGACCAGCAGGTTGCGCGCATGGGCCAGTTCGACCAGTTCGGCCAGGCCGACTTCGGCGGTGAAGCCGAGTTGGCGAAAATTCGAAAAATGCACACGCATCAGCGCCGCCGTGTGCAACGTCAGCGCCTGGGCGTAATCACGCAGGTGGGTGCGGTTGGTCGTGCCGACTTCGACCAGGCGCGCCCCGCTGGCGCGCAGGACATCGGGAATGCGAAAGCCGCCGCCAATTTCGACCAATTGGCCGCGCGAGATGACGACTTCGCGCTCGTTGGCCAGCGCGCTGAGAGCCAGGAAGACCGCGGCGGCGTTGTTGTTGACCACCAGGGCGGCTTCGGCGCCGGTCAGGCGCGTCAGCAGGCCGGCGGCGTGATCGTAACGCGAGCCGCGTGCGCCGGCGGCCAGATCATACTCCAGATTGGTGTAACCGGCGGCCAGCGCCGCGACGGCGTTTTGTGCGGCCTGGCTGAGCGGGGCGCGTCCCAGGTTGGTGTGGACGATGACGCCGGTGGCGTTGATGACGGGGCGCAGGCTGGGGCGCAGGGTGGTCTGAATGCGGGCGACGGCCTGGGCGCACAGTTCGACGAGGGGTGGGCAGGTGGCGCCCTGCAAGATCGCGGCGCGGGCCTCGGCCAGTGTCTCGCGTGCGGCGGCGGTGACAACGACATGCCCGGCTTCCGCCTTGAGGGGCGCTGGAAGCTCGAACAGGAGCCGATCCACCGCCGGCAGGCGGCGCACCTCGTCATGAATGATGCTCTCGACCGTCATACTGTGCTTACGATTCCTGACACAAATACGCCGCCGGAGCGACGCCGGCGGCCAGCGAACTCAACCCGAATGGCGGCTCATCTCCGCTATCGAAAGGTGGGCGACACAGGACTCGAACCTGTGACATCTTCCTTGTAAGGGAAGCGCTCTAACCAACTGAGCTAGTCGCCCAGGCGATGTGGGGGACGACGGTCTTGATTGTACCCGAACGTCCGCGGGCTGTCAAAACCCCTACAACGCGCGTCCGCGGGCGATGGCGGCGGCGGCATAGGTGGCCAGGATGCCGGCCATGGCCAGGTCATCCGGGCCGAAGGTGCGCGCCTGGCGGTAGTTGAAGAAGAGGACGCCAATGGGCGCTTCGCCCTGCTGCAGGCGGATGCCGATGAAGGCGCGCACATCGCTGACCTGCTGAATCAGGTCAGGATAGAGACTGTTGGCAATATCCGAGACGACCACGGTGCCGTTGGCGATGACGTAGACGCTGAGACCCTGCGGGCGCGGCATGAACAGTTCATCGTTGGGGGGCCAGGCGGCAGAGAAGAGGGCCGGCGGCAAGAACTCGCCGCGCGCGGCGTCGAACTGATGCAGGGTGACTGAGTCGGCCAGCGATTCCTGGGCGGCCAGGCGCACCACTTCGCGCCGCACCGTTGTCGGATCGGCGGCGAGCAGCGTGGCGCCGATCTGCTGCAGGGCGTCGAGCCGGGCGCTGAGGATGCGGGCGCGCACATGGCCGGCGACCGTTTCGAGGGCGTGACTCTGCGTCGTTTCGCCGGAGACGATGAAATCGGCAAAGCGTTTGCTCGGTTCGACGAACAGATCGTGCATGGGGCGCACAGTCTGGCGATATTGTTCGATGACCGATTCGATGGTACGCCCGCGCTCGCGCACGTCACGCTCGATGCGTCGCAGCAGGCGCTCGTCGGCGCTGAGGTCAACGAAGATTTTGAGATCGTAGAGACTGCGCAGTTCATCCGAGGCCAGGGCCAGGATGCCATCCACGATGATGACATCGCACGGTTCGACGCGGCGGGTTCGAGCCTGACGCGTGCAGGTCGTGAAATCATAGGTCGGCGTTTCGACTGCCTCGCCGCGCCGCAGTTGGCGCAGGTGTTCGGCCAGCAGGGCCGTGTCGAGCGAATCGGGATGATCGAAATTGGTCGAGGGCAATCGTTCGGCGAGGGGCACATGGCTGAGGTCTTTATAGTAGGAATCGTAGGCGATGATGGTCACGCGGCTGGCCCCCACCGTGCGCACGATGGTGTTGGTCATGGTGGTTTTGCCAGAGGCGGTGCCGCCAGCAATGCCGATGATGTATGGGCGGTGGGTCGGTTTGGGCATGGGAAGGCTCTCTTACGCCCCTACCTGCCCCATGTGCGTCAAATTCAGCGCCGCGGCCTTGATGACTGCCGCCAAAATGGGGGGGCGCATGGACTGGGCGACGACCTGGCGGTAGGGGGTGTGCGCTGAGATGGCGCCGAAGAGCGCCTCGCGCAACATGGCGTGCTGGCGGGCCGCATCCACCACCGAATCGAGCTGGCCGGTGCGCGCCAGCGTGATTGTCAAATAGCGCATGGCGTGCCCGTAGGGCATATCGCTGATGATGTCCTGGTTGGCAGGGCGAAAATGATCACGAAACGCCCGCTCTGAGATGCCGGCCTGAATCATCGTGCGCGCCGCCCGGATGCCGGTCAGGATGGCCGATGTGACTCCTTTGCCCTTGAAGGCGCGCATCAGACCGGAGGCGTCGCCGATCATCACGTAGCGGTCGCCGTAATAACGGTGCGCCAGCGACCGAGGAAAGCGCCCCTTGAAGATGCGCCAGTCGGTGCGCTCGTGATGGGCCTTGTCGGCGATGTTGGGCAGTGCGGCCTGTACTTCGGGCAGTTCCAGGAAAGCCCTCATGGTGGAGGCGTTGACCTCGCTGCCGGCAATGTTGATGGTCAAATGGTTGCCCTTGGGGGTGATGGCGCCAAACTCGACGGGGAGCCGGCGCGGGAGAAACGTGTGGATGTTATGACCGAAGTTGGCCATGGCGTCCGGCCCCGGATGGTACTTGGTGACGACCGAACTCAAGAAATTGGGCGGCCGGTAGCCGGTGGAGCGACTGAAGATGGCCCCAGTGCCCTCATCCAGACCAAAGGCGCCGACCACCACATCACCTTCCACCGGGGCGTTTTCGCTGTAGACCACCACCCGGTCAGCATGAAATTCCAGGTCAACCGCACGCGCGACACGCACCTCGATGCCGCGCTGGCGCGCTTGTTCCAGCATGTAAGCATCGAACTGAACGCGGCGCAGGGCAATGGAGGCATCGCCCGTTTCGGGCAAGGTCAACTGCTGGCGCCGTGTGTGCAAGACATAGCCCTCGATCTCCTCGCGGCTCAGGTGGTGCGGAAATGGCACTTCCAGTTCCTGCTCCAACAACTGGGCGAGCGGGGGCGACAAGACGCCGGCGCACTGGTTGTAGTGCATTTCGCTGGCAAACTGTTTGCCCTCCAGGATAGTCAGGTGGAGGCGACGCCCCGCCTGCGCCGCCAAGCGGTGCAGGGCGATGGCGCAGGCCACGCCGCCCGGCCCTCCGCCAATCACGATGACGTGCGCTTGTTCGGCCAAAGGGCCAAGACTCGACTGGGTGGAAGATGTCATTATCACCGCCTGAGGTTGCATCCAGGATACCGGCGTCCGCGTTTCGGCGCGCCGCGCCGGCGTCGGGAATGATAGCACAGGAGAGCAGATCAAGCAACCGGGGTGCGTCGTTCTTGCTTCGGGCAAGGGGGCAAGGTCAGGATTGGCGTCGCCGCCAGGGCAGGGTGATCTCACGGCGCAGCGTCCAGCCGACCCAGGGCAGGCCAAGCAGGATCAGCAGGCTTGGGCCGGCAATCCAGAGGAGATAGGGGAGATAGCGGCCTGGCGCCGGCTGATTCTGTTCGATCATGCCCGGCCCCAGGGTCAGGTTGGCGGCAGTCACGAGCACGCTGGCGACCAACAGCCCGATGAGCGCGCCGCCGGCGGGCGACAGGGTGCGTCGCCAGGGCGCGATGAGCAGGGCGATCAACAGGCCGCAGAGGGCGCCGAGCAACGTTCCGGGCAGGATGCCGAGCACGAAGGCGAAGGGGCCGGCGCAAATTCCCAGGGCCGCCGCGCCCAACAGCGCTTCGCCGATCTTGCCGTTGCCGGTGTTGGTGATGATGAGATAGGCGGAGATGCCAAGCGGCGCCGCCGCCGCGTAAATACTGGCCAAAACGGCGCTGGCCGCCGCGCCCAGCAAGATGCCCCGGCCCAGCAGCGCCAGCGTGGTGCGCGGTTCTTTCATGATAAGAGATGTCCTCTCATGATGATCAACTCCGTTCACTACGGCTTGAGTGCATGCACCGTCCCGTTGTCGAAATCGGACACATAGAGGAATTCGCCGTCAGTGATGATTTGATTCCATTTTAGCCTGCCCCATTGCCGTATCTCGCCGGTACGCATGTCGCCCACGGCGAAATAATAGGTGGAGCGGCTGAACGCGCTGCCTGGGCTGATCAGATGTGTTTCGTAGAAGGTGGCGTAGAAGGTATCGCCCACTGCGATGACGCCGTTGCCGTTGTCCATCCAGTCTACCTCGGATGGCAAGTCGCTCTCCCACAGCGGGCCGCCGCTGCGCAGGTCGTAGGCCGCAAAGCGCTTCCCAGTCGCCTGATACAACACGCCGTCGCTGACGACCAGATGAGGAGCGTTATTGTCCCACCTACTGATGAACAGAGGAAGGCGCTGGTGGACATCGCCGGTTGCCGCCGCCAAGATGGCCAGGTCGGCGCCCTCGCCTTCCGCCACGGCCAGGTTTTCGCCGGCGGCGGTGAACCACCAGACGTCTGGCCTGCCCCACAGTTCACGGCCGGTGGCGGCGTCCAGCGCGGCGAGACGACCGCCATCCTGGGTGCGGTAGAACAGACGCCCTTCGGCAAAGCTCAGGGCATCCGCCGACTCGCTGGTCTGGATCTGCCAGAGAAGCTCGCCGTCGCCGTCCACGGCAAAGAGGCCGCCCTCCGGCCCCGCCCCGTAGACGATGCCGTGGGCGACCAGAGAACGCTGGGTGGGGATTTCGGCGCGCACGCGCACGGCGCCCGTCTCACCGTCCAGCCCCACCAGGTGACCCGTCTCCGATTCGGTCACGAATAGCGGCTCGGCTGCGCCGTCCAGATAGCCGTCGCCCGTCACCCTGACACCTGGTTGCTGCCAGAGCAGCCGGCCGTCTTCGAGGTCAATCGCCAGCAGAAAATGCGGCTCCGACAGGAAGAAGGGATGCGACGGCCACAAGGGGGAGGAGGAGATGCTGACGACAAGGCTGCGGTCGGTGAGCAGTTCCGGCGTAACGTACGAGATATCCAGCGCGGGATCGTTGGCAACGGGCGTGCGCCACAGTTCGGCGCCGCTGCGCCGGTCGAGCGCCATGAAGGCGTGATAGAACCCGGCGTGGGGTTTGATCTGCACGATCAGCCGCTCGCCCCTCACGCCGATCAGTTGGTAGTAGGAGTGATTCTCCGCCTCGTCCGTGGGGTTGGCGTAGGTCCACAGCGAATTGGGGTTGAAAGAAAGTCCCCGCATCCAGATCAGGAAGACCGCAACGGCAACGCAGGCCAACAGCGCCGCAGCGCCGCAGCCCCACAGCAGCCAACGCCCGATCCCCGGCCGGCGACCCTGCGCCGCTTTCTTCTGGCCCGCGACGGCGTCGCTGCGGACGGTCTGGTCAGATTGGCTCATCGGTGGTCTCCTTTTACGTGAGCGCGTTGGCCAGCCAGATGGCCAACACAACGGCGAGCAGGCTGGCGATCCAGGCGATGGCCGTGCTGCCGGCAGCGTAACGCCGGCGCTGGCGCTGTTGCGGGCCGATGTCCATCTGGCGCAGAAGGAGCACGCGCAGGCCGAAGATCAGGAATGGGGACGCCAGCAGGAGCAGCAGGGGGATCACAGGCGAGGCGCCGCCGCCCGATCCCGACAGCGCGCTCAGCAGGACCCTCGTCACCGCGGCATAGACCAGGGCTGCCATGCCCAACGCCGCGGCGCCATTGGCGATCAGGGCAAAGGGCAGGCCGCGGCGAGAGCTGGTCCAGCCCCACCGGGTCAACAGAGCGGACTCGGCCAGCGCGCCCAACAGCGCGGCCAGCGCCATGACGCCGGCAAAGACCGTCAGGCCAGGTAGATTGGTTTCATTCATGGTGTGTTCCTTCAGATGAGCGAGTGCGATGAAAAGATAAAAAATCGAGTGAAGGGTCGCAACGTCACGGTTGCTCTCTTGTGTAGACCTGCAATTTCCCATCCATCACCAGGATCAGCTCGCCGGTGGCGGCCACGTACTGCCGGGAGGAGGGCCGCAGCAGGAATTCGTGATCGCGCTCGGCCAGCTTCAGCCGCTGCCCGCCGAAGGTGAGGCTGTAGCGGATGCGGCACTTGGGCCGTGAAAACAGGCCGCCGGCCACCTGCGGCGTACATTCGCCCTGCTCAGTGCGCTCGATCTCCAGCCCATTGGCCGCATCGGTGAAGCGTTCCGCCGTCTGCTCGAAGGCGGGATTCGCCAGCCACGGCCACTCCTCGAAGCGGCCCGGATCCAACTCGTGGAAGGGCTGGCCCAATGCATCCTCCGCCTCGTTCAGCAGGATCGGCTGGCCCTGCTCGTCGGCCAGCAGATAGTGGGTGTAGACGGTGTAGAAGTTGGGATTTCCGCTCCAGATCGGCTCGGTGGTGAAGGAAGTCGCCCTGATGAAGGCGATCTGCGCGTTGGACGCCAGCAGTTGGCGGTAGTAGTCCGCCTGTTTTGCCAGTTCCGCCGGCGAGTCCCGCCCGTAGCTCGGCGCGTCGGGGCTGAGGTGGCGGAAGACCCAGCGCCAGGCATAGCTTTCGACCAGCGTCTCGCCGTCGAAGAGGATGACGTCACTGTAGTTGTCGAGTTGAACAATGAAACGGCCATCGGCCAGGAAGCGCAGATCGGTCCGGTCGGGCCGGCTGGTGCTGCTGCTCCAGGCGATGGGGTGAGATCGGCCTTCCGCCGGGCGATAGACCCACAGGCTCACATCGTAATGGTAGGCATCCTTTGCTTGCGCCTTGAGATAGTAGACGGCGTCGCGCGCCGGGTTCAGGTCATAGGCGATCACCCCGGTTTCGATGACTGTCGGGGCCGGCGCCGACTGCGCCGCGCAGCCGCCAAGCCAGAGCGCGGCCAGAAGGAGCCAACTCAGCAGGTGCGCCAGGCGTGATAATTTTCGCAGCACAGTTCTTTTCCTCAACGGCCTGCTCGCCATGAACCCGCTGTCCTCCGTACTTATCGCTCTGCCTCATAGGCCGCCTGCGTCTCGGCAACTCCAACGCCGATTGGCCGCCTTTGCTCGATCTCTACCGCCAGACGCAGGCCGACGGTGCGCAGCAGAGCATTCAAGCTGGCCAATTGGGAATTGCCTGCTGAAGAGAGCATCCTGTACAGGCTCTCTCGATTGAGACGCGCCTGCCTGGCAACCTGGCTGATGCCTCGGGCCTCCGCGACATGGCGCAGGGCGAGCAGAAAGACCTCCTGGTCGCCATCTTCCAGCGCGGCGTTGAGGTAAGCCGCTGCCTCGTCCGGATCGGTCAGATCTTCGTACAGACCGATTTCGTAGGGTGCTGTTACATCGCTCATGCTGTCCTCCGTTGGTAATCTGCCCAGTATGCCTTTGCCAGTTCGATGTCCTGCGTTTGCGTGCTCTTGTCGCCGCCGCAGAGTAGAATGACTACGGTATTTCCCTGGCGTCCGAAGTAAACGCGATACCCGGGACCGAATTGAATTCGAAGCTCGCTGACGCCGCCGCCGACTGCATGCCAGTCGCCAAAGTTGCCGAGAGCGACTCTGTCAATCCTTACGCGCACACGAGCACGGGCCTCACGATCCCGCAGGCTATGCAGCCATTCTCGATAAGGACTACGACCGTTCTCGGTGCGATATTCGAGAATCTGGATTGTAGCGGTGTCAATCATAGATGTATTGTAGCACAAAAGCTACACCTTGGAAAATAGACCTGTCAACTGCAGAGCTGCGACGCGGCGGCGAACCACGCCCCATAGCCCACGACCCCC
>CAZOLV010000127.1:7123-10932 GCA_964580725.1 uncultured Anaerolineae bacterium | reverse complement strand
CCCGTTGCGGCGTCAGGCCGTAGAGGTCCTTCTGGGGGGCGAAGAACCAGGCGCGAATCACGTCATCCAACGCGGCGCGTTCGGACTCAGTGCTGGCGCCTTTCAACTGGGCCAACTGCTGCGCACAGACGTCGCGCAGGTACTTGACCAAATCACCGTAAAGTGCTGCTTCTGCAATGGACATGCTTGCCTCCTGATCTCAAAAGTAGTGCCGTACCGTCATCCCCTGGATTGCGATGGTCACAAGCCCGCGTCCCCGGCACGGTGCGCGACTCTTGACCTGCAACCGTCACACCCCCCAACTGAACTGGCGCACGAAGGGCGGAATGGTCTGCACGGCCTCGATCGTCTGCGTCAGCTTGCCGTCGGACCGCAGGAGGTTGCCCCACCAGTTCTGACCACCGTAGTCCCAGGAACCGGCAATCCACGAGGTGATGCTGAACAGGTAGTCGGGCAGCGGTTCGCCGTTGGCGAGAACGCCACTGCGGAACCACTCGTACATCTCCCGGTGATAACGAGCGTGCAGGGCATCTTCGACCTTGAGGTAACGCGGGTCCTCCTCACAACCAAACAGCCAGCCGCCCTCGCCGCCGATGATGGGCAACACGAAGCCTAACCGCTCCTGCATCCAGGCGGCATGGGCCAGGAAACGCAGCGCCGCGGTGTAATCGCCCAAAATGGTCTGGCCAGGCGCACCGCGCTGATTCAACGCATCGTAAGGATAGTCGGCCGGATGATTGGAGCCGTAGTTGTGATGCACGAAGAAGGCACTTTGCCAGATTTCGGGCCGATTCATGCCCTTGACCGCATCTACCGCCGCGTCGAAGCCGGGCCGATCCAATACCTGGATGCCGGCGTAGCCGCCCGCAGCAACGACCCGCGCCGCCTGCTGCGCCCAGTTTCGTCCGAAAATGAACGGCCAGTCTGCCGGTTTCTGCCAGTCATCGGGCTTATCGTGCGGCAGCCATTCTCGATCATCCTCCGGCTCGTTGTAGATCTGCACGTAGAGTGGAGGACGGGCCGGATCATGCGCAAAGTTGCTGCCGGCCAGCGCCCTGCGCAGCGCCTCGACGTAGGGAACCGGGTCGAAGCCCTGGTCGATCAGCTTGCCGATGCGCACCACCGGCATGATGCCGGCGTCGAAGCAGGCGCGGGCGGCGCGCTCCGCCTGCTGCTCATCCTGGGCATAGACCAACGTCCAGGTGGCTCGAATGGACTTCAGATTTTCCACGGTCTTGGCGATGAACTCGTCGCGCAGGTCGAGATGAAAATGCAGACCAATGCCGTTGTCCCGCGGGGGACGCGGGTATGTCCTGAGCCGCGCCACATTCTCAGCCGTCAGGTGCACCGTCGGTGGACGGGTTCCCTTTGGCGGCTCCTCAGCGGTCACCTTGACGGTTGCCGGGAAGTCGTAACGGCTGCCATCGCGCAGGAAAACACGCAGCAGATAGGTGGTCGTGGCGGCCGGCGCAACGGGATGCGTTTCCTGTGACGTGCCTCCGCGCACCTCCACGAATACTTTGCCCACCCCGTCCACTTCCCAATGCAGGGTAGACGTTTGCCCAGGCTGGATGACGGCAGGTTCGGCCCAAAACTTGACGGAAACCCCGGGAGGCAGCCCGCTGCCAGCCGGCGGTGACGTGGGCGGCGATGGCGGTGGGGGAGGAGGAGGAGCGCTCGCGGCCGCCTTGCGTGTGCGCTGGAAAACCACGTAGAACGAGTGATGGAAGGTGGCATTCCACAGTTCGCCGCCGGGGCCGCGTTCGTCTGGATGAGCGCTGTGCAGATGAGTCACTCGATCGCTCTTGTCCCTCGCCTGCGGGTTCATGCCGGCGATCCAGATCGTCAGAACCTGGCCTTGCTGCATCGGGATGTTGCCAGCCGGCTCGTTGGCGCCCTTGTCCAGGGGCATGGGGCGAGCCTCCTCGTCGGGCTGGCGGCCTTCCCACGTCCAACCGGCCCAGACAGACGGGCCAGCCAGGCGGGCGCCGCTTTCGTCCAGGGCTTCGATGAAAACGTTGTGCTGGAACTGGTTCTCTTCCGGCGTCAGATGGTGCACACCGACGACGCGCCAGCAGGTTTCGTTCTCTGCCGCGTTGGCGGTTTCCACACGCACGCCATAGGTCGGCCCCGCGTCGTTGAACGCAGCGCCAGTCTGTTTGACATGGTCAAGAAAACGGGCATTGTACTTTCTCATTGTCAGTCTCCTCGGTGTATCAGGCCTGTGTGGATCGGGGTGAGAACGGCTGGTTTTTTGCCGCTGCTGACCGGGCGTCGGTATGACAACGACGGCCGCCGATCACGGCTGAAGATGCTGAGACGCACAACGTCATCGCGACGTGCATCCAGGCTTTGATCGACATGCGCTCGGCGTTCGGCATTGCCAGCGCCGGACCGAGATCTACAGACCTTGCTGTGTCAGCCAGTCCTGAATGCGTACAGCGACCGTACGCCAACCAGCTTCGAGCATCATATCGTGCGCCATGTCGGGGAAGATCTCTGCCTCCGTGTGGTAGGCCTCCGCCGTCGCACGCACTTCACCAGGATGAAAGATGGTATCGTTTGCCGCCCCCAACACAAGCAAGGGCGATTCGACCCTTTGGGAGCGCGGTAGATTGAACAGCAGCATGTCCAGAAATGCTGGATATGACTCGTCGTGCAGTCGTGCACAGTAGCGTGTCAACTGCTCGGTCGGCATCGTCGGCGAAAAAAGAGCCTCGGCCGCCATCTCAGGCGTTGCGATGATGGGGTATAGACTCCAGGTCAGGTTCGCTTTTAGGAAAGGCAAAGGGTGGCGCATGGCAATGCGCAGTGTGGTCTTGATGATGCCCATCACAGGCACGGAGGCCAACAAGACGGCAGCGGGACACTGATTCGTTTCCAGGTATTTCTGAACGACCAGTCCCCCCATGGAATGCCCGATCAAAACGGGCGGCCGAGGGAGCGTGCCAACGACTTGGGCGACATCGGCGACATAATCTGCGATGCGCATGCGGCGTAGCCGTTCTCTACCGGCGCTCTGCCCATGCCCACGCAAGCTGACAGCAAGGGCGGTGAACCCCTGGCTGGCAAAATAGGGCAAGAAATACTCCGCCCAACACCATCCACCATGCCAGGCCCCATGAACGAACAAGAGCGGCGTGGAGTGTGTCGGCGCTTGCGGTTCATGCCTGATGATTTCCAAAAAGGCCGTAGATTCCATTGCTGGTGTCCTTTCTCATCCAAGCGAGTTGACTGCGCAGGTGCGGATAACCACGCACTCGCGGTGTTTGGGTACAAGCTGTATCGGTCGCGTGGAAGGCCCGGAAACAAAAAAGCCAACATCCAGACCACAGATTTCGATGTTCAGGAATCATCGCCATGAAAAACCCATTGGTGGACCGGCGTATGTAGGCCTATTCTAGCACGCATCGGCGACCACGGCAAATAGATTCGCGCCGGCCCGCCTCGCGCCTGCGGCCGTGACGGAAAAAAACACCCTGTTTGCGCCTGGTGGGCAAGCCTGGGACTTGCGATCCTCATCGAATGACCGCCCCCTGCTGTGCATTTCCTACTGAACTGTGCTACAATTCGTCCGTATCATCTCAACGATTCGGGACAAAAACCTGTCAGGTTCTCCAAAACCTGACAGGTCTCCAACGATTCGGGACAAAGACCTGTCAGGTTCTCCAAAACCTGACAGGTCTCCAACGATTGGGACAAAGACCGTCAGGTTCTCCAAAATCTGACAGGTCTCCAACGATTCGGGACAAAAACCTGTCAGGTTCTCCAAAATCTGACAGGTCTCCCCAACGATTGGGACAAAGACC
>CAZOLV010000127.1:0-7023 GCA_964580725.1 uncultured Anaerolineae bacterium | reverse complement strand
ACCTGTCAGGTTCTCCAAAATCTGACAGGTCTCCCCAACGATTGGGACAAAGACCGTCAGGTTCTCCAAAATCTGACAGGTCTCCCAAAAAGGAGCGACGCCATGTTCTCACCCAGGTCTGCGCCTCAGACAATCGTGCTGCTCATCGTCGTGCTGATCGTTGTGCTCGCCAGTTGCAGCTCTCCATCGTCCGTCACACCCACCGTCCCCACACTGACCATCTCCCCCCCGCGTCCCACTGACACGCCAACCTCCCCGCCGCCTGTCGCCACACCCACGCCGCTTGCCATGCCCGTCGTCCTCCTGCCCGACGGCGTCATCGCCACGGCCGAAGGGATCGCCAGGGCGCAAAAGTGGGAATTGTCCGGCGTCTGGGCGCCCGAACACACCACCCTCTACGCCCAACCGGGCGCCGGTCTCCTCTACATGCTCAGCGCCTACCACATCCCCTCAGGTCTGCGCACCGTCGAACAGGCCATCAGCGGCGGACTCGACAACATCGTCCTGGGCGTCCTCTTCGTCGCCAATGCGGCCGCCAACCCATCGCGGCCGCCAGGCGTCTACACCCTTGCCCTCAGCGAGAAGGGCCAATATCTGAACTTTGCCGATGGCGATGGCAAACTCGAAAAGACCGCCGCCGTTTTACGCCACATCAAGAACAGCAGCCTGCTGGCGGACCGACCCTTCACCCTCATCAGCAGCCAGCAGATGTGCCTCAGTTGGGACGCCCTGCAAGTCTGCGTCCCGCTGCGCACCCCCCTGCCGTCGCAGGATCAAGAACGGCTCGTCGCCGCCGCCAAAGAACTGGGAGCCGACCCGGCCTGGTTCGATGTGACCCGCGGCATTTTCGACATCGAGGGCGTCAACAACCTGGAACGCTGCGCAAGCGCCGTCAAGCAGCGCAACTTCGAAGCCTGCCAGCCCTCCATCCTCGTCGCCCCCATCAGCCAGGCAGGGCGCAGCGCCCCAATCCCGCCCGAATTCGACAAGCTGCGGTCGGGCAAAGCGCCGCTCGCCGCAATGGCCCTGGCGCCACCCCTACAGGGTGGCGAGGCCGGCCTCATCGGCATCGCAGTCGTCTTTACCAATACGATCGAAGAGGTCTACCGCGACCCACTCTTGAAGCAGCCTGCCCCCAATCTACCCGCCGACGCCTATCTGATGTACGACATCCTCCTGCCCGGCGACCCACAGATCGGCGACTTCGACGGCCAGCCCATCACCCTCTCGCGCGTCGAACTGCGCATCACCCCCGCCATCAAGTATTACCTGCCCGACGTGCGCAACATCCCCCTCTTGGGCGACCCCGTGACGGGCGGCGCCCCGCCGGTTGCAGAGGAATCGGAGGCGGCGGCGGTGCACCTGCTGCTCAACGTCTTTGGAAGGAGAATCTGTGTCTTCAAGGCCCGTGAGTGCCCAAGCCTCAGAAACACCAGATGACGAGTGCGCCGCCTTCATCGGGCGCGTCGCCCAACACGTGAGCGAAGGGCGCTGCGTCCTCTTCATCGGGCCGGACGCCGGCGAGTCCGATAGCCAGTTCCAGGGCCTGCCCACCAGCAGCCAACTGGCCGATCAGATGGCCGGCGCCCTGGCCTATCGCGGCCGCTACGCCTCGTTTGCGCAGCTCGCCCAGCTCTTCGAGGAACGGCGCGGGCGCCAGGCGCTGATCGCCTTCCTGCGGGATCGCATGCAAACCCCCACCCTGCGACCGCTGCCGCTGCACCGCGCCGTCGCCCGCCTGCCCTTCCGCGTCATCATCAGCGGCGGTTGGGACAACCTCATGGAAACCGCCCTGCGTGAGCAAGCAACGCCCTACAGCCTCCTGCGCCCCACGCGGCAGGCCGCCATCGAAGAAGACAAAACACTGCTCTACATGCCCTACGGCAGCCTGACCGCCGCCGATGATCCCAACGACCTGGTCATCACCCACAACGATCAGACCGCCGCCCTCACCCGCCCCCGCTTCCAGGCCATCCTCGATCGGCTCAAGGTCGCCCTGCGTGAGCGCCCGCTCCTCCTCATTGGCTATGCGCCGGCGCCGGGCGACCTGTTCGTGCGCATCTATCAAGAAATTCGCCTTGCGCAGGCCGAATTCACCCCGCCCGCCTTCGCCGTGCAAGCCCTCGGTCGGGAAGACGACATTGCCGCCTTCGAAACCAACGGCATCACCGTCATCACGCACGAGCCGGCCGCTTTTTTGGAGCAACTGACGCTGGCCGTCGCCGCCCTGCGCGGACAACCGCCTCATCTGGTCGTCCCCGCGCCTCCCTCCGATGCCCCTCGCCTCACCCCCGACGAACTGGCGCGCCAGGGCCTGGCCCTGGACAACATCCTCGATCAGATCGGCGTTGCCGCCCTCGTCGAACAGACCGATGTCCCCCTGCTCAGCGCCGAACAATTGCGCGACATCCAGGTCACACGGGCCGCGTACGAGCGACTGGCGCGCGCCTTTGCGCCGACCCAGTCCTCCGCCTCGATCTGGCTGCGCAGCGGCAATTTGGAGTATGCCCGTCAAAACTACAGGCGGGCCGCCGACTATTACCGCCGGGCGCTCGCTGCCGCGCCCGACCAGGCCGAAGCCCAACACAACCTCCATTTCGCCTTTCTCGCCCTGGGCGACCTGCCCGCCGCTCTCGACGCCTACCAGCGTTCCGTCGCCCTGCAGCCCGATCTCGCCATCCTGCCCCCGCGCTACCGCATCGAAACGATCGAGGGGATCGGCGGATCTGGCGTCGTCTACGGCGCATATGACCTTGAACAGCAGCGGCGCGTCGCCGTCAAAGTGCTGCAGCGCGCCCAGGCCCAAACAGAACGCCTGCTCGCCAACTTCCGGCGCGAGGCCAACATCCTGCGTGAGCTGGCGCATCCCGGCATCGTGCGCCTGGAGGATTTCGGCGAACATCGCGGCAACTACTTCATCGTCATGCCCTTCCTGACCGGCGAAACCCTCAAAGAAACGCTGCGCAAGGCCAAAGCCGGCGGCCAGCCCTTCCCTCTCGACCGCGCCCACGCCATCGTCGCCCAAATCTGCTCGGCCCTCGCCTACACGCACGCCCACGGCATCGTTCACCGTGACCTCAAGCCATCCAACATCTTCCTGCAAACCGGCGACCAGGTTCAGTTGATTGACTTTGGCCTGGCGCGTGCGCTGGCGCCCGACCAGCAGTCCACCGCCCATCTGATCAGCGGCACCGCCGACTACATGGCCCCCGAACAGATCGCCGGACGCCCCGCCAACGTGCGCACCGACATCTACGCCGCCGCAACCGTCTTCTACGAAATGCTCACCCTGCGCAACCCCGGCCAGGGCGCCTTCGTCCCCGCCAGCGAACTGACCCCCGGCCTGGACGAAACGCTCGATCTGGTCATTGAGCGCGCCCGCCAGATCGAGCCAGACGACCGCTACCCCGCCATTGGCGACTTACAGGCCGAACTCGATCATGTCGTCCTCAGCCAGGCTGCCAGCGCCCACGCCTCCCCGCTGCTGCGCATCGTCAGCCGCGGCGCCCGCGCCCTGCGCCTTGCCACCACGCGCGGCTGGTGGGCCATTGTCGCCGTCGCCGCCCTGCTCGGCTTTGGCCTGCCCCTGCTGCCCATGGCGCCCGTCATCATCAGCCAGGCCCGCTATCTCGCCGTCCTGCTGACCATCGGCCTGGCCAGCGCCATCGCCGCCGACTGGTTTGCGGCCACCCTTGCCCGCCGCCAGCACAGCGCCCTCATCGCCGCCTACGGCGCCTCACTCGGCGCCGCCTACGGGCTGCTCAACGCAGTTCTCTGGCTCAAAGGCTTCCGCCCAGAAAACATCCCCAACCTCGGCATAGTGCAGCAGGCGGCCGACTTTGCCATCATCCTCGTCTTCTGCTTCGCCGCCAGCCTCGTCATTCTGCTCCTCATCTTCCCCCTGCTGTTCGCCGGCGGCCTCTTGACTAAACGCCGCGGACGCCGCTTCAGCCTCGGCTTCTTCAGCGCCGCCCTCCTCATCTTCATCGCCCTCGTCGCCCTGACCATCGCCGCCCCGCTCGGCTGGTTTGGCGGCCAGTTTGGAGAACAGGCCCCATGAACGGCGCCCAGTGGTTGCCCGCAGTCGCCGAACATCTCGCCGCTGGCGCCCTCGTCCTCTTTGCCGGCGGCGACGCCCCGGCCGCCGTCGCCGGCGTCCCCTCACGCCAGGAGCTGGCCGACCGCCTGGCGCAGCGCGCCGGCATCGCATCTGGCCCCACGCTGGCCGCCGTCAGCCAGCGCCTGGCGCGGCGCGGCCAGCGTTGGGAGTTCACCGACTTCCTGCAACGCACCCTCCTGACCGCGCCAGCGCCGCTTCCGCGCTGGCACACCCTGCTGGCCGCGCTGCCCGCCGCCCACTTCATCAGCGCCGCCTACGACGATCTGCTGGCCCAGGCCTTGCGCACCGCACAGCGCCCCTTCGATCACCTCCTACACGGCAGCCAGGTCGCCTTTCGCACCCCGCGCACCCCAGGCCTGATCCAACTCTACGGCTGGGTTGGCCAGCCCGACACCCTGACCGTCACCGAAAACGACCATCTGCAACTATGGGACAATCCCGTTAAACGGCCTCTGCTCGACCGCATCCGCATCCTGCTCGAAGAACATCACCTCCTCGTCGTCGGGCAAGACCTGACCGATCCCACCTTCCAACAGCTCTGGTCCCACACCCTCGCCCGGCTCGGCTCCCTCACCCCCGCCGCCTACGCCATCGTTCCCAACGCCGCCGCCGACCTGCAAACGCTGTGGGCCGATCGCCATCTGTACATCCTTCCCGCCGACCCCCTCCCGCTGCTCGAACACATGGCGGCGTCATGACGCCCGCTGGCGCAAAATCGTCTCCTGGCGTAAAATACAAGACCATACAACATCCGGGCAACCTGCTTCGGCAGGTTTCCCAGTATCAGCATCAGGCGCCGGATTCATCCGATGCCCGCTGCCTGAACAGTTACTTAGTCTGATTCGATGGAATCCAACCGCATGGTCTCGTCAAAGAATCGGTTCCCGTCTTTTTTCGGCAGAACGTGGACGAGAACGGGAAGTTGTTCCTTGACAAGCACAATGGAAAGGACGTCACCGCATGGCCACAGCGATCTGGTGGATTCGGCGTGACCTGCGCCTCGCCGACAATCCTGCCCTGGCCGCCGCTCTGGCCCAAGCCGATCAGGTCATCCCCCTCTTCATCCTCGATCCGCACCTGGCCCAGGCGCCCACTACCGCCCCCGCACGCCTCGCCTTCCTCCATGATGGTCTGCGCGTCCTCGACGCCGATCTGCGCCAGCGCGGCAGCCGCCTCATCTGGCAAGAAGGCCCGCCGCTCGCCGTGCTAACCCGCCTGACGCAGGCCACAGGCGCCTGCTGCATCGTCGCCCAGGCCGACGTCTCGCCCTACGCACGCCGGCGGGATGCCCGCATCGGGCGCGACCTGCCGCTGCAACTGACCGGCGGCGTCACCGTTTTCCCCCCCGACGCCGTGAAAAAAGCGGACGGCACCCCCTACACCGTCTTCACCCCTTTCAGCCGGGCCTGGAAAGCCCTGCCCGCCAATCTTGCCCTGCTGCCCGCACCCGCACACATCCCGACCCCCGCCGACCTGCCCGACCTGCCCATTCCGCCCACCCCCACGTTGGGTCGTCGCCCTCTGTTTCCCGCCGGCGAAGCCGAAGTGCAGCGCCGTCTGTACCGTTTCAGCGCCGGCAGCGCAGCGCCCATCCTGCGTTACGACGCCGACCGCCATCGTCCCGATCTCGACGGCACGGCGCAGATCTCCCCCTACCTCCGCTTCGGCATGATCTCGGCACGGCAGGCAGCCGCAGCCGCCCGTGACCTGCTGTCGGCCGCAGCCACCCCCCTGCGCGGTGTGCAGACCTGGCTCGACGAACTGATCTGGCGCGAATTCTACGCCAGCATCCTCTACCATTTTCCAGATGTTCTGCATAACGCCTTTCGATCTCAAATGCACAACATCCCCTGGCGCGACGATCCGGCTGGCTTCCAGGCCTGGTGCAGCGGGCGGACCGGCTACCCCATCGTTGACGCCGCCATGCGCCAACTGACCCAAACCGGCTGGATGCACAACCGCGCCCGCATGATTGTCGCCTCTTTCCTCGTCAAAGACCTGCTCGTTGACTGGCGCTTGGGCGAGCGTTTCTTCATGCAGCATCTGCTCGATGGCGACCCGGCCGCCAACAACGGCGGTTGGCAGTGGACCGCCGGCATCGGCACGGACGCCGCACCCTACTTCCGCGTCTTCAACCCCGTCTTGCAGGCGCGCAAGTTCGACCCAGACGGTCATTACGTGCGACGCTGGCTGCCCGCGCTGGCCGACATGCCGGCGCCGCTGATTCACGAACCGTGGCTGGCGCGCCAATCGGATCGGCGCGCGGCTGGCGACGATTATCCGCCGCCCATTGTCGAACATGACGCCGCACGCCTGCGCGCCCTGGCCGCTTATCGGCACAATGCGCCGGCCGGCGACGAAGATGTCGCCGCGCTGCCCCGCGACCGACGGGGTCGCGACTGGGATACCGCCTGAACGAGGAGTCATTCCTGCGTTTACGACTTATGTCGTTCCCTTGACCGAGACAAGAAGTTACACTCAGCCCGATTGTGAAATTTAGATCTCAATCGAGTCAATCGAGTCAGTCAAGGGAAAGAACGCATGACAAAGTTTCTGACCAAATGGTCACGTAAGTTTCACCGTTGGATTGCAGTGCCGACTGCGCTGCTGATTCCGGCGGCAGTCATCATCAAACTACTGGGCAGCCCAGAGACCGTCGCGGCCTGGGAGCAGCTAGACAAGATTCCGTCCATTCTGATGCTAGTCATGGCGATCAGTGGGACTTATCTCTTCTTGTTGCCCTACATCATCAAAGGGCAGCGGAAGAAAAAGACGGCGCCAGAGGCAGCCGCGACCATGACCGTCAAGCGCGACTGACTCACTCGTTCGTCGTAGGCGCTTCAGCGCCCCGTTCGTAGTAGGCGCTTCAGCGCCTCAGTTCGTAGTAGGCGCTTCAGCGCCTC
>CAZOLV010000126.1:0-10973 GCA_964580725.1 uncultured Anaerolineae bacterium | reverse complement strand
TTGGCGATGCACGTCAGCACATCCGGGTTGCGGCCGCGCAGGGCAAAGCCGGCCTTGGCGCTCATGCGGCCTCCCGCGGGCGAGGCGTGATGTCACAGCTCGATGTCATAGCTTGTCACAGCTCCAGGTTCAGCCGGTAGCGCCGGTTTGGGTCGGTGGCGGGCGCTTCATCGTCGCTGACGAGGCCCTGGGCAACCAACAGCTTAAGGTCGCGCTGCAACGTTCGACGGGCCACACCGGGGAATCGCTGCTCGATGTCGCGGATGGTCATCTGACCTTCGGTTGCCAACACTCGTAACACTTCAGCCCGCCGCCCCTTGAGGCTGTGCTCCTGGGCGGCGACGTCGACCAGGATGGCCTGTCGGCCCCGCTCTCGCACCTCAGCCAGTTGAGTGTCCAGGCCGCCGACGAAGTACTCCAGCCATGGGGTCAGGTCGAGCTCGTCCAGGTCGACGGCGCGAATGGCGCGATAGAAGGCCGGGCGGTCGCGGTCGTAGTACTCGCTCAGGGTGAACAGGCGCCGAAAGTCGTAACCGGTGCGATAGAGGCAAAGCGTGGAAAGCAGGCGCGAGGTGCGCCCGTTGCCATCAAGAAACGGGTGGATGTGTACGAGCTGGTACTGGGCGATGCCGCCGACGAGCACGGGGTGGATGTCGCTGGGCGTGTTCAGCCACGCCACGAGGTCGCGCATCAGCTCGGGCACGTCGCCCGGCGGCGGTGGTGTGTAGAGGATTGTGCGCGTGGCGGCGTTGACGACATAGTTCTGGGCCAGCCGATACTCCCCGGGGCGGGCCGAGCCGCCGCGGACGCCCTGCACGAGCCGCCGGTGAATCTCGCGGATCAGTCCTTCGGTGATCGGATCGCCCGAGTTGAGGTAGTCCGAGACGAGATCGAACGCTGCGCGGTAGTTCAGGAGCTCCCGCACGTCGTCTGCATCGGCGGAGGGAACGGCCTCGCCGGCCAGCAAGCGCGCAGACTGGTCCAGCGTCAGCCGCGTTCCCTCGATGTGGGTGCTGTGGTGCGCTTCGAGGAGGAGCGCCCGCTCGCTCATCCGCCGCAGCCATGCCTCAGACAGCGTCGCTGCGTCCAGGAAACCCCGCGCCCGCTCGATCCGCGCCAGCCCGCCAGCGATCTCATTAGTGATGGTGAAACGCGGGTTCATGCTTTCAACCCTTCGTCGTCGCCGACTTGGTGCATGGTTCCAGATGTGGGCTCCTTTGGGGCGTCGCCGAGCGCGGCGGCCAGCTCGCTCACCGTCATCGGCGGGTAGCTTTTCGCCGGCGTGAAGATCTCGTGCTTGCCCAGGTGGGCGAAGAGCGAGCCCTGCGCGCTGAAGCTCGCCGACAGGGTGAGGGTGTCCAGGCGGAAGTCCCGCCGCTGGAATTTGCCCTTGCCCAGGTAGCCCCATTCGGCAAAGGTGATCGGCTGGCCGTGGTGCGTGCGCATGGTCAGCGCATCGCCATGCACCAGGTTTTGCGACAGCACATAGGACGCGGCCCGGTAGAGTTCGTCCGCTTCGTCCAGATCCAGTAGTTCACGATTTTGCCGCACGCGAGGGCGCGAAGGCGCGAAATTGGAGATGCTTTCCTTCGCGTTCTTCGCGTCTTCGCGTGAGATCTGTGAAGGGCTGAGATTCAAGTACATGGCGAAGACCTCCAGCACATTCGCCCGGCACTCGGCGATGTTGTCCGCCAGCAGCTCGATGCCGTAGATGCACATCAACGCCAGCAGCGCAAAGTGGCGCCGCTCGAAATCCGACGCGCCGTACTTGCGTTCGACAGCGGCCAGCTTGCGCTGCAAGATCTGCACCAGGAAGTTACCGCTGCCGCAGGCTGGCTCCAGGAAGCGGGCGTCAATGCGCTCTGTCTCGTCCTTCACCAGGTCGAGCATGGCCTCCACCATCCACGCCGGGGTGAAGACCTCCCCGTGATCGGCGACGCGTTGTTTGGACTTGATGGAGTTCCCATGCATGGGCCGGTCTTCCGTCACTGCAACCGGTGTAGTTTGGGCAGCATAGCGGTCATGGCTTTGGCGCCGCGCTCGCGCAGATCATCGGTGTGCATACGAACGAAACTGACTTGATCGAGGTCGGGTTCCACAAGCACATCGGCGCTGTGACGGTCATCGCCAGCGCGCAGCAGCAGCCAGGTGGCGGCGGTCAACCCCTGCCACAAGAGGGACCGCGGCTGGCGGCGGGGCGGTGTGAAACAGTTGACGGCGATGACGATGTCCACGCCGTAGCGGCGTGCAACCGAGATGGGCAGGTTGTTGGTCGCGCCGCCATCCACCAGCAAGCGCCCATCGAAACGCACCGGCTCGACCGCGCCAGGCACCGAGGCGCTGGCCCGCACGATAGGCGCCAACGGGCCTTTGTCGAACACCACCGGCTCGCCGCGCATCAGGTCGCTGGCCACGACGACCAGGGGCGTCTTCAGGTCTTCGAAGCGTTTGGCGCCGGTCGTCTGTTCCACCCAATGCTCCAGGCGGTCAAAACTGACGCCAAAGCCAGCGCGGGGCGAAGGGCGCAGGGGCCGCGCCAGCGAGCGCCAGCGCAGCGTCGTCGCAAGTTCACGCAGCCGTTCGCCGCGCACGCCGGCGCAGTAGATGGCACCGGCCAGCGCGCCGGCGCTGACTCCAACCACCACCTCGATCGGAATGCCCTGCCCCTCCAACACCTCCAGCACGCCGATGTGAACGATGCCGCGTGCGACGCCGCCGCCCAACACCAGGCCGATGCGTTTGTGGCTGGCCCAGGTGGCAGCCGGCGGCGCGGCGGCGCGCGGCGCTGTCACCATAGGACGGCCAGCGCCTCGGGCAGATCGAGTTCGGCCAGTTTGTCGGGCAGGGGCTTGCCGGTCTCCCAGTCCCAACCGCGCACCTGGTAGAAGATGGGCAACATCTGGTCGAGATCGAGGACGTTGCCTTCGGTGTTACTCCTGGTCAGCGGTGTGCGCATCAGTTTGGGCAGGGTGTCATCGGCGCGGGTCGCGCCCAGGCGGCAGTTGAGCGCCCGTTTGAAGTTCGTCAGACGCTCGCCCATGCGTGCAATCCAGGCAGGATCGGCAGGAATCCCGGCCACGCTTTGCAGCAGGCTCGTCAGGTTTTCGAGCTGCGGGTCTTCGAAGTGACAGAGAATGGCGCTGTTGGTGAAGCTGCGGTAGTCCATCGTACGGGCCACCAGTTGCGCCTGCGCTTCCGACTGCTCGAAGCGGTCGAGCAGGTCAATGCCCAGTTCGGGCACGATGCGCCCGCGCCCCACCTCGTAGCAGTCACCCGACATATGGTCGGCGCCGCGATTGGCGGTGGCGTAGACCAGCGCCTGGCCCACGAAGGCGCGCGGGTCGTGGAAGGGGGTTTCCAGGTTTTTGACCTGCGCCGCCAGTTCGGGCACGCCAAAGTGCGTCGCCAGCGCCAGGGCACCCTCGGCGGCGATGTGACCGATGCCCTCGCGCAGGGCGATCATCTGAGTCAGTCGAATCGCCGGCTCTGGGTCGCCCCAGGGCAGTTCCATGCCCACCTGGCTGGCGCTGATGATCCCTTCGTTGTACAGGTAGTACAGCAGGCCGATGACGTTGGCGGTGGAGATGGTGTCCAGCCCGTGCAGATTGCAGAGGTGACCGGCCATGCCCGCGGCTTGCATGTCGGACGAGTCGAGGTTGGTGGTGAAGCCGGCGACGGTTTCGTACTCCGGCCCGTCCACGGTCGGCTCGTGATACTTGTCCAGATGCACTTCACGGTTGCAGGCGATGGGACAGCGGAAGCAGGCCAGGTGGCGCGTCAGCATCGTTTCGGCCAGGGTGCCCATGTTGACGTTTTCTTCCAGGTGCGCCGCTTCGCCCGCCGTGTAGTAACGGCGCGGCACATCGCCGTACATGAAACCGGCGTCCATGCTGAGCACCGTGCCGCCCACGCGCAGCGCCTGCGTGAAGAGGTCTTCGATGACGAAGTTCATCGTGCGCCGCAGCGTCTCTTTGAACGTCGCCGGGTCGGCCAGCCGGATGTCGGCGCGCCCAAAGGCGGCGATGGCCTTCAGCCGCTTGCTGCCCATGACCGCGCCCAGGCCGCTGCGCGCCGCACAGCGGCCATGATCGTTCATCACGGCGGCGAATTTGACCAGGCGCTCGCCCGCCGGGCCGATGCAGGCGACGCGCGCTTTGGGCTGGCCAATCTCGGTTTTGACCCGTTCCTGCACGGCGTAGCTGTCGAGACCCCAGAGATGGGCGGCATCGTGCAGTTGCGCCTGGCCGTTGACGATGCTCAGGTAGACGGGCGTGGGGGCCTGCCCGGTGATGATGATACCGTCGAAGCCGGCCTGGCGCAGCGCCGGGCCGTAGTAGCCGCCGCCGTTGCCTTCGCCGGTCAGCCGCGTGGCCGGGGAACGGGTCACCACGCTAAAGCGACCGGCGGCAGGGGTGGCGGTGCCGACGAGCGGCCCGGTCATGAAGATCAGCGGGTTGTCCGGCCCCAAGGGGTCGGTGTCAGCGGAGACGAAGTCCCACAGGTAGCGCGCGCCCAACCCGCTGCCGCCCAGAAAGCGACGCGCATAGTCTTCATTCAACGGCTCGGTCCAGATGCGCTGTTGCGTCAGGTCGAGCCGCAGGATCTGGCCGAGATAGCCAGGAAGGTTGGTCATACGAGCGTCCTCATGTGCAAGGGCGAGTGGTGCGCTGTGACGGCGCCGTGCGCCCGTGGCGTCATGTCGGTTCAGAAATCAATCGGCGTTCCGTCGAAGGTGTAGCGCAGCAGTTTGGCGGTATCGGCGCGATTGGGCACGCGTGCCGACATCGTGACCGAAGTGTCGCTTTCGACAAGCAGCACCATGCGTTCGATTTCGCCGTCGTACTGCGCCGGTTCGATGCCCATTGCGCGCGCCGAAAGCGGCAGGCCGATGCGGGTTTCCAGGTCGCGAATGGCGGCAACCAGGCTGGCGGCGCCCTGCGCCTCATCGGCGGCAGGCAGGCCCAGGAAGCGGGCAATGTCGGCGTAACGCGTTGGCTCTGACCCGCGCACGCAGTATTCGATGGTGTAGGGCAGGTACATGCCGACGCTGCGACCGTGCGGGATATGGAAGCTGGCACCCAGGGTGTGACCGAGCGAGTGGGCCAGGGCGGCCTGGGCATTGCCGAAGGCCATGCCGGCGATGGTGGCGGCGTTGTGCATCCGTTCGCGCGCTTCCATGTCGTTGGCGCCGTGCGTCACGGCGCGCGGCAGGTAGCCGAAGACGAGTTGAATCGCCTTGAGGGCCAGCCCGTCCGAGAAATCGTTGCGCCAGGTGCTGGTGTAGGCTTCGATGGCGTGTGTCAGCACGTCTATGCCGGTGTCGGCGGTGACGCGTGTCGGCAGGTTGGCGGCCAGGGCCGGATCAACGATGGCCAGGTCGGGCAAGATCTCGCGCGAGGCCAGGCCGAGCTTGCGCCGTTCTTCCACATCGGTCAGCACGGTGGCCCAGGTGGCTTCGGAGCCGGTGCCGCTGGTGGTGGGGATGGCGATGAGGCGCGCCTTGACGCGCAGGCCGATGGGGATGATCGGGTTGATGGCCGCCGGTTCAATGTCCGGGACTTCGTACAGAATCCACATCGCTTTGGCGGCGTCCATGGCGCTGCCGCCGCCCAGGCCGATGATCCAGTCAGGCTGGAAGTCGAGCATGGCAGCGGCGCCTTTGCGCACCGTTTGCAGCGACGGTTCTGGCTCGACATCGGCAAAGACCATCGTGCTGATGCCGGCGTCGCGCAGGGGTGCGATGACCAGTTCGGGATAGCCGAGTTTGGCCAGCACGGCGTCGGTCACGATGAAGGCGCGCTGGCCCTGTAGTTGGCCGAGGTAGCTGAGCGCCTCCTCGCCATAGACAATCTCAGGCGCTTTGAAAAACCACATGAAGGGCCTCCTCTCTGATGGGTACGGGGATGATGACGCCGGGGGGCGGGGGCGGCCAGGCGCAGCGGCCTTTTAGGCTGAGGTCTCAGGCTTCGTCCGGGTATTGGGTGGGGATGAAGGTCGTGCAGCGCACCAGTTCGTTGGCGGCTTTGACCGACTTCATGATCTTGAGCATGTTGCCCTGCAGCTTGAGTTTGCGAGTCACCAGGGCCTGGATGGGGTCAATCTTGCGGCCGATGACCTGTTTCCAGGCGGCCAGCGGCGCCGAGATGACGAATTCCGGGGTCTTGTCGGCCTTGCTGGCAACCATGCACGCCTCGCGGCACTTGCCATGCCACAGGTCGAGATACATGACCGCTTCCTCGGCGACGCCCTGGCCGGCGTCTACGATGAAGTAGAAATCACCCTCCCAGGTGGCGGCGGCCTCGGCGTAGTCCTGGCTCTTGTTGAGTTCTTCCTGCAGTTGCTTGGCCCATGCTTCGCTCGGAAACGCAAGTTTCATGATTCGACACTCCTCTTGTGACGTAGGTTGAATGGCAGCGCCCAGATGACGCGCTGCGATATAACCATTGTAACATGCTTTGGGCCTGGTGACAAAGCCAGAAGGGCGTGTCGTGCGGGGGGTTGTGCGCAGTTCCCCTTCGATCCACACCGGCGTGATGATGTGTGCCTCTCGCGCCACACACCCATTGTGCGCTACCCTGAGCTGCCAGCGAGGCGTATGTTCATTCTCGGTTTTGGGGTATTGGCACGTTTGTGTGGATTGCTTTTGTCTTGCGCCGAACCCACCGCATTCTCAACCTGGCGTAGGTTCACATCGAGGGGCGACAAAACCCTACCAACTGGTTTTGCCTGCGTTATTCGAATCGGCGGCGCGCCGCGGGCAGGTGGGTCAGCAGCTTCTCGACGTTGGCTTGTGTCAGGTTGCCGCGCAGCCGCCAGGCGGCCCACTCGCCGTGGCATGTGATCTGGCCGTCGTGGGGCCACGGGTCGCCGGGATCGGTGTTGGCGCCGGCGGCGCGCACGGGCCACGCCATCATCACGCGCCAGATGCCGATGGTATGGGGGGAACCGGCGCCGTCGAGGCCACTCGCCGGCGTCTCGTGCTCGCCGATGGCGATCTCAAGCCCGTCGGCCACACCGGTCAGGCCCGCGCCCCAGCGGGTGGCGGGCCGTCCTTCGAGCCGTTCGGCCAGCGCCGCCATCGGCGGGCGTTCAGCAAGGACGAACGGCGTATGCAGCACGAACCCGCGCCGCCGGGCGAAACCCTCCATGTTGCGCAAACGCCAACGTTCGCGCAGCATCCCGGCTGCCAACACACCGACGATCGCCGCGACGATCCAAAGCCAATCTGCCATTGCTCACCTCATCAATTGGGCGCTTCCAGCTCACCGCTGTGTCAGGCGGCTTTTCCTGTTGAGACATACTCTGTCCGGAAACCGGCCGGCCTGCTCTTCCTGAAGAACCAGGCGTATCGCTCGGCGCTTCCCTTCGGCTCCAGGCGTTTCCATCTGGCCGTGAGTTCCGGTTCCAGTTCACCAGGGAAAGTAGAACCCTCTGGAGCAACTTGCGTCCTGTCTCTCGATATTTCTGATACTCCAGCAAATCACTGTTGGAACCTGGTAACGGCGTCATTTTGTCTTCTTCGCCCGCGCATCTGCCTTCTCCAGATTCTGCCTCACCCTGAACTGCACGATTCTGCCGATCAGGTCGAAAGGGATTGGCCTGTCCAGTGGAAACTGCACCGAACCCTTGGCGCTCTGATAAACAGACAGCTCTTCCTGGAATTGTTCAATTCCTGCCGGCATTGGATAGAACCCGATGTGTTTCTTGAAAGCGGCGAAATGCACCAGGTTGCCTTTCAGGGTGAAGGTCGGCATGCGATAGCTGATTCTCTCTTCTGCCTCTGGCGCCGCCTGCTTGATGGTTGACCTGATCTGTTCGAGAATCTCTTGCACATTGCGTGGAAAACCCGCAATGTATTCAGCGACACTGGTTGGCGCTGATGAATCAGTTGTCATCATGTTTTCCATATTCTGCTATATTCTGCTATTTTTTGCCATTTGTTATTCGAGCGCCGGTCTTTCGCATCCTGCACCCCGATAACAATGTAGCCATCTCCGCCAGGAGTGTTCGCAAGGGCCGTCACATCCTTGACAAACTCGGCTTCTCCGGAACCGGAAAGCTGCTGTGTAAGTTTGAGATCGATCTTCGGCGTCTCGCGCCCGGTTTCAACGTACCGGCGAATGCGGCGCCACAGGGCTGCTGTCATCTGTCCTTCTCCGAAAAGCCGCCGTTACCAGCCGGCATCAATTACCGTCTTTGCCGGCCAACGGCCACGGTTCAGCGGCGGGCCGGTTGTCCCTGACCTTTCGCAACAGGCAGCACGGCCCGTCCGCTGGATCGAGTGTTAGGCCCCCCGCCCTGACCAGCGCGACCCGATGCGCCAACCCGCCCACGACGGCGAACAGTGGCTGACTACTGCGGCGCTACGAGACGTTATGCAAATGCTGCCACGGCCACCGGGCGTTCTTGCGCCCACGCGCGCCGGTGCAGCTTGATGCGTTCGATCTCGTGCAGCGTTGCGGCCGTCAAATAGCTCTCGCCGCAGTTGGGGCAACTGACAATGGGGATGTTCTCAATGACAAACAGGCTGACCCCGCGCCCGTAGCTGCGCGAGACGCGCCGCACATACGCACCACTTTTGCCGCAAATATCGCATATCATCATACGTTCACCTATTACTCACGAAAGACCGTAATCATCACCAGTTTGTCGGTGGCGCCGAACTTGACTACGACGGTCACGACTGCGCCACTCAGAGCTTGGCCGTTCACCAGATATTTCCATTCGTCGGACTGGCGGTCGCGCTGGCGCTCGGTGATTTGACCGGTCAGGATGACACTTTCGACGTCGAAGATGGTCAAACCATCGGCGTCCATCTCATCTTCAGCGTGCAAGGTCATCACATACCGGAGGGTACGGATCATTTCGCGCATACGCTTAAGTTCAGCGTCATACATGATCGGCTCCAGCGCGTATCGTTGTGATGGGGTTATTACATTACAGTTCGGAGTGAAAATGCGCGCCGACCGGTGGCTTCGACGGCGCGTCACGCGTTGCTCTGCCGGTTGATCCACAGCGTTGGATGGGATGCCCAACGGCCCGGTTCAGGTGTGGCTGCGCCTCATACAACCCACAATCCGGCAAGCAGTTCCCGGCGTAGCCGTCACCTGGACCACGGTTAGGCAAGGCCCAAGCCCCAAGCCCGCAACACGACGCGCGCCGCCCTCAACGGCGAACCGTGCCAACGGCTGCTGCACGACCCACAGACCAAGCCACAAAGCTACTCGGCCAACAGCAGGCCGATCTTCTGCAGAACCTCCCGCGTTACCGCGTCTGGCAAGGCGCAGATAAACTCCACTTCGCGAGCTCGCCAATCCAAACTCTTGACTTGATCCGCCAAAATGACGCCACCAACTGGTAAACTGAGCGGCAGGTTGACTTCGAACGGATACCCTTTGATGGCGCTGGTAATCGGACACAGAAGCGCCAAACCGACCTTGGCGTTATAGGCGAGCGGCGACAACACGACCGCGGGGCGGCGTCCGGCCGGCTCATGGCCCGCTTGGGGATTGAAGGTGAGCCAGACGCTATCCCCGCGGCGTGGCACGTAGGCTGATGGCGCTACCACGCTTCACCCCCAACCGCTGGGCCGGTAAGTACTTCGGCGTGGCGGTTATTGGGCGTCACTTGGGCTAGCAGCGCCTCCAGATTGAAAGCGGGCTTGAGCACCGGTACGATTACCAACTGACGATCATGCAGGGAAAGCTGAACGGGTGAGTTATCTTTCAGACCGATTTCATCGGCCAGGGGTTTTGGAATGCGCAAGGCCAAGCTGTTACCCCAACGCTGCACACGGGTCTCCATATGTTCCTCCCTATCACGGTATCTACATAGAAGATACGACGGATTCTCGTGTTTGTCAAATCTGCGTTGGCGTGCCGCACATCATGGAAAGGGATGTAGTTGCGAGCGGCGCACATCACATTTGCGCGCCCAACGGCAAATGTAAGCTGCGGCTGCGCCCACATAACCCGCAATCGCGCGAGCCCGACCGGCGCAGCCGTCAGCTTGACGCAAGGTTAGGCCCGTGCCCAAGCACCAAGCCCCCAAGACGACGAACGCCGCCCACAACGGCGAACCGCGCTGACGACCCGTAGCCGCCCAAGCTATGCATGTCAAGCGGGGGCTAAAGCCGCGGGCGTAGATGCGAACAAAGGCACAACGCGAGCGAGGTTCGGCTGTTGTTCAAGCTCCCATAGATCGTAGGCGGCTTGATGCCCAAGCCAGCTTTCCGCGCTGCTGCCCAGTGCGATCGACAAGCGCACCGCAATCTCCGGCGTCACGCGGCCGCGACCATTCACGATCTTGGATAAGGTCTTACGGCTGATCGCCATTGCCTGCGCCGCGTCCGTGATGCTGACGTCCATGGGATCGAGCCACAAGCTCTTGATGATCTCGCCAGGATGGGGGGGATTGTACATCTTCATCATCGCTCAGTCCTCAGTGATAATCCTCGTAATCCACAACTTCCGCATCGCCCGCCGCAAAACGAAAGGTAATGCGCCAGTTGGCTTGCACGGTGACTGACCAAGTGTCTTTGCGCTCGCCTTTCAACTCATGCAGACGTAGCGTGGGAATACGCAGATCTTCAATAGTGCGGGCTTGCTGCAACTGAGCCAGAATCAGCCGGATGCGGTTGGCATGTTGCGGCTGGATGCCTGCCTTGCTGCCGGTGAGAAAGAACAGTTCCAGCCCTTTGTGCGCAAAGCTCTTGATCATGGGGCTATTGTAACCCAATACTTCCCAAGATGCAACTCGATGGGTTACGCACTGCAGCGCTTAACGTGGTTTCAACGGTGAGTTGTGGGCATTTCAGTGGTTAACCCACGTTCTTCGTTTGGAGCGCCTAACGGCCGGTGTAAGCTGCGGCTGCGCCTCACATACCTACAAGCGCGCGATCCCGACCGGCGCAGCCGTCAGCTTGACGCAAGGTTAGGCCCCGGCCAAACACCAACCCGCAAAACGAGACCGAC
>CAZOLV010000125.1:0-10992 GCA_964580725.1 uncultured Anaerolineae bacterium | reverse complement strand
ATGTCGCCGCGAACGCTTGGCATCCCGGCAACGTTGTCGCTCACCGGCAACCGCCAGGCGATCAATCGTCCGGCCACGGCGCAAACTCCGTGAACAGGGCTTGTCGCCGCACACAAGCCCGTTTCAACGGGCGCCGCTTTGTAGCCGGGGAATTCATTCCCCGGCGATCGTCCCCCGGCAATCTCCGCCTGCTGATCCTTCAGTTCCCCGCACCCTCCTGCGCTTTTGCCAGCGCCGCTTCCAGGTTGGCCAGGCGGGGCGCGTCCGGCTGCAGAGCGCGGGCCTGGTCGAGGGCGGCGCGCGCCGCGTCCAGGCGGCCCAGCTCAATCAGCGTGCTCGCCCGGTTACGATGGAACATGGCAAAATCGGGCTGCAGGGCGATGGCCCGCTCGAAGGCGGCCAGGGACGCTGCTTTGTCGCCGGCGTCGTCATGGGCATTGCCCAGGGTGTTGTAATCGCTGGCGAGCTGCTCGCACAGGGCGTTCCAGTTCAGCAGGTTTTCAGCGCCGGCTTGCATGGCCAGCAGCCGTTCGTCCAGCTCGGTGATGGCCTGCCACTCCGCCACCTGGGGGTTCTCAGCATCGGCAGCTTGCAGGGCCTCCTGGTATTCTTGCAGCAGCGGCTCGCGGGCTGCGAGCGAACGGGCCGCGCCGGCGCGGATGGCCCGAAAGCCCTCCAGCCGGCTGCGCAGATGCTCGACCGCCCCCTGATCGCCCGCTGCTTCGGCCTGGGCGATCCACGCCTCCACCGCCTGCATGAACGGCTCCTCCATTGCGGTGGGCATGGCCTGCCAGAAAGCGATCATCCGGTCCTGGTTTCCGATCTGGGCGAAGACGACGAGCAGATCCTGCATGGATGGGCTTGCGTCGTCGTCCTCAGTTTCGAGCAGCCAATCGGGCGGCTCGCCCAGCCCGGCTGCGGCCCACAAAGCGGCGAAATCGTCGCCGCAGGCGCGGCGGATGCTTTGCAACACCCGTTTGCCGACTTCCAAATACTGAGCCTGTTGAAACTGCTGGAAGAGCGCAACGGCTTCGGCGGCGCAACGCAACGCCTGGGTCAGCCGCGCCCGCCGGTCTTCGCCCGGCAGCGTGGCGATCGCGCTCATCCGGTTGGCCCGGTGCCCAAAGGCCCTCGCCAGCGTGGCCGGCCCGACGCGGCTGGCTTGTGCCGCGGCCAGCAGCCGTTCGGCCCACTCGCCCGCCTGGCGCGTCTGCCCAAACTGATTTTGCACGTTGGCGCAGTTGGCGGCGATGCTCAACGCCAGCTCCAGGTCGTTGGCCAGCGCCCATTCGAAGGCGTGGCGCAACTGCGGCATGGCCGGCAACATCTGGTAATAACGCTGCTCGTCGTCGGCTGCCCGCATGGCCGCGAGGTAGGCGCGGGCGTGGGCCGCGGCGGCCTGGTCGCGCTCGCCCGCGTCGCGCAGCAGCGCCGCGCCAAACGACCGCAGCAGGCCATGCTGCCGCCACAGGCCCCCGCCCAGCCGGTCCAGCAGCGCGGCGTTGGCAAAGCCGGTCAGCGTCTCGAAGGCGCTCTCCTCGTCGCAGCCCCAGGCGGCTGCGGCCAGAGCGGTGGTGAGCTCGCTTTCGGGCGCAAAGGCCGCCAGCGTGCGCAAGCGGCGGCGGGTCTCGGCATCGGGCAGCGCCTGGTAGCTGAAGAGGATAACGGCCTTGACGTTGTGGCCCGGATCGTCGTCGCCCAGGCTAAGCCGCTCCACCTCGCCGCTGTGCACCGCCGCGATCAGGCGCCGGGCAGTGGTCTCCCAATCGGCCGCGCCGTCGCCGTAGCGGAGCAGCACGCCCAGCGCCACGTCCAGACCCAGGGCGTGGAATCCGACAGCTTGCATCAAATCGGCCGCCCAGCCGTCGCCTGAGCTCCCTTCGGCCAGCCGCCACCGCAGATGCAACTCGAACAGCGCCATGGCCTCATCCCGGCTCAACAGGCCCACCTCCACCAGGCCGCCGGCCAGCTCAAGGGCGATCTCCCGGGAGCGGGTGGTGATGATCAAGTGGCTGCCCGCCGGCAGCGCCTTGCGCAGCGGTTGGATCGCGGCCAGTGACCAGACGTTGTCCAGCACCACCAGCAGCCGCGGGTGCTCGGCCAGCAGGCTGCGCACGGCCTCCGGCTCGAAGACGAACAGCTTGTTCAGGTTGTCCGGCAGGCCGAAGAAGCCGGTGGCATGGCCCGCCCAGGCCCGCAGCACTGGCTGCGCCTGGTCGGGGCTGCGGAAGTCCGGCCCCAACTCCTGCCAGATGACGCCGTCGCGGTAGCGCTCGTCATCCGCCAGTTGCAGCGCCAACAGGTGCGCCAGGGTGGTTTTGCCCACGCCGGGCGCGCCCTGCACGGCCAGCGCCTGGGCCCTGGCCGCCTGGCCGGTGATGGCCACGCTCTCCCGCTCGGCCAGGGCATTCAGCACGGCCTGCATCTCCGCGGTGCGGGGTACTGCGTCGCGCTCCAGACGTGGCGGCGCGGGCTTGAGCCAGCGGCGCTCCAGGCCATAAATGAACAGGTTGTTCACCGCCGTGGCCACGCCGCCGCTTTCGGCGTGGGCGGAGAAGAAGTACTGGTCACGGCCGGCCTGGTGGAGATTCCCTGGCAGCGCAGACAACGATGAAGGGTCAATGGGCACGGCAATCCTCCTCTGGCGGGATGGCGCCGCCGCGCGGCGGCGTCGGGCAGATTGTACCACACACCGCCATGAACGCACACCGTGGGGCAACCCACGCCCTGCCCGATACCGGCCGGCGCAGGCTTTTTGACAGGATAAACACTATTGACAGGATGGGTATCGGGGCCAGGAGTTTCCGTAGGCGGAGGTTGGCAAAGCAAGACGATTGATCATTCCGCCGCCTCGGCCGGTGTCCCTGCCAACTCGCCCCCTGGCCGCCATGCAAGAAGCCCCGCCGCCCATCTTCTTTGCTTCCACACGCAGCACGGCGCACCTGCTCCTTAGGGCGCCCCTGCGCACGGCCCCGTTTTCTGTTCCCAGGAGGTACACCATGAATTCACGCTCGCATGTCGTGTTGTTCGCCCTCTGCGCCGCGTTCGTTCTGCTGCTCGGCGGCGCCTTGATCGTCGCCGCCGGACGCGACGCCGCTCCCCCCGCCCAGGGCGGCATCCCCATCGTCATCGAAAAAATCGCCGACCCCACCCATGCCGCCGCCGGCGAAGTCATCTCCTACACCATCCTGCTGCACAACACCAGCGCCCAGGTCGCACCCGGCGTCCTCGTCACCGACCCGCTGCCCTCGCTCGTCCAGTACGAAGACGGCTCCGCCAGCGCCTCCGCCGGCGTCGTGACCGTCGAAGGCAGCCTGCTCACCTGGAACGGCGATATTCCGAGCGACGGTCGCGTTCAGATCCACCTGCGCGTCATCGTCAAACCCAACGTCGTCTGCAAGACCGTCATCGTCAACCACGCCTACGTCCACCTCGGCAACCTCGGCGCCCAAAGCCCGCCCGCCAACGTCGCCGTCATCTGCCCCGACCTGGGCGACGCCCCCGACAACACCAATCACTTCGGCGCCGGCATGACCGCTTACCCGCCGGGCGGTCCTCCCGGCGTGCCTGCCCGCTACCCCACCGTCTTCGACAGCCCCCCCGGCGCCGTGCGCGGCCCCTATCACCGTTTCAGCCGCGCCGACTCCTGGCTTGGGCAGGCCGTCAGCGGCGAGCGCGACGCCGACCTCTTCTGGGACAATGACGGCGTGCGCAACATCGAGCCGCCCGCCGATATGCCCAACCGCGACGGCATGGACGACGGTCTGCTGGCCGGACCGCTGCCGGTGCACTGCCAGCCCTACAGCTTCCAGTACACCGTCACCATCATCGGCCCCGTGGATGAACGCTACTTCAACGCCTGGTTCGACTACAACCAGGACGGTGACTGGGAAGACGTCTTCCAGTGCGACAACGGCATGATCGCCTACGAGTGGGCCGTGCAGAACCAAGTCATCGGCTTTGGCCCCGGTTTCTACACCATCACCACACCCACCTTCACCCCCTTCCTCAACACCGCCGGCGGCAGCCGCGCCTGGATGCGCATGACCCTCACCCGCGGCGAATTCCCGCCGCCCAACCCCATCACCACCCTGCCCGATGGGCGCGGTCCCAACGGCGGTTTCACCTACGGCGAGACCGAGGACTACTTCCGCATCTTCGAGCAGCAGGGCCAGCCCAATCTGCAGGCAACCAAGACGGTCAACACCAATCTGGCGCAGCCCGGCAGCACCCTGCTTTACACCATCGTCATCAGCAATACCGGCAACGGCCCCGCCAACGGCGTGCAGTTCCAGGACAACATCCCGCCCGGCACCACCTACGTCTCAGGCAGCGCCACCGCCACCAGCGGCACCGTTGGCTACATGCCCACCACAGTCGTCTGGAACGGCAACATCCCCGCCGGCGGCAGCGTCACCATCACCTTCAAGGTGACAGTCAACAGCGACTTCCAATGCCCTGGCGTCGTACGCAACAGCGGAACCGTGCTGTTCAACGGGCAGACCATCAACACCAATCTGGTCAGCACCGAAATCGAGTGCCCGCAGCCGCAAGTGATCGTGCAGAAGGTCGTCAACCCCACCTTTGCCTCGCTGGGCGACACCCTGATGTACACCGTCACCATCACCAATCCGACGGCGGTCAACATCGTCGGCGCCACCGCACAGGACCCGGTTCCCCCCGGCACCACCTACGTCTCGGGCAGCGCCTGGGCCAGCAGCGGCTCGGCCAGCTACGCCCCCAACACCGTCACCTGGACGGGCAACATCCCGCCCGGCGGTTCCATCTCGTTCGGCTTCAGCGTCATCGTCGGCTCCACCGCTGTCCCGCAGGAGTGCGGCGGGCGCATCGAAAACAAAGCACAGTTCTTCTGGAACGGCGCCGTCATCTCCTCTAACCCGGCCCACACGCACATCATGTGCCCCGATCTGGGCGACGCCCCCGACAGCACCAATCACTTCGGCGTCGCCATGTTGGCCTATCCTGCCGTCGGCGCCCGCTTCCCCACCGTCTTCGACGTCGCCACCGGCGCGCCCGAAGGCCCCAAGCACTGGCTGCCCCGCGCCGACGCCTGGCTCGGCCAATGGGTCAGCGGCGAGCATGACGCCGATCAGATGCCCGACGAAGACCTGCAGCCCAACCTCGACCCGCCCGCCAACCTGCCCGATCGCGATCGCTTCGACGACGGCGTCATCCCGCCCGTGCCGCTGCTCGACTGCGCCCCCAACACCTTCAACTTCATCGTCTCGGCGCAGCCCGGCCCGGCCCGCACCCGCCTCGCCAACGTCTGGTTCGACTACAACCAGGACGGCGACTGGGAAGACACCTTCCAGTGTGACAACGGCATGGTCGCCTTCGAGTGGGCCGTGCAAAACCAGGCCGTCGCCATTCCCGCTTCCGGCGCCTTCGCCAGCCTGACCTTTGCCACCAACCCCTACATCGCCCGCACCCCCGTCGCCAACCAGCGGCTCTGGATGCGCATCACCCTCTCCGAACAGCCCGCGCCTGGCTCCACCCTCGGCCCGCCCGATGGCCGCGGCCCCGTCACCGGCTACCGCTTCGGCGAGACCGAAGACTACATCCAGCCCGGCCGCCCCGGCGATCCACCGCATCTGGAAATCATCAAAGCCGCCGACGTCCATCAGGGTTGGCTTGGCGCCACCGTAACCTACAGCGTCACCGTCACCAACAACAGCAACCAGCCCGCCAACGGCCTGCTGATGCAAGACCCCATCCCGCCCGGCGCCGCCTACGTTCCCGGCAGCCTCACCTCCACGCTGCCCACCGCCACGTTCACCGGCAGTGCCGTCGAATGGACGGGCAACCTGCCGCCCAACGGCCAGGTCGTCGTCACCTTCCAGGTCACGATCGTTGGTAACGCCGCCGTTCCGCCGGAGTGCAACGAGCGCATCACCAACCGCGCCACGTTGACCCTGCCCGACGGTACGACGCTGACCTCCAACCCTGTCGTCTTCGTCCTGATCTGTCCCGATCTCGGCGACGCCCCGGACGACAGCAACCACTTCGGCGCCCCCATGCTGGCCTATCCCGCCGTCGCTGCCCACTATCCAACAGTCTACGACCCGGCGACCGGCCCCGTACAAGGTCCACGTCACACCCTGCCGCGCGCCGACGCCTTCCTGGGGCGCGGCGTCAGCGGTGAGCGCGACGCCGACCAGGCGCCCGATCAGGACGGCCTGACCAACCTCGACCCGCCCGCCGACCTGCCCAACCGCGATCACATGGATGACGGTCTGCTGCGCCCCCTGACGCTGCCCGACTGCCAGCCCACGCGCATCAGCTACGTCGTCACCGTCGTCGGCCCGGCACGCGAACGCTACGTCAACGCCTGGTTCGACTGGAACCGCGACGGCGACTGGGAAGACCTCTTCCAGTGCCCCGGTTTGGCCGTCACCGCCGACGAATGGGCGGTCAAGAACCAGATCATCTCCTACGGTCCCGGCGTCTACACCGTCACATCGCCGCTCTTCCTACCCTTCAACTCGACGGCCAACCAATCCATGTGGTTGCGCGTCACCCTGTCCGACGTGCCCGCCCCGCGCCATCCCGTCACCCTGCTGGCTGATGGACGCGGCCCCGCCGGCGGCTACCGCTTCGGCGAAACCGAGGACTACTTCCACGGCCAGGGCAACGGCGACCCCGACGTTTGGGTCATCAAGACGCTGCGGCGCATCGAGCCGTTCGATCCAACGGGCCAACCCGGCGCAAGCCCGGATGGCCTGGGCGGCGGCGGCTGGCGCGCCCTCTGGCACATTGACTACGGCAACGGCGGCACAGCAACCGCCAACGATGTGGGCGTCACCGACACCATCCCCGCCCCCATGCACTACGACAGCAGCCTGTCCAACCCCAACCACGAGCCGCCCACCCTGGCCGGCGCCAACGTCACCTGGAGCATCGGCAGCCTGGCGCCGGGCGACAGCGGTTGGATTGACCTCTGGACCGCCGGCCCCGCCGGCGCTCTGCAGCCCGGTACCACCATCGTCAACTCGGTCACAATCAGCACCACCACCCCCGGCGGCGATCCGGCCAACGACACATCGAGCGCCAACGGCGTCATCCCGCTCTTCCCGCCGCGCATCACCTGGCCCATTCCCGGCACCACCTGCTCCGGCGATATGACAGTGACCGGCCTGAGCGCCCCCCTCTCCGATGTTGACCTCTACGTGGATGGCAGCCTCTACGGCACGACCACTGCCGACGGCGCGGGCAACTGGAGCCTGCCGGTCACCGGTCTGGCCGACGGCATCCATTCGCTCTACGCCGTGGCCCGCCTGGGCGCGCTGACGAGTCCCCCCTCGCCCAGCATGATCATCATCGTGGACAGTAGCCTGACGTGGGACCCGCTCTCCCTCACCTTCACCGCATACTATGGCGGCTCTCCCTACGTCCAACACATTCGCACCCCATCCGGCCGCGCCGATCCAAGCGGATGGACAGTGCGCCTGCGCCCGCCCTACTCCTACACCGTGGACGTGCGCGTCTGCTGTGACATGCCCGCCACGGCCCAGGTCACCCTCACCGTCGGCATGACCCCCTACCTGATGTCGCACATGGGCGGCGGCTGGTTCCAAACCGTCATTCCGGCCGTCACCAATCCGAGCGAGCCGATCTCGCTGCAATGCACCTGCGACGGCGAGACCACCGGCGGCGACGGCAACGGCTTGATTGACCCCGACGGCTACGTCTTCGATGTCAATGTGGGCGTGGACAAGACCGATCCCATCGCCAACCTGCAGGGGCGCACGGTCACTGCCCTGGAAGAAGTCTCGCCAGGCGCCTGGTCACGCTGGCCCGCCGAACTGTACGAAGCGCAGATCAACCCACAGATCACGGGCGTGGACGGGTACTACAGCTTCTTCACGCCGCCCGGCAACTTCCGCATCACCGTCGCCGGCGATGCACAGTATCAACCTTACCGCAGTTGGACGATCGTTGTGGTGGATACGCCACAGCACCTGGACATCCCGCTGACGCCGGTCAGCGCCAGCGCCCAGGCGGCCGTGACGATTGACGGCGGCGGGTTCCAACCGGCCACGCTGCAGATCTGGCAGGGGGCCGTCGTCGAATGGCAAAACGTCGAGCTGACCGACGGCAGCTTCCACAGCGCCATCAGCGATCTGGACGCCCGCGCCGACACCCGCGGCTTCGACAGCGGCCTGCTCGACCGCAACCAGACCTACCGCCGCCAGTTCGACGACCTCGGCCTCTTCACCTACAGCGACGTCGAATCGAGCGCCACGGGCAGCATTCAGGTCTGCAAGCGCACCGACGTGGATTGCAGTAACGCCGTGGATGTCCTCGACATGATTGCAGCCGCCAGCCGCTGGTACGGCTCGTATGACAGCCGCTACGACATTGACGGCGACGGCATGATCACCATCAAGGATATTCAGGCCGTCGCCGCCGACTTCGGCTGGAGCTCCTAGCCAGCCATCCGCCCCCGTTCGATACCCTTGGTCGCCGCGACAGCCAGCGCGGCGACCAAGGATCGGTCAACCCGCAGTCCTGGCTGATTGGCAACGCCAGCATTCATCATGCAGAGCGCCGCCTCCTCCTCTGAGGCGCCTTCTGCAAGATCGCTGCAAGGCTCTCCGTGTCCGCTCAGCCTCTCCAGTGTGGGGAAGCGAGAGCATGGCAGGACTCATTCCCTGTCTGCTGAACGGCCACGCGAGAGCCTTTTTCATCGCTTGCGTCCTGGCCTCTTTGCCCCCCTTGCGTTGCATTCCTCGCCCGCGGCCGCACATCATCCCCGCCTCGCTGACACCCAGACCCTGACACACTTTGCGCCGCGCCCTGCCCTTGACAATGCCAGGCGGCGGCGTATACTGGTCGCAGCGACTTCAGACCGCTGGCGTCGCCAACCGCAAGGCCTTTGCGACGTCGTGGATTTGTTCTGAAACCTGGGAAAAACTGACGCCATGATGATTCTACGTCTTGACAACGTTTCCTACACCCACCCCGGCGGCCCTGGAGTGCAAAATCTGAGCTGGGCCATTGCCGACGATGCCCGGCTGGGCTTCGTGGGGCCGAATGGCGCCGGCAAGAGCACCGTGCTCAACCTGCTGGCCGGACGCCTGCCGCCCACCAGCGGTTTCGTCGTCATGGCCAAAGGCGCCAGCGTGGGCTACCTGCCGCAGGAGGTGCGCCTGCACCCGACGCACACCGTTCTGACCGAGGCGCTGACCGCATCCGCCCGGCTGGCCGCCATCGAGGCCGACCTGGAACAAATCACGCGCAAACTGTCAGACCCGGTCGTCTATGGCGATGAGAGGACGTTGGTGCGCACGTTGGATCAACAGCAGCGCCTGTTGACCGCATATGCCGAGGCGGGCGGGCTGCAGTACGAAAACTCCGTCAAGGCCGTCCTGCGTCAGTTGGGTTTCGACGACGGTGATTTCGATCTGCCGACGACGGTCTTGAGCGGCGGACAGAAGAAGCTGCTGGCGTTGGCCAAATTGGCGGTCAACCGCCCGGCCTGCCTGCTGCTGGATGAGCCGGACAATCACCTCGATCTGGCCGGCAAGACCTTCCTGGAAAAATTCATCCGCAGCTTTGCGGGCGCCGTGGTGATCGTTTCGCATGACCGCTACCTGCTCGATGAGGTGGCCGACAACGTGGTGGAGTTGGAGGGCGGCAGGCTCGATTTCTACACCGGCAACTATTCGGCCTATGCAGCAGAGCGCGAGCTGCGGCGTCTGCGCCAGGCGCAACTGCACGCCGCACAGCAGAAAGAGATCAAACGCCTGGAGGCGGCGATCGCCAGGATGGAGCTGTGGGCCAGCCTGGTCAGCCCGCGGGCCTCCAACCGGCGCCATGTGATTCAGGCGCGCAACAAGCGCCGCCAGATCGAACGCATGGACAAGGTGGATGCGGTGGTGGAGCAGCGGCCGATGGGTCTTGAGCTGGAAGGCTGGCGCGGGTCGAGCAAGGTGCTCGAGATCGTTGACCTGGTCAAGGCGTTCGACCACGAGTTGGTGCTGGCGGGCGTCAATCTGCTGCTGTGGCACGGGGAGCGCGTGGGGTTGGTGGGTCCCAACGGCGCGGGCAAGAGCGTGCTGTTTCGCTGCATCACCGGCACGCTGCAACCGACCAGCGGTGTGGTGAAGATCGGGCCAAGCGTGAAGATGGGTGTCTACACACAGGAACACCAAAGCCTGGACTACGGCAAGACCTTGGTGGAAATGGTGCGCGCGGTCAAGCCGATGTACGAGCGCGAGGCCGCAGCTTTCCTGACGCAGTTTCTGTTCGAGTGGAAACGCGCCAACGAGCAAACGGTGGGCAGCCTGAGCGGCGGCGAGCGCAGTCGTTTGCAGATGGCGCTGCTGATGCTGCAACAGCCCAATTTCCTGCTATTGGACGAGCCGACCAACAACCTGGACATTGCTTCATGCGAGGTGCTCGAACGCGTGCTGGATGACTTCGACGGCACGGTGCTGGTCATTTCTCACGATCGCTACTTCCTGGATCAAACGGTGGATCGCATCGTGGAGCTAGATCCCGCGCAAGGTGTCCTGGTGAACTACACGGGCGGCTACACCGATTACCTGGAAGTCAAACAGCGAGAGGCCGCGCGTAAATGACGGCCAACTCCTTTTTGACTTGGCCAGCCATGTCAGGCGTCAGGTTCGAGACTGGCGCGGCGGTTTCTCCGGCCACGACGCCGACGCTCTCCGAGCAGGATTTGCGGACTCGGCCAGCAGATGCTATAGTGAATCACAGCGATTTCTGGAATTCGCAATCTGAACCGGACGCATCAACCAGGCATCGGATGAATCAGACGCCTGGTATGACAAAACCTGCTGTAGCAGGCTGCTCGGATTGCGCCCTTTTCAACCTGCTTCAGCAGGCCTGAAGTTCGAAGCGTACCAGCCGCCGATCTCGATCAATCGGCGGCGCATGGCTGAGCGTTTATCTCTGGACATCATTGGCGATTCGATGCACATCCATGCCTATCGAATGGATCAACTG
>CAZOLV010000124.1:0-11393 GCA_964580725.1 uncultured Anaerolineae bacterium | reverse complement strand
GGCGACGGTCACGCCAACGCCAACCGCTGCGGCGACGGTCACGCCAACGCCAACCGCTGCGGCGATGACGCCCTGGCCAACGGTCACGGCGCCAGTCGCTGCCAGCGCAACCCCGACTTCCCCGGCGTCGCCAACAGCCGCAGTGCCTACGCCGGTTGCCAGCGCAGAAGCCGGCGCCGCCAATGCGGCGTCCGGGCCGACGCCAACGCTGAGCGCGCCGGCGGCCATCCAGGTCACGGCGTCGCCCACTGCTGCACCGGCGAGTCAAGCCACGGGGTTGTGGGCGCAGTATGCGCTGTTTGGGCTGATGCTGTTGGCGCTGGGCGGCGCGATTGTTTTCGCCCTGGCACGGCAGAGGGGACAGGAGGATGCGTGACAACGTCGCACACTCCTGACCGGCGCCGGCCGGGCGCGTTTGGGGCGCGGCCATGAATGAGATTTTTCATCCGGTCGCCTGGCTGGCGTGGGCGGCGGCGGCCGTCCTGCTGGCGCTGTTGACGCGTAACCCGCTCTACATGATCTTGCTGCTGGCGACGGCAGTGACGACCTACCGCATCTTGCAGCGCCGTTCGACGCATGGCCAGCCCTGGGGGCTTTTCCTGCGCATTGGGCTGCTGCTGGTCGCCGTGAGTGCGCCGCTCAATGCGCTGATGGCGCACGCCGGGCGCATCGTTCTGTGGCGTCTGCCAGAAAGCTGGCCGTTGGTGGGCGGCAACATCACCGGAGAGGCGCTGCTTTACGGCCTGAGCGGCGGATTGAACCTGTTGGCGTTGTTGTTGATCTTTGCAGTTTTCAACCTGGGTCTCGACCAGGGACAACTGCTGCGCCTGGCGCCCAAGCCGTTCTACGCCGTCGGGGTGACGACGGCGATTGCGATCACTTTCACGCCGCAGATGCTGCGTGCGCTGCAGGAGATTGGAGATGTGCAGCGACTGCGCGGGCACCGGGCGCGTGGTTTGCGCAGCCTGGGGCCGCTCATTCTGCCGCTGCTCACCACCGGTCTCGAACGTGCGATTCAGTTGGCAGAATCCATGGAGGCGCGCGGCTTCAGCCGTGTACAGGCCGGAATGGCGCCACACCGGCTCTTTCTGGCGCGCCTGGGGTTGCTGGCGGCCCTGGCGCTCGTGTTGGCCGGGCTGTTTGTGCGCAGTTATTGGCCGGCGGGGCGCACGTGGGGAACGTTGGCGGCCGGCGCCGGTTTCCTGCTGCTGGCGCTGCTCTTCTGGCAGCAGGGCCGCCAGATCGAACGGACGCACTACCGGCGCTGGTTGTGGCGCCGGCGCGACCTGTGGCTGAGCGCAGCAAGCGGCGCGGCTCTGGCCATCACCATCGGCGTGTGGCTGACCGACCGGGCCTTGTTGGTGTACTATCCGTACCCCCCCTTCTCCCCCTGGCCGTTATTTCATCCAGTTTTGGGCCTGGCAGCCCTGCTCCTCATCGCCCCCGCGCTGCTCATCCCGATCGCCCCCGCGCTGCTCATCCCGCCAGGAGAATCAGGCAAACTGGGCGAGCAACAACAACGCGGCTATAATTCAGCAGGACAGGCAACGAGAATTGTGGAGCGAGCGAGCAAATCAGAGATTGAAGAGGAGGAGTCGCGATGACGCGCGCAGCGTTGGTGACACAGTCCAGAAACTACCGCGTCATTGATGTGCAGGCAGCGAGAGACGTTGCCTTCGTTTGGTTGGAGCGCGCCCATTTGCAGAACGTTGTCAAATTTGGCCTACTCGAAGTGGAGGACCGCTATCATGTCTGGCGCGTGCCATTGCTCAACCAGACCGGCCAAGAGCGCATTGGCGAGGTCGTCATAGATGCCCGCACATCATTGATCCTGGAAAACAAGTCAACGGCGACGAGCACATTGGAAGCGCGTCTCCTGGGACGAACGGAAGAGGCAGCTCCTCAGTCAACGCGCAAGGGAGAAACCTACTCTCTCTCGACAATGCGCAACACCCTGATTCAAGGCGACTCTGCGGAGGTGCTGGCTGAGCTGCCGGTGGGCGGCGTGGACCTCATCTTTACGTCGCCGCCCTGTTACAACGCACAGCCAGAATACACCGATTATGTGGCGTATGAGGAGTGTTTGCTCAAGATCAGAAAGGTCGTTCAGCAGGCGCATCGGGTTCTGGCAGAGGGCCGTTTCTTTGTCATGAACGTCTCGCCGGTGCTCATCCGGCGCGCCAACCGAAGCGAGGCATCCGGCCGTATCGCGGTTCCGTTCGACATGCACAGATTGTTCATCGAAGAAGGGTACGAGTTCATTGACGACATCATCTGGGAAAAGCCTGAAGGCGCTGGTTGGGCCAGGGGGCGTGGGCGCCGTTTTGCTGCAGACCGTAACCCATTGCAGTACAAACCGGTTCCTGTGACGGAGTATGTGCTTGTTTATCGCAAGCAAACGCCCAGGTTGATTGACTGGAACATCCGTGCACATCCAGATCAGTCGCTGGTGGAGGCGTCGAAAACCGGCGGCGACTACGAGCGCACCAACATCTGGCGAATCAAACCGGCGTTCGATGAGCGCCATCCCGCCATCTTCCCGCTGGAACTGGCCGAAAAGGTCATCAGTTGTTACTCCTTCAAGAACGATGTCGTTCTCGATCCGTTTGCCGGCGCCGGAACGGTCGGCAAGGCTGCAATTAAGTTGGGAAGGCGATTTGTTTTGATCGAACAAAACCCGCAATATGTCGCAATCGTCCGGGATGATCTGCCCAGATGGCTCGGCAAAGACGCCGACCAGGTCCTGACGCTCAATTGCCCTCCAAATTAAATCAAGATATGATTCATTTCGACCACGTCTGTTATTCTTACCCGCAACAACCGGCGCCGGTGTTGCACGATCTGTCGTTGGACATTGCGGAGGGCGAGTTCGTCCTGGTAATCGGGCCGTCGGGGGCGGGCAAGTCTACGTTCTTGCGCTGCTTGAACGGGCTGGCGCCTCATTTCTATGGCGGACGCTTCAGCGGACAGGTGCGGGTGGCAGGGCGCGATCCTGTCGCCCTGGAGCCGCGCGGCATGGCCGATGTGGTTGGCTTCGTTTTCCAGGACCCGGAGGCGCAATTCGTCGTTGACACCGTCGAAGATGAGTTGGTCTTTGCGATGGAGAACTTCGCCCTACCCCAGGCCGTGATGCGCAAGCGCGTCGAAGAGACGCTCGATCAACTCAGCATTGCACATCTGCGCAACCGGCGCATCTCGACTCTTTCTGGCGGCGAAAAACAGCGCGTGGCGCTGGCCGCTGTCCTGACTCTGCAACCTCAAGTGCTGGTGTTGGACGAGCCGACGTCACAACTCGATCCGCAGGCCGCCGAAGAAGTGCTGGTGACGCTGCGCCAATTGAACGAAGACCTCGGTTTGACGATCATCCTCTCCGAACATCGCCTGGAACGCGTGGCGCAGTACAGTGACCGCATTCTCTACTTTCCTGGCCCTGGCCAACCGATCGTGGACGGCGCGCCCGAGTTCGTTCTGAGCCAAACGCCGCTGACGCCGCCGCTGGTGACGTTGGGGAAGGCGCTCGGCTGGCGTCCGCTGCCCCTGACGATCAAGGATGCGCGCCGCCTGGTGCGCCAACTGCCGGCGCGCCTGACGCCGGCGCCCGCGATGCCGGCGCCGCCGGCCAACGGCGGGACGCCGAGCATCCAGATCGAGAACGCCTGGTACGATTACGCCGGGCGCGAGGCGTTGCGCGGCGTCTCACTGACGTTCCGTCCGGGCGAACTGACGGCGCTGATGGGGCGCAACGGCGCCGGCAAGACGACGCTGATGAAGCTGTTGGTGGGGCTGTTGCGCGCTCGACAAGGCCATATCCGTCTGGCCTACACAGTGCAAGCCGGTCATGGCCGCGCCCATCCCGGCGCCGGTCTGGTGGACAGCAGCAAGCTCTCGCTCGATCGCATCGTCGAGATGGTGGGCTACGTTCCGCAAGACCCAAGCCTCCTTCTCTTTCAGGACACGCTGGCGGATGAATTGGCTTTCACGCGGCGTGGGCACAACCTGGCCCTTGACCGTCCCGCCGACCAGGCCCTACTTGCGCGCCTGGGGCTGAGTCAGGCGCTCGACCGCTATCCCCGCGACTTGAGCGGCGGCGAACGGCAGCGGGCCGCCCTGGCCGCCATTCTCGTGGCTGATCCTCAGGTGCTGCTGTTGGACGAACCGACGCGCGGTCTCGACTATCAGAACAAACAGACGTTAGCGCAGCTACTTGCAGGGTACCGGCAGGCTGGCAAAACGATCATCATGGCAACGCACGATGTGGAATTGGTGGCGGCCTGCGCCGATCGTGTGATCCTGCTGGCCGAAGGTCAAGTCGTCCTCGACGCCCCGACCCGCATCGCCATGACCGAATCGCTGGTCTTTGCCTCGCAGATCAACAAACTGCTGCGCGATCCAGCTTTCTTGACGGTAGAGGATGTACTGCGATGAGAAATGCGATGGAGCTTGGTATTGCAAGTTCCCGGCGCCTGCGTAGCTCTAATGAGGCAATACGACCGCACGATGTTCAAGTCCAAGATCAATCGGTTTCTGAACGCCGCCATTCTGCTGCTGGCAAGTGGGGTTGGCGTGATGGCTTTCATCTCGCCGTTCTTTGCGCTGGGCGATGCCCAGGCCAATGACGGGGGCGCGCTTTCGCACGCCGCGGATGCCCCCTTCTTCCTCATCGTCCTGGTCGCCATTTGTCTGGGCGCCGTGCTCCTCAACCTCTCCCTGGGGCAGATGAACACCCGCACCGTGGCGACGCTCGGCATCCTGACGGCATTCAGCGCCGTGCTGCGCACGCTGCCGGGGCCGGGCGGCTTCAACGCCATCTTCTTCCTGCCCATTTTGGCCGGACACGTCTACGGCGCCACGTTTGGCTTCCTGCTCGGCGCACTGGCGCTGCTCGTCTCGGCGCTGTTGGGCGGCGGCGTGGGACCGTGGCTGCCGTTCCAGATGTTTGCGACCGGTTGGGTCGGAATGCTCGGCGCACTGGCGCCCGCCTGGCCGACGCATCCCCGCCGCGAGGCCGCCCTGCTGGCCGTATGGGGTCTGTTCCTCGGTCTTCTGTTTGGCGCCATTATGAACCTCTGGTTCTGGCCGTTCATCTTTCGCCCCGAACAGGCCGCGCTCTACTGGCAGCCCGGCATGAGTGCAGCCAGTATCCTGATGCGCTATCTGCCGTTCTACCTGACCACCTCCCTGGCCTGGGACCTGTGGCGCGCCGGCGGCAACGCCCTCTTGATCCTTTTCCTCGGCCCCCCTGTCTTGCGCCTGCTGCGCCGCTTCCGTCTGCGTTTCCAGTTCGAAATGGCGACGCCCGCAGAACCCGCCTCGTGAATTTGACCAATCGGCCTCTTTTGGATAAAATCACCCCCGGTTAGCACTCAAGGTGTTAGAGTGCTAAGGAATCGAAACCCGTGAACCGTCGGGGAACAATCATGCAAAGAGACGGGCGGGCGGCGGTTCCAGGTCATGGCTGAGCGCCATGACGGTGCAAAAGCAGTGAATACTAGTCAAAGTCAAGTGAGGAGGCGTAAGCAAAATGAATCTTCGACCATTGGGTGATCGCATCGTTGTCGAGCCGATCGAGCAGGAAGAGCGCACGGCGAGCGGGATCATCCTCCCGGAAACCGCCAAGGAAAAGCCGCAGGAAGGTCGTGTACTGGCGGCTGGCCCCGGCAAGTTGAACGATGATGGCAGCCGCAGCCCGATGGATACTAGCGTGGGCGACCGCGTGCTGTATGCCAAGTATGCCGGCACCGAAGTGAAGATGGATGGCAAGAAGCTGCTCATCCTGCGTGAGAGCGATATTCTGGCCATCGTTGTGGCGTAAGTCAGAGAAGCGACTCGAGTAGACGAAGTGAAAATCAAAGAGAGTATGAGGAGATAGAGCAAAATGGCAAAGCAGATCAGTTTTGGCGAAGAAGCGCGCCGCAATCTGAAGGTCGGCATCGATGCCCTGGCCAACGCCGTGAAGACCACGCTCGGGCCGAAGGGTCGCAACGTGGCCCTGGACAAGAAGTGGGGCGCTCCCACCGTCACGCATGACGGCGTGACCGTGGCCAAAGAAATCGAACTGGCCGATCCGTATCAGAACATGGGTGCGCAGCTTCTGAAGGAAGCCGCGACCAAGACCAACGACATTGCCGGCGACGGCACCACGACCGCCACCGTTTTGGCGCAGGCGATCGTCAACGAAGGTTTGCGCAACGTCGCCGCGGGCGCCAACCCGATGTTGCTCAAGCGCGGCATCGAGAAGGGCACAGCCGCAGTGGTCAAGGCCATTCGCGGCCAGGCCATCGAGATCACCACGAAGGCCGAAATCGCCAACGTGGCTGCGATTTCCGCCCAGGATCGTGAAATTGGCGATCTGATCGCTGATGTCATGGACAAGGTCGGCAAGGACGGCGTTATCACCGTCGAAGAGAGCAAGGGCCTGGCCTTCGAGACAGAGTACGTCGAGGGTATGCAGTTCGACCGCGGCTACATCAGCCCCTATTTCATCACCAACGCTGAGCGCATGGAATCGGTGATCGAGAACCCCTACATCCTGATTACCGACAAGAAGATTTCGGCCGCCGCCGACATCGTGCCGCTGTTGGAAAAGCTGGTGCAGTTGGGCCGCCGTGAAGTTGTCATCATCGCCGAGGATGTGGACGGCGAGGCGCTGGCGACGTTGGTTCTGAACAAGCTGCGCGGCATGTTCACCGTGCTGGCCATCAAGGCGCCTGGTTTTGGCGATCGGCGCAAGGCAATGCTGCAGGACATTGCTGTGTTGACCGGCGGCAACGTCATCACCGATGAACTGGGACGCAAGCTGGAAACGACGCAGATTTCCGACCTGGGTCGCGCCGACAAAGTGGTCTCCACCAAGGACGACACCACGGTCGTGGGCGGCGCCGGTCAGGCCGCTGAAATCAAGGGCCGTATCGAGCAGATTCGCGCCGAGATCGAAAAGAGCACCAGCGACTACGACAAAGAGAAGCTGCAGGAACGTCTGGCCCGTCTGGCCGGCGGTGTGGCCATCATCCGCGTCGGCGCCGGCACCGAAGTCGAACTGAAGGAAAAGAAACACCGCGTGGAAGATGCACTGAGCGCCACCCGTGCGGCTGTGGAAGAAGGCATCGTGCCTGGCGGCGGCGTAGCCCTCCTCAACGCGATCAGCGCGCTGGATGGCGTTTCCGCTGACTTCGAAGACGAGAAGACCGGCGTCAAGATCCTGCGCCGCGCTCTGGAAGAGCCGATGCGCCAGCTCGCCGTCAATGCCGGCCAGGACGGCGCTGTGGTCGTCGAGAACGTGCGTCGTGCGCAGCAGAGCCAGGGCAGCACACGCATCGGCTACAACGTGATGAGCGAAGCCTATGTAGACATGGTTGGGGAAGGCATCATTGACCCGGCCAAGGTGACCCGCGGCGGTTTGGAGAATGCGGCCTCGATCGCGGCCATGATTCTGACCACCGAAGCCCTCATCACCGACATTCCTGAGAAGGAAAAGGCGCCGGCGGCGCCGCCTCCGGGCGGCGGCGGCATGGACTTCTAAACCAGTCCACCGGCCAGGCGGCCTGACGCGCCGCCAGCCCTCGAAGAGCCTCGAAAGCCCATCTCACAGCCGTGAGATGGGCTTTTCGTTCTTCCCTACCTATGGTAAACTACTCCTATCTGCCAGGCGCAGTCATGTTGCATCCCCGCTGGAGGTTCGACCGATGGAGAATTACACATCCGTTCCCAGTGAGAACAGCGATCAGCGCACATGGGACGCGTTCTTTCAGATTCAGATTGGCAACCTCGCGCTGATCTACGTCATCATGGCGGCGGTTGGTCTGGTCTTTCGCGCCTACAACCAGATGGTCGTTGGCTCGTTCATCGCCGTAGCGGCCATCCTGGCCTACTACCGTCTCTGGCGCGCCGGCCGTCACCAGCCCTACCAGCCGCTGCGCGTCGGCATTCTCGTCATCATCAGTTGTATTCTCTACACCGGCGGCATCTACGTCGTGGGCGGCGCACGCAGCCCGGCCATTTTCCTGTACGTCATTCCCATCCTCACCGCCGGGCAGTTCCTGTCACCGCGTTGGTTCATTGGAATTGCCGTTTTTTGTTTCGGCCTGTTCGAAACGCTGGCCGTCATCGAATGGCTGCAGCGCATTGACGCAACCTCCTGGTTGTTCTATACCCCGCCCGGCCCCTTCACCAACCTCGACCTCTTCCAGACAAGTATGCTTGTGCTGCTGCTCTGCTCTGTCACCGTGCTCAGCTACTGGCGTTCCAACCGCACGGTGAACGCCTCTTTGACCGCCCTGCGCGAAAGCGAAGAACGTTTCCGTGACCTCTTCGAGAATGCCACCGATCTGATCCAAATCGTGGACGCCAGCGGGCGCTATCAGTTCGTCAATCGGGCCTGGCGCCGCACGCTCGACTATGGCGAGGCCGATGTGCGCCAACTGACGCTGCGCGATGTCGTTGCGCCCGAAATGCGCCAGCACTGCGACCAAGTCTTCGCACGCGTGATGCAGGGCGAGCCGGCGCACGACCTGGCAGCAGTCTTCCTCACGCGCATCGGTGGGCGCGTTCTGGTCGAAGGCAATGTCACCGCCAACATCGAGAATGGCCATGTGCGCGCCACGCGCGGCATCTTCCGCAATGTGACGCAGCAGCGCGAGGACGAAATGCGCCAGCGGCGGCTGCTCGATCTGGCCGTTGTGCATGGCGAAATGTCTGAGCTGTTCCTGACCCACGGCGTGCAGGCCGTAGATGAAGTGCTGCAGCGCCTGGGCCGCGCCCTCGATGTCTCGCGCGCCTACATCTTCCGCTACCGTCACGCCGAACGGGCATTGGACAACACGCACGAATGGTGCGCTCCTGGCGTGCCGCCCGAAATCGAACACCTGCAGGGCATCCCGCTGGATGCGGCGCTGCCGTCCTGGCAACAGATTTTGGCCGATCAGGGCCTCATCATCGCCTCGGCCACGCAGCAACTGCCGGCTGAACTACAGCACATCCTGCGCCCGCAGGGCGTGCGGGCGATTCTGCTCGTCGTCTTTGCGGTCAACGGCGAGCCGGCCGGTTTCATCGGTCTGGACGAGGTGCGCCAGGCGCGCAGTTGGCTGCCGGAAGAGATCACCGCCGTGCGCAGCGCGGCCGAATCTTACGCCCGCCTGTTGGAACGTGAACTGGCGGAACGCTCGCTCTTGCGCGCCCGCGACGCGGCGCTGGAATCGGCCCGCTTGAAAAGCCAGTTCGTGGCCAACATGAGTCATGAGATCCGCACGCCGCTCAACGGCGTCATCGGGATGCTCGACCTGCTCCATGCCAGCGACATGGGCGCCACACAGATCGATTACGTCAATACGGCCCGTCAAAGCGCCGAATCGCTGTTGGCGATCATCAACGATATTCTCGATTTTTCCAAGATCGAAGCGGGCAAGGTGGCACTGGAGCAGGTTGATTTCGACCTGCGCGCCTGCGTCGAAGATGCTGCCCATATACTCGCCCACGCCGCCCACAGCAAGGGGCTGGAACTGGTCACCCACATCTACCGTGACGTCCCAATTGCACTGCGCGGCGATCCCGTGCGCCTGCGTCAGGTGTTGACCAACTTCTTGAGCAACGCCGTCAAGTTCACGGAGCGGGGCGAAGTCGTTGTGCGTGTGACCGTCGAACAGCAGGATGAATCGCAAGCGCAGATTCGCTTTGCAGTCTCCGATACCGGGATCGGCATTGCGCCCGACCAGCAGGAAACGATCTTCCAAAGTTTCGTGCAGGCTGACGGTTCGACCACGCGTCGCTATGGCGGCACCGGCCTGGGGTTGGCCATTTGTCGCCAACTGGTCGAACTGATGGGCGGCAAGATCGGTGTGCAGAGCAAGCCAGGGCAGGGCAGCATCTTCTGGTTTACGGCCACATTGGCCAAACAGCCAGCCGCGACGCTGACCGAACAGCCGCCGGCCGCCGATTTGCGCAATTTGCGGGTGCTGATCGTGGACGACAACGCCACCAATCGCCTGATTCTGCATCAGCAGTTGCTCAGTTGGGAATGTTTGCCGGCCGAGGCGACCAGCGGCGTCGAGGCGTTGGCGATGCTGCGCAGCACCCAGGCGCGCGGCGAGCCGTTCCGCCTGGTGTTGTGCGATTGGCAGATGCCCGACATGGACGGCGGCATGTTGAGCGCCCAGATCAAGCAAGACCGGGCGCTGGTCGCCACGTCGCTGATTCTGCTCACTTCGGCCGGTGAAATCGGTCATGAAGAATCGCTGGCGCAGCTCGGCTTCGACGCCGGTCTGACCAAACCGGTGCGCCAACTGGAACTGTATGATGCCCTGACCGCTGTGCTGGGCGCACGCGCCGGCGGCCGCGACGAACGCCCGGCGCCAACGCCCACAGCGCCCGATCCGCCGGCCCATGCGGCAGCCGGGCGCCGCGTGTTACTGGCGGAAGACAACCCTGTCAACCAAAAGCTGGCCAGGCACATCTTGAGCCGGCTTGGTTATCAAGCCGAGGTCGTGGACAATGGGCAGATGGCGGTGCAGGCCTATCTGGCCAAACCGTATGAACTGATCCTGATGGATGTGCAGATGCCGCAGATGGACGGATTCGAGGCGACGGCGCAGATCCGCCAGTTCGAAACGCGGCGCGGTGGTCATATTCCAATCATTGCTCTCACCGCCGGTGCGCTGTCTGGCGACCGCGAACGCTGCCTGGCCGCCGGTATGGATGCCTATGTCAGCAAACCGTTCAAGACCGATGAGCTGCGCCAAACCCTGGCGCAGTACGCCGACGCGCCGGCGTTCGATCCGGACGTGCTCGCCGAACTGCGTTCCATCGGCGGAAACCTCCCAGGCCAGCCCGATGTGTTGCACGAAATCCTCAGCCAGTTTGTCGCCGACCTGCCGCAGTATGCGCACAAGATGCGCCTGGCGCTGGAAACCCAGGATGCTGGATTGCTGCAGCGCACGGCGCACAGCCTGAAGGGCAGCGCCGGCAGCTTTGGCGCACAGCGTGTGGCCTATCTGTGCGCCCATCTCGAAGAGATGGGGCGCAGCCATGAACTGGACAATGCGCAAGCCTGGCTCGAACGGCTGCAAAGCGAGATCGAGCAGATCGTCTCGACCAATCATTTTCAGACGGCGAGAATCAGCATCGGATGAATCCGACGCCTGGCACGAGAAAACCTGCTGAAGCAGGTTCTTCGGATTGCGCCCTGTTCAACCGGCTTTTGCACTTTTCCAAAATAATCTGGCATTTCATCCGCTCCGAAAATGCGCCAGGACCGCATTTCTACGCACAAAATGAACATTTTCCTGGCACGCACAAGGTTCGGCGACAAGCCCCGTTCACGGGGCGCCGCCCTGTAGCCGGGCGATTCATCGCCCGGCGGTCGTCGCCCGGCGGCAACATTGCCCGGATGCGACACGTCCGCG
>CAZOLV010000123.1:5236-11777 GCA_964580725.1 uncultured Anaerolineae bacterium | reverse complement strand
CATTTTACACAACATTTACGCAACATTTTACACAACATTTACGCAACATTTTACACAACATTTACGCAACAAAATGGAGGGTGTCAACGATGACAGAAGCAGTTCCACAGACGATGGGCCAGCAGTTTGGCCGCCGCTCCTGGGCGGAACCCTGGAAAATCAAGATGATCGAGCCGCTGCGCATGATCAGCCGGGCGGACCGAGAGAAGGCGCTGACCGAGGCCGGTTACAACACCTTCCTTCTGCGCTCGGAAGATGTCTACATTGACCTGCTGACCGACAGCGGCACCAGCGCCATGAGCGACCGGCAGTGGGCCGGCATGATGATGGGCGATGAGGCCTACGCCGGCAGCCGCAACTTCTACAACCTCGAAAACGCCATCCAAACCTACTACGGCTACCGCTACATCGTCCCGACCCACCAGGGACGCGGGGCCGAACATCTTCTCAGCCAGGCCGTCATCAAAAAGGGCCAATATGTGCCGGGCAACATGTATTTCACGACCACGCGCCTGCATCAGGAAATGGCGGGTGGCATCTTCGTGGATGTCATCATCGAAGAGGCGCATGACCCCACCCATCCCCATCCGTTCAAGGGCAATGTGGATCTGGGCAAGGTCGAGGCGCTGATTGCCGAGAAGGGCGCCGACAACATCGCCTACATCAGCCTGGCGGGCACCGTCAACATGGCCGGCGGCCAGCCGGTCAGCATGGACAACGTGCGCCAACTGCGCGCCTTGTGCGACCGTCACGGCATCAAGATCTATCTCGACGCCACGCGCATGGCCGAAAACGCCTACTTCATCCAGGAGCGCGAGCCAGGCTACGCCGATCAGCCGATCGCTGCCATCGTCAAGGAATTCTGCTCCTACACCGACGGCGCCTGGATCAGCGCCAAGAAGGACAGCCTGGTCAACATCGGCGGCTGGCTGGCCGTCGATGACTGGGACCTGTTCGAGGAATTGCGCAACATGGTGGTCGTTTTCGAAGGACTGCACACCTACGGCGGCCTGGCCGGCCGCGACATGGAGGCCATGGCTATTGGCATCGTCGAGTCCATGCAAGACGATCACATCCGCGCCCGCATCGGCCAGGTGCGCTACCTGGGCGAACTGCTCACCGATTGGGGCATTCCAATCGTGCAGCCGGTGGGCGGGCACGCCATCTTCGTGGATGCGCGCCGCTTCTACCCGCACCTGCCGCAGGACGAATTCCCGGCGCAAACCCTGGCGGCCGAACTTTATCTCGATTCGGGCATCCGTTCGATGGAACGCGGCATCGTCAGCGCCGGCCGCAACGCCAAGACCGGCGGCCACTATTACCCCAAGCTCGAACTGACGCGCCTCACCATTCCGCGCCGCGTCTATACGCAAGCGCACATGGACGTGGTGGCCGAATCGCTCAAGATCGTCTACGACAACCGTAACCAAACCCGCGGTCTGCGCATGGTCTACGAACCGAAATATCTGCGCTTCTTCCAGGCCCGTTTCGAGCCGTTGGCTTGACGCTGCACGTTGCGATCAGGGAGGTAACTCGATCATGGAAATGCTGTTGAATGGCGCGTGGGTAGGACGCAGCGCCCGCATGGAGGTGCTCGATCCGCAGGATGACAGCCTGGTGGACACTGTGCCGCTGGCGAGTGCGGACGACATGTGCGCCGCCATCGAAGCGGCGGTGGATGGCTTCGAACGGGCGCGCCGCCTACCGGCGCATCAGCGCCGCGCCATCTTGATGCAGGCCGCCGATACGATCACGGCGCAGTGTGAGGATTTTGCCCGCACGATCGCTCGCGAGGGCATCAAGACGATTCGCGAAGCGCGCAAGGAGGTTTCACGCTGCGTTGACACGTTGCGCATCAGCGCCGAAGAGACGCGGCGCCTGGGCGGGGAGACGATCCCCTTCGATCAGCGACCCGGCAGTGAAAACCGCCTGGGCTACTTCAGCCGCGAACCAATCGGCGTCATTGGCGCCATCACCCCCTTCAACGATCCGCTCAACCTGGTCGCCCACAAGGTTGGCCCGGCGCTGGCCTCCGGTAACGCCATCATCGTCAAGCCGCACTCAGAAACGCCGCTTAGCGCCCTGCGCCTGGCGCAAGCCATTCATGATGCCGGAGCGCCGGCCGGCATGTTACAGGTGATCACTGGCCGCGGCAGCGAGGTCGGCGAAGTGCTCGTCAGCGATCCGCACGTGCGCATGATCTCGTTCACCGGCGGCCGCCTGACCGGCGAAACGATCATGCGTAAGATCGGCCTGAAGAAGGTCGGCATGGAGCTGGGCAGCAATGCGCCTGTCATCGTGATGCCCGACGCCGATCTCGATCTGGCCGTCAGCGCCAACGTCAGCGGGGCGTTTTGGGCCGCCGGGCAGAACTGCCTGCACGTGCAGCGCCTACTGATCCACGAGGCGATCTATGATGAGTTCGCGACGCGTTTCGTCGCCGCGGCGCGCGCCTATCGCGTGGGCGACAAGCTGGACGAAGCGACCGACATGGGGCCGCTCATCAACCGCCGCGAGGCGCTGCGCGTCGAACGGCTGGTCAACGAGGCGTTGGCCGCCGGGGCGACCCTGCTGTGCGGCGGTCAGCGGACGGGCAACTTCTACGCGCCGACCGTATTGGCCAACACGCCGGACACCTGCACCCTGGCGCAGGAAGAAATCTACGGCCCGGTGACGCTCTTCTACCGCTTCCGCGGCCTGGACGAGGCCATCGCCCACGCCAACGCCGTGGACTACGGCCTGCAGGCCGGCATCTTCACCCGTGATCTGCAAACCGCCTTCCGCGCCGTAAGCGAACTGCGCGTGGGCGGCGTCATGGTCAACGACAGCACCGACTACCGCATTGACGCCATGCCGTTCGGCGGGGTCAAGGGGTCTGGTTTGGGCCGTGAGGGCATCCGCTGTGCCCTGCAAGAGATGACCGAACCAAAGGTGGTTTGTTTCAATCTATAGGATTTATAGAATTTATAGAATCAAGCCCCCGCCGGGGGCAAGAGCGCCGGCCCATGCGACGGGCCGGCGCACCAGCATTCATTCTTGACCAGAACATCAGGTAAGGAGACCAGAACCATGTCAATGACCACCACAACCGCCGCCAGTGTGCAGGACTACGTAGCCCGCGGCCAGGCCATGAATCAGGCCGCCGCCCAACAGCGCGCCATCATGCGGCGCAAGAAATTCGATACGATCGCCGTGCATGGCCTGTACGACATGCAAGAGGCGCTGGCCAATCAGGGCAGCATCCTGGAGCCGGCTTTCCTCAGCCCAGCGCAGCATTTCGAGAACAGCAATCATATGGAAGTGGCGCTGGCCTATCAGATGCCATCCTGGACCTACTCACGCATCGCCAACCCCACGTTGCACTACCTGGAAGAGACCCTGGCCCTACTCGATGGCTATGGCTACGCCGGCGAGGTGAGCGCCTGTGCCACCGGCTCCGGCATGAGCGCCATCTTCATGGCCACCAACCCCTTCCTGGTCGTCACACCGAGCGCCAACTATGGCAATGGGCAGGGCGGCTACCGCATGAACATCGTCGCCAGCGCCAAGTGCTACGGCGGCACCTTCATGCTCTTCAGCCGCTACGCCGCCGAGCGCGGAGTGGACGTGCGTTGGGTGCGCGACCCGCTCGACCTGAACGAGTGGGCCAGCAAGATGGACAGCAACACCCGCTTCGTTTTCGGTGAAATGCCCTCCAACCCCGGCCTCGGCCTGTTCGATCTGCAGGCCGTGGCCGATCTGGCGCATGCGCATGGCGTACCGCTGATCGTGGATGCCACCGTCGCCACGCCGGCGCTGATGCGCCCCTTGCAGCACGGCGCCGACATCGTCGTGCATTCGGTCAGCAAGGCCATGGCCTCCAGCGGCTTTGCCATCGTCGGCGCGCTGATTGCGCGTCACGATATCCCGAGCCGCGTCGGCCCGGACGAGATGCGCGCCAACTTCGCCATGCACACCAAACTGCTCCCCTTCCGCGATCATGGCCCGGCCCTCAGCCCCTTCAACGCCCTGATGGCGCTCAACGACATGCGCACCCTGCGCCCCAAGATTGATCAGATGAGCCGCAGCGCCATGCAGGTGGCGCAGTTCCTGGCCGATCATCCGGCGATCGAAGAGGTCAGCTACCCCGGTCTGCCCACTGCGCCCGGCCATGACGTGGCCGCGCGCTACATGTGGCTGGCCGACGGCGCCGACGACTACGGTCACGAAGTCAACCGCTTTGGCTACCTGATGAGCTTCACCGTTGCCGGTGGGGCGGCGGGCGCACGGCGCGCCTTCGACAACCTGCAGATGGTCTGGCGCGCCACCGACCTGGGCCGTGTCAAGACCGTGGCGACCATCCCGGCCATTTCGACACACCAGCAGCAGGGCGAAGCGGGCCGCAATCTGGGCGGCGTCCCCACCAACCTGATCCGCCTCAGCATCGGCGCCGAGCACCCCGCAGACATCATCGCCGATCTGGATCAGGCGCTACGAGCTGGCGGGCGCTAAAAAAGAATCTGCCCCCAGCATCACGCTGGGGGCAGATTCTCAATCTGCGAACTCAATCTGCGAACTCAATCTGCAACTGACGTAGGTCAATGACCGCGCCTGAACGCCGCAAGAAATCCATGCCCAGGATGCCGCCAATCATAAAACCATAGTCCATGCCACTAATCTGGATAGTGAACGAATACAGGCTCTGAGAGCCAACCTGCAGTTTGTCCAATTCACGAATGAACACCAATTCGCGCCCGCCCACACCGCGCACGAAATGCACTTCATCATCGAGACGAGGCGCGATACCGACGCGCGCTAGAACATCAACGGCAAAAATCGTAGCTGCCGAGCCGGTGTCAATCAATACATCCGGTATCTCGATCTCCGATCCCTGATAACTCGCATGTACAGTGACAAACGGCAAGCCGTCAACGATTTGGAGTTGCATCGCCCCTCCGAATGCCCATCCAGCGGTGCTCTTGGAATTGCAGTTTACTGCGGCTTGTATGGAGAAAGAGAAACTCGCGCAGCGGGTATCGTTGATGATAATGCCGGTAACGGTTCATCGCCGCCATCCCATCCGCGCAGCTTTCAAGCACCGCCACAGAATCCACCTTCCACTGCTCATTGTCGCTTTGTGATTCCAGCGCCTCCATGACCACCCACTGCTCAGGATACGCGGACTGAACCTCCGTCCAAGTCATACGATCACCTCCTTACTCACATCGCCATCACCACACCCCTATTATACAACCCTCCCGCCTTCCAAACAAGCCCCCAAAATTCAGCATTCTCTCCTCGAATTGCACATCCCGCCGACTTGGTGTAAAGTAAACGCAGGGAGGAACACCCATGCGCCAGGTGCAGGAGTTCGTCAACCAGGTCGTTGACAACGTCGAGAAGGTGATCATCGGCAAGCGGCCGGTGATCGAGATGCTGATGGTCGCGCTGCTGTGCGAAGGGCACGTGCTGCTGGAAGATGTGCCGGGCGTCGGCAAGACGATGCTGGCGCGCAGCATCGCCATCAGCCTGGGCGGGCAGTTCAAGCGCCTGCAGTGCACGCCCGACCTGCTCCCCAACGATGTGACCGGCGTTTCCATCTTCAATCAACAGAGCGTCCAATTCGAATTTCGCCCCGGCCCCATCTTCGTCAACATCCTGCTGGCCGACGAGATCAACCGCGCCACCCCGCGCACGCAATCTGCCCTGCTCGAAGCGATGCAGGAGCGGCAGGTGACGATGGACGGCGTCAGCCGCGCCTTACCGCGTCCCTTTTTGGTGCTGGCCACGCAAAACCCCATCGAGTTCGAGGGCACTTTTCCGCTGCCCGAAGCGCAGCTCGACCGTTTTCTGATGCGCCTGACGCCCGGCTATCCCGCGCCCGCCGCTGAACGCCGCCTGCTGACCGCCCTGCGCCGCGATCATCCCATCAACACCCTGGCGCCGGTGGTCAAGGGGGAAGAGCTGTTGGCGCTGCAGCGCCTGGTGTGGGAAGTGCACGTGGATGACAGCCTGCAAGATTACATCGTGCGGCTGGCCAACGCCACGCGCCAACATCGTGACCTGGCCCTCGGCGCCAGCCCGCGCGGCGCGCTGGCCCTCTTCAAGGCGGCGCAGGCGCTGGCAGCCGCTCACGGACGTGACCACGTCCTGCCGGACGACATCAAGGCGTTGGCGCCGGCCGTCCTCACCCATCGCCTCATCGTGCGACCCGAAGCCGAATTGCGCGGCCGCGCTGTCCTGACCATCCTCGCAGAGGTGTTGCAAGACACGCCCCTGAACCTGGGGGATTGACTTTCGTTGCATAGGGTTTTATGCGAACGAACGTTCGTTTTCTACTCATCCTGTTGTTCGTCGCAGCCATCTTCGGCGAAGACGCCGTGCTGATCGTGATCTACATGCTGGCCGGCGCTGCCTTTGCCGGCCGCTGGTGGAGCCGGCGGGCGCTGACAGCGGTGGAAACCGTGCGCCAGGCGCCGACCCACGCCGCGTGGGGCGAGGACCTTCCCGTGCGCCAGGCGCCGACCCACGCCGCGTGGGGCGAGGACCTTCCCGTGCGCCA
>CAZOLV010000123.1:0-5136 GCA_964580725.1 uncultured Anaerolineae bacterium | reverse complement strand
TGGGGCGAGGAACTTCCCGTGCGCCAGGCGCCGAAGCGTGTCTTCTGGGGCGAGGAACTTCCCGTGCGCCAGGCGCCGAGGCGTGTCTTCTGGGGCGAAGAGATCCCCGTGCGCCTGACGTTGCGCAACCGGGGTTGGCTGCCGGTCGTCTGGTTGCGCCTGCAGGAGACGACGCCCGCTGCCCTCGGCGCCCCGCAAGCCTTCAGTCTGATTACCCGTCTCGACCCCAAAGGCGAGGCCACATTCTCCTACACCCTCCACGCCCTGCGCCGCGGCTATTACCCCATCGGCCCGCTGCGCCTGACCTCCGGCGACCTGTTTGGCCTGACCAACGACCTGACCCGCCAAACGACGACCGATGACTTGATCGTCTACCCGCGCATCGTCCCCTTGCCCCGCTTTGCCCTGCCCTCGCGTTCACCCTTTGGCGCCTTGCGCTCGACGCACCCGATTCTGGAAGACCCCGTGCGCCTGCGCGGCAAGCGTGAATACGTCGCCGGCGACCCCCTGCGCCGCATTGACTGGAAGACCAGCGCCGCCCAGGGCCGTTTGCACGTCAAACTCTACGAACCCTCCATCGCCCTCGAAGTCGTGATTCTGCTCGATCTGCATACCGACGATTACGACCTGCGCACCCGTCTGGACGACTCCGAACTGGCCGTCGTCGCCGCCGCTTCGCTGGCCAATTGGGTCTCACAGCAGAAACAGGCGCTCGGCTTGCTCTGCAACGGCCTCGACCCGCTGCACGGCACGACGCACCATGCGCTGCCGGCGCGCCAGGGGCGCCAACGCCTGCTGCACTGTCTCGACTTGCTGGCGCGCGTGCAACTGACGGCGAGCCGGCCCGCGCCTCTTCTGCTGCGCGAGGCCCTGGCGCGCCTGCCCTGGGGTGCGACGCTGATGCTCATCAGCGGTCGAATCGAAGAACCGCTGCTGGCCGCCGGGCTGCAAGCGCCGCGGTACGGCGTCAATCTGGTGTTCGTGGCGTGCGACAAAACCGGTCCATCCGCCGGCATTCGGCGCCGCGCCGCCCAACTCGGCTTCAAGCTGATCTGGCTGCGCAACGAGAAGGATTTGGAGGAACTGCGATGAGAGGCCTGAATCGGCAACGCCGGGCGGGGGCCTGGAGGCGCCGCGATGAATAGCCATCAGGATCACGCCGGCGGCGCGCCGCGCAACGAGCGCCTGGCCATCGTCCTCAGCCGCCTGCTGGTCAGTGTGATGCTCGTCTGTTTCGCCTCGCTGTTCATCCAGGTGGGGCAGCGCCTGGCCCCTGGATGGGATGGGCGCTACCTGCTGGTCGTGACCTTGCTGACCGCCGTGGAAGCGTTTGCCAGCAGGCGCCATTTGCAGCGGTTTCCCTCTTTCAGCGGCGCCTGGTTTGGCTGGCTCGTGGCCGAGATGATCGCCATCCTCATCCTGCTCAAGGCCTGGCTCTATCTCCTGCGCGACCCGGCGCAGTTCTGGCGTGATCTGCCGACCTGGCGCGCTGATTTCATCGGACGTTTCTTCAGCGGTGAGTATTTTGGGGCCGTTCTGCTCGTTGCTCTCGTTTGGCTGTCGAGCGCCTGGTTCGACGTCTCGCTGCGCGAATTCGAAGGCGACGCCGATTTCGGCGATGAGGAACTGCGCGTCGTCGTGCGCAGCGACCGCCAGGCGGCCCGTGAACGGCTGGCCGGCCAGATCTTCACCCTGGGCGGCGTCATGATCGGGCTGACGGCCCTGCTGCGCTTCGACCTGGGCGCATTCATGCCGGGACCGGCGGTCGCACGGCCTGGCGTCAGCCAACTGCTCATCTACTTCGTTTGCGGGCTGGCGTTGCTTGGGCTGAGCCGTTTTGCCGTCCTGCGCGCCCGCTGGGCCTGGGATCGCGTCCCCGTGCAAACCAACCTGGCCTCGCCCTGGCTCATCTACAGCCTGCTGCTGCTGGCCGTCCTGACCATCTTCGCCAGCTTTCTACCAACCGCCTTCTCGCTCGGCTTCCTGGCCACCCTGGGCTACGTCATCGCGCTGGCCGTCTATCTGGTGCGCCTGCTCTTTTTCGTCGTCATGCTGATCGGCGCCGGCCTATTAGGGGCGCTTTTGTCACTCTTCGGCGCGCCCGCGCAGATGGCGCCGCCCGTCGCCCCACCGCCGCCGCCCGCTACGCCGCTGCCGCCGATGGCGGCCGCGCCCACCGCTGCGCCCTGGCTCGACCTGCTGCAGGCGCTGCTCTTTTGGGGCGCTCTGACCGCCGTCGCCGTTCATGCGCTGACGATTTTCTTGCGCCAACAGCGGGACTGGCTGGCAACGCTGCGTCAGGCGCATGCGGCGCGCTGGCTGCTGGCCCCCTGGTCATGGCTGCGGCGTTTGCGCACACTGGTCGCCCGCCGCCCGTCGCCGCTGACTGCCGGTGGGACGGCAAGCCCGCCGCCCGCCGCCGCAGCATGGGGTTTTCTCAGTCTGCGCCGTCTCGACGCACGCCAGCGGGTGCAGTTCTTCTATCTCGCCCTGCTGCGGCGCGGGCGTGAACGGGGCCTGCCGCGCCAGTCTGGCCAGACGCCGGCGGAGTATGCGCAGCAACTGCGGGCCGCGCTGCCCGACCAGCAGACCGACATCGCCGCGCTGACGGCCAGTTTCCAAGAGGCGCGCTACAGCCGTCACGAGATCAGCGGCGCTCAGGCCAACCTTGCGCAGCGGGCCTGGCGCCAGATCGGCCGCGCCCTGCGCCGCAGCCGCGCCTGAGCCGTAGGGCGGACTGGTGACACATCCCGCCGACCGCGCCGTTCTCGTTCGCCGTGATGCTGGTCGAACCCAGGTGATCGGTCGCCAGCCAGCGCACCACCCCATTCACGCGCATTGCCACCCGCTGGCCGCCCGCCTGGTAATACTTCGTGATCGTCGTGCTGCTGCCGGATATCGTCTTCTCGTAGGTGGCGCCGACATAGACGGTTGTGCTGCTCCCTATCACCGCCTTCACCCGGTTGCCATCCGCATCGTAGGTGTAGCTGGCCAGCACCGTGCTTCCCTGCCTCACCTGCTGCAAGCGGTTCTCGGCATCGTAGACCAGGCTGTAGGTCACGCCGCCCACGGTGCGCCCGGTCATGTTGCCGTTGCAGTCATAGCTGTAGGCGCCGCTCCCAGCCTGCTGCACCGCATGCGGCTTGGTCGCCTGCGTCCCCGCCCGGCAATTCCCCGGCGACGACGCACCATACGCATAACTCCCCACCCTCGACTTGCTCACCGTGCAGTTCTCCCTGCTTGAGTTGTACATTGAATTCAGCCACTGAAGTCTCTCGGGCCTCGTTGGCACACAGGGGTTCAGCCGTGCGTCGCCGCCGATTGAAATCGGCGGCTGGTACACCTCAAACCTGCTGAAGCAGGTTGAAGTGAGCGCAATCCGGGTAACCTGCTTCAGCAGGTTTCCTCGTATCAGGCGTCAGATTCATCCGATGCCTGTTGCCTGAACAGTCACGTCAAATCCTGGTTGAGGCGGCAAACTGTGGCATTTCTGAGAAATCAGCGTTTGACTCGTGTTTTCTTCTTGACTCGTATCTTCTTTCCATGTGTATGTTCCCAACGTAGTGTAGTAACAAGAAAGAAACAGAACGCGCCACTGCCAAGAGATCCCCCAGCAGTCATCACGAAGGCGAACATAGTCACCACAGCAGCAATGCCTGAATCAGGTAAACCTCGAACCAACAATGTGGACAAACCAACGGCCAGGGGAGTGAGTCGGTATAGACGGCCAATTACGGTAGCGGTTCGTTTTTGTGCTTCACGTAGAGGAGGTTCAGAGTCGTATGGGTTTACCAGGCCCGTCTGCTTATCCAGAACCCCAAAAGGACCCTGTGGAATGTCAGCGAGATAAGGCCGATCATGGTTCGCTCGATAGCCTATGTAGATCAGCCCGATGATCATTACGCCAATTGTCAGCCCTGCAAACGCTTGGAACAACTCGGTTTGCCCGACGGACAAAATTGTCCACAAAAGTACACTCTGGAGGGCAGACCATCCGAATATTGCAGCAACCTGGAACGCCCTGATATAAACCACCCGATTGGATGCTAATTCTATTAGGACACCAGCTACGACGTAGAAAAGGCACAAGGGCCACAGTTCAAGAGGTGGTGTTGCGTTGACTACCGCGAAAAACCCTATTCCCATGAAAGATATAAGCGCAGCGCACAAACCAAACAGAAACGCCGAGAAAGGGCCGCGGTAGGTGTCGGTGAATTTACGCATACATGGTACCCTATCTGAAAAACTCGCCGTAGCTGCCAACCCAAGAACGTATCGTTGGCCTAACGACGGGAGCGACGAGCACGTCCCAAGAAACGCTACCGCCAATGGATCCGCCAAGAAACCCAGCAACACCGCCTACTACTTCTCCGCCAGCGGGCATCATAGCTCCCCCCACCAACGCCCCAACAGGCGTCAACACTGCGGTTGTCAGCGCAGAAAACGCCAATCCGCCAGTATCTACCGCTAGGTCGGTAACCACCTCATAGGGGTGGTCATGGTTGCGCAGGTGTTGGACCACATTCGGGCCATAGTTGGCGATGATTCCCACCGTCTTGATGATCGGTTCTGGAAATGGTACGAACACAGCGGTTCGCCCTGCCGCGCGTCCGGCCACCGGGCCGAATTTGGAAACCACCTTCGGCAGTTCGTTGTAAGCCGTCACAATCGCCCAATACGTGGATGGGCGATTGACACGCTGCCACGGCGGTACATATGGATGTGGTGTCGGGGTTGGCGTCCAGGGGCCACCTGGTCCTACCCATGCCCCTACGTACGGGGTTGCCGTCGGAGCAACCCATTGCGGGCCGGAGGTTCCAGGCATCATCATTCCAGGCGTAGGAGTGGGAGTCGGCAAGCACACGACACTGATGCAAGGTCCGCTGTAAGTTGGCGGCGAGGCCGGTGGAAAAGGTGGATCATCGCCATCGCAATTGATCGCCCCCTCACATTCATAATGGCCTGAGGGATCGCTGAACCTGAGAGGGTTTGCAAGGGCGTAGGAGTATCTATTGAGATTTTGCGGATTCTGGGGACTCGGCACAATCGTATCGGCCTGAGCAAACCTCCCCAGTGCCGGGTCGTAGTATCTGGCGTTGTAAAAGTACAACCCGCCCGCCACCTCGTCCAGCACCT
>CAZOLV010000122.1:0-12342 GCA_964580725.1 uncultured Anaerolineae bacterium | reverse complement strand
CTTTCGCCACGAGACCTGACAGGTGCGCCGTGCGACTTTCTTGCCTGACAGACTTCTCACTGGCGCACCTGTCAGGTCTTGCTCCTGATTATTGAGAAGATACCGATTCTTTACGAAATTGTCAGCCGGCGCGATGTCTTTTCGACGGTCGGGATGGTAGAATGACGGGGAGACAATCGTCATCCGCCGGCCCAGACGATGTGTCCGAGCGGAGATGGGCGCTCGTCGGTGATTCGGTGATTCGGTGATTTAATGAAATGGAAGTCGTTGTGGCGCGGCTCGTAGGGAAGGCAGAGCAAAGCAGTGAATATCCAGCAGAATCCCCGTATGATCTTTCGTTGGCTTCTCCTCGTTTTTTTGATCGGCATGCCGGCGGCGCGGGCGCACGCAGGCGCTGCTGAACCGCCGCTTTCGCCGGCGTTCTTCGGAATGCACTTTCATCGCAATGATCTGGCCTGGCCGCAGGGGGCGATGGGGCCGGGCGCGGTGCGCATTTGGGACGCCGGCGCACAGTGGGCCGAGATCAATCCGGCCAAGGGGGTATTCCTCTGGTCGGCGCTCGATGCGCACGTCAGCCGGGCGCGCGCCAACGGGGCTGATGTGCTGATGACGTTGGGCCGCACGCCGCGCTGGGCGAGTGCGCGGCCCAATGAGCCAAGCGCCTATGGCCCCGGTCAGGCGGCGGAACCGGCGCTGGATCAATACTGGCGCGAGTGGGTGACCGCGGCGGCGAGGCGCTATCAGGGCAAGATCCGCTATTGGGAGATCTGGAACGAGCCAAACGATGTGACGTTTTTCTCCGGCTCGGCCGACAAGCTGGTCGAGATGGCGCGGCAGGCCTATTTCATTCTGAAGGAGGTTGATCCCAACAACCAGGTGGTCAGCCCCAGTCCGTACAACATGAGCTATCTGGACTACTATCTGGCGTTGGGCGGCGGAGACTATGCCGACATCATCGGTTATCATTTTTATCTGAGCGAGCCGCCAGAGGCGCTGGCCAACTGGTATCTGCCGGGTGTACGGGCGACGCTGGCTGCACACGGGCAGGCGTCCAAACCGCTATGGAACACGGAGGGCGGGTATTTGCGCCCGACGACGCCTGGCCCCAAGACGTTGAGCGATCAGACCGGTGCGGCCTATCTGGCGCGTGCACATCTGCTTAGTTGGGCGGGCGGATTGGCGCGGTTCTATTTTTACGCCTGGGACAATCATACGACGACGAATATCGAGCTGACAGAAGCTGACAATGCGACGCTGACGCTGGCCGGCGTGGCGTATCGGGAACTGACGGGCTGGCTGGTCGGGGCGCAGGTGGGCGCGTTGCAGACGACGGCGGAAGGCGTTTGGGTTTTGACGCTGACGCGTTCTGGCGCCGGTGCGACCTATATTGTCTGGCAGCCGGCGGCGACGCTGCTGTTCGATCTGCCGGCGGTGTGGCAGGTGGGGTCGGTGCGCGATCTGGCGGGCGGCCGGCGGAGTCTGGACAGGATGGCCCCGCTGCCAGTTGGCCCGTTGCCGTTGCTGCTAGAGTCAGAGGCGGTACAGGATGTTTTCTTGCCGCTGCTGCGGGTGAGGTAGAGGGAAGCGGTCAGAGGTCAGAGGTCAGAGGTCAGGCGAGGGGGCTTCCGTAGGCCGAGCTTGTCGAGGCCGGAGGGCGCCAGGTTTTTTGACAGGATGAACAGGATTGACAGGATGGTTTGGAACAAGATTTGGGGTAGACGGGTGATGGGGGCGCTGGTGTGGGCGGCGGCGCTGATGGGATGCCAGACGGCGGCGGAGCGGGCGGTTTGGCAGATCACGCCGGCGCGCTCCGATGCACAGATCGAAGTGATGTCAACGGCAGACGTGTCAATCTTCGATGTGATCAGCCCTAGCGGTATCGGCGGCGCGGAAGTGACGTTGCAGGAGGGGCCGCTGCCGCCGCGCCTGGTCTTTCGACTGCACCTGCGTGGGCTGGAGCAGTTTCGCCTGCGATACGGCGACGTCGTGATCACGGTCGCCGCGACGGGGCTGGACGAACCATCCAGCAGGCAAGAGCGTCACTTGATCAGCGCGCCGGCGCAGGTTGAGACGCTAGACGCCTCCAGCCGCTTCTGGCTGCCGCTGCGTCTGGTGACAGAGCCAGGCGGGACAGGACACATTCCACTGGAAAACGGCTACTTCGAGCTTGTCGCCCCACCCGATCTACAGGCCAGCGCCACTCGTTCCTTCGGGTTCGAATGGATTGACTTCTTTCGTTGATTGATTGCGTTGGTAAAATAGCGTAACCCACTCAGCCACAAGACCTGGTAGTCGTTCGATGACTTCATAACCAAAAAGCGCTTCATCGCCATGCGGCATCCACACCCCTATCTCACCGTCTGAGTTTGGACACAGAGTCAACGAGTGGCAGCGGCGTACAGCGAACGCACATTTCCTTCTGATGGATTACCAGGAAGCCCTGGACATGGCGCAAACCGGTGATTGGATCTACTGCGATCCACCGTATAGCCACAGCCAGTCAATCCTGTTTGGTGCTCAATCGTTCGATCTGCAAGACCTTCTCAGTACAATTGCGCGCTGCCAAGAGCGCGGCGTCTATGTCGCACTCAGCATTGATGGAACCGAACGTTCAGGCGATATGATCTGTGACGTGCCGTTGCCCGATGGCCTCTTCGAACACGAAGTGCTGGTCGCTTGTGGCCCTTCGATGCTCAAGCGTTTTCAGATGAACGGACAGACCCTGGAAAGAGAAATCGTGGCGGATCGTTTGTTGCTGACATATCGTGTCGGTACGCCGCCGCAATCGCCCGGTTGGTGGGCGAGTTGAGCCAGGCGGCGCGCCAGACAGCGGTTTGCGTCTCTTCAGCAATGGCCTGAGAGCGTGCATGGGCCCGATGCAGATAGCCGGCCGCCGCGGGGGCGTCACCGCGGGCCTGCGCCACGCGCGCACAGGTGAACAACACCTGCTCCAGTAACAACAGCGAAACTGCCGTCTCCAACACCTGCAGCGCCCGCTGCGCACAACGCTGCGCCTCGTCGAGCTGACCAAGCGCCAGGTGCAATTCCGCCGCCGCCTGCGCCGCCATCACGAAGTCGTAGTCATCCACGCCGTTGTCGAACAAGACCATCGCCTGCTGTGCATGAGACAGCGCCGTCGCGACCTTCTCAGGCTGACCTGACCGCCAACCCAACCGGGCGTAGACAACGTTCAGATAATAGCGTTCGTAACGCTGCTCCTCGCTGCGGGCCAACAACGCCTCGAGCGCAGCAGCGGCAGCGCAAGCCTCGGCCCAGGCGCCCCGCTCGGTCTCGATGATCGCCAAACGTCCCAGGTAGATCAAGTGGTAGGCGTCGGTCGCGAGGTCTTTGGCGGCCTGCTTCATCTGCTCGTTCGTCTGCAGCGCCTCCTCAAAGATGCCCAGACAAATTTGCAGCACCCCCTGCAAGCTCAGGCAGGTCAGGTACAGATAATGGTCGCGTCGCGTGTGGGCGCGCTCGACCTGCGCCTGCACAAAATGCAGACCCGCCTCGAAACGCGCCAGCGGCAAGTAGTGGTAGTTGACAAGCTGCGGAATGGCCGTGCTGAGCGCCAGGCTGGCGCCAATTGTCTCGGCGACATCCAACGCCTGGCGCAAATAACGCTCGGCGTCCGCCGGTCGCCCCATGTGGCTCACGATTTCACCCAGGTTCCCAAGCGCAAATGTCACCTGCAGGCGGTCACCCAACGCCTGATGCAGCTTGAGCGCCTCTTCGGTCAGGCGCAGGGCTTCTTCGTAACGACGCTGATAGTTGTAAACCGCCGCCAGGCGCCGCAGGCTGATCGCCTCCTGCCGGCGGTCATGGGCCTGACGGCTGACCGCCAGCGCCTCCGCCGCTGCCCGTTCGGCAGCGGGCAAATTGCGCAAATTGATGTATGTCATCGCCAGATTGTGCAAGCAATGGGCCGCCTTGTCCAGACGGCCAGCCGCGCGAAAGCGCTCTGTGGCCAGTTCCAACTCCTGCCGGCCGCGTTCCGGGTTCGTCATACGGCTGTCGAAGCTGAGCACCGCCAGCGCCCGCCCCTCGCGCTCGGCGTCGCCCAGGCGACGCGCAATCTCCAGCGCCTGCTGCCCCAATTTGCCCACCGTGTTCGGGTTGGTCTGCAAATCGTATTCCGCCTGCGCCAGCAGTGCATCGCACAAGCGAGCATCATCGTTCAGGTGCGCCACCAGCTCGACCATCGCCCGGACGTCGGCGCCCTGAGCATTGGGCTGACCGGTCATGTCGTACAGGTGAGCGCGCGCCTGCAGCACGTCGAACCGTTCGGCGCTCAGCGGCGGCAGCAGGTGCAGCGCCTCGCTGTAAAAGCGCAGCGCCTCCTCCGTTGCGTACAGGCGACGAGCGCGTTCAGCAGCGTGCAGGTAGCTGGTCAGCGCACGCGCCTCGTCGCCGCCCTGCTCGTAGTGATAGGCCAGCGCCTCGAAATCGTCTGGACGTTTGGCTGCGATGACGGCGGCCACGCGCCGGTGCAGGCGATGGCGGCGCAAGCTGCCGATTCCCTCACGCAGCGTCATCGGCGTGAAGGCGTGCGCAAAGGCAAAAACCTCGTGCGTTACACCGTAACGCTGCTGTCCGTTCGATTCCACGATCAACTGCGCACGTTGCGCCTGTTCCAGCGCCTCGATCAGCGTCTCTTCGTCCTGATCGCTGGCCGCAGCCAGCGTCTCGAACTCGAATTCACGCCCGATGACCGCCGCCAGGCGTAAAACCTCCTGCGCCGCCGTCGAAAGTTTGTGCACGCGCGCCTGCACCGCCAGCCGCACATTCTGCGGAATCTGCGGCTTCTCGCCCGCCGCCAGACGCCAGTTCCCGGCTTCGCACACCAGGCGCCCCTCCTCCACCAGGCTCTTGCACACCTCCTCGATGAAGAACGGGTTGCCCTCCGTTTCGGCAAACAGGCTGTCGAGCAGCACGTCCTCGATGTCGCTGCCAAAAAGCACGTGCAGCATCTCTCCCGTTTGCGTGCGCGTCAGGCGCGTCAGCTTGAGACGGGTTTCCAAACGTTCGCGCGCCAGGTCGAGCAGCACAGTGTCCAGGCAGCAGGTGCCCGTCACATCCTCCTCGCGATACGTCAGCATGATCGCCAGGCGCAGATCACGCGCCCGTCGCGCCAGATGGCGCAGCAGGAACAGAGTGCCGCCGTCCGCCCAGTGGATGTCTTCCACCAACAGCAGTAGCGGGCGTCGGCGGCTAAGAGCGGCCAGCAGCATTACTACGCTGTCGAACAGGCGCTGCTGCTCGCCCTGGGGATCGAGCGGCGGGTTGGGCGGCAGATCGGGAAAGCGTTCGCGCAGATCGGGCGCCAGTGTCAGTAGTTCGGCCAAAATGAGAGAGGGCAGCGAGTCGCGCAAATGGCCATCGGTCGCCGGGTCGAGCGCCGAATCGGGCGCTCGCGCCATCTCCAGGCCCAGTCGAATCGCACGGTTGAGCGGCGCATAGGGTGCGCACCCCTCTTCGTAGCACTCACCGGTCAAAACGACGCCGCCGGTCACTTCGGCGTAGGTGGCCAGCTCGCGCGCCAGGCGCGTCTTGCCGATGCCCGGCTCACCGCTCAGCAGTAGCACGGGCGGCGCCTCGCGGCCGCTGGCGCGGCGCTGCCAGATCGCTTTCGCCTCGCCAAGCTCACGCGTGCGTCCCACCAGGCGTCCAAGCGCCAGTTGCTTGAGATTGGCCGGTTCCAGCGTCAGTTCGACGCCGGCAGGGCCGGCGGCCAGATCGAGCGTCTCCAGGATGCGGCGCGCCTCGGCCGCGTCCTGTGGCCGGTCGTCCGGCTCCTTGCTGAGCAGACGCAAAATGAGCGATTCGAGCACGGGCGGCAGCGCCGGATTGTAGGTGCTGGGCGGAACGACCGGCGCGTGGAGGTGCTGCGAAATGACCGCCAGCGCATCGTCGCCGCTGAAGGGCAGACGGTGCGCCGTCCATTCGTACAGCATCACGCCGAGTGCATAGAGGTCAGCGCGGCCGTCGAGCGGACGGGCCAGCGCCTGTTCGGGCGCCAGGTAGTAGACCGTGCCGACCACGGTATCTTCCGCCGTCAGGCGCGTCGTCAGACTGCGCGCCAGCCCAAAATCCACCAGCTTGATGGCGCCGGCGGCGGTGCGCAGGACATTTTCGGGCTTGAGGTCGCGATGGACGATGCCATGCGCATGGGCGTGCATCAGCGCCCCACACACCTGCTGCGCCACCTGACAGACCTCGGCGATGCTGGCGGGCGGCTGCTGGTGCAGCGAAGTCCCTTCGATCAACTCCATGACGATGAACGGCGCGCCGTCCGTTTCGCCGGCGTCGTAGATCGTCACAATGTTGGGGTGATTCAGTTGCGCCGTGGCGCGCGCCTCTTGCAGCAGCCGTGCGCGCCCCTGCGTTCCCAGGTTCACGGTCGAAAGGATTTTGACCGCCGCCTCACGCTGCAAGAAAAGATCGTAGCCCCGATAGACCACGCCCATTCCGCCCCTGCCCAACTCGGCGATCAGTTGATAGCGGTTGTTCAGAACCTGTTTCATCATCGTTGTCCCCGCCGTCGTTATCTCCGCGCTTGCAGCCCGCTTGCTGTCTCAGGCGGCCGGCGTGCGACGCACAACCACCAGAGTGATGTCATCGGCAGCGGGCGCGCCGCCGACGAATTCGTGCAGCGCCGCGGCCAGATCTGTGACAAATTCCACTGCGGTCGCTTGCCAATGGGCACGTGTGAAGGCCAACAGGCGCTCCTTGCCAAATTCAAGTTCAGTGGGGTTCAAAGCGTCGCACACGCCATCGGTGTAGAGCACAAGCAGATCGCCCGGCGCCAGGTGAACGGCACGCTGCGCATAGACCGTTTCCTCGAACAACCCCAGGGCGGCGCCGGTGCGACGCAGTTCGTGAATGGCGTCGCTCGTCGCCAGCAGGGGCGGGTTGTGGCCAGCGTTGGCGTACACGGCCTCGCCGCCGGCATGCAGCTCGACGCAGCAGAGGGTGACGAACATACCGTCGGTCGAATCGGCCGCCACCAGCCGATTGGCCTGGGTCAAACCGGCGGCCAGAGAAGATGCGCCCGTCAGGCAGGCGCGCACGGTGCTGCGCGTCAGGGCCATCAGCAACGCCGCCGGCATCCCCTTGTCGGAGACATCGGCGATCACCACGTTCAGCCCGCCCTGCGCCGTCGCCAGGTAGTCGTAATAGTCGCCGCTGACCTCGCGCGCCGGCAGCCAGCGCGCCGCAATCTCGAAACCGGGCAAAACCGGCGTCGTGCGCGGCAGCAGGCTGGCCTGCACCTCGCGCGCCACCTGAAGTTCTCGCTCCAGCCGCCCCTTTTCCACGGCCACCTGGTACAGCCGGGCGTTCTCGATGGCAATGGCGGCGCTGGCGGCAATCGAAACGAGCAGATCAAGATCGTCCTGGCTGAAAACGCCGGCCTGCAGGCGATTATCCACGTAGATGACGCCGATCGTCTTGTGCGCCAGTTGCAGCGGCACGCAAAGAATCGAACGCAGGCCCAGGCCGATGATGCTGGCACGGCCGCCGAGCCAGGCGTCGCTTTGGGCGTTGCTGGTCAACAGCGGGATGCCTTCTCGCCCCACCCGCGCCACCACACTGCGCGACACCTGGAATTCGGGCGCTTCGATGGTCTGCTGTTCCAGTCCACGCGCCGAGCGGAAGGCCAGTTGGCCGGCGTCGTCGAAGAGCATCACAAACCCGCGCTCGGCCTGCACCGCCTTCACCACCTGATCCATGACATGATCAAGCACCTCGGTCGAATCGAGCGATGAGCTGAAGGTCTGCGCCACCCGGTAGAGCAGTGCCAGGCGTTCGGACGACGGCTGATGGAGATTCGTTTGCAAGATTCCTGCTCCTGCGCTCTTCGTCATGCAAGCCGGAGGTCTGCGGTCAGGTGCATTGGCGCAGCGGAACGGCCGGTGGAATTGCTGCGCTGCGTTGCCTTCAGGCCGATCGAGCGTCTTGAACTGTGCAGTCGCACCTGTTGGCGTTAGTATCATCTCAATAATTCGGGGCAAAGACCTGTCAGGTTTTGGAAAACCTGACAGGTTTCCCCTACTTATTCGGGGCAAAGACCTGTCAGGTTTTGGAAAACCTGACAGGTTTCCCCTACTTATTCGGGGCAAAGACCTGTCAGGTTTCCCCTACTTATTGAGATGATACGGCGTTACGTTATCCGAACTATACCGCAGGAATGACGCTTTCTGCAAGTTCGACCATACGACCAGAAGCTAGATTGGAGCAACCACGCGATGCCACACAACCCACAGACTCGTTGGTTCTTCCTGCTGCCCGCCGTCCTGTTGATGGCGCTGGGCTGGCCGGCCCAAGCCGGGCCGCGCCCGCTCGATGGCGCGCTGGGGCCGCTGCTCTGGCGCATCGAGACCTCGCTGGAGCAGGCGCAAACCCTCTCTCGCTCTATCTCCGGTTTGGTCTTTCACGCCCATTTGACCGGCGGCGCACTCCTGGCCAGCGGCCCGGCGACAGTCGCAGCCGATCTGCAAGCCAGCAGCGTGCGCTTCGATCAACTGGCAGAGACGACCGCCGATCAGGTCTTCTATCTGGCCGATGCGCAGGCGCCGCAGACCGCGGCGCTGGCCAGCCGTTTTGGGCGCATTCTCTACCGCGATCAGGCCGATCTGCTGCTGGCCGTCCCGCGCAGCGCCGAACAGGCGCTGCTGGAGACGCTGCCCGCACAGGGCGTGGCGTTGGCGCTGGTGTCCAGCGCCGCGCTGGTCAGCGCAGGGCCGGCGCCCGCGCCCGTCCAGCCTGTCGTGACCAACCCGGTGATCGAGGCCCTGCTGAGCCAGGTGACGAGTACAGCGCTTTCCGATCGCATCGCCGACCTGAGCGGCGTGCGGCCGGTCAACATCGGCGGCAGCAGCGTCACGCTAACCACGCGCTACACGTTTGCCACCCGCATCCGCGACGCCGAGGCCTATCTGCTGCAAGCGTATCAACAGATGGGGCTGCCGGTCAGTTACGCCAATTGGACCTACGGCTCCTACAACGGGCGCAACATCATCGCCGATCTGCCGGGCGTAACCCATCCAGAGCGCCTGTGGCTCGTGGGCGGCCATTTCGACAGCATTTCGGAGGTTCCCTACAGCAGCGCCCCCGGCGCCGACGACAACGGTTCGGGCAGCGCCGCCACGCTGGTGTTGGCCAATCTGCTGCGCAACCATCGTTTCAGCGATACGATCCGTTTCGTGCATTTCTCAGGAGAAGAACAGGGACACTGGGGCAGTCAGGTCTATGCGGCCGCGCTGCGCAACGCCGGCGCACAAGTCATGGGCTATCTCGATCTCGACATGATCGGCTATGACGGCAATGACGATCGCGTCATCGAGCTGCACAGCGGGACCGGCGCCAGTTCCATCGCCCTGGCCAATGCCCTCATCTCGGCCAATGATCTCTACGGCCAGGGGCTGGTAGTGGAGTTGAAGACGAGCAGCGCCAGCCGTTTTTCGGATCACGCCTCGTTTTGGGACAAGGGCTACGCCGCCTTCCTCGCCATCGAAAACTTCTTCGACGACACCCGGCCGCGAGACCGCAACCCCTGGTATCACACCACCGGCGATACACTCAGCCGTGTTGACCTGGATTATGTGCTGCGCTACAGCCGGGCGACGCTGGCGGCGCTGGCCGAGCTGGCCGGCATCGAGAGCGGCCCCACCCCCACCCCAACACCGACGCGCACAGCAACGCCGACACCCACCCCGACGCCGACCCCCACCCCGACGCCGACCCTCACCCCGACGCCGACGCCCACCTTCACACGCACGCCAACGCCGACCGCCACCCCCATTCCGGGCGGCTGCGTCAATCTACTGGTCAACGGTGGTTTCGAAAGCAACAGCGGCTGGACGTTTGGCGCCACGGCGCGGCCGGCTGGTTACGTCACAACGCCGGTCTACAGCGGTGTGCGCGCCTTGCGTTCGGGAATCGTTCCGGGCGTCAGCAATGCGCAGGCGCACTCATCGGCCTACCAGACAGTGGCCATTCCCACCTGGCCGACCGCCGTCCTGCTGCAATACTGGCAGCGGCCCGGCGGTGGCGAAGCGGCCGACTATCGCGAGACGCTGCTGCTCAACACGAACTACGGGCTGGTTGCCGTCATCGAACGCAGCAGTGCGCCGGGCGGCGATCAGTGGCAACAACGGACTTTCGATCTGACCGGCTACCGGGGGCGCACGTTGGTGCTCTATTTCAACGTCTACAACAACGGCAGCGGCAGTCTCACCTGGAACTATCTCGACGACGCGGCGCTGCTGGCCTGCGCTCCGACGCCAACACCCACGGCCACCCCCACCAGCACGGCGACGCCCACCGCCACTCCAACGCCCGAACCGACGGCGACGCCCACCGCCACCCCAACGCCCGAATCAACGGCGACGCCGACCGACACCCCAACGCCCGAACCGACGCCGACGCCGACCGCCACGCCAACGCCCGAACCGACGCCCACCGACACCCCAACGCCCGAACCGACGCCGACGCCGACCGCCACGCCAACGCCCGAACCGACGCCCACCGACACCCCAACGCCCGAACCGACGCCAACGCCGACCGCCACCCCAACACCAACCGAGACGCCCGTTGGCATGGCGCCGCGCCAGTTCCTGCCCTGGGTCTGCTGGCAAATGGTGTGGTGAACGAACCAAACGCGACCATGTCGCAGGCACGACTGCGGTCGTGCCTGCGGCATCCGACCGCAGTCGCCGTTCGGGCGTTTACGAGAGCCAGCCGGGCAGGCTCAGCGTGCGGGTTGGAGGGCGGCCAGCCAGGCATCGGAGGGCGCTCCGTAGGGCCGGAACTTCTCCAGGCGCCCTTCATCTTCGCTGTAGAACAAGGCGCGATAGGGGCCGAGCTTGCCGGCGACCGGCGTGTCGAGCAGGTTCGACGAATCTTCAGCGCTCATCTGGAAAGCCACGCGCAGGCCAAACTCGCGCAGCGCGCGGCGGTCGAGCGAGCGGTTGAGATTCGTCATCGTGTCGCACCAGACCAGCGTGTGGATGCCCACGTCCGGGCCTTCGCGCAGGATGGTGGCGAACTGCTGCGCGGGGCTGGCCGCCGCGGGCGGCGCATAGAAGTCGAGGAACCCGCGGGGATCGCTGATCGCCGCCGCGCGCACGTCGGGCGGCTCCAGGGAGATCAGAGGCCGCTGGGCGCCGAACAGGTGCTGCAGCAGCGTCGTCTTACCCGACTGCCGCGGCCCGATCAACACGACGACGGGAAATTCGGCGATCGCGCGCCTCAGCACAGTCTCCAGGCTGCGAGGAATGTAATTTTCAGGCATGACAGGCTTCTTTCGTGCATATTTGCAATTGTATTGCAAATATGCACGAAAGACAAGTCAGCTACGGTACGACGGAATGTGCAGGTCAGCGGGTTCGCTCAAAACGCTTGGCAGGAACTGCGCCGTGTGATACAATCAATTTGCGAGAGGGGACTAGTTCGGTGAATGGAAATGAGGTGAGGTGAATGGAAGCGGCAAATATCGTGCATGAGATGGCATCGTTACCACCACAGGCTCAACAGGAAGTTCTGGATTTTGTGGCCTTTTTGAAGACCCGTTACGCAACTAAACCTCTGGCCTGGAAAGCGAAACGAACTAAGCTGGCAGATGAGCCTTTCATTGGAATGTGGCAGGGGCGTGAGGACATGCGTGATAGCACGGCCTGGGTTCGGGATCACCGTCAACGTGAATGGGAGAACAACGCATGACTGCGTTGACTATCGTTGATAGCGATATTTTGATTGATGCGGCGCAGAAAATCGAAGTGGCAATTGACTGCCTGGCTCGAATCGAGAATCAGTCTGTCCTGGCCGTGAGCGTGATCACTCAGATGGAATTGATCGTGGGTTGTCGGAATAAGGCCGAGCTGCGCCACACTGAGCACTTCCTGCAACGGTTTCGGGTTATCAAGCTGAGTGAAACCACTTGCGACACTGCACTTGAGCTTGTTCGTGAGTATCGGCTGAGCCACGGCTTGCTGATCCCTGATGCTCTGATTGCAGCCACTGCCATCGTCTTGAACGAACCTTTCGTTACCAAGAATCAACGCGATTATCGTTTCATCCAGAGGCTACATTTGTTACCCTATCCTGAACTCAGCGATTAATGGCCTCAAAGTTGATCTGTTGCTTTGGGTCCGAAGATAACATAAGAAGAAGCATCAGCGCACAGACTTGAAGGGCTGACGGCAGTGTTTGCACATCCTGGCATCGCTGCGCACGTATCCACCGCAATTTGAGCACTGCCAGGTATTCGGTTGTGGCCCTGGCACAAGATAAGGTGGATGGGTTTGTCAAGACAGGGAAATGGCCATGGCTAAGGTACCGTCT
>CAZOLV010000121.1:3995-12350 GCA_964580725.1 uncultured Anaerolineae bacterium | reverse complement strand
TTCACATCGTTTTTCACATCGTTTTTCACATCGTTTTTCACATCGTTTTTCACATCTGGAATGACAGGGAGGCAGCGAGGGCAATTGCGCGTTCTCCTGGCTTGTGTTAAACTGCGCACCCGGTAGCAAGCCGAGCGCGCAACATCGTCTGCCATCACAGGAAACCGTTCAGGAGCCAGGGCGCTTTCATGGCGATACACACACCACATGTACTTTTCGCACAGGGCCAGATCAGCGCGGCCCGGCTGCGTCAGAATGACGCGGCAGATGCGCTGCCGTCCATTGACCCTGCCGGCGCGCCGCAACTTGCAGCGCGCCCTGCGCAGCTCATCAGCTTCGCCAACGGCGACCCGCGCCGCCCGCGCCTTGACGGCAACGACCCGCCGGCGCATATGCCTGTACGGCCGGCCCCGGCTGTCTGCCGCTGTGGTGAATATGTGTCCGAGTGAAGGAGCAAGAACGTGTTGATCAAGGAGCTGCGAGTTTCTGGTCTTCTGTCTTTTGGACCTGCAGGAATCCAACTGCCGCTTCATACGCTCAACGTCCTCATCGGGCCGAATGGTTCAGGCAAATCGAACTTGCTTGAGGTGCTTGCACTGCTGGAGGCAGCGCCGACGAATCTCCCCGCGCCGGTGAAGGAAATGGGTGGGGTCAGGAGATGGTTGTGGAAGGGGGCGTCCAGGGCCGAAGAAGCGATCGTCGAAGCGATCATTGACTACCCACAGGGACGCCAACCTCTGCGCCACGGACTGGCTATCGCCGATCACGGAGGGCGCTTCGAGGTCGCGGATGAATGGATCGAGAACGAACGGCCCTACGCGGGCGATTCTGATCCATACTTCTACTACCGTTTTCAGCGCGGCCATCCAGTGCTGGATGTCATTCCGCATGTGGCCGATCTGCTCGTGCAAGCATCACACAGAACACAGCTCATCATTACAACTCATTCGCGGATGCTGGTTGATGCACTCTCCGCCGATCCATCACAGGCGCGGTTCCAGCAAGCGATGGAGCCGGTGATTCGAGATTTGCCGGGGTAAGGGGATGCGTAAACGGGGCCATCATGTCTGACAGACGATATCGCGTCGTACCTCGCACGCTTTGCTTCATCCTGCGCGAGACCGAGGCGGGTGAGGAGGAGGTGCTTCTGTTGCGCGGCGCCGCACACAAGCGGCTGTGGGCCAATCGCCTCAACGGCGTGGGCGGTCATGTCGAGGCCGGGGAGACGATCCAGGCCGCCGCCCGGCGCGAAATTCTGGAAGAAACGGGCCTGGATGTGGACGACCTGCGCCTGCGCGGCGCGTTGCACCTCTCCCCCACCGCCGATCAGGGCGTCACCGACCCGCACACCGGCGTTCTCATCTTCGTCTTCACCGCTCGCGCCGCCGGCGGCGCCCTCCACCCCTCCGCCGAAGGCGCACTCGAATGGCGCTCCGTGCGGGAAGTCGCCGCCGGCGCCCTGCCCGACCTCATGGATGACCTCCAGGCGATCCTCCCCCTCGCCCTCGCCTCCGACACCCCCTTCTGCTGACCCAAACTCCCTTTCCCGCAATCTCTCCTACCCATCGCTTCCCACCTGGCGCACTTGCTTCCAGGCTCTTAGAATTTCTGTCGTTCACCGTTTCTTTCTCCGGCGCGCCGATGGTATAATGAATCTGGAGGACATTCTCGACGCGTATGTCGTTCACCATTGTGACGGATAGCACGACCTACCTGCCGGCCGACCTGGTGCGCACTCATCAGGTGACCATCGTTCCGCTGTCGTTGACCTTCGACGGCGTGACCTATCGCGACGGCATTGACATCGTCGCCGACCGCTTCTACCGCCAGCTTCCCCATCTCTCCCGCCTGCCGGCAACCGCGCCCCCCGCGCTGGAGGATTTCAGGGAGACCTACCAACGCCTGGCGCAGACCCACGACGGCATCCTCTCGGTGCACCTGTCGGGCGATTACAGCCAGACGGTCGAAACCGCGCGCACCGCTGCTGCCCAGGTCAGCGCGCCGATCGAAGTGGTTGACTCACGTTCGATCTCGATGGGAACCGGTTTCTTGATTCTGGAAGCAGCGCGCGCCCGTCAGGCTGGCGCCGGGTTGGCGGAGACCGCCGCCGCTGTGCGCCGTTTGACCGAACGAGTGCAGGTGCGACTAATCGTGGATGATCTGCGCTATCTTCAGATGGGCGGACGCATTGGCGCCGCACAGCGTTGGCTGGGCGCCGCTTTGACGCTCAAACCGATCCTGGCCATCGAAGATGGACGCACCGCCATTGCGGGGACGGCGCGCGGACACCGCGCCGCCCTCCAATCCTTGTTGACCATGCTGCGCGACAGCGCCGGCAGCCGCCCCGTGCACGCGGCTGTGGCGCACGCCGCCGCGACACGCGACGCGTTGTGGCTCTATGACCAGATCGCCGATGAACTGAACGTGGCCGAACTCCATTTCTGCGACCTCAGCCCCGTCGTTGGCGCACACGTCGGGCCGGGCGCCGTTGGCATCGTTCATTTCGTGGAGCAAAACGCAGACTGATCGCCTCTGGCTGTTGTGCGACCGCACGCGCACGACGCCGCGGCCGCCCAGGTCAGGATCAGCGTCAACCGTCTGTACAACAAGAACGCAGGCTTGCCCTGGCCGCGTTCACAAGAACGACCCGGATCGAACGGGTCAGGAGGATAAACATGGTTCATCTGGAACTGACGGCCGACGAGGCCGACACGCTGCGAACGATCCTGCAGAGCTACCTGGAGGACCTGCGCATGGAAATCGCCGACACCGACAGCTACGACATGCGCAGCGACCTCAAGCAGGTCGAAGTCTTCATCAAGGACCTCTTGTACCACCGCTTGCCGCAGCCGGCGGCGGCTTGACAAGAAACGCAAGAACCTGGCTTCGTTCAGAAGCCAGGTTCTCTTCTCAAACGCTTGCCGCGCCCGTCTTGCCTTCTTGCGCAGGATGGCTTGCAATCCACAACAGCGCCGCCAACCCCAGGGCGTGGATGGCCAGGCTCCACGATATCGCTGACGCCACGCTGGCGGTCGCACCGATCACCAGCACGTAGGCGGCGTCACGCGTCAGGTCATGCCACTGGTGCGCCCAACCGACCAGCGCCATGCTTGCCCGCTTGAACCAAAGCCAGCCCATCAGCGCGCCAAAGAGCACGTTCGACAACACCAGGGCCAGTATCTCCGTCGGGCCGACCTGGAAGATCGGCGTCGTGCTTCCGCTTGCCGCCAGCAGCAGCGGCGGCAGATGCCAGAGGCCGCGGATTGCACCGGAGATGACCGTCGCAGTGAACCGGCCGAATGCCGGTGTCAGGCGGGGCAGCAGATAGGCGCACCACCCCACTTCCTCGCCCAATCCCGCCAGCCAACCCACCGTCAAACTGCCGAGCACAACGATCACCGCGTCAGCTTCCCAGGCGGAGCGCCAGGACAAGAAGCCCGGCTCAGTCAGGGCGCTGGCCAGCAGCGTGACCGTGCGCAGCGTCGTCAGCACCAGCGCTACCCACAGATAATCGGCGGGGCGACTCCAGCGGAAGGCGGGCTGCGCCGGCTGCGCCTGCCACCGCCACAGCAGCAGGGCCGCTACCGCCGGCCCGCCCATGGCCAGCATGTGGCCGAACAAGGTCAAGGCCGTGTCGCGAGGACTGGTCGGCAGGGGCGGCAGGTAGAGCTCCAGCGCCAGGAAGATCGGCCAGGACAGCAGCGCCGCCAACAGCGCAAAGCGGCCGGCATCCCGCAGCGCCGCTGCCTTCACTGCGCCCTCCACAGCGCCAGGCCGAGCCAGAAGGCCCAGATCACGCTGGCAGTCACAACCAGGATGGCCAGGAAGGGGATCAGGCTCAGTATGCCCATTGCCAGCCCAAGCCAGCACAAACCGGTGGGTAGCCGCTGCGCCTGCTGCGCCGTCCAACTGACCAGCAGATACCAGACGCCGTTGGCAGCAATGGCCGCCAAACCCAACAGCCCAATCGTTGCGCTCGCATTAGCTTCCACCGGCAGCCCGCGCATGGCCTGAGTGACGGCGGAGAGGCTGAGCGTTGCGTTGACCAGCAGCAGCGCCGTTGCCAACAGACCAAAGAGCGCAGCAATCTGGGACGTTCGGGGCGCCGCCGTGCGCAAGCGCATGAACAGAACGACGATCAGCACAACGCTGGTTGCCGCCGAGACGAATTTCAGCCCGTCTTGCAGCAACAGCGGCGCCGGATTGTGCAGGGCCAGTTCGACCAGCCGGCTGGAGTTGCTGAGCGCGGTCAGGCCGATGAGGACGGTTGCGCCGAAGAGCGAAGCGGCCGCGGCCAATGCCTGAATGAATGCGGCGTAGACGCCGGCGGTCAGGCTGCCGCGGCGGGCGTGGGTGGGGGCATCTTGGGGGATTGTCAGCGCGGGGTGAGATTGCAGGTGGGACATCGGTTCGTTCTCCTTTTTGTTCGAATCATCGCCAGGACATTGAGGCGCAGCGGTCAACATGGACGATTCGCTGCGAATGACGTCATTCGTCATGGCGTGACTCTCGCGCACAGACGCACGGAGTACATCGGGCGTCGGGTGGATGTTGCTGTACACCGTGGATGGAGACCGTTTGTCCAACCGTAGATGGAGAATCATACATCGCAAGGCGGAGTGACCTGGCGGGTGCGGCGTTCAGGTCAACGCCCCGATACGCGCCAGCCCGGCCTGCGCTTGCTCGATCAATGAGGGCAAGTGCGCTTCTTCGGCCATGAGCAGCGCCTCTTCGTAGTGGTGACGCGCCGCCGCTTCGTTTGCCAATGTCAATTCCGCCTCGCCAAGCAGGATCAGCGAATAGGCAATATCCCAACCGGTCACGACGCCGCGGTGCACATCGAGACTCTGGCGCAGCAGGGTGCAGGCTTTGGCCGCATCGCCCTGCGCCAGGGCCGCCATCCCCAAGAAACGCAGGGATGTGCCCATGCTCCAGCGATCGCCCAACTGCCGGCCAAGCTCAAGACTCTCCTGCAGACAGGTTTCGGCCTCGGCATAGCGCCCCAGGCGCACCGCAGTCGTGCTAAAGAAGTTCAAGCCGAGGGCAATCGAATGTGGATCGCCCACTCTGCGCCACAGGCCCAGGCTATGGCGCATGCGTTCATGGCCGTCCCGATGATCGCCGCGCAGGTAGATCACATATCCGAGCAGAAAATGGGCGTAGGCCTCGCCCCAGTGATCGCCGACCAGCCGGGCGCAGGCCGACGCCTCTTCCACCGCCTGTTGCGACGCATCCAGCGCCCCGGTCATGTGCTGGATGATGCTGCGGAAGATCAGCGGCCGCACCAGCGGGCCAGGCTCGGCCAGCGGGCGCAGCATGACCAGGCTTCTGCAGGCCCGTTCCAGCGACGGTGTGAAGCGCCCCTGGCGCATCAACAGGAGGGCCTGTTGGGCCAGCGCCTCGCCCACCAGCCTGCGCGGCAGTGGCTCGGTCGTCTCATCGCCAACCGCCTGGATGGCCGCCTCCAGCAGCCTGATCCCTTCGTCCAGCCAGCCAGAGAGTTCGAACAGGCAGCCAAAGGTGCGCACCGCCGGGGTCAGGGCATCGAACATGCGCTGCGTGATCGCCCAGTCCCAGGCGGCGCGCAGATTGTCAATCTCTTCGACCAGGCTGCGCAGCGTCTGGTGTTGGGCGCCGCTGTGCAGCGCTGGCTCGCGGCCGTCCAACAGCGCCAGGTAAAAGCGGCTATGGCGCCGGCAAGTTTCGGCGTAATCGGGCATCTGGCGCAGGTGCGAATGGGAGTACTGCCGCACCACCTCGTGCAGGTCATAGCGCCCGCTTTCGGTGCGGCGGATGAGCGACTTGGAAGTCAGCGTCAGGAGGATTGGCAGGCTGGCGCCCGCCACCGTCTCGGCCAGGCTGCGCTCGAAACCGCCCTGGAAGATGGCCAGCCGGGCCAGCACGCTCCGCTCCTCCTCCGACAGCAGTCGCCAGGAGTGATCGAAGACCGCGCGCAGGCTGCGCTGGCGCTCCGGTAAATCGCGTAATGTGGTGGTGAGGAAGTCCAGGCTGCGCTGAATTTCGGCTGCAATCTCCTGACAGCTCAGCAGCGGTGTCCAGGCTGCGGCCAGTTCGATGCCCAACGGCATTCCCTCCACCATGCGGCAGACCTGAGCCGCCGCGGCCAGTTCGGCGCCTGTCAGGGTGACATTGGCGCCGGCCCGTTGTGCGCTTTGGACGAAAAGGCGGATGGCGTCGTATTCGTGGGCGCGCTGCATCTGATCGGGCGGAGGCGCGGGCAGCCCCTGGGTGACGAAAACATACTCGCTTTGCAGATGCAAGCGCTCGCGCGAGGTGACGATCAGCTTGACCCTGGGCGCATGGGCCAGGATGTCGGCCAGCAGCCCGGCGCTGGCCAGCAGATGTTCGAGATTGTCCACCACCAACAGGGCCTGCCGGCTCGCCAGGTGGTTTAGCAACTGCAGGCGCGGTTCGACCTGGCCGCGCAGGGCCAGTTCCAGCGCCTCGGCCAGGGCAGGAATCACGGCGGCGGGCGAAGCGACTGGCGCCAGGGGCACGAACCAGGCGCCGTCGGCAAAGCGCCCATTGGCCTGAGCAGCGACGGCGACGGCCAGGCGGGTTTTGCCGATGCCGCCAGGCCCGATCAGCGTGAGCAGACGGCACAGGGGGTCGGCCAGCAGCCGGTCGAGGCTGGCCAGTTCGTGTTCACGACCGACCAGCGGCGTGGTGCTGAGAGGCCAGTTGTGCAGCGCCGCTGGCGCCACTGGCGGCGCGGATGACGAGGTGGGTGGGGCCGCCGGCTGTGGCAGGCGCTCGCTGCTGATCTCCCCGCGCGCGACGCGCACGAAGGCGGCATGTTCGGCAGGCGTAATCTCCAGGGCGCCGGCCAGCAGGCCGGCCAGCTCTTTGGAGGGCCGGCGTTCGCCGGCTTCGATCTTGCGCAGCGCGAAGATCGAGCAGCCGGCGCGTGCAGCCAGCTCTGCCTGGGTCAGGTCAAGGCTTTGCCGGCGGCGTTTGAGCCATTCGCTAAAAAACAGGGGCGATTCGTCTGCAAGCATGGCGCAAGCGCTCCTTCTGTAATCAGGCGCGTGGGGCAATGGGGCATATTTTACCACAGCGCAACTTCTGGCCGTAACTTCGGATGCGTTTTGTCAAGCAGGCGGGGTCGGCGTCAATCGGTGCACTCGATGCCGACGGCTTCCAGACGTGTTTCGAGCAGCCGGGCAATCGTCAGTTTGAGTGTGGCGGCGTGCGCAAATCTGGCTTTGGCGATGACGGTCAACGGCGTTTTGTTGCCCAACGTCTCGGCGCTGGCGATGACATGCCACGGTTCGATCAGGTCTGGCAGCAGGGTCACCGCCTCCTGACCGAGCGCCTCCAGCAGTGTCAGGGTGCGGTCGAGGTCGTGATGGGAAACGGACAGCGTTAGTTTGACGCTGGAGAAGCTGGCGCGGCTGAAGTTGCGGATGACCCGAATCTCGCCGTTTGGCACGGTGTACAACTCACCGGTAGGGGCGCGCACCAGGGTATCGAGCACATTGACGCGCTCGATCAGTCCCTGGATGTGATCCATGCCCACGGTGATCTCGACCTTTTCGCCGATGGCAAAGGTGTTGCGGAAGATGAACCCGCCGCCGGCGACGAGATCGTTGACGAAGGCGCGCGCACCCAGGCCGAACGCTGCGCTGAACAGACCGATCATCCAGACCAGCGTATCGGGTTGCACGAAAAGTGCCATCGTCGCTACCCCGGCGCCGACGAACGCGGCAAACTTGATTCCGCTGGCGAGCAGGCTGCGTAGTGTTTCACGGCGCTCGTGGGTGGGCCGCCGGCGCCGCGGCGCCAGGTGAGTCGTCAACGCGACGATCCAGGCCAGAGGTCGCGCCAGCGCAGCAACCAAGAGCGCCAGCGCCAGATAGAGCAAGATGAGCATCGGAGCAGTTGCTGCGGGCTGACCGATGAACGACAAGGGTGGAAAAGGCATCAGAATACCTCCTCTCTCGATTTTGGGCGCACTGTACCAGAAGAAGGATGATCTCGCAAGTACCGCGTGGGAGATGGGGAGATGGGGAGAGAGGGAGAAAATGTGGAAATGTGGGAGTGTGTGAGGGGGAGGAAGAAAAAACGCAAGGGCGCAGAGATGCAAAGTCTATTTCTGCACGACTTTGATGACCCAGGCGATGAAGTTGGCGGCGCTGTCGCCGCTGCGCTCGGCCATGACGTGACCCAGGCCCCAGACGGTGGTGAATGCGACATCCTTCACGCCAGCGTAGTTCTTCAGCGCCAGCGCCAGGTTCATCTCGACGGTGTTTGCGCGCTTTGGCTCGTGAACTCTAAACTCAAGTTGTTACGGGCCGCATGGGATTATCGCTCAGGATGCACTGCCATTTGCGC
>CAZOLV010000121.1:0-3895 GCA_964580725.1 uncultured Anaerolineae bacterium | reverse complement strand
GCAAGTTTGCTTGCTTGGTCGTATTGCGCGCAAGTTTGCTTGCTTGGTCGTATTGCGCGCAAGTTTGCTTGCTTGGTCGTATTGTGGTATAAAGTGTCCACTGCAATCTGATCCCCAAAGTCGAAATCGCACCAGCGAATCCTTGCTGTTCGAGATGTGCCGTCCAGCATCAAAGCCGGGTCGGAGCTGCTGGCATGAGTGATCCAGCGCCCGCTCGCGTCGGCGAAATGCTGAGAGGCTGGCGCTTCAGCCCGCCGATGCGCGTTGAGCCTTTGAGTTGGAACGGGAGCGCGAACGTGTGTTGGATCGGGGGTGATGCAGCAGAAGATGGCGTCGTGCTACCTGTGACGCGCCACAGAGGCTGCGATGGAAATCCCCGAGCGTCAGCCGGCCTGGTCCCGCCATGCATGGTTGCGCAGCTAAAGCTGTCGAGAAGGTGACTTGTGCCAACACTGTACTTCACCCCCGCGACGCTGGGCTACCTGGCGCAATTCATCCTGGCGCTGCTGATCGTAGGCTATTTCGTCGTCCGCCTGCGGCGGACCCGCGCCAGCCGACCCGCCATGCATCAGACATTGCTGACCGGTTTCTTCGCCTGCATCGCTCTGTTGATGTTGCTCTTCACCCTGGACGCATCCTTCTCACCCAGCAACCGCCTTCTTCCCTTATACCTGGAAACCACCGTCCTGGCGCTGAGCATCGTGTTACTGCTGCAATTCACCTATCGCTTCCCGGAGCCTTATTCCCACAAATGGGAGGCGCAGCTAGTCCTGGCCCTGAGCCTGGTCTATCTGCTGTTCGAGGCAGGCTACGCTGTCTACCGCTTCCACCTGTTGGCTATCTGGGGTTGGGTGATCTTCCGGCCGCCGTGGGCCGATTATCCGATGGCCCTGGGGTTCTTGTGGGCGCCGATCGTACTGCTGCGCCAGGCGATACGTGCAAACCTGACAGGTTCATGGCGCCTCCAGGGTCAGGCCGCGACGGCGGCGCGTGACATGGCGCTGATCTACCTGTTGCCCTTTGCGGCCAGCCTGTTGAACATCCTGCGATCTTTCTACTACCTGCCGCCGGAACTGTTTCAGATCATTCTTTCCATCGGTATGATGGTCACCCTGGCTGCCTTCGCCGTGGTCTACCTCAACACGCTGCCAGAGACAATTACGTTCATGGTGCGGCTGGTGGGTGTGGCAGTAGTGGCGCTGTTGACCGTCTTGAGTGCGGTCGGCTGGCTGATCACGCCGACCTATGCGGCAGACTATCGCCCCACTTTCCCCGCCCAGCGCACGTTGCGCTTCACGCCCAACGCGGCCGGCGGCTACGACATCAGTCTGGCACCGTTCCATTTCGAGCGCGACCCTTCGGCAGGCCCAGGGCAAGGCCTGGGCGTGAATCTGGGCCTACGCGACGCAGCCGGCCCGGCTGAGCGGGCGACTGAACGCAGCGCCAGCGCCCGGCTGGCATTCACCTTTCCCTTCTACGGCAGGGCCTACGACACGGTGTACATCCACAACGATGGCGCCATCGCCATTGGTCGCAACGTGCGCAGCCCATGGGTCTATCCCGATTATACCTATCATCACGGCAGCTATACCCCCTTTCTCTTCCCGCTGCTCCTCGATCTGATCCCGGAGGCCGGCGAGGCGGGCAGCGGCGTCTACGCCCGCCAGGAGGCCGACCGGTTGATCGTCACCTGGGAGCGCGTGCCGGCGTTCCGCCGGCGGCAGAATGTCTTCACCTTCCAGGCGGTGTTGTACGCCAGCGGCGTCTTCGAGTTCAGCTACGATCGCTTGCCGGCGGATCTGGTGTATCGCCCCGACGACGAGCCATCGGCGAGCATCTGGGTCATCGGCGCCACCTCGCCCCCAACCCCTCTCCTGGCAGGACAGGGACGGGGTAAGATTGCAGCGCCTCAATACGTTGACTTCGGCCGTCTGGCCTCCGACAGTACAGCCATCATCGCCAGTGGGCCGCAGGGGGTGCTGCAGGACTACTACCTGGACTTTCGCCGCCATCTGCACGCGCTGCTCTGGCCCCTGGCCTATCTGATCATCGTCACGAGCGCGGCAGCCGTGATCGGCTTCACCACCGTCTTTCACCGCAATCTGGTGCAGTCGTTGGAGAGCCTGCTGGCCGGCGTGCGTCGCGTCAACGCCGGCGACCTGGGGATGACGATACCGATCCACTATCACGATGAGATCGGCTTCCTGACCGAGTCGTTCAACAGCGCCACGGCCAGGCTGCGCGATCAGGTGACCACCCTGGAGACGCACGTGGCCGAGCGCACCGCTGACCTGACGGTGACCAACGCGCGGCTGCGCCAGGAAATTGACCAGCGCCAGGGCGCGCAAGCGCAAGTGGTGGTGCAGGAGCGCGCGCTGGCCGCGGTCGAGGAGCGGGAACACATGAGCCGTGAACTGCACGATGGCCTGGGCCAGGTGATGGGCTACATCAACGTGCAGTTGCAGGCCGTGCAGGTCCTGCTGACCGAAGGCCAGACGGCCGCGGCGCAGACCAACCTGCGGCAGATGACCCAGGCCGCGCAGGACGCACACACCGACATCCGCAACTACATCTTGGGACTGCGTCGGCCGGCCACGCCTTCAGGCGATTTTCGCGAGACCCTGGAAGCCTATCTGCGCCAGTTCTCGGAGAGCTACGGCATCCGAGCCAGCCTGAGCTATCCGGACGATTCACCCTGTGCGCCTTTTGCGCCGGCCGTGGAGGAGCAGGTCGTGCGCATCGCGCAGGAGGCGCTGGCGAACGTGCGTAAGCACGCGGCTGCGACCCGCGTCGAAGTGATTTTCAATTCTACTGATGAGCAGGCGCAGATGATCATTGTGGATGATGGCGTGGGGTTTCCTCACCCCTCACCCCAACCCTCTCCTCACAGCGTAGAGGGCGATGCTCCCCTCTCTCCTTCGACAGGCTCAAGGCAAGCTCTAGTAGGGAAAGGGGCCGGGGGTGAGGGTCACTTTGGCCTCAGCGTGATGCGCGAGCGGGCGGCGCAGGTGGGCGGCCGACTGGAGGTGCGCTCGGCGCCTGGGCGGGGGACTGAGGTGCTGCTCACTGTGCCCTGCCTCGCCTCCCAGGTGGGGGAGCAGAGTGATGTGTCGGCCATGCGCGTGCTGCTGGCCGACGATCATCCGCTCTTTCTGGACGGTCTACGTAACCTGCTGCTGGCGCGCGGGATCAACGTCATCGGCCTGGCGCACGATGGCCTGGAGGCGCAGGAGCTGGCGCGCGACCTACGCCCCAACCTGATCATCATGGATTTACAGATGCCGCGCTGTAACGGCCTGGAGGCCGTGCAGGCGATCAAGGCGGAGATGCCGGAGGTCAGGATCGTCATGCTGACCGTGTCGGAAAAAGAGGATGATCTGTTCCAGGCGATCAAAGCCGGCGCCTCCGGCTATCTGCTAAAAAGCCTGGATGCAAACAAACTGGTCGCGCTGCTGAGCGACGTCATGCGCGGCGAAGCGCCGCTACCGCCGGCCCTGGCCGTTCGCCTGGTGGCTGACCTGACAGCCGCCTCTGCCAGAGAAGATGAGATGAGGGGGGGCGAAAAGGGGAAAGAGAGCGCGCCGGCCGAGCTGACGCCGCGGCAATGGGAGATCCTGAATCTGGTAGTGCGTGGGATGACGTACAAGGAAATCGGCGCGACGCTGCATCTGACCGAAGAAGGGGTCAAGTATCACATGGGCCGCATCCTGGATCGGTTGCACCTGGTAAGCCGCGAGGAAGCGATCGCTTACGCCAGGCGGCGCGCTGATCGGGCGGCGCGCTGATCGGGCGGCGGTCATCTTCCATCTTCCATCTTCCATCTTCCATCTTCCATCTTCCATCTTCCATCTTCGATCTTCGATCTTCGATCTTCCATCTTCCATCTTCGATCTTC
>CAZOLV010000120.1:0-12481 GCA_964580725.1 uncultured Anaerolineae bacterium | reverse complement strand
CCCCCCCCCCCCCCCCCCCCCCCCCCCCCCCCCCCCCCCCCCCCCCCCCCCCGAGTTTTTAGTTTCCAGTCTGTAACCGCTTGCCGTCTGGCTTGCGTGGTGATAAAATCCGGCGCATGACGATGAGAACGATTTCCTCCAAACAGGCCGTACGGCCGGGTAAACATGTGCGACGGCGGCCAGGCGTCTGGCTGCTGTTTGGTTTGTGGTTTGGTCTGCTCTTGCTGCTGGCCATCAGCGGGGTGACGGCGCTGCAGTTGCGCTACGCCGGACGCATCTATCCTGGCGTGCGCGTGGCGGGCGTCGAGTTGAACGAGCTGACGCGCAGTCAGGCTGCGGCACGCCTGCAGGAGCGGCTGATGCCCTATCAAGGGCCGGACATTCTCCTGCGCTTCGATGATCAGGCCTGGTCGCTTTCCGGCGCCACCCTGGGCCTGGAGGTTGACGCTGACGCCACGGCGCAACTGGCCTACGAGCAGGGCCGGCGCGCCAGCCCGCTGGCTGCCCTGGCCGCCCAGTGGCAACTGCTGCGCGACGGCGTTGATCTGGCGCCGGTCGTGCGCGTGGGCGAGGCGCAGGTCAACGATCTGCTCAACCGCATCGCCCAGGCGATCGAACAGCCGGCGCGGGACGCCGCCATCGCCATCGAAGGGGTGCAGGTTGTCGTGACGCCGGCGCAGGTGGGGCGCGATGTTGACCTGCAAACGACTTGGGCCGCCGTGCAGACGCGCTTGGCGCAGGGCAGCGGCGGCGTCGTAGATGTGGTCGTGCGCGAGATTCAGCCCACGGTCGGGGATGTCGAGGCGACGGCGGCCCAGGCGCAACGGCTGCTGCGCCAGCCGCTCTTCTTCTCCTTTGCCGGCGACGCCGCCAACGACGAGCCTCCCCAAATGTTCGCCGTGGATCCGGTGCAGGTGGCTGCCTGGCTGCGCATCATCCCGCAGATCGGCGCCAATGGCGCTATGACGCTGGCGCTGCAAACCGATGAGGCCGCAGTGCGCGCCTTCGTCGCCGGGTTGGCAGAGAGCCTGGCGCGCCCGGCGCGTTCTGCCCGTCTCGACTTCGATCCGGCCACCGCACGCCTGAGCGTACTGACGCCCAGCCAGCCGGGGCGGGCGCTCGCTGTCAACGAAACCATCACGCGCACGCTGGCCGCGCTCAGCGCCGGCAGCGCCGCCGTCGAACTGCCGCTGCAGATCGTCAAGCCAGAGGTTGATATGCGCGATCTGGAGCAGATGGGCATTCGTGAACTGGTTGCCAGCGGCGTGACCGTGTTCAAAGGCTCCACCGCCACACGGGTGGCCAACATCGTGCAAGGCGCACGGCAGTTGCAGGGGGTCGTCATTCCACCCGATGGCATCTTCTCGTTCAACCGGGCGGTGGGCGATGTGTCGGCGGCCAACGGTTATGAGGATTCGCTCGTCATCTGGGGAGACCGCACGGCGGTTGGGATTGGCGGCGGCATCTGCCAGGTTTCGACCACCGTCTTCCGCGCCGCGTTCTGGGGCGGAATGCCGATCGTCGAGCGGTGGGCGCACGGCTACGTCGTCAGTTGGTACGGCGAACCAGGCATGGATGCAACGATCTACACGCCCAGCGTAGATTTCCGTTTCCGCAACGACACCGGCGCCTATCTGCTGGTCGAAAGCGACGTTGATCTGGCGCAGGGACGCTTGACGATCAACCTCTACGGCAGCAAGCCCGCCCGCACCGTCGAGAAGGTGGGGCCAGAGATCAGCAATGTGCGCAAGCCCGAGCCGCCGCTGAATCAGCTCGACCCCACGCTGGCGCCAGGCGCCAAGAAACAGGTGGATTGGGCAGTAGATGGCCGCGACGTCGTTGTCACCCGGATCATCAAGCAGGGCGACCAGGTGGTGCGTCAGGAAAAATTCGTCAGCAAGTACCAGCCGTGGCGCGCCGTCTTTCTGGTCGGCCCCACGCTGCCGCCGCCGCCGGGCCAATGAGCCGCATCGTCGGGCTGCACCTGGGGTTTTGCCAGAAAAATGCGACACATTGGCAGCGAACATGCAGCACAGATACGGCGAGAATGCGGCGACTATCTAATGGAGGCCGGCCGATCTTGGAAAACCAACCGATGCGTGTGCAAGTCAGGATTCGGGGCATTGTGCAGGGCGTCTTCTTTCGCCAAAGCACGCGACGCCAGGCGCAGGCCGCCGGCGTCAGTGGATGGGTGCGCAACTGCGCCGATGGCTCGGTCGAAGCGGTGTTCGAAGGCGACGCCGGCGCTGTTGCCCAGGTGGTGAGTTGGTGCCATCGAGGCCCGTCTGGCGCAGTGGTGACCGAGGTCGAGGTCGAGCGCCAGTCTTTTACGGGCGAATTCAACGGTTTTCGCGTGCTTGGTTGGTAGTTGGGCCAGATTTGCCAAAATTTGACTGTTGACGTTGCGCAAGCCGTATGTTATACTGCCTGTAATAACAACGACTGCTGCAAGATGGGTGAGGAGGTGCCTATTGAAGGCATTGGCTGCTCACGGGGACGCAACCGGCGCTAACAACAATGGCGTCGTACTTTCGCCGGTCATGCCCGAAGTCGAACGGGCGCTGGCAGAGTTACAAGCGCTGGTGCAATCTCGTGGTTACTTGCTTTTCGATGATATTCTGAAGATTTGGCCGCAAGCCGAAGACCAAATCGAAGCGTTGGAAGAACTGCTTGCGCGCCTGCAGGAGTTGGGCATCGAGCTGTTTCCCGATGCTGACTCGGCCCAGGCCGATGTTGGCCCGCTTCCCGATGAAACGACTACGGAAGAGTTCGACACTGTACAACTGCTCGACGTTGATATTGACCTCGACCTGAGCGAAATGCCGACCGACGATCCGTTGACGCTCTACCTGCGCGAGATGGGACGGGTTCCCCTGCTGACGCCCGAACACGAGATGACCCTGGCCAAACAATTGGCCGAAGGACGCCTGGCGCGCCGGCGTTTGCGCGGCGGCGGCTACCCGGAACTCGACTCGCTGCTCGATCTGTCACGTCAGGGCGAAGCGGCGCGCGAGCACTTGATTCGGGCCAATACGCGCCTGGTGGTCAGCGTGGCCAAACGCTACATGGGCCAGGGCGTACCGTTTGCCGATTTGATCCAGGAAGGCAACCTGGGGCTGATGCGCGCCGTGGACAAGTTCGAGCCGGAGCGCGGCCACAAGCTCAGCACCTACGCCACCTGGTGGATTCGCCAGGCCATCACACGCGCCCTGGCCGACCAGGGGCGCACCATCCGCCTGCCGGTGCACATGGGCGACCGCATTCGCCAGCTCTACCGCACTGCCCGCCAGCTCGAACAGAAACTTGGCCGCCCCGCCCAACCGGAAGAAATCGCCGAGTCCATGGGTCTCGATTCGATCCAGGTGCGCTGGATGCTGCGCATTTCGCGTCATCCCGTTTCGTTGGAACAACCGGTGGGCGAAGAAGAAGAGAGCACGCTTGGCAACTTCATCGAAGATGAAGATTCGCCATCACCGCCCGATGTGGCGGGCAACAGCCTGCTGCGTGAAAAGCTGGAAGAACTGCTGGAAACCCTTACCCCGCGCGAGGCGCGCATCCTGCGTCTGCGCTACGGGCTGGACAATGGGCGCACCTACACTCTGGAAGAGGTGGGCAACAAGTTCGGTTTGACCCGTGAGCGTATTCGCCAGATCGAGGCTGAAGCGCTCAACCGCTTGCGCCATCCAAGCCGGGCGCGCCAACTGCGCGATTACCTGTAAGCACCTGCACGCCAGCCCAATCCAACCTGCAAGCGAACGCGCCCAACATCCCGCCGCCCGTTCCAATCCAGAATCGAACGCCCGCCGGCGCAACCGGCGGGCGTTCGATTGATTTTATGGCAGTGAGCGCACGGCTCAGGCGCTCAGCCAGCGCAGGATGGCCTCCTGGCCATCGGGTGAGCCGTAGTAGCCGAAGTGATTACAAGCCATTTCCACCACCTGCTGTTGCGCCGGGTCAACCTGACGCACACCGCGCGCACTCTTGACGCCGACGGCCAGGTCATGCTGCCCCTGGAACAGAATGTCGAGACCAAAGTCCACCACGCTGCCCAACGTCTTCTGCGCAATGCTCTGCCAGGTGGCCTGCGGAGACACCGGCCGCTGCTCGTTGCGGCCGGCCAACACCAGGTAGCGCACGTGCTCTGGGTGCGGCTGACCGTTGATTTCGCTCAGCAGCGGTGAATCGGGTTCCATGTCGTTGGTCGAAACCGCCTGCTGCAGCGCCTGCTTCAAGAACCAACTACCGATGAGCGCCGGAACGGTGGGCGCGGCGCTGTTGAGCAGCACGCTGCCCAACCAGGTAATGGCCTGCTTGCCGTACTTTGCCAGCGGCGTCCCGGCGTTGGGCGGCCCAGCCATCGTCAGCCGATCCACAAAGGCCGCTCCGCCCCACTTCTCGATCATGGTGCGCGACACCAGCGAACCGAGGCTGTGGGCGTAGACATGCAGCTCGCGCCCATCCTCGGTGCGAAAACCAGCCTTGACCAGCGCCTGATACAGCGCCTGGGCGTTGTCGGCCACCGACGTGTTGAAGGTTTCGTAATCGAACGTCAAGACGCGATAGTCCACCCCTTCGCTCAGTAACCACTGCGCCGGCCCATGCACCATCCAGCGCGTGTCGGAGGTGAAACCGTGCACGAAGAGCGCCGCCTGTGTCACCCCCTCCAGATCACCGTCGCGCACCGGCGTGTATTCGACCTCGCCCCCCGGCGTCAGGCGGGCGTGGCGCAGACCGATGTCGGGGATCTGCTGGCCGCTGATCTTGTACAGGTAGAGGCGCACCGTGCGTCCGAGGCCGCGCGTGGTTGGTCCTGGCGGCAGCCAGTCCATCTGCAGCGTCTGCATCGGCTGCGTGATCGTGCGCGTGCCCAACGGAGCGCCGGCTACGCCCTCTATCGTGCTGCCCGCCGGCAGGCTGGCCCCCACGTAGCCGACCGGGTAGTAGGCCTCGCCGTCGGTTGCCACTGCCACGAAACCTTGTGCGTCTTCATCGGTCGGCAGTTCGAGGCTCAACAGCGAATCGGGGCTGATGTCGCCCGTTTGCGACGAGATGTCAAGATAGGAAACGTCCGCTTCGGCGCCGGCGCTGCGTCGCCCTGCGCCGAGCGGCATGGGCAACTGATACGGGGTGATGCCCCGCACGGCGGCGAGGGCATTGGGCGGTTGCAGGGTGTCTTCGGGATGTTCGAGCGACCAGTGACCGGGGTTCACCGTGGCGCCCAACGTGGGCGACTTGCGCACGATCACATCGGTGCCATTGAGGCTTGTGCGGTCGAAGCCGGGGGCCAGCGAGGTGGCGGGCAGTCCCGCCGGCACATCACGCTGCACCGTCAGACGTAGGGTGCCCGTGGCCCAGTCATCTGGAGAGCCGCGGCTGCTCGTCTGTGGAGCGGCGCGTGCCGCCTGGGCGCCTGCCTGCCACAACAGCCGCGCCAGCGGCGCCTGTGCGTCCAATCCTGCCGGCGCTGCGCCGCGCTGCGCCGCCTGGGTCAACACCGAGAAATCTACCGGTTGGGTCGTGACGAAGAACTTGAAAACGTCGGTCGAAGCGTTGGCGGCGTAGGGCAGCGGCGTCACCGTGGCGCCTTGCGGGAAATTCAGGGTGTGACTGCGACCGGGCAGCAGCGGCGGGAACTCGTTGTCCCGTCCCGGATAGAGCTTGCTGATCTGCCAGTCTGCGCTGAAGGCGAGCAGAGTGACGTGGATCGGGCTGGCGCCCTTGTTTGTGAAGCGCAGCAGGAACGGTTCGCCCTCGTCCAGCACCAGGTCGCCGCCCTGGCGCGGCATGAGCGGCTCGCCGGTGTTGGCCTGCGGCGTTGCCAGGCGCTCCACCTCGATCTGCAGCGCGTCCGCCAGGCCCGATGTGGGGTTTTCGATCTGCAGGGCGTTTTGGAAGCGGGCCGTGGCTTCCAGCCGGCGCCGAATCTCCTGCGCCAGGCCGGCCTGCTGACGCGCCAGGGGGCGCATCAGCGGACGCCCGTCGGGGAAGAGCAGGTGCACGTTCTGTGCATCTGCCGTCACCTGCACATCGGCCCCATCGTCCTCAGCCGTCAGGCGCAGCAGACCAGACTGGTTCAGCTCGATCTCGAGAGCGGGCAGCAGACTGGCCGCCTCGGCGGCGATGGTCGCACGCACGCGCAGGCTCTGATCGCCCGAATTGCGCAGCGTTTCGACGCAGCGCGCCCGGTTGGGGATGAGGGTTGGGTCGCAATCGTCCGGCAGGCGTAGCTGGCTGGTGGAACCGCCGGCGGCGACGACAACGGCGGTCGCCAGCCGCCGTTCGGGCCGGTCGAAGCGACGCGTGCGCGGCGGGAAGATGGCAAACTGTGAACCAATGTGCAGGCCGTGAGCGGCCCCGGCGCCGATCTCTACCAGGCGGCCGGCCGCATCCACCCGCGCGACGTGGAAGAAGGGTTCCTGGCCAACGAACTGGCGACTGAAGAGCATCCGGTCGAGTGCGCCTTCGATCTGTGGGTGCTGTTTGTAGCGCGCCGCCACATCGGCGGCGGCGCTTTCGAAGACATCACGAAACGAAGCGTCAGCCGCAGCCGCTTGCAGCGCTTGCATCAGAAAGAAGGTCAGGGCGCCGAATCGAGCGCCGTCTAGCGCCCGGTATTCGTTGGCTTCTTCGTCGTCGCGGCAGCCCGCCATGAACACCAGCCGATCATTGACCGGCAACCAGCCGCTGGGGCCATGACTGACAGGGCCAACACTGCGCGCCCCAGACGTCGGCAGCGGCGGATCGCGCGGATCGGGTAGCACGCGACGCACCATTTCGACGCTCTCGCCGACCGACTTGGTGGCGCTGGCAGAGTGACAGCAGTCGAACAGGATCACGATGTTGTCGGTTTTGGCCGCCAGGTCGTTCACCAAAACCATGATCTCGTCGTCGTTGATGTCGAACACCTGACGGCCAGGGTCGCGCGTGTCGTGCGGCAGGATCGTTTCGTCCATGCCATCTTCTTCGTCGCCGTGCACATCGCGCATCTGCGAGCCATGACCGCTGTATTGAATGAAGACGGTATCGTCGGCTCCGGTCTGAGCGATCAATGTGCGCCAGGCATCCAGAATGGCCTGGCGGGTGGCCTGTTCGTTGACCAACAGCGTGGCGTGGCGGTCTTGAAAACCAAAGCGACTGGCCAGCAACTGGCGCATCGCACGGGCGTCGTTTTCGCACCCACGCAAATTGGGCAAGAAGGGGCCAGCGTGACGGTATTTGTCAACGGCGATGTGTAGCGAGCGGCGCACGCCGGCAGCCGCCGACGCGCCTGTGGGCAAAACAGTTTGAGTCATGATGACCTCCTGGAGGTACGGGCGTGACAGGAATCGTATCGAAGTCGGGAGATTGTTGAGCGCCGGGTGCATGTCGAACACCTGGCGGTTGAAGCATACAAGCAAGCGGGAAGTTTGTCAACTGACAGCTTGACAAAAAACGGGCTGACGGGTATACTTCGGGCCAGCATGGGGCTGTAGCTCAGTTGGGAGAGCGCATCAATCGCACTGATGAGGCCAGGGGTTCGAATCCCCTCAGCTCCACTGCTCGGGATGATCGTGTTGACTGGGGCTGTAGCTCAGCTGGGAGAGCACTACGCTGGCAGTGTAGGTGTCAGGGGTTCGAATCCCCTCAGCTCCACCTGAATAGATGGACGTCGAAGCCGGACGCTCGCACAGCGTCCGGCTTCTGATTTGGGAGAATATCCCGCCATCGCTATAATGCACGCCAGAATTTTGTCATCCTCGTGTGATCATCAGTCGTGGAGGTGTCGCCATGCCTGCCGGAATGAACCGCCGCCGGGCGCGCCAGTTGGGCGCCAGTCTGTCGGTCGCATTTGGACTCTGGCTGTGCGCCAGCGTTTCGCTGGCCCTGGCTGGCCCCGCACAACCCATCCTGCTCTTCAGTTTGCACTTCGAGCGCGGCCAGTTTAGCCTGACCGGCATCGAGGGGCGCGCCGGTTACGCCACTCAAAGCGGCAGCCCGCAAGACCCTGATGATCTCTACACCCTGGTCTTGACCGATGCGCGCGGCGGCGTCGTGGCCACGCAGCAGTTTGCCCTGGGCAAGACCGTTTGGGGGGCGCCCTGGGCCGAGAGTGAAGGTCAAAGTCAGGGTCAAGATGACGCCGAGCATGGCCCCCCCATTGTGCTCGATACGCTCGACACGGTGGTCAGCATTGCCGATCTCCCCGGCGCCGACGGCATCGAGATCTACGATCTGCAAGGCAACCTGCTCCTGCGCGAAACCGGGTTGAACGAACGCGTGCAGCGCACGGCGCAGGCGCCCACCGAAACGTGGGAGGACATTTCCACACCCTGCTGCGGCGACAACTGCCTGGACATCCTCTTCCTGGGCGACGACTACACCACCACCGCCAGTCTCGACATCTTTCGCTCCGATGTGGCGTACATGGCGAGTTACTTTCGCCAGATCGAACCGTACAGCTTGCGCCCCAATGTGATCAATGTGCGTGCCATTCCAAGCACCACCGATCTGGCGTGCGTCTACAACTGCTTCGGCACGCCGCGCTTGATCTGTTGCGACGGCGACATCATCCTGCCGCTGGCCAGTCAGGCGCCGCACGACAAGATCATCGTTCTGGTGAACAACAACGAGTATGGTGGCTCTGGCAGCGTCAACTTTGCTGTGGCCTACCACCGCTTCCCGCAGTTCGGGCCGCAGGTGGCGATTCACGAGTTCAGTCACAGCTTCGCCCTGCTCGGCGACGAGTACAGTTTTGGCCCCAACAACGGCGGCAACCCCCTGCGCGCCAATTGCGATGATACCCCTGGCTGCCCCCGCTGGTATGGGATGCCGGGCACGACTTGTTTGCCCGGTTGCACCTATAACGAGTGGTTCCGAGCGACCAACGACTGCCTGATGCTGCGTATTCGCACCGAACCGGCCAGCGGCGTTTTTTGCCCGGTCTGCCGTGCGCTCATCGGCGGCTATCTGGCCCCCTTCAGCGACGCCTGGTCAGACACCGACTGCAACGGAACCACCAACGTTCTGGACATCACACGCGTGGCCAACGCCTGGAACGACTTCACACGTCTTGGCAGCTATGACCGTAACTTCGACGTGGACAACGAGGGCTTGGGCGACGGCGACGTTGACATCGTGGATGTTCTGCTGGTGGCCGGGCGGCTAACTTCGTAACCGCGGCGAGTTTCCGCAACTTGCATTCTTCGTAAGGTACAAGAGAAAGGATTCATTCATGGTCTCGATCATTGCGCGCCGGGCAACGCTGGCCTGGCGACTGACACGCGTCGACGAGTTCGTCGGCTTCGTTCTGGTGACAACCTTTTTTGGGTTCAATGTCGCGGGTGCGTTCGAGTTTTCGGCGCCGCTCGTGGCCACGTTGATCGGCAACCTGCTGGCTGTGGCCTTTGCCTTCATGATCAATGATGTGGAAGATGCCGACGATGACGCCCGCGACGCCCACAAGGTGTTGCGCAACCCGATCTCCGCCGGCGCCGTCTCACCGCAGGTTGCCTACATCGCCAGCCTGGTGACGGCGCTTGGCGCTGCGGCCTCCTATGCGCTGGCCGGCTGGCGCCCTTTCACGTTGGGCGTCCTCTGTCTGCTGCTCGGTCTGCTCTATTCCTGGCGTGCTGTGCGCTTGAAGGCGATTCCGGGCGCCGACTTGATCTCGCACGTGCTGCTGCTGGCAGCACTGCAGTTCTTGTGCGCATACTTCACCTTCCAGTCCGGCGGCTGGCGCTGGCTGCTGCCCTGTGCGTTCGTCGTCGCCATTTCGCTCTACGGGCAGTTGTTCAACCAATTGCGCGATCGTGAGTGCGACAGCCAGGCCGGGTATGTCAACACGGTGGGGCTGACAGGCGAACGTGTGGCGCACCTGCTGGTCTACGGCATCATCGCGGCGGCACTGGCGTTGCTGGTTGCCTGCGTGGCGCTCGAAATCGTACCGATTCGGGTGATGATCGTGGCGTTCGTCCTGGCGCCGATCGTTGTGTTGCGCCAGACCGGCTTGCGCAAATTCAGCGGCGATGTGACCGGGCCGTTCCAGCAACCGGCGATCATCATCGGCGTTGTGACGATGTTGGCTTGGTGGTTGGGCGGTTTGATGGGCGCGCCGCTGCGGTGAGCGGTAGCTGCGTGGCTATGGGGCGCGGCGGGCGTGCGCACGCAGGACGGCGCCGCCCGCTGCCGCAACGATGAGCAGCGTCAGGCCGACCAGGCCAAACTTGAGGCTGGCGCAGAGGCCAGCGCCCATCGTCAGGAGAGCCAGGGCCGGTGGAGGCGGCCCGGCCGGCGGAATCTGTGCGATGACGCCGAACAGGGCGCTGTTTTCGATCACATCGAGCGCGCCGGCCAGCAATGGCGCCCAGGCCAGGCGTCGCAGCCATGATGACCAGCGCGCCAGCGCGGGATGATCGGCGAGCAGCCTGAACAGCAGCGCCAACCCGCCGGCGTAGGCGACGATGAAGATGAAATCGAGCCAGAGCGCCGTACGCGCCATGCTGCGACCGGCGGCCGGCCAGCCCTGTACAATCTGGGCGGCGCGCGCTGGCGTGAAGGCCAGCTCCAGCGCAACGACGCCGGCGGCTTGCAGTTGGTTTTCGATGCCCCGGAAAACGACGAAGAGGATCAGCGTCAGCGCCAGGGATGCCCAGAGCGCCCACCGTCGCCAGCGGCCAGAAGTCATAGGGCTGTTCCTGTTACTGAGGTTGGCTCGACAGGCTGGCGTCGGCCGGGACCTCATCCTGGGTGAGCCAGGTGTCGAGCATCAAGAGGATCACGCCAACGACAATCATGCTGTCGGCCAGATTGAAAACCGGCCAGTCGAAGACGTCGCCGATGTGCCAGTGGACGAAATCTACCACGAAGCCGTGGTTGAAACGATCTATCAGGTTGCCCAGGCCGCCGGCGCCGATCAGGGCAAACGAGGTGAGCAGCAAGGGCCGGCGCCGCGCCGCCAGGGTGTACCAGCCGATGAAGCCGATCGTGACGAGAGTGATCGTCACGACGACGGCGATGCGGATGTTCTCCGGAATCCACGACGTCAGGTTGAAAGCCGTCGTCCGGTTTTCGACGAAATAGAAGTTCCAGTAGTTGGGGATGAAGACCACGCCCTCTGTTCCCCGGAGTTGCGACACGGCCAGCCATTTGGTATACTGATCGAGCGCCACCAGGGGCACGATGGCGATGAAGACCAGGATCAGTTGGCGTACATTGCGTTTCGACACAGCGACCTTCTTTCTCTGACGGACGGTATTGACGTCATTGTACCACAAAACGATGCGATGGGTGAATCGGGGACCTTCCGCCTTGTGCAGGAGTTGATTTCGACATGTCATCACTGAACGGCAGGACTGTTTTGATTACCGGGGCCAGCAGCGGCATTGGGGAAGCGTGCGCCCGCGCCTTTGCGGCGCTCGATGCGCGTTTACTGCTGGCCGCTCGTCGCCGTGACCGGCTAGACCGGCTGGCCGCCAGCCTGTTCGCCGAATTTGGCGTGGAGATGCACCTGCTGACGCTCGATGTGCGCGATGGGGCGGCGGTGACTGCCGTCATGGCCAACCTGCCGCCGACCTGGGCGGCGATTGACATTCTGGTCAACAACGCCGGTCTGAGCCGCGGGCTGGACAAGCTGCACGAGGGTAAAGTGGCCGATTGGGAAGAGATGATTGACACCAACATCAAGGGTCTGCTCTATGTCAGCCGGGCGGTGATTCCGGGCATGGTTGCGCGCCAGCGCGGCCACGTGATCAACATCGGTTCGGTTGCCGGGCACCAGGTTTATCCGGCGGGCAACGTCTACAGCGCCACCAAACACGCCGTCAACGCGCTGACCCAGGGCATGCGCATGGATTTGCTCGGCACGCAGGTACGGGTCAGCACGGTGGACCCCGGCATGGTCGAGACTGAGTTCAGCCTGGTGCGTTTCGACGGCGATGAAGCGCGGGCGGCCAGGGTGTATCAAGGTCTGATGCCGTTGACCGCCGCCGATGTCGCCGATGCGGTGGTTTACTGTGCGACGCGGCCGGCGCATGTCAATATCAATGAAATCATCATCATGCCCACTGCCCAGGCGACGGCGACGATGGCGGTGCGCACACCGTGACAGGCGAAGAGCCGATGGAATGCCGCATCGGTTGCGGGGCCTGCTGTGTCGCTCTTTCGATTTCCTCTCCTATCCCCGGAATGCTCAACGGCAAGCCGGCCGGGGTGCGTTGCGTACAACTGACCGACGACAACCGCTGCCGGCTCTTCGGCCAGCCCACGCGCCCGCTCGTCTGCGTGCGCCTGCGCCCCATGCCGGAAATGTGCCATGAAACCGCCGCCGAGGCGCTGGCGTGGCTCGCCTGGCTGGAGCAGGAAACGGCCCCGCAGCAGTCAGCCCTGAATTTACTGCTCGATCCCGCCACACTCTAACACTCTGCTAACGGCGCGCTAGCGCAAATCTAACACAGACCGCCTACAATCGAATCAATCAAGAAACCAAAACCTGACAGGTCTCTAA
>CAZOLV010000119.1:0-12945 GCA_964580725.1 uncultured Anaerolineae bacterium | reverse complement strand
CTGTCAGGTCTGGTGTATTCCGGGGAAAGACCTGACAGGTGCGCCAGCGAGAGGTTTGTCAGGCAAGAAAGTCGCACGGCGCACCTGTCAGGTCTGGTGTATTCCGGGGAAAGACCTGACAGGTGCGCCAGCGAGAGGTCTGTCAGGCAAGAAAGTCGCATGGCGCACCTGTCAGGTCTGGTGTATTCCGGGGAAAGACGCTGCGGGAAGTTGACAAAGCAGGTGACTGCGCAAGAACTCGGCAAGGTCGGCGGAATGGATGAAATAGGTGCGTTCACCGGACGGCACATGCTGGATGACGCCGCGCCAGCCCGGACCCCACGGCGCTGCCGGAAGCGGTTGGTTGACCGGGCCGGCGTCGTCGTGTTCGAGCCACATCCGAATGACGAACAGGTGTTCCTGGCGCTGTACCACGGCGGCGTCCCTTTGTGAACTTGCCCGTTGCGTAGCGGCGTGAGGGGGGGGCGCCCACGGCCAGCGCACGGGTGAGAATGGGGATTGACCGGGAAAAGCGCCGTCTTTCGCAGCTCGCTCACTGACGGCGCTATTCCCTCTTCGAGCCAGAGTGTAGCAGACCAGCGTCCGAAAAGCGTCCGAAATTCATCCGATTTCAAAGACCCGTCAGATTTTCCAGGTTACAACCAGGGAAGATACGACTTGAAAGCGGGCTGCCAGCCTCTGGGGGTGAAGTCGCCGGTGGCCGGGTTTTGTATGTAATCGCCGCGATAGTCGCCGCGGGCGATCTTGCTCAGCGCCTCGATCAGGTAATCCACTTCGGCCAGGGTGTTGTACAACCCGAAGCTGATGCGCACCAACCCCGGCATATTGGTGCGGTCATGCGCCAGCAGATGTGTGCGCAACTCGCTGACCTGCTGCGCTTCGACATGCAGGAGGTGCAGGATGTAGGGGTGGGCGCAGAAGCAGCCGTTGCGCACACCGATGCCGAACTCGTGACCCAGGACCGAGGCGACAAGGAAATGCTGCACATACCGCAGAGCGAATGGAATGACGCCCAGACGCTCGGCGGCCCGCGCCGGGTCGGCATCGCCGAAGACGACCAGATCAGGCACGCGTCGCAGCGCCTGTAAGGCATAGGCGGTCAGTTCGGCTTCGTGGGCGGCGACGCTTTCCATGCCATGGGCGCCCACCTGCTGCAACTGCTGGATGGCCGACGCCAGCGCCACCGCTCCCACCACGTTGGGGCTACCCGCTTCCTCGCGGTCGGGCGGCGCGCTCCAGAAGACGTCGTCCTCGGTCACCATTTCGACGGTGCCGCCCCCGCGCAGGTCGGGGTCGCCCTGGCTGAAGGTGTCGCGCCGGCCAACCAGGGCGCCGATGCCAAAGGGGGCGTAGAGTTTGTGCGCTGAGAGGGCGACGTAGTCGAAGTGCGTCGGATCGTCCAGGCGGCGCATGTCAACCGGGCGATGGGGCGCCAGTTGTGCGACATCGAGCAGGAAGTGGGCGCCGGCGGCATGGGCTTTGGCGGCCAGACGGCGAGCCGGGTTGATGATGCCGGTGACGTTGCTGCCGCCGGTGATGGCGACGAGCGCAATGCGTTCGTCATACTGCGCCAGTTTGCGGTCGTAGTCGTCCTCATCCAGACTGCCGTCGGGCCGCACAGCGATGTGCACGACCTCGGCGACGGCGCGATAGGGCAGATCGTTCGAGTGATGCTCCATCAGCGAGACGAGGATCACATCACGACCCGGCGGCAGGGGCAGGCGCCGCGCCAGTTTGTTGAGGGCTTCGGTTGTGTTCTTGCCAAAAAGGCAGACGTGTTCGTCCGGGTTGGCGCCGACGAAACGCAAAACGATGCGCCGCGCCTCTTCATAGGCAAAGGTGGCCAGTTGGCTCTTGAAGCCGCTGCCCCGGTGCACCGAAGAGTACCACGGCATGAACTCCGTCACCGCCTTCGTGACCGCTTGCAGCGGGGGTGTGGAGGCGGCGTTGTCGAAATTGACATACGTGCGCATCGAGCCATCGAGCAGGGGGACCTGTTGTTCGACATCGAACAGATGCCGCCAGCCGCCATGTGCGCCGGCCGCGTTGCCTGTGTCCACCATTGGTACACAACCTTTCTACGTTTTGGAATGACTGCCCACGGATTCTGCGGAAGCCTCAAGCCCTCAAGGTTTGTCAAACCTTTGGGGCCTTCCCGCGGATGACCGAGCATAGACGCGTCGGGGACCGCATCTCAGTGACGGAAGTGCCGCACGCCGGTAAAGCACATCGCCAGCCCCAGGCGGTCGGCGGCGGCGATGATCTCGGCGTCGCGCATTGAGCCGCCGGGCTGGACGATGGCGGTGCAGCCGGCTGCGGCCGCCGCTTCGACGCCATCGGGGAAGGGGAAGAAAGCGTCGGAACCGACCACGGCGCCCTGCGCTTTGTCGCCCGCCTTTTGGGCGGCCAGGCGCACCGAGTCTACCCGGCTCATCTGTCCCGCGCCGACGCCCACCACCTCGTTGGCGGTGCTGAAGACGATGGCGTTCGACTTGACATGCTTGCAGGCGCGCCAGGCAAAATCGAGCGCCGCCAGCTCGTCGGGCGTCGGCTGGCGCTGGCTGACCACCTGCCAGGCGGCGGGCGGTTCGATGGTGTCGTCGGGGGTTTGCAGGAGCAGCCCACCATGCACAGTGCGCAGCACGTAGGGGAAGGCTGTCCTGGCCTCCACCTTGAGCACGCGCAGGTTCTTCTTGCGTTTCAGCGCCCGCAAGGCCTCCGGCTCGAAGTCGGGTGCGGCGAGCACTTCGACGAAGAGCGATCCAATGGCCTCGACCGTCGCCAGATCGAGCGTGCGGTTGGCGGCGATGACACTGCCGAAGGCGCTGACCGGATCGGCAGCAAAGGCAAGCTGATAGGCCTGGCACAGGGTCTCGGCGCTGGCCAGACCGCAGGGGTTGGTGTGCTTGATGATGGAGATTGTGGGGCGTTCGAACTCTTGCGCCAGGTTCCAGGCGGCGTCGAGATCAACATAATTGTTGAAGCTCATCTCTTTGTCGCCGCTCAGTTGGGTCAGTACGGCGGGGGCGTCGGGCCAGCGGTAGAAGCCGGCGCGCTGATGAGGATTTTCGCCATAGCGCAGCATTTGCGCCAGATCGGCGCTGAGGGTCAGCGCGGCGGGGAAGGCGCCGGCGCCTTCGATCTGACGTCCGAGCCAGTTGGCGATGGCGGCGTCGTAGGCGGCTGTGTGCCGAAACGCCTTCAGCGCCAGCAGGCGCCGCGTCTCCAGCGGCACCTCTTCGCCCTTTTCGACGTGCAGCGCCGTTGTCAGGTAGTCTTGTGGATCGCACAGCACGGTTACGGCTTCGAAGTTTTTGGCCGCGGCGCGCAGCAGTGTCACGCCGCCGATGTCAATCTCCTCGATGGCTTCGTCCATGCTGACGCCGGCGCGGGCGACGGTGCGCGTGAAGGGGTAGAGGTTGCAGACGACCAGGTCAATCGGCTGGATGCCGTGGTTGCGCAGGTCAGCCAGATGCTGCGGGGTGCGGCGCGCCAGGATGCCGCCGTGAATGGCCGGATGCAGCGTCTTGACGCGCCCGCCGAGCATTTCCGGCGAGTGGGTCACCTCTTCGACGGCGGTGCAGGGGAGACCGGCCAGGGTCAAGGCCCGCGCTGTGCCTCCACTGGCGATCAGCTCGACTTGATGGGCGACGAGAATACGCGCCAGGTCGAGCAGTTGGGATTTGTCGTGCACGCTCAGCAGCGCGCGTTCGATGTTTGGCATAGAACTCGACATAGGATTATTTGGCATAGAACTCGACATAAAAATAGAATCACCACTTTCTGGCAAGGGCACGGGCGTCAATCATGGTTGGTTCCGGCCAGGAACCGGGCAATGGCGCGCACCAGGAGCAGATGTTCGGCGGCGTGCACGCGCGCCTCGAAGTCGCTCAACTGGTCGGTGGGCAAGATCGGAATCGTCATCGTTTCGAGCACGGGGCCGGCGTCTACTGCGGGAACGACCCGGTGCACCATGATGCCACTGAACTCGATTTCGCCGCGCTGATAGGCCGTAAAGGCGCGCTCGATGGCGTGGACGCCGGCAAACTGACCGGGCAGCGCCGGGTGCAGGTTGATCAGGCGGTCGGCGAAACGCTCGATGAAGGCCGGCGTGAAGACCTGCATCCAGCCAGCGCAGACGATGAGATCGGGAGAAAAGGCCGCCACGCGCTCGGCCAGGTCATGGTCGTACTCCGTGCGTGGCCGTCCGGCGTCGCTATACGGTTTGAGCGGGAAGTAGAGTGTGGGCACGGCGGCGCGTGCAGCGCGCGTCAGGCCAAAGGCGTCGCGCCGATTAGAAACGACGGCGACAACTTGCGCCGCCAGGCGGCCATCGGCGCAGGCGTCAAGCACGGCCTGCAGGTTGCTGCCGCTGCCCGAGATCATCACGACCAGGCGCGCAGGCGCTGGCGAAGCGGGCATGGCTCTTTCTTCCGGCGAGAATGACGGCATGGTCTTTGGCTCAGTCATTCAAGGATGATGCGCGGCGCGGCGGCCGCATTCCAGGGCTGCACATGACCGATCACGAACGCGCCAGGGCCAAGCGCCTGTCGAACGGCTTCGGCCGCGTCGGGCGCCACGATCAAGACGAAGCCAACGCCCATGTTGAAGGCGCGGAACATTTCGTCGTCGGGCGTTCGACCCAGGCGCTGAATCAGCCCGAAGATGGCCGGGGGCGTCCAGGCGGTGCGTTCGATCGAAGCGCCCAGCCCATCGGGCAGGCTGCGCGGCAGATTGCCAGGCAGGCCGCCGCCGGTGATGTGCGCCATGCCCTTGATCTGCAGGCCCGCGGCCCAAATGCGCTCGATGTACGGCAGGTAACAGCGATGGGTGGCCAGGAGCGCCGCGCCAATGTTGGGCGCATCTTCGTGCAGGGCCGGGTGCGGGGCGTTCCAGTCGAGATCGTGCAGCACGCGCCGCGCCAGCGCATAGCCGTTGGTGTGCAGCCCGCTGCTGGCCAGGCCGATCAGCACATCGCCCGCCTGCACATGGCGGCCATCCACGATCCGGCTGCGTTCGACCACCCCGATGATCGTTCCGGCGACGTCGAATTCGCCATCTTGATAGACGCCGGGCATCTCGGCGGTTTCGCCGCCGAGCAGGGCGCAGCCCACTGCCCGGCATGCGGCGGCGATGCCGGTCACGATGGCGGCGGTCTGTTCAGGGATCAGCCGGCTGGCGGCGAAGTAATCAAGGAAGAAAAGGGGGCGTGCGCCTTGCACCAGAATATCGTTGACGCAGTGATTGACCAGATCGGCGCCGATCGAATCGAACTGCTGCAGGCGCGCGGCCACCTTGACCTTGGTGCCGACGCCGTCGGTCGAAGCGACCAGCACTGGCGCTTGCATCTGTTGCAGGAGCGCCGCGTCGAACAGCCCGCCGAACGCCCCAATGCCCGCCAGCACCGCCGGCGTGTAGGTTGCCTGCACCGCCGTTCGCATCAGCGCCACGGTTCGCTCCCCCGCCTCGATGTCTACCCCCGCTTCACGATAGGTGGCCATTGCACTTCGATCCTCCAATGACTGGGTGTTGACGGGGTGTTGATGGGGTGTACACGAACTGTTGAACGTCAGAAACTTGAACTCGATCAGAACGTCCAGCAGTTGAAACCGCCGCATTCCGTGTGGAAACTGCATGTGACGCCTCGCCGTGGTCAAACCTGACCAATGTCCCTGCGAAAGTGCATCCCTTCGAAGGAGATCTGTTCGATGCCCGCGTAGGCGCGCCGACGAGCGGCGGGCAGATCGGGGCCAAGCCCAGTCACAGCCAACACGCGCCCGCCATGCGTGCGCAGCACACTGCCGTTGCGTGTCGTGCCCGCCTGGAAGACACAAACACCGGGAAGGGCGGCGGCGGCTTCTACGCCGAAGATGAGGCTGCCGGTGTGATAGGAACCTGGGTAGCCGCCGGCGGCAGCGACAACCGTCACGGCGGCGCCGGTTTTCCAGAGCGTCTGCGCCGGGTCGTCCTGAAGTGCGACAAAATCGTGCAGACGCCCATCCAGACAGGCGTCCACGATCTCCAGCAGGTCAGCGGCGAGCAGCGGGAGGATGACCTGGGTCTCAGGGTCGCCGAAACGCACATTGAATTCGAGCACGCGCAAGCCGGCGGGCGTCAGCATCAGCCCGGCGTAGAGCACGCCGACGAAAGGCGCGCCCTGCGCGGCCAGACCCTCGACGGCGGGCTGCAGCACGCTGCGCACCGCCAATGTCGCCAGGTCAGGGGTCAGGCGGGGGGTGGGGGCAAAAGCGCCCATGCCGCCGGTGTTTGGCCCGCGGTCGCCGTCACCCACGCGCTTGTGGTCCTGCGCCGGCAGCAGCGGCAGGGCCGTCCGGCCATCGCACAGGGCCAGCAGTGAGACTTCGGCGCCGGTCAGCCGTTCCTCGATGACGATCTGAGCGCCGGCGTCGCCAAAACTGCGGGCGGTCAGCATGGCGATGACCGCCTCTTCGGCCTGCTCCCGCCGGTCGCACACGATGACCCCTTTGCCGGCGGCCAGCCCACTCGCCTTGATGACGAGCGGCCGTTCGGCCTGGCGCACGTAGCGCAGCGCCGCCGCCACATGGTCGCAGTCGAAGACGGCGTAGGCGGCGGTGGGGATGCCGGTCCTCTGCATGAAGTCTTTGGCGAATGCTTTCGAGCTTTCCAACTGGGCCGCGGCCCGCGTGGGGCCGAAGATGCGCAGCCCCGCCGCCTGGAAAGCATCCACGACGCCGGCGGCCAGGGGCGCTTCCGGCCCGACGATGGTCAGGTCAATCGCCTGGGCCTGGGCGAAGGCGATCAGAGCGGCGGCGTCGAGCGCATCGCAGGCGCAGTTCTGGATGCGGCCGGCCTGAGCCGTGCCGCCGTTGCCCGGCGCCACCCAGATTTGCCCCACACGCGGCGATTGCGCCAGCTTCCAGGCCAGCGCATGTTCACGACCGCCAGAACCGATGATCAAAATGCTGCGTTTGGACATGACTGCTCCCACTGCTCAGGCCAGCGCGGCTGTTGTGCGTCTTTTTCATTATACGCCAATGTGGTTGGAATCACGAATCGAGGATGAGGAATTGGGGGTGCGGGTGAAGATCAGGAAGAGTTCGTTCCTTCGATCGGGAGGGGGTAACGACCGGAGAAGCAGGCGTGACAGTAGCCGTGAGGGGTGTCATGGGCGGCTTGCACGGCTTGCAAGAGACCTGCGTGTGACAGGTAGGCCAGGCTGTCGGCGCCAATGATCCGGCAGATTTCTTCGCTGGTCTTGTGTGCGCCGATGAGCTGGTCGCGCGATGCCATGTCAATCCCCATGAAGCAGGGGTGGCGCACGGGGGGTGAGGAGACGCGCACGTGAACTTCGACGGCGCCCCCCTGGCGCAGGAGTTGGACGAGGGGGCCGGCGGTGTTGCCGCGCACGATCGAATCATCAACCATGACGACGCGCTGGCCGCGCAGGTTGGCGGGCAAGGGGTTGTACTTCAGCGCCACGCCCGCCTTGCGCAGACGGTCATCGGGCTGGATGAAGGTACGCCCGATGTAGCGGTTCTTGGTGAAGCCTTCGTTGAACGGTAGTCCCAACGCTTGCGCATAGCCAATGGCCGCCGGCGTCGAAGAATCGGGCACGCCGATGACTACGTCGGCGTTGGGCGCCGGCGCTTCCAGGGCCAACTGGCGGCCCAACATCTGCCGCACCTGGTGCACGGTGTGACCGTCCAGCGTCGAGTCGGGGCGGGCGAAGTAGATCAGCTCGAAGATGCAGAAGGCGCGGGGTTCCGGGGCGCGACCCTGTGTGCAGGCGACGCCCGCACGGTCAAGGCGCACGATTTCGCCCGGCTCGATTTGACGGATGAACTCGGCGCCGACGGTGGCCAGGGCGCACGATTCGGACGCCACAACCCAACCGTGCCCTTGCCCGTTGAGGTCGAGACGCCCCAGGCAGAGGGGGCGGAATCCCCACGGATCGCGCACGGCGAAGATGGCGTTGCGCGTCAGGATGACGAGCGAGTAGGCGCCTTCGGCGCGCCGCATGAAGGCGCCGATGCGGTCTTCCCAGGCGCCGGGCGGCATGATGTGAGCAAAGGGGCTGCCAGGTCCAGCGGGTGAGGGCGCCGCCAGCAGTTGTGTGATGACCTCGCTGTCGCTGCTAGAGGTCAGGCCGACGCCGCGTTCGAGCAAATCGCGACGTAGACGGGTTGCGTTGGTGAGGTTGCCGTTGTGCGCGACGCCAAGCGGGCCGTGCAGCGTCTCGATCAGGTAGGGTTGGGCGTTGCGTAGCGATGAGCCGCCGGTCGTCGAATAGCGGGTGTGGCCGATGGCCAGGTGTCCCTGTAAGGGGGCCAGGCTCTGTTCGTCGAAGACTTGCGCGGCCAGCCCCATGCCTTTGTGGATGGCCACGGCGGCGCCGTCGCTCACGGCAATGCCGGCGCTTTCCTGTCCGCGGTGCTGCAGGGCATAGAGGCCGAAGAACGCCAGGCGGGCCACATCGGCGCCTGGCGCACAGACCGCAAAAACCCCGCAGGCTTCGTCGAAGCGGTCGGCGGCCTGCATATTGAAATCATCCATCGTTCGTACTCCAAACGAGTTCAGAAGTTCTGCGTTGGGCTGTCGCGAGACCCGTGTCTGCCCGGCGCCCGGTGGACGGCAAGGGCGACGTGCGAGGCAAGCGGTAGAGGCTGGTCACTTGCGCAGCTCACGGTCGTCGGCCTCGATGGCGGCGCGCAGGGCGGCTTGATAGGCGTAGACGCGTGTGCGCAGTTCGGGGTGGGCCAGCGCCAGAATCTTGGCCGCCAACAGGGCGGCGGCCTCTGGTTCCAATGTCATGGCTGGAGCGACGCCGCTCGGCATGCGCAGAGTGGAGAGCACGTCAGCGCCGGCGAAGCGATCACCATAGGGGGGACAGGCGATGACCGGCGCCGTGACGTTGGCGTCCACGAAACCGCTGAGCGCGTTCGAGCGCCCGGCGATGGTGATGTAGACCTTCGTGCGCGGGTCGCTTTCGTAGTGTTCGAGGATACGCAGCACATGTTGGGGTGTTTTGTGTGCGGAGCCGATGCGCAGTTCGCTTGGAATGCCGAGTGCGTTGAGCACCCTGGCAATGGCCTGGGCATGGCTGGCGTCGGTCCTGGAGCCCATGAGAATGGGCGCAACATAGCCTTGCGTCATCGTCTGTTAGTCCTTTCTGAGTGTCTGTCTGAATACCCGGATGTGCGGCGCTCAGAACAGCGCGGTCAGCTCGGCCACGGCGCGATACTTTTCCATGAGATCGGTCAGCCCGGCCTGCGTTACCTGCTGCATGTTACGATAGACCTGCTTGTCGAGCATCTGGGATTTGTCGCCGCCGGGCCACAGGCGCCAGGAGTCGTTGTCAATCACATCGGCCACGATCAGGTTGTCGGCGCTGTAACCGGGCAGGCGTCCAAACTCGATCTTGAGATCAACGAGCTGAACGCCCTGTCTGGCCCAGGCCTCTTCCAGCAGTTCGAAGACCTGGCGGCCAATCTGGATGAACAGGTCAACCTCGATATCGCTGGCAACGTTGCTGCGCACGATCTCCAGCCCGGAAATCTGCGGGTCGTGCCGTGCGTCGTCCTTGAGAAAGAACTCGACCAGCGGCGGGTCGAAACGGTGGCCTTCGGTGGTGTCGGGATGGCGTTTGAGATAGGAGCCGGTGGCCAGGCGACGCATCACCACCTCGATGGGAATCATCACGCAGCGCCGCACCAGCGTCACGTCGGGGGCTGGCGCGCCGACGAAATGGGTGGGGACGCCGTGCAGGTTGAGGTAAGCGAAGACGTTGGCCGCGGTCTGTCCTGCGACTTTGCCCTTGCCTGGGATGACATTACGGCGGGCGCCGTCGCCCGCGGTGATGGCGTCCTTGTGCACCAGATACGCCAGGCTTGGGTTGTCAGGATGCGCATAGACGGCCTTTGTTTTTCCTTCGGCCAGTTTTACACCAGTTTCCATGACTCGTCTCCTTGCAAATTACGTAGATGCCAGACGCCCCCCATCCCCCCAAATTGGGGGGATGGAGGGCAGGGCAAATTTCGCCCCAGGGCACGCGTCCACGCCGGTGGACGCCCGGCCGTTGGCCCCTCAGGCGCGATTTCAATCGCCCGGCTTCGACAGGCTCAGCCTGCGCCGCTGCCATCTGCCCGCTACCTCGCCCGATCATCCATCGCCTCTCTGATCTTGACCGCCAGCGCACGGGCGCGGGCGGGGGCGTCGCCGAGGTAGTCGGCGGGGTCGAGCAGCGATTGCATCATGTCGGGGGGCAGGAGCGCCTGCAAGCGCGTATCTGCAAGCAGACGTGCGCCCAGCGGATTGGCCTCGCCGCGCTGCACGGCAGCCCACGACTCCAGGCTGTGTTCACGCAGCATCTCGTGCAGCGCCTGCCGGTCGCCGCCCGCTTTGACCGCCTCCATGAGCAGGCGCTCGCTGGCCGCAAAGAGGCCGTACTGCGCCAGGGTGTGGACCGCCGCCGTTTCGTTGATGATGAGACCCTGCAACAGGCGCTGAGCGGTGTGGATGATCTCGTCTGCTGCCAGAAACGCCTCGGCCAAGACGACGCGGCGGTTGGCGGAATCGTCGAGCGTGCGTTCCAGCAGGCTGTGGGCGGCGTTGTCCCAGGCCACGCGCGGCAGCGCCGCCAACATGCGGGCCAGACTGTTGATCTTCTCGGCGTTGATGGGATTGCGCTTGAACGGCATTGCCGATGAACCCACCTGCCCGCGGGCGAACGGTTCGGCCCATTCGCCGAGCGGCGGCGATTGCAGCAGACGCAGATCGAAGGCAAACTTGTAGAAGCTGCCCGCCAGCCCGGCCAGGGCGTTGAGAATCAGCCAGTCCTGTTTGCGCGGGTAGGTTTGCGTCGTCACATCGAATTCGGCCAGCCCAAGCTCCGCCATGACCTGCGCCGATAGCTCAGCAGCGGTCGAATCGGTGCTGGCCAGCAGGTGCGTGTAGGAAGCGGCGGTGCCGACGGCCCCGCGCAGCCCCTTGCCCCGTATTGACTGGCGCGCGCGCTGCATCTCCTGCCAGTCCATCAACAGATCCTGCCCCGTCTGCGCCAGACGGTAGCCAAGGGTGGTCGGTTCGGCGGGCTGCAGGTGCGTGAAAGCCATGACGGGCAGGTCGGCGTAGCGTTCGATCTGGGCGGCCAGGGTGCGCAGACAGCCTTGCAGTCCTGTCAGCAGTAGATCGAGCGCCTGGCGCAGCCGCAGCGCCTCGACGTTGTCCAGGATATCCATGCTGGTGGCGCCGAGATGAATGATGGGGCCGCCCAACGGGCATTGCTCGGCATAGACCTTGATTTCGGCCATCAGGTCATGCTGAATCGTCGCTTCGATCTCCTGGGCGCGGGCGATGTCAATCTGATCGGCGTGCGCCTCCAGATCGGCCAGTTGTGCGGCGCTGACCAGGCCGACGCGGTGTTGGGCGCGTGCCAGCGCCACCCAGACGCGGCGCAGCAGGCGCCGCTTGGTCTCTTCCGACCAAAGATGGCGCATGGCCGCGCTGCCGTAACGCCAGGTGAAGGGCGAGATGAAAGTGTCATGCCCAAAGGTTGGCCCGGTGGTCATAGGACAATGATCTTGTCGCGCTCCGGGCTGACCGAAACCCAGCCGATGGGCGCGCCGGCCAGCTCTTCGAGCCGGCGCAGATAGGCCTGGGCGGCGGCGGGCAGGTCGTCCCACGCGCGGCAGCCGGTGGTGGGTGTCTGCCAGCCGGGCCAGGTTTCGTAGATCGCTTCCACCTCTTGCAGCAGGGGTGTATCGGGCACATACTGGATGATCTGCTCGCCCGCTGCGGTGCGGATCTTGTAGCCCACGCAGATTTTTAGCTCGGCCAGGGTGTCGAGCACATCGAGTTTGGTGATGGCCAGGTGGGTGAAGCCGTTGAGCCAGGCCGAATGCGCCAGCGCGACGCCGTCCAGCCATCCGCAGCGGCGGGGGCGGCCGGTGGTGGCGCCGTACTCCTGTCCAATGGTGCGTAGGGTCTGCCCCACTTCATCCTCCAGCTCGACCGGGAACGGGCCGGCGCCGACGCAGGTCGAGTAGGCCTTGACGACGCCGATGATCTCTCTGAGCGCAGTGGGGGGCAGCCCAGCGCCGACGGCGGCGAAGGAGGCCATTGGATTGGAGGACGTGACGTAGGGGTACGTCCCCCAATCCAGGTCGCGCATGATGCCGAGCTGACCTTCCAGCAGAATGAACTGACCGGCGCGGTAGAGTGCACGCAGCCGCGGCGCGGTGTCTATGATGCGACCGTACAGCGCCTCGCGCCAGGCCATACAGAGATCGAACATCTGCTCGACGCTCACCAGGGGCTGGCCGTAGTGGGCCAGGAGTTGATTCTTGTGCGGCAGCACTTGTTCCAGGCGTTCGCGCAGCCACGCGGGATGTTCGAGATCGCCCAGGCGCAGCCCCCAACGGGCGGCTTTGTCGGCATAGGCGGGGCCGATGCCGCGCTTGGTGGTGCCGATGGCGCGCACGCCGCGTGCGCCTTCTTCCAGACCGTCCAACTGCCGGTGGTAGGGCATGACGATGTGCGCCCGGTCGGACAGCCAGAGATTGGCGATGTCCACGCCGGCGCCGGCCAGGTCGTGCATCTCTTCCAGCAGGCTGGTTGGGTTGACGACGGCGCCGGCGCCAATGATGTTGACGGTGTTCGGGTTGAAGATTCCTGAGGGGGTCAGGTGCAGACGGAACGTCCCGTACTGATTGACGACGGTATGACCCGCGTTGTCGCCGCCCTGAAAACGCAAGACGCAATCGGCTTGCTGCGCCAGGAAATCAACAACGCGCCCTTTGCCTTCGTCACCCCATTGTGCGCCTACCACGGCCACGACGGTCATGTGTACGACTCCTTGTTGACAGAGGTCAGAGACCAGAGGTCAGAGACCAGAGGTCAGAGACCAGAGGTCAGAGACCAGAGGTCAGAGACCAGAGATCAGAGATCAGATGGCTGGCAGGTGCT
>CAZOLV010000118.1:0-13210 GCA_964580725.1 uncultured Anaerolineae bacterium | reverse complement strand
GCAAAATTCATTTCGCCCCCCCGTACCGCAAAATTCATTTCGCCCCCCGTACCGCGTCAGAAACGGGGCGAAATGAATTTCGCCCTACGGCTGGCGCTCGCTCTGCGCATCTTGGATCATGGCCCGGTGTTTCAGACACAGGGTCGCGTGCGGGCGGCGCAGGACCAAAGTAAGCCCGGCGATCCGGACAGGGGAAATCATGCCGGAATTCGAATATCATGTCAACCAACCAATCAGCGTCGAGCAGTTCATTGACCTGCTAAATCGTTCCACTCTGGCGGCGCGCAGGCCGTTGGCCGATGCGGGACGCGTGCAGCGTATGCTCACCCACGCCAACCTGACCATCACCGCCTGGGATGGGGACAGGCTGGTTGGCGTCGCCCGCTCGCTGACGGATTTCGCCTACTGCACCTATCTCTCCGATCTGGCAGTGGACGAGACCTACCAGCGATTGGGAATCGGCCGAGAGCTGGTCCGGCGCACACGCACCGAGGCGGGCCTGCAGTGCATGCTGCTCCTGCTCTCCGCCCCCGCCGCGCTGGAATACTACCCAAAAATTGGTTTCGAGAAGCTAGACAATGCCTTCGCAATCAAGCGCCAGCAATAGCCCGGCCCCAGCGCAAATCGCTCCCCAGTCATGCAGGAGACGCTGATGCTCGAATCCATCTACGCCGACTTCCATACCAGGCTGCGCCGTTTCATTGTGGGTCGTGTGCCCGACGCCGACACCGCCGATGACATTCTACAAGACGTCTACCTGCGCATCCACGCACATATCGGCGATCTGCGCGACAGCCGGCGGCTGGAGAGCTGGATCTATCAGATCACGCGCAACGCGATCAGCGATTTCTACCGCCGCTCGCGACCGCAGGAAGAGCTTTCGGAGCTGCTGGCCGCCCCCGAACCAGATAGCGCCAGCGCCATGCAGGATCTGGCGCATTCAGTGGGCGCGCTGCTCGACTGCCTGCCCGATACATACCGTCAGGCCCTGACCTTGACCGACATCGAAGGTTTGACGCAGGTCGAACTGGCGCGACGGTTGGGACTCTCCGTGTCCGGGGCCAAGTCACGCGTGCAGCGGGCGCGTGAAAAACTACGCGCCGCCTTCCTCGACTGCTGTCATTTCGAGTTCGACCGCCTGGGCATGGTCGTGGATTACCACCCCAAGTGCGATCAGTGCGCCGCCGCAGATGCGTGCGGCGGTTGCTGACCGGGTGGACCTGGTCCAGCCCCGCAGATCAACGCAAGACGCCCGACGCCGCTCAGAAACCAGCGATGAAGCGGGCGACGTCCTGCACCCAATGAAAGCCGATGGCCGCTTCGAGGCCGCGGCGGCGGGCGAGGAGGAGCGGCGGCAGGCCCCAAAACAGCGCCAACACTGGATCCCCCAGGTTGATCTGTCGTTCGAGTCCCGCAGTGGAATGCTGCTAATCTGTCATCAACATCGGCCGTCCGTCCCGGTGGTCTCGACAAGGGCCGCCGAGGCGGTCTGGCCACAGGCGGCGCCGAGTTCGTTTGCGCAGCGTCCGGCGCCGTTTGCCGAATCGGCAGCAAACGAGTATCATCGTTTCAGCAAGCAGAGAGGAGTCCAACAATGTCTGCGCAACATGCGATGTTCCACCATCTCCGCCCCGCCATGCAGGCGCGCATGCGTGTCCTGGAGGAGCGCGACGCACAGGATCGCCAAGACGGCACACCGCGTCTGCAGCGGCTGCGCCAGATTCCGCCTGAGACCGGCAAATTCATCGCCCTGCTGGCGGCCAGCGCCCCGGACGGCGCCTGGCTGGAGATCGGGACGAGCGCCGGGTATTCGACGCTGTGGCTGGCGTTGGCCGCCGAGGCGTGCGGCCGGCGCGTGACCACGTTCGAGATTCTGCCCGAAAAAACGGCCCTGGCCAGCGAGACCTTCCGCCTGGCCGGTGTCGAGGCGTTCGTCGAACCGATCGCCGCCGACGCCCGCCCGCACATCGGGCGCTACGATCCCATCGCCTTTTGTTTCCTGGACGCCGAAAAAGAGGTCTACGGCGAAATCTACGAGCTGGTCGTACCGCGCCTGGCGCCGGGCGGCCTGTTGATCGCCGACAACGCCATCAATCATCGCTTGCAACTGCAACCGATGCTCGAACGCGCCCTGCAGGACGAACGCGTAGATGCGCTGATCGTGCCGATCGGCAGCGGGGTTCTGCTGTGCCGCAAAGGTTGACATCTCGATTCATCGGTGACCGAACCCATGTCAGAAGCTCTGCCCTTCGATGAAGCCGCCCGGGAACGGCTGCAACAGGAACGCTTCTTCCAGCATCTGAGCGCGGCACAAGCCCAGGAGGTGTTGGGGGCGGCGCGCCAGCGCAAGGTTCAGCGAGGCGGCTTCTTCTTTCAGCAGGGCGACCAGGCCTCAGCGCTCTTCCTACTGCTGACCGGCCGCCTGCGCATCCTGCAGGTGACGCCCGACGGCCAGCAGGTGCTGCTGCGCGTCATCACCCCCGGCGAGTTGTTCGGCGGCATCGCCGTGCTCAACAATACCGACTATCCAGCCTCAGCCAGGGCCGTCGAAGACTGCACAGCTCTGGCCTGGAACAGGGTCACGCTGGCCAGGCTGATGGAACAGCACCCGCATCTGGCCATCAATGCGCTGCAGGTGCTGGCCGACCGCATGCAGAGTCTGCAGGATCAATACCGCGAACTCGCCACAGAGCGGGTCGAGCGCCGGGTGGCGCGGGCCTTGCTGCGCCTGACGCGCCAGACCGGGCGCAGGGTCAGTGCCGGCGTGCTGATTGATTTTCCCCTCTCCCGCGAAGACCTGGCCGAAATGACCGGCGCCACACTCTACACCGTCAGTCGCATCCTCAGCAGTTGGGAACGGGAGGGGCTGATCGAGGCAGGTCGCCAGCGGATTGTGATCCGCTTCCCGCACGGCCTGGTGGCAATTGCTGAAGATCTACCGGCGGGCCGTTCTCTCGACACCCCCTAGCTTGTCTGGCGCTGACCCGGTTCTTTGCGCCAGCGCAAAGACAGAGATGGCGCCGCTGGCTATGCTGATAGACAGAATCGAGCGCCGTGAACGAAGCGGCGCTGCTGGCTACACTGATAAGTCAATGAGAATCTTCTCGATGAAGGATGTTTCTCTGGCCGAACTGACCGTGGCCGAACTGCTGCAACGCTGGCCCCAGGCGATCCCCGTTTTCCTGCGCCGCCACATGGCGTGCGTCGGTTGCACGATGGCGCCCTTCGAGACCCTGGCCGACGTGACCGCAGTCTACGGCATGCACCTGCCGCACTTCCTGAACGAACTACAGCAGGTCAGTCAGACAGGCGAAACGACTACGGCGATTTTGCCGACAGAGAGGACAAGTGCGCCCGGTTGAAAGCAGAGTACCGGGCCTCCATTCTCATGAATGCGCCTGCCTGACGGCTCTCGACGCTGCGCGGCCAGAGGCGGTCAACGAGATAATGAATCTCGTCGGCCGCCTCTGGCGCGTGATAGGCGCGCTTGAGATGAATCAAGCCGCCGGTGGACGGCCGATGCGCACCCGCCATGCCTCCGGCCCCTGTTCCAGATAGTCCCAGGTGAACTGGCCGGGCAGCTCTGCCTGAAACTGATAGTAGAGCGGTTTGGGGTTGTGGTCGTTCAGCAGAATGAAGCCCTCGCCTGGCGCCAGGGCCTCGAACTTCTCGAAAATCATGGGGTGGCGGAACATGGGGTGAATCGGACGGATGTCCAGCGTCGGTTCGTTGCTCATTGTGTCGTTGCTCCTTGTGATTTTGCGCGATTCGGGTTGCTTGCCGGCCGGCCGCGTCGCCCGTTGCATCGTCAGACTCGATGAACTTCAGCGTCACGATGTCAGAGTACACCGGAACCGGCGGCCCGTCTTTGATCTATCGCAAAGTAGTATCATCTCAAAGACCTGTCAGGTTTCCCCTACTTATAGCGAACGACTTGCGCCAAATCAAAGACGCCCCCGCGGGCCGGTGCTATAGTATACTCCACATCCCCGCGCCGTCCACGCCAGGGCCTGGGCCAGCGATCAGCAGCCCAGGCTTTGTCCCCTGATCTGCCGCCCCGCCGATGTGACCGGCAATTGGGGGCGCAAATGGCCGATTTGCGTCCGTTCTGGTATAATCACGCCCGCGGACCAATCAGAATCACGACACCAATCAGACGATAAACGATGCAAACCGATCAGTCTCGACAACCGGTCAGCCCTCGAATCATTCAGCGTCTCGCGCAACTCAAGCTCAAGACGACGACGGACAATGATTTCTATGAAATCTCCACCTTCTTCTTCGATCATCTCGGCGAGAGCGACGAATTCCTCAGCCTGGGCCAGCGGGTCAGGCATCCGATGCTCGAACAAGTGCTGATCAGGGTGGCCAGCGCCGCGTTCGGAATCGAGATCACCGGCGTCTCGATGCTCTTGATCATCCATCTGCCCGATCAGCAGTTTCTACACGGCAGCGCCATCTTCAAGGGGCGGCTCTGCACCTTTTTCTACTTCGAAGACATTGACATCGGTTTGGCCTCGTGCGCTGCTTCGCTGACCGCCGAAACAACAATGTTCTCGCGTTTCTCGGTGACGACCTCGCGCAAATCACCCACCCGATCGGCCAACTAGCGGCGCGTCTCTGGTGACGAGCAAAGATCAGGAGAACAACAGGTGTGGCCATCAGAGTACGATGAAGATTCGCCAGCAGGCTTGGACGATCTACAGGTGATCGTCCAGCGCCTGGCTGCGCTGCTGCCACCTACCGCGCCCGCCAGCATGCGCGCGGCCCGCCTGCAAGCAGCACTGACCGCCTACGAAAACGCCCGCATGGACGGCCTCTGTCACGAAGGCGCCTGGGAACTTGCGCTACACGAATTGACGTGAAACCCTCGTTCCCTGATCCTGCGACAAGCTCGGCTTCGATAAGCTCAGCCGGACGTCGGGTGCACGCCGCGCAGGTAGGCAACCGTGCTGGCCCAGGGCGCCGATTGCCCAAGCAACTGCTGCTCGATCAACGCCCGCACGAAGGCCAACGCCTCGCCGTCGAGTCGTTGCGCCAGGCGCTGCATGTAACTGGGACGGCCGCCATCTTCCGCCTCTGCAAACCAACGCGCCAGCAGCGCCGGCGTCACGCGCAGTTCGCTCGTCCCTGCAACGGTCTCGACGCTCACCTGCTCGAATCCGGCTGCCTGCGCCATGTCGCCCAACGCGCCGGCATCCCAGTTGACCAACGGGTCGCCGACGGCGCTGTAGATCGCCTCCTCGGCGGCCTGCCATTCCTGCGCCAGATCGGCCGGCAGGCTGTCGCGCTGCACCAGGGCATAGATGCGTTGCGTGGCGGCGGGAATCGTCTGCGCCAGCGCCAGACGGCCGCCAGGCGCCAATAGTTGCCAAAGTTCACGCAGGCGCGCCGCCTTGTCGGCCTGAGCGGTCAGGGCGTTGCGCCCCAGGATCACATCGAAACGCACCGGCTCATCGAGCATCGCCAGCAGCGCCGGCAGCTCGCTCAGCGCCCCGGTGAGAATGTGCGGGCGTTCCATTTCATCGAGATGACCGGCCATCTGCTGCAGCGCCTGCGCCTCGCGCGCACTGACCGCCAGCGCCCACACCCCGCCAACCGGCGCCAGACGCACCGCTTCCCAGGTCAGCAGACCGTTGCCCGCCGCAATGTCCAGCACCAGACTGTGACGTTCGATCCCGGCCAGCGCCATGACCCGCTGGCGCATCTGCGCCAGTTGCTCGCCCAAATTGCTCAAGGTGCGTTGCAGCCACAGATTGGCCGCCGGCGGCCCGCTCGGCGGCGGCGTCCGGCCGGCGCCTGGCGCCAGCGCGGCGGCGCTTTCCTCCAGCATGGCGGCCAGTTGCGCCTCACGCCGGCGCGCCACCTCCTGGCGGATCTGGCTCTCGTAACCCAAATTGCCGGGCTGATAGAACAAGCGCCCCTGCAAGCTAACCGGCAGATACTGTTGCGCCACCCAATGCCCGCGATAGGCGTGCGGGTAAAGATAGCCCTGCCCATGCCCAAGCCCTTCGGCGTCGCGGCTCGCATCCTTGAGATGATCGGGCGCTTCGGCATCCTGCTCCTTCTCCACCACGCTCAGCGCATCGAAGAAGGCCAGGGCGCTGTTGCTCTTGGGCGCTGTCGCCAGATAGAGACAGGCCAGCGCCAGATGAAAACGCCCCTCCGGCAGCCCCACATAATCGAACGCCTGGGCCGCCGCCATCACCACCTGCAAAGCGTGCGGATCGGCCATCCCCACATCCTCGCCGGCGAAGATCGCCATGCGCCGGAAGATGAAGCGCGGGTCTTCACCGGCGTACACCATCTTCGCCAGCCAGTAGAGCGCCGCATCGGCGTCCGAACCACGCAGCGACTTGATGAAGGCGCTGATCGTGTCGAAATGGGCGTCGCCGTCCTTGTCGTACAACACCGCCCGGCGCTGAATGGACTCCTCGGCCACCCCCCGCGTGATGTGGATCAGCGGCGGCGTCGAGGCTTCGGGCGGCGTCGTTTCCACCGCCAACTCCAGCGCGTTGAGCAGCGAGCGCGCATCGCCGTTGGCCACGTTGACCAAATGCTCCAACGCGTCGTCGTCGAGCGTCACCTGCAGCCGGCCATAGCCGCGCTCCGGGTCGTTCAGCGCCTGCTGTGCGATGGCGCGCAGGTCAGCTTGATCGAGATCGCGCAGTTGGAAGATGCGGCTGCGGCTGACCAGCGCCTTGTTGACCTCGAAAAAGGGGTTCTCGGTCGTCGCCCCGATCAGGATGACGACGCCATTTTCGACCCAGGGCAGCAGCGCATCCTGCTGCGCCTTGTTGAAGCGGTGCACTTCGTCCACGAACAGGATCGTCTTCTGGCCGTGCAGCCCGCGCCGCTCTTGCGCCTCGGCCACCGCCTCGCGAATGTCCTTGACCCCCGCCAACACGGCGTTGATGGCGCTGAAATGGGCGCGCGTCGTGTTGGCGATGATGCGCGCCAGCGTCGTCTTGCCGCTGCCGGGCGGTCCCCAGAAAATGACCGACGACAGTTGATCGGCCTGAATCGCACGGCGCAACAGCCGCCCCGGCCCCACGATGTGCTCCTGGCCGATGAACTCGTCCAGCGTGCGCGGGCGCATACGCGCCGCTAACGGCGCCTCCTGCTCCAACGCCTGCTGGCGTCGCAAATCGAACAAGGTGGTATTCGTCGTTGTCGTCAAGTGATCCCTCCCGCAAAAACCTGACAGGTCTCCGTCACGACTTGTCACAATGCGCATCTTATGCCACAATTAGCCGCAAACCTGTAAGCGATTGACCTGACCGCACAAGGAGCCGAGAAAACCGCTGATGACCTTGCCAGAAATGACCATCCAAGAGTTGCAAACTGCAATGCAAAGCGGGGCGCTCAGCAGCAGGCGCCTGGTCGAGGCCTATTTGGCCCGCATTGCGGCGATTGACCGCAGCGGGCCGTTTCTCAACGCCGTCATCGAAATCAATCCCGATGCGCTCGACAGCGCCGCGGCGCTGGACGCCGAACGCACAGACCGCGGGCCGCGCGGCCCGCTGCACGGCATCCCCCTGCTGCTCAAGGACAACATTGACACCGGAGACCGCATGCAAACCACCGCCGGCTCGCTGGCGCTGAGCGGCGCCGCGGCCCCGCATGACGCCTTCATCGTGCGCCAGTTGCGACAGGCCGGCGCCGTCATCCTGGGCAAGACCAACCTGAGCGAATGGGCCAACTTTCGCTCGTCGTACTCGATCAGCGGCTGGAGCAGCCGCGGCGGCCAAACCCACAACCCCTATGCGCTCGATCGTAATCCCTCCGGCTCCAGCTCCGGTTCGGCCGTGGCCGTCGCCGCCAACCTGTGCGCTGCCGCCATCGGCACCGAAACCGACGGCTCAATCACTTCGCCCGCCTCGGTCAACGGCATCGTGGGCCTGAAACCAACGGTCGGGTTGGTCAGTCGCAGCGGCATCGTCCCCATCGCCCAGAGTCAGGATACCGCCGGCCCCATGACACGCACCGTCGCCGATGCCGCCCTCCTCCTGAGCGCATTGACCGCCGCCGATCCTGAAGACCCGGCCATGCGCAACCGCCCCGGCCCCGTGCATCAGGACTACACCCGGTTCCTCGTGCCCACCGGACTGCAGGGCGCCCGCATCGGCGTGATGCGCCGCCTGATCGGCTGCAACGACAAGCTGGATCGGCTGCTGTTCAGCTCTCTGGCGACGCTGCGTGGTCAGGGCGCGCTGATCCTGGAAACCGAACTGCCGCTGAGCGGCGGCCCTTTGCAGGACAGCAACAGCGAGCTGGAAGTGCTGCTGTACGAATTCAAGGCCGGTCTGAACGCCTACCTGGCGCAGCGCGGCCCGACCGCCCCCGCCGGTTCGCTCGCCGACATCATCGCCTTCGACGAACTTCACGCCGATCAGGTGATGCCGCTCTTTGGGCACGATCTGCTACTGCAGGCGCAGGCCAAAGGGCCACTGACCGACGACGCCTACCTCACAGCGTTGGCTCACAATCGGCGTTACGCGCGCGACGAAGGGATAGATGCCGCGCTGGCGGCGCAACAGCTCGACGCCATCGTGGCCCTCACCGGTACGCCGGCCTGGCTGACCGATCCCATCAACGGCGACCACTACCGCTGTAGCTGCACATCGTTGGCCGCTGTCGCCGGCTACCCACATATCACCGTGCCGGCCGGTCTGATCGGCGGGCTGCCGGTCGGTTTGTCGTTCTTCGGCGGCGCCTATCAAGAGGCAACCTTGCTGCGGCTGGCCTACGCCTTCGAACAGGCCACCCTGGCGCGCCGCCCGCCACAGTTTCTGCCCACCATCGCCCGTTGACGCCATCAGCGCGCCCGCTGCGACCCCCCGGTCATGGCCGGAGCGCACGACAGAAAGGACGGTTCTTGCGTGACGAACGCCTATTTCCTGCCGACCCGTCCCCCTTTCAACCTGACAACCGTGGTCAATTCACACGGTTGGGTGCAGTTGGCCCCCTTTCAGCATGACGCCGTCTCCGGCGGCTTCGATTATGTCATCCACACCGGCGCCGATCAGGTCATCGGCATCCAGGTGCGGCCCGCCGCTGACGAACGCGTGCAAGTCACAACATCCGCGGCGTTATCGCCAGGCGCCGAGGCCGATCTGCTGCGCCGCGTCGCCTGGATGCTTGGACTCGATCAAGACCTGACGCCCTTCTATGAACTGGCGTGCAACGAACCCAAGCTGGCGCACATCGTCGGTCAGGCCGCAGGGCGCATCCTGCGCTCCGCCACCCTGTTCGAAGACGCCGTCAAGACGATCTGCACCGTCAACACGTCGTGGGCCGGCACCAAACGCATGGTGCGTGGGCTGGTCGAAAACTACGGCATGGAGCGGTCGGACGGCCCCGGCCAACGAGCGTTCCCCACGCCCGCCCGCCTGGCCAGCGTCAGCGAGCAAGCGTTGCGCGCCGACGCCAAACTCGGTTTTCGGGCGCCCTTCGTCTTGGGCCTGGCGCAGGCTGTCGCCGCCGGCCGGCTCGATCTGGAGGCGCTGGCGGAATCCACCGCCCCCACGCAGGAGGTGCGCAAACAGTTGTTGAGCATCAAGGGCATCGGCGATTACGCCGCCGCCAATCTGCTCATGATCCTGGGGCGCTACGACTTCATTCCGATTGATTCCTGGGCGCTCAAGGTGGTTTCCAACGAATGGCATGGCGGCCAGCGCATCGGCCGCGCCGAGGTCGAAGCGGCCTTTGCGCACTGGGGCAACTGGAAAGGCCTGGCCTACTGGTTTTGGGCCTATGCCTGAGCGCCGTGCAACCTGGCGGCCGATCGGCCTCTTTCTTGATGCACAGCCAGCTCAGCCAGATTCGAAATTCCGGTTTCTCGCTGGGCGCGCCAGATCAATTCAACCCGTGGATGGCGCGCACCCGCTCGATGACGGCGCTGGCGTCGCGTTCCGGGCGAGGCGCCGGGCCGAAGGGGTCCGACGCCGGAGCGGCCGGATCGAGCAGCAAAGTCAGCGTCCCGAGCACACCGTGAGCCAACACATCCAGATTGTACCCCCCTTCCAGCGCAAAAACGATCTTACCCTGGCACAGCTCTGCGGCCACGTCGAGCAGTGTGCGCGTCAAATGTGCATAACCGCTGAGCGAAAGGGCCATACTGGCCAGCGGATCATCCCAGTGCGCATCAAAGCCAGCCGAAACCAGGATCAGTTGCGGGCGCACACGGCGGGCCAGCGGCCACAAAATCTGGCTGTAGATGGCGGCATAGCCGGCATCACCCACACCGGGCGGCAGCGGCACGTTGACCGTCGCGCCGCGGCCGGCCCCCAGGCCGATTTCGCCCAACGCGCCGGTGCCAGGATAGTACGGGTACTGGTGCGTGGAGAAAAAGACGACGTCAGGATCGGGGTAGAAGATGGCCTGTGTGCCGTTGCCATGATGCACGTCGAAGTCAACGATCAGAATGCGCTGCACGCCATGCTCCGCCTGCGCCGTGCGGGCGGCCAGCGCCACGTTGCTGTAGAGGCAAAAGCCCATCGCCGCCGTCGCCGTGGCATGATGCCCAGGGGGGCGGATCAGCGCCAGGCCGTTACGCGCCTCGCCAGCCAGCACAGCCAGCGTCAAATCAGACAGGCCGCCGGCGGCCAAACGCGCCGCCAACGCCGAAGCGGGGCGCACGTAGGTGTCTGGATCGAGAAAGCCGCCCCCTTCCTGCGCCAGCGTCTCCACACGTTGCAGATGAGCGGCCGGATGCACACGCAACAGCCGCTCATCGCTGATGGCGGCGCACGGCAGGGCCTGCGCCCTGGCCAACAGCCCACGGCCGGTCAGCAGCCGCACAACGCCTTCGAGCCGGCGCCGGTTTTCTGGATGCCCCGGCAGATCATGGTCACGCTCACGCGCATCGTAGCAATAGGCAGTTTTTGGCATGGTTCACACTCCCCACAACGCAACGTCAGGCGTCATTCCCGCGGCCGCCGGCCGGCGCAGCAGCGCCCCACTGCCAACGCGCCATCATCGCTACTTTAACACAACTTCGCCCGCCCGAAAAAAAGTCACGAGAGGAAACGAACTGCATGACAACAACGATCGAAAAACCACGCATCGTCACCGTGCTGCGCCAACAGGGTTTGCTGGTGATCGAATGGCAGGATGGACACCGCAGCGAATATCCATTGACCGGCATCCGCGCGGTCTGCCCCTGCGTCTCCTGCCGCGGCGGACACGTCGAAATGGCCAAACCGGTCTCGCGCGCTCAGCTCTTCACACAGCCGGCAGGTTCCAGCGAAATTCAGGCCGCCGAATTCGTCGGCGCCTACGCCATCACCTTCACCTGGGCCGACGGTCACAGCACCGGCATCTACAGTTGGAGCCTCTTGCGCGCCCTCTGCCCCTGTCCCGCCTGTCAAGCCGCCAACGCATCTTGACCGTTTGCGGCCCAACTTCGTTACACAGGACCAGAGGTGTATGAACGAATCGAGTGCAGGTCGTATCTATGCCTGGTAGGGGCGCATCCGCCCATCTGCATGGCGCCGCCGGCGCAAAAAGCGAACTCGATCGGCGTTTCGAGAGGTTGTTTCGCGACCTGCGCCAGCCGGTCTTGAACTATCTGTTCCGGCTGTTGGGCGATGGCGAGCAGGCTGAAGATACGGCGCAAGAATCGTTCGTCAAGGTCTACCGGGCGCTGCACACCCTGCCGGCTGACGCCAATGCGCGGGCATGGGTCTATCGCATCGCCACCAACACCGCCTACGACCTGCTGCGCCGCCGCCGCCTGATTCGCTGGCTGCCCCTCTTCCGTCCCCAGAACGAGCACGACGCAGGCGACAACAGCCCGGAAATGTCCGACCCGGCCGCGGTTGGCGCCCTGGCCGATCTGGAACAGCACCTCGATGTACAGCGTGCGCTCGACCGACTGCCGATGGAACTGCGCACCCCCCTGCTGCTCTACAGCTACCAGGGGTTGAACACCGCCGAAATTGCGGAGATCATGCAAATCTCCCGTTCGGCGGTCAAAATGAGGTTGCAGCGTGCGCGTCAGGTGTTCGAACAGCACTACACGCCGCCAGAGGCAACCCGGAAGGAGCGCCAGCCGTGAACGCCCATCACGTGTTGGACCTGATCGCAACATATCGTGAGCTGACGCCCAACGAGCGTCGTCTCGTAGACGGGCATGTGGTCACTTGCGAGACGTGCGCCGCGGCGCTGCGTCAAGCGCAGCGCATAGACGCCCTGCTCACACAACTGCCCGATCGGCGCAGCGCGCCTGCACAGGAAATTCGTTGGCGTCAGCGCATCGAGGCGGCGCGCCCAGCCGCCAATCGGGGACGCAACCGGGGCTGGAGCGGGCGTCCGCAGCTCGCCTGGCTGCTCATCATCGTTCTGGCCGGCGTCCTGGCCGGCAACACGGCGGCGCAAAGTCTGCCCGGCGCCGCGCTCTATCCTCTCAAGCTGGCGGGCGAACAGGCGCGCGGCTGGTTGATCTGGGATGTCGCCTCCCAGGGCGAATGGCAACTGGCGCGCGCCCGCACCCGCCTGGACGAGATCAACCAGTTGACGGCGCAGGGCCGCCAGCCTACCGCCAACGACCTGCTGCGCCTGCAGGATCAGATCACGGCGACGCTGGTCAGCGCGGCACACGCCCCCCTGCCCAACACCGTGCGCCTGCTGCAGGAGACCGATGATCTGGCCAGCGCAGCCCTGGCCAGTCTGGCCGTTTGGGAACGAAACGCCCCTCCCGCTGCCCTCAACGATCTGGCCGCGCTGCGCACCGAATTGCGCCGCCAGCGCCAGGTGATTGGCGCCGGCCTGGCCGACCCGGAACGCTTCCGGCGCCCGCCCACCGATCCCACGCCCACCCCACCGCGGCCAACAGAAACACCCACCGCGACGCCGGCTGCAACAACCACGTTTGCGACGCCATTACGATCCGCCGTCACACCAACGCCCGCGCCAACGCAAATCCCGACGCTCACAGCTTCGCCCACGCCGGCGCGTCCTGCGGCGTCGCCAGTTGCGCCCGCGCCCACGGACGGGCGCACACCACCGGCTCCTCCTGCGCCCACCGGCTCCCCCATTCCGACAGCGCCTCCCGCAGCAACCCTCCCGCCAGCGCCGACCAGAACCCCCACCATCCCGCCAACACCGACCAGAACCCCCACCATCCCGCCAACACCGACCAGAACCCCCACTATCCCGCCAACACCGACCAGAACCCCCACCATCCCGCTAACGCCCGGCAACACAC
>CAZOLV010000117.1:0-13281 GCA_964580725.1 uncultured Anaerolineae bacterium | reverse complement strand
CCCGTTCGTAGTGGGCGCTTCAGCGCCCGTTCGTAGTGGGCGCTTCAGCGCCCGTTCGTAGTGGGCGCTTCAGCGCCCCATTTCTCATATCAGTTCCAATGTCAGCGCATCGCTAACATCCACCGTCTCGACGATGCCAACGACAGCCAGATCAATGGGCAGCATCGCGCTGGTCGTGTAGGCCAGCATCGCCTCGCGCGCCCGCACCATGTAGACGACGTCGTTCAATCCCGCGCCCAGGCCCGCCGTGTCCACCGCCACCTGCTGCGCGCCGCGTGACCGCAGCATCTTATCCAGCGGCTGCACCACCAGCAACTTAGCGCCCTCCAGCCCAGGATACTTGTGCGTCGCCACCGCCGTCCCCACGATCCGTCCCAACAGCACGCGTCACCCCTACTTGCCCTTCAACTCGCTGATCGCCTCGATCGCCGCCATCTTGGCCGCCAAAATCTCGGCCTCGCTACCCGACATCCACATGCGCCCATAGCGCCCCACCGACGAAATGTGCACCAGCTTGATGTTAGCCGCCTTTTCCGCCTCGTTGGCCGCCAGGTTGATGTAGGCCGCCGGCGCCACTTCCAACACCAACATCGTCTCGCCCGCCACAATCATCGCCCCGCGGCGAAAGCGGTTCAACAACTGCGCTTGATACGGGTCAACGTTGGTGATGACCTGCACCGAGGCCACCTCCGGCTTCACTCGATCCTCCTCGCGCAGCCCCAACCGCTGCAACACCACGCGTCCCGCCTCCAACACCTCGGCCTGCGCCAGCGAATGCACCTCGAACATCCCAAACTCACGTTCGACGATTTGCGCCCCCGGCTTGGCGTCCGTGCTCTTTACCGCAATGTCAACCACCCGGAACACCTCGTTGCCCGGCGCCATTTCGACATACAGCGAGGCCATCCCCTCGGTCGGCAGGTCACCCTGCGTGATGGTGCCCACGAAAGACGCATACTGCGGCTGCATCCGATCGAGGAAACAGTAAGCTCGCAAAGAAAATTCATCGGCCATGAAAACGACTCCCTTCGACGATCGAGAAATCCCGCTTCTCGCACTCGCACCGCCCGCCGGTCATCAGGCGTGCGTATAGAAAATCTTGACCCAGGTCGGCGTCGCCAGTTCGAGAGCAACCTGCCCAGGCAACAGCGCCACATCGCCGGCAAAAAGCCGCCAACGTTGCCCCTGGGCCTGCACATCCAGAACGCCTTCCACAACGAAAACGATCTGATCCTGCGCCAGGACAACGTTGCGCCCGCCAGCGCGCCAGGAGATGAAACCGGCCCGCAGCGCCCCGCCGCTGGCGTCGCCAACCACCTCCGCCTGACGCAGGTCGAGGGCTGGCGCCGCGTCAGGCGCTGGCGTCAGCGCCGTCTCGCGCCCACTAACCACCACGGGCGTTAGCCCCAAAGGCGCCGGCCTGGCGGCCACCGCCCCCAGGCGTTGCAACACCTGCCCCACGATGTGGGCCGTCAGAGCATCGGCGTCAGCCGCGGCGGGCGGCGCAGATGGTTTTTGCCAGGTCGGCCCGCGCAGCAACGTGTCGCGCTTGCCCGCCGCCGACCACACGGGCGTCTGATCGTAACCGACCAAACGCAGCCCCAGCTCGCGCGCCGCGTCGAGCGCCAGGGCGGTCAGGGTATCACCCGCCTGCAAAACCAATTCCGACCGACCTTCTTCCTTGACCAGGCGTCGGATGTCAGCCTCGGTGAAGAATCGTCGCGCCATGAGATGTTCCGATCAGGCTGTACGCCCGCTCAGGCGGCTTCTTCGCCCGTCTTGGGCAGGATCATCTCCACATCGCCATGCGGACGCGGGATGACGTGCACGCTCACCAGTTCACCAACGCGCTGTGCGGCGGCCGCGCCGGCGTCCGTGGCCGCCTTGACCGCGCCCACATCACCGCGCACCATCACCGTAACGTAACCGCCTCCAATGATCTCCTTACCGATCAGGCGCACATTGGCCGCCTTCACCATCGCATCCGCCGCCTCGATGGCGCCGACCAGGCCCTTCGTCTCGATCATGCCGAGGGCAATCATCTGAATACTAGCCATTCGTCGTAATCCTTTCTCGAAAACTGATGCCTACTTCACCCAATGCGTCGTTCGATGGTACTGCTCGAACGTCGCGTTCTCCCGTGCGTTCGCTTCGTCCGGGCCAGCGTGCAGCCCTAACCCGGCCAGACTCCTACCGCAGTTCACTCAACACCCGCCTGACGATCTGTTCGATCTCGGCGGCAGAGATCGCCCCGGACACCGCCGGCGCAACGCCGCTTGGACCGAGCGGTTGCACGCCAGGCGCCAACGAGCTGGCCAGGGAAGGCGGCGCAGAACGCTCATACGCCAACCGCTTGACATTGAGCAGATGCTGCACAGTGATATTATCACTGACAGCGGCCCCGCCTAGTCCGCCCGGCGCCAACGTCATCGAAGGCGCCACTCCGGTCGTCGCCCCAATCGCGCCCAACGTGCCCCACGTATTGACAATGATGCGAAACGCCGGCTTCTCGATACCAAAGGCCAAAATCACTTCCTCGTTGCGCGCATGGATGACGAGCGAATGACCATCGCCGCCGTACTTCAGCATCTCGATACAGCGTTCGCACCCCGCATGCCAATCGTCCACCTCATACCAACCGAGCACCGTCGTCAGTTTCTCGGCGCTCAGCGGCTCCTCCGACCCCACCTGGTTCAACCGCGCCACCAGAATGCGCGCCCACGGCGGCACGCTGATCTTGGCCGCCGCCGCCAACTGCTGCGGTGTCTTGCCCACCAGCCTGGGGTTGATCAACTGGCCGCCGCCAAACAGCGTGCGTCCCAACGCCGCCGCCTGTTCCTCGTTGACAAAGAAAGCGCCCTGCCGCTCCATCTCGGCCTTCAGTTGCGCCGCAATCGGCCGATCGGCCACCACCGCCTGCTCCGTCGCACAGATCACCGAACAGTCGAACGCCTTCGAGTTGACGATGTCCCACGCCGCCTTGGCCACATCGGCGCTGCGATCTACGTAGACCGGCACATTGCCCGGCCCCACCCCCAACGCCGGCTTGCCCACGCTGTGCGCCGCCTTCACCATCGCCGATCCGCCCGTCGCCACGATCATGCTCACCGCATAGTGACGCATCAACTCCTGCGAGCCGGGCAAGCTGACATGCTGCATACAGCTCACCAGCCCCTTTGGCATCCCCGCCGCCTCGCCCGCTTCCGCCATCACCCGGATCGTCTCCACGCTGCACGCTCTGGCCGCGGGGTGCGGCGCAATGATGACCCCGTTGCGCGCTTTCACCGCAATCAGCGCCTTGAAGATCGCCGTCGCCGTCGGATTGGTGCTTGGCGTCAGTGCAGCCACCACCCCCACCGGCCAGCCGATCTCCACGATCTTGCGCGCCTCATCCCGCCGCAGTACACCCACCGTTGGCGTATCCTTGATCGAATCCCACACGGCGCGGCTGGCAAACTGGTTCTTGATCGTCTTGTGTTGTGGCGCGCCATACCCCGTCTCCTCGTAGGCCAGGCGTCCCAGGCGCGCCGCCTCACGATAGGCCGCCTCCGCCATCGCCTCGCAGATGCCGTCCACCTGCTGCTGAGAAGCGTGGAAAAAAGCCCGCTGCGCCTCGCGCGCCGCCATCGCCAGACGCCGCGCTTCCTGGATAGATTTCAGATCAAGATCGAACTCTTCCGCCATCTTCTCGCCTCTCAGTTCTTCACATACGTCAACGCGCCTTCGACTTCGAGCGAGTCGAGAATCGCCATGATCACCGCATCCACCGGCTTGTTGTTGGTCATCGTCGTCTGCCGCGCCGAACTACCACTGGCAATCAACACCAGCTCGCCCTGGCCCGCCCCCACCGCATCAATGGCCACCAGCGGTTTTCCCACCAGTTCGTTGCCAGGCGTCGCCTCGCGCACCACCAGCAGTTTCAGCCCCTTCAGTTTCTCATCCTTGACCGTCGCCACCGCTGAACCGACTACTCGTGCAATCATCATCGCCGTTTCTTCCTCTTTTGCCCGTACCCCGCGGCCCGCTCACAGGTGTCGCAAGCGACAGCGCGGGCTGTTCATGATCTCGTCCAGCGCGTGACGATCCACCTGCAGCGCCTGCGCCAGGGAGGCCGCCGTGGCAAAATCGGAGCGGCTCAGCTTGCTCACCGCCTTACGCTCCTCCTCCGTCAAACGCACCATCGCCAATGTCTTCACCGGATCCGCCAACAGCCTCGTCTGGCACTCCAAACACTGCCACGCATGCCCCGCCGCCACCAACAGGTTTTCGCTGCGCATCAGGCGCTCCTCTCTGCCGGGCCGCTGCCCCTGGCTTTCAGGGACGGGACTCCTGGATGATCTTCACGCTGGCGCTCGCCCCAATCCGCGTCGCCCCCGCCTCGACCATCGCCCTGGCGTCGGCTGCCGAGCGGATGCCGCCCGACGCCTTGACCCCAATGCCAGGCCCCACCACTCGTCGCATCAGTGCAATATCCGCCGCCGTCGCCCCGCCAGAGGCAAAGCCGGTCGAGGTTTTGACGTAATCGGCGCCCGCCGCTTGCGCCAGCGCACACGCCTCGATCTTTTCTTCGTCGGTCAGTAGCGCCGTTTCGATGATAACCTTGACCAGAGCCTGGCATCCGTGCGCCGCCTGCACGACGGCGCTCACATCCTGCGCCGCCAGCCGGTAGTTGCGCGACTTCAAGGCGCCGATATTGATCACCATGTCAATCTCACGCGCCCCGTCGGCCAGACATCGCTGCGTCTCGAACGCCTTCACCTCCGGCAGCGTCGCCCCCAGTGGAAACCCGACCACGGTGCACACCGGCACCTGGCTACCGCGCAACTCCTGCGCCGCCAGAGCCACCCAACTCGGATTGATGCAGACCGAAGCAAAGCGATGCTGGCGCGCCTCGTGGCACAACTGCGTCACCTGCTCGGCGGTCGCTTCCGGTTTGAGCAGCGTGTGGTCAATCATGCCCGCCAGATCAGGCGCAATGTGCCGAATACCGGGATGTGCGCTCAGCCGATCCGCACCTGCACCGACCACGATGCGGCAATCGTCCGGGCACTGCTGCACACACAGCCCCGCGCAGCCACCGCTGCAACCGGCGCAGGCCGCGCCGCCGGACAGATTGTGCAGCACTTGCGCCGTAATCAAGCGAACCAGTTCTTCAGTATTCACACGCAACTCCGCCTTGTTGGCATCACGATTTGAGAAAACGCTGTTCGATCTGCATGATCTTGGCCACGCGCCGGGCGTGCCGGTCGCCCCCCCAGGCCGTCTCTAGCCAGGTCTTAACGATCTGCCGCGCCAGGCTGGCGCCAATCAGGCCTGCGCCCAGGGTCAGGACATTGGCATGATTGTGCTGTCTGCTGTTGACCGCGCTGGAAATGTCATAGCAAAGCGCCGCGCGGATGCCCGGCACCTTGTTGGCTGTCATCGCCGAGCCGATGCCCGCGCCGTCCACAATGATGCCGGCGCCCGCTCGCCCATCGGCCACCAGGCGGGCCACGGCGTAGGCCAGATCGGGATAATCCACCGGTTCCGGGCTGAAACAACCGACGTCGTTGACGCTGAAGCCCAGTTCGGCCAGATAGGCGGCCAGTTCGTTCTTGAGCGCAAAACCGCCGTGATCGGCGCCCAACGCCACGACACGGGCCGGGTCGGCGGCCGGCGCAGGCGCGGCTGTGACCGGAATCGCCGGCGCGTCGCAGTGCAGAGTCACACGCCGGCGTTCGGCTTCTTCGCGCGCCAGAGGGGTGATCAACGTGTCGGGCGCAACCCACAGTTCGCCGCCGATGGCAACGGCCTGCACTTCGATCGCCGACAGCACAGCGCGTCGCGCCGGCCCGGCTGGGCCAGCGGTTGCAGCGGTCGGTCGGTTCGAGTCGGTGACTGGCATGGCGCCTCGACTTGCAGTTGGTGGTTGGTTCAGGGGCTGGCGGCAACGGGGTTGCTGATGATCTGCCATAAACTGGGCGGCCAGTACGACATCACGGCGCGGCCGATCACCTTGTCCAGGGGTAGCAGGCCCCAGCTATGCGAATCGCTCGAATTGTTACGGTTGTCACCCAAAACGAAGAGCTGGCCGGGCGGCACCAGTGTGGGCGCGGCGTCGTAGGAACCGGCCGCCGGTCCGTATGGCTCGTCTATCGGTTTGCCGTCAATGATGACCTGGCCGCTGCGCACTTCAACAGTCTGACCGGGCACACCGATCACCCGCTTGATGAAGTCACGCGAGGGGTCGCGCGGGTAATGGAAGACTATCACGTCGCCGCGCTGCGGCTCGCCGAGTTTGTAGGCTAGCTTGTTGATGATCAGGAATTGGCCGTTATGAAAATTCGGCTCCATGCTGATGCCGTCAATGCGATAGTTCTGAATGACGGTGCGCACCAGGAAGAAGATGACGAGGGTCAGGACGACAGTTTCGAGCAGTTCGCGCAGAATGTTGCCGAGGCTGGCTGCAAAGCCACCGGCGGCGGCCGGCGAGGAAGCGACGGATGGCAGGGCATCGGCGGCAACGCCGGCCGGCGCAGATTCATTGGTGCGCTCGGTCCCCTGCCATAGCGCATAGGGGTCGCTGGCAGATGGCGGCACGGCCGTTGCTCGGACGTTCGCCGCCTGGTTTTCGATCGGTTCGTACATGTTTCCGGAAGTCACTAGAGCGCCTCTCACAAAATCTGGCAGAATTATAACACCCTACAGATGAAAAGCAAAAACACCTTGCCGTCGGCGAACCTGGCCAAACGATTTGACAGCGTCTGGCGGCTTTGCTATACTGCCAACGTTGCGCCAGGCCAACTGGCGCTTTGTTTTGGCCGCCATTTGCCGGTTGGACGACAGGCGCTGGCGGCATTCGTTTCAAGCAAGGAGCTTCGATAGACCATGCCTGCCATTCGCCAGATGCCGCCCCATGGGGGCGTTTTGGTGGATCGAGTGCTGCGCGGCATCCTGCGTGATGCCGCCATCGAGCGCGCCCAATCCTTACCCAAAGTGTACCTTTCGCCCATGGCCGTTTCCGATCTGGAACTGATCGCCGTGGGCGCCTTCAGCCCGCTGACCGGGTTCATGAATGAAGCAGCTTACAGGACCGTCCTCGACGACATGCGCCTGCCCAACGGCCTGGCCTGGACGATTCCGGTGACGCTGCCGGTTTCCAGCGCCGAAGCCGCCGCGCTGCACGATGGCCAGGAGCTTGCCCTGGTCGAGCGCATTCCCGGCGGCGCTGACAACATCATGGGTCTGATGCAACTGGCCGAAAAGTTCGCCTATGACAAAGAGGAAGAGGCCGCCAAAGTTTACCGAACGACCGAAGCCGCTCATCCCGGCGTTGCTCGCCTCTATGCCCAGGGCGACGTCCTGTTGGCCGGCGATGTTTTCCTGCTCAACCGTCCAGGCGTGATCGAGTTTCCCGAACTGCGTCACGATCCGGCGCAGTCGCGCCGTCTCTTTGCCGCCAACGGCTGGCGTCGCATCGTCGCCTTCCAGACGCGCAATCCCATCCATCGGGCGCATGAATACATCCAAAAGGTCGCCCTGGAGATCGTGGATGGGCTGTTCTTGCACCCCCTGGTCGGCGAAACCAAGAGCGATGACATTCCGGCCGATGTGCGCATCGAGTCCTATCAGGCGATTCTGCGCGATTACTACCCGCCGGAACGTGTGCTGCTTGGCGTTTACCCCGCCGCCATGCGCTACGCCGGCCCGCGCGAAGCGATCTTCCACGCCATTGCGCGCCAGAACTACGGCTGTACGCACTTCATCGTGGGGCGCGATCACGCCGGCGTCGGTCGCTACTACGGCACCTACGACGCTCACTACATCTTCGACGAGTTCCTGCCGCACGAACTTTCCATCACCCCGCTCTTCTTCGAACACACCTTCTTCTGCACGCAGTGCGGAACGATCGTGTCACCCAAGGTCTGTCCGCACGACAAGAAGTATCACGTCACTCTGAGCGGCACACAGGTGCGCCAGATGCTCGAAGCAGGCCAGCAGTTGCCGGTCGAGTTTACCCGCCCCGAAGTGAGCAAGGTGCTGGTAGACGGCATGGCGCGCAAGCGCGACGAGGCCGCGCACAGAGAAGAAGCAAAAAAAGCCCAAATGGCGCCAGCCTGACTACGGTTGGGCCGGGGCGCCGGGTGCTGGTGATCGGGCTGGACTGCGCCGAGCCGACGCTGCTTTTCGAGCAGTGGCGCGCCGACCTGCCCACTTTCGACCGGCTGCTGACGCGCGGCGCCTTCGGTCGGCTGCGTTCGAGCGATCCGCCCCTCACCGTTCCGGCCTGGGCTTCCATGTTCTCCGGCCTCGACCCTGGTCAACTGGGCTTCTACGACTTTCGCAACCGACGTGATCGCTCCTACGAGGCGATGACCATCGCCAGCGGGGCGTCCGTCATGGCGGACCGGGTGTGGGACGTGGCAGGCCGTTGCGGCAAGCAGTCGCTGGTGGTTGGCGTACCGCAAACGTACCCGGTGAAGCCGCTGGCGGGCTGGCTGGTGAGCTGTTTCCTGACGCCGCCTGGCGCCGCCCAGTTCACCTGGCCGCCCGCGCTGAGGGACGAAGTGCGCCAAACCCTCGACGGCGCCGATTACGAGACGGACGTTTACAACTTTCGCACAGAGAACAAGGCCCAGCTACTGGCCGATCTCTACCGCATGACCGATCAGCACTTCAAGGTCTTTCGTCACCTGCTGCGCAAACCGTGGGACCTGGCCATGCTGGTCGAGATCGGCGTAGATCGTATCCAGCACGCCTTCTGGGGCTTCATGGATGTGCGCCATCGCCGCTTCACACCGGGCAACCCGTTCCAGGACGCGATCAAGGATTACTACCGCTATCTCGACCGCCAACTTGGCGAGCTGTTGGCGGGGATCGAGGATGATACCTTGCTCATGATCGTCTCGGATCACGGCGCCCGCCCTTCGCACGGGGCTTTTTGCATCAACGAGTGGTTGATCCAGCAGGGGCTGCTGGTCTTGAAAGAGTATCCGCAGACCCCCATGCCGTTGGAGAAGTGCGAAGTGGACTGGAGTCGCACCCAGGCGTGGGGCAGCGGCGGCTACTGCGCCCGCCTGAACTTCAATGTGCGGGGGCGCGAGCCGCAGGGCGTCATCGCGGCGGCGCAGATCGGCGATTTCACCGATGCCATGATCGCTCGCCTGGCAGCCGCGACCATCCCCGATGGACGACCGCTCGGCGCCAAAGCCGTTGCACCTGCCCGCATCTACCGGGAGACCAGAAACATCCCGCCCGACCTGCTGGTCTATCTGGGCGATCTGGCGTGGCGCTCTTCTGGAGTCGTGGGCAGCCGCCAGATGGTCAGTTTCGATGACGAAACCGGCGCCGATGACGCCAATCACGACTGGCACGGCATCTTCATCGTGCACGACCCGCGGCGCGACCTGGGGGGACGCGTCCTGGCGACGATGCAGTTGCAACAGATCGCGCCGACGATCCTGACCAGCCTGGGCATCGCACCGCCGCCCGCGATGACGGCGCCCATCATTCGGTGGGACTGACGAATAGATCGTATCATTTCAATAAGTAGGAAAACCGGGAAACCTGTCAGGTTTTGGAAACCGGAAAACCTGACAGGTTTTGGAAACCTGTAAACCTGACAGGTTTTAGAAACCTGTCAGGTTTTGGAAACCTGAAAACCTGTCAGGTTTTGGAAACCTGAAAACCTGTCAGGTTTTGGAAACCTGAAAACCTGTCAGGTTTTGGAAACCTGTAAACCTGACAGGTTTTGGAAACCTGTAAACCTGACAGGTTTTGGAAACCTGTCAGGTTTTGGAAAACCGGAAAACCTGTCAGGTTTTGGAAACCTGTCAGGTTTTGGAAACCTGTAAACCTGTCAGGTTTTGGAAACCTGTAAACCTGACAGGTTTTAGAAACCTGTCAGGTTTTGGAAACCTGAAAACCTGACAGGTTTTAGAAACCTGTCAGGTTTGGAAAACCTGAAAACCTGACAGGTTTTGGAAACCGGAAAACCTGTCAGGTTTTGGAAACCTGGAAACCTGACAGGTTTGGAAACCTGTCAGGTTTTGGAAACCTGGAAACCTGACAGGTTTGGAAAACCTGACAGGTTTTGGAAAACCCGACAGGTCTTTGCCCGTTCGAGTATCATCAAAAAACAGGATAGATAGGGATAGAAGGAAGCAATGTCTCAAAAAGGATTCACTCTCTGGTTCACCGGCCTCTCCGGCGCCGGCAAGACGACTCTGGCCGACAGGATCTATGAGGAACTCAAGCAGCGCCGCGGCCTGAAGGTCGAGATGCTGGATGGCGACATCGTGCGCACCAACCTGAGCAAGGGGTTGGGTTTCAGCAAGGAAGACCGCGACACCAACATTCGGCGCATCGGCTTTGTCTGTAACCTGCTCACCCGCAACGATGTCATCGCCATCGCCTCAGCCATCAGCCCCTACCGGGCCGTGCGCGACGAAAACCGGGCGCTGATCGGCCCCGGCAAGTTCATCGAGATCTACGTCGAAGCGATGCTCGACACACTGGTGCAGCGCGATGTCAAGGGGCTGTACAAGAAAGCCCTGGCCGGCGAAATCAAGGAGTTCACCGGCGTCTCCGACCCATACGAAGCGCCGCTGCAGCCCGAAGTGCACGTCAATAGCAGCACGCAGTCGGTGGATGAGAGTCTCGATGCTATCATTGCCCATCTCGAACGCAATGGTCTGATCGAGCCGCTGGCGCAGCCGGCCGGCTATTCCGTCGCCGAAGAACAGGCCATTTCGGCGCATCTCGAAGCGCTCGGATACCTCTAACGACGCCTCGGCCCCAGTGATTCTGCTGTCCGGCCAGACCTCCGCGCCGCCGAAATCTGGCCGGACAGCGCCCACAGACTCTGGTTTGGGAGTGTGATAATGAGCTTTCTGGATCGGTTGCGCGGCAGGGAGCGCAAATCAGCGGCGCGCCCACGCGTCTGCTTCATCGGGCTGGATGGGACCCCTTTCTCGCTCTTGCAGCGCATGATGCGCGAGGGCATCACTCCCAACATCGCAGCGTTGGCAAGCACCGGCTCGCTGCGTCCCATGCACTCGATCTATCCCTGGGTCAGTTCGGTGGCCTGGTCGAGCTTCATGACCGGGCAAAATCCAGCCAAACATGGCATCTTCGGCTTCGTGGATCGCGACCCGGCCACGGGCAAGACCTACATCCCCACGGCGCGCAACATGGTATCCCCCACGCTGTGGGATCATCTCAGCCAGGCGGGCAAGCGCGTCGTCGTCGTCAACGTGCCGGTGACCTTCCCGCCCAAGCCGGTCAACGGCGTCCTGGTCGGCTGTTTCCTCAGTCCAAGCCTTGACAAGACGGTCTATCCCGAATCGTTACTGCCGGCGCTCAAGCGGCTGGAGTATCGCATTGACACCGATCCCTGGAAGGCGCGCGAAAGCCGCGAGGCCGGCATGGCCGACATCCTCGATGCGTTGGAAAAGCGCCTGCGCACCCTCTTCTACCTGCTCGAAAACGAGGCCTGGGACTATTTCATGATGGTCATCATGGAGACCGACCGTCTGCATCACTTCTACTTCGAGCCGATGGAGCAGAATGATCCGGTCTGGGCGCCGGCCTTCTTCGATGTCTACCGGCGCATCGACGCCGCCATTGGTCAGGTGCGCGCCAAACTAGATGACAACACCACCCTGATGCTGATGTCGGATCACGGTTTCTGCTCCATCAAGCAGGAGGTGTTCCACAACCATTGGCTGGCGCAGGAAGGCTATCTGAAGCTCAACCGGCCGCCGGAACAGATCAAGGGACCTGACCTGACCACCCTGGCGCCAGAAACGCTGGCCTACTGTCTCGATCCGGGGCGCATCTTCGTCAATCTGAAGGGGCGCGAGCGCGAGGGGCGGGTGGAGCCGGGTGCGGCGTATGAACGGCTGCGCGATGAGCTGATCGCCGGCGCCGAAGCGCTGCGCGATCCGGCGACGGGCGCCCGCATGACGGCCAAAGCGTACCGGCGCGAGGAGCTTTACGACGGCCCCTTGCTGGCGCGCGCCGCCGACATCATTCTAGCGCCGGTCAACGGCTACGACCCCAAAGGGGCGCTCTACAAAGGGGTTTTGACCTACAAGGACAAGATGATGGTCGGCATGCACACCTACGAAGATGCGATGCTCTACATCAGCGGGCAGAACCTGCCGCCCGGCGAAGTTGACATTCGGGCCGTCATGCCCACGATCCTGCATCTGCTCGACGCGCCTGCGGCGCCCAATGTGGACTGCGCATCGCTGCTCTGAAAACCAGGTGGCGATTTCCGACTTCGGTAGGTGACACAACCTGCGAGGTGTGCTATAATTCACTTGTCGGCCGATGATGGCAGACACAACGACCTACCGAAGGAGTTAGTTCATGACAAACCATTCACAAGCGACAGTGGACGCCCTGGCCAAACTGCTGGCCAGCAGCTACACCCTGTATGTCAAAACCCACAACTATCACTGGAACGTGACGGGACCGATGTTCTCTTCGCTGCATGCGCTGTTCGAGCTGCAGTACACGGAGTTGGCGCTGGCGCTGGACGAAATCGCCGAACGCATTCGTTCGCTCGGAGCGTTGGCGCCGGGCAGCTTCACGGCCTTCGCCGCGCTCAGCGCCGTGGAAGAAGAAAACGGCCATCCCAAGGCGACCGACATGGTGGCCAATCTGGCCGCCGACCAGGACATCATCTCCAACCTGGCCCACAAGGTGATCGAAGCCGCCGAAACGCACGGCGACCAGGCAACCATTGACCTGGCCGTGCGCCGCATGAACATCCATCAGAAACACGCCTGGATGCTGCGCAGCCAGCTCGAATAGGGAAAACCCGGAAACCTGACAGGTTTGGAAACCGGAAACCTGACAGGTTTTAGGAAACCTGTCAGGTTTTGGAAAACCGGAAACCTGACAGGTTTTGGAAAACGGAAACCTGACAGGTTTTGGAAAACCTGTCAGGTTTTGGAAAACCGGAAACCTGACAGGTTTTGGAAAACGGAAACCTGACAGGTTTTGGAAAACCGGAAACCTGTCAGGTTTTGGAAAACGGAAACCTGACAGGTTTTGGGAAACCTGTCAGGTTTTGGAAAACCGGAAACCTGTCAGGTTTTGGAAAACCGAGAAACCTGTCAGGTTTTGGAAAACGGAAACCTGTCAGGTTTTGGAAAACCGGAAACCTGACAGGTTTTGGAAAACCGGGAAACCTGTCAGGTTTTGGAAAACCGGAAACCTGTCAGGTTTTGGAAAACCGGAAACCTGTCAGGTTTTGGAAAACCGGAAACCTGACAGGTTTTGGAAAACCGG
>CAZOLV010000116.1:0-13350 GCA_964580725.1 uncultured Anaerolineae bacterium | reverse complement strand
GTTTGTAGTGCGCACTTCAGTGCGCCGAGGCGCTGAAGCGCCTACTACGAACGGGCGGGGAAGGTGCCGGCCAGGTCTGCAGTTGGTGGGGGTTGGGACGGTTTGCGCCTGCTGGTGGGGCGCAGGCGCAAACCGCCAGGTATGTCAGGGTGCGGTGTAGGTCATCTTCAACTGCGGGCGCACCGTCACGTCGGCGAAATCGGACGAGATGAATTCGATCTCGCTCTTGATCTCGCCATCCGCCGTGATGATGACGCCGTAGTTGGTCTGCGGATCGGCCAGCCACTGCTGCGCCAACGGAGCGACGTCGAACCACATCCACTGGCCGGTGCGCCGGTACCCCATCTGCTCGACGAACGGCAGCGCCGCACGGTCGCTGCGACCGCGTGCGCCGGGCGTTTCCCAAGCCATGCCGGCGTCGGCCTCGTTCCAGGTGGCGCCCGCTTCGCTCCAGGGGCGGCTCAACTCATACGCCTTGATCATCACCGGGGCGTAGTTTTGCACCGAGTCGCTGACATAGGTGACCCAGATGCCGATACGCGCCGAGGTAATCATGGCCCGTGGGCTGAGGCCGGAGAGATCGAAGTGCACCAGGATGCTCTTGGTGTTCGGTTGGCGCACGTAGAGATTAGTGTGATCGCCGTAGTTCGTGGTCGCCGCCCAACCGTTGATGAAGGTGTCGGCCGCGCCGTCGTAGCCATCCAGACCGTTCTGCAGAATGGTCTGATAGGGCATCGCAGGCGGCAGGAAGTAGGTCAGCACGCGGCCCATTAGATCGGCGCGCTGACCGGCGTCGCCGAACGATTCGAACGGGAAGGCCAGGAAGACGACCCGGTAGACGCCCGTGTCGAGCGTCAGAGCCGACGGCTCCTGGCGATCATCCAGGAAGGCCGCCACCGCCGGTTCGATCGGCGTGACCTCGTCGTTGTACTCGGAATAGCCCACCGCGGCGTTGTTGACAGGCACATCGCCCATGCCCGCCGTGACGGGGTTGCCCGGTACAGCCGAAGCGATGGTCATCGGAATGTCGTTCTGACTCTCGCTGCCGTCCCAGTCAATGTGCAGATAGTCATACACAAAGTCGGTGGTGCCGGCGGCCTGATCGAGAATGTCCATACCGGAGAGGAAGAGGCTGCCGCCGCTGTCCAGAAATGCCGCAAGCTGCTCCTCGTAGGGCAGCAGCGGCCCCGGATAGGCGACGCCCGTAAACCAGACCACGGCCTTGTGTGCGTTCAGGAAGCCGGACGGAATCGTCGCCTCGTCGCTCAAATCCCAGTAGTTGAAGCTGCGACCGGAGGTCGTCAACGCCTCGGTATAGTAGGATTCGACATCGATGGCGCCGGTATCGCCGTCCACCAGCAGAACGTCGGCGGTCACCGCCACGGTGCGCAGTTCCAGGCGCGCCTGGTTGCTGTGCTCTGCCAGGGAGATCGCCTTGAAGTAGACGATGTCTTCCAGGCCATTGGTGGCCGTGGCGGGGACGCGCACCTGGACACCGACCTGCATACTGGCGCCAGGGGCCACAGGGCCGAGATAGGCGAGCTGGCTGCTGAAGTCGCCATTCCAGACGGTCGTCGGCCAGTATTCCTTGGCGGCCTTGAGATAGTAGGTGTCTTCGCTGTAACCGATGTTGTGCACCGTGATAACGTAGCGAATCGTGTCGGCCGGGTTGCCCCCATCGGCGACATGATCGGCCATCGCCTCGACGCTGTAGGCCGGCGCCAGGGTGACATGGCTGGGGCTGCCGTTGGCGCCCGCGCCCTCGGCCGAGGTGACGGCGGTGCCGTCGTTGGTGATGACATCGCCCGTGACCAGGGTATCGGCGATCTGCACCGTGAAGTTGACGATAAGCACCATGCCGGCGTCCACGGTCAGGCCGCTCCAGACGACGGCATCGCCCGCCAGCGCGCCGCCATTATCGGCGCCGACGAAGGTGGTATTGGCCGGCACCGGGTTGCTGATCTGCACACTCGTCGCCGCGCCGTTGCCGATGTTCTTGACCTCGACGGCGAAGCTAAGCAGGCTGCCGGGGCCAACGGGAGCGTCGCCGGGATGGACACGCACCTGCAGACCCGCCGCAGCGGTCATCTCATCCCGCATCTTCCAGGCGCCGCGTCCGTGCGTGCCGGCGACGATCTGGCGCGTGGCCGGGTTGTAGTTCAGTTGGTGAATGGCGACGATGGGGAAACCGGTTCCCATGACTTGCCAGGTGGCGCCGCCGTCGCTGCTCATCATCGGGCCGACGTCGGTGCCTGCGTAGAGGGTGTTGGAATCGGCCGCATCCACGATCAGCGAGTTGACCGGAATGTCGGGCAGATCACCGCTCACGTTGGTCCAGGTGGCGCCGGCGTCGGTGGTCTTGAAGACATGGCCCGGCGTGGCCGGCGTTGCGGCGTCGAAGCCGGAGAAGGCGACATAGGCTACGCGGTAGTTCGAGCGATCGACCGCAAAGGCGTTGACCGGTCTGGGCGGCAGCGAGGCGTTGTCAACTCGCACCCAGGCAGGCATCGCTGCGGTCGTATCGGCGGTCATCCAGATGTAGCCGTCATAGGTGCCAACGTAGAGCGCCGGTGCGCCGGCGGTGACGCCGAAAGCGGTGACGGTGCAGTTGCTGCTGAAGCAACCCGCTGTTAGGTCGCCGCTGATCGGCTGCCAGAGATCGCCGCGGTTGTCAGTCCGATAGACGCGGAAGGTGCCCAGGTAGAGACGCGTCGTCTCGTAGGGGTCCATCGCCATTGGGATGTAGAACTGCGAGCGGTCGCTCGTGTCAATGCCATTTACGATGCTCTGGTTGGCGAAGAGAGAGCCAACCATCCCGTTGGTGAAGCGGTAGGGAGAGATGCCGTAATAGGTGCCATAGACGTAGTTCGGGTCGTTGGGGTCAACCAGAACCTGACCACCATCGCCGCCGGCATAGTCGAACCAGGTGTCGCTGAGGGATGACCTGCGCAACGTGCCGTTGTCCTGCGTACCGCCATAGAAGCGGTTGACATTGGTGGGGTGTTGGGCGATACTGGTGAACTGCGCCAGCGACAGCCCGGTGCGAGCATACACCGCGGCGGTGAAAGGATCCACCACGCCGTTGAGGTTGACCCAGTCGGCAGCATCTTCAGGATCACCGGGGTTGGTGCGACCGCCGTAGTTCGAAGAAGACCAGACGCCGCCGTCGTTGCCGACGACGATGTTGTTGGGCGCATCGGCGCGAATGGCGATGGCGTGGAAATCGGGGTGTTGGTTCCAACCCAGGTCAACCCAGGACTGGCCGCCGTCCATCGAGCGATAGATGCCGCCGGTGCCGTTGCCATAGTCGAACATACCGCCCGCATAGACAATATCGGGGTTGGTGGGGTCAGCGGCCAGTTCGTTGTCGTACCAGCACTGCTGACCGCAGTAACCCTGCACCACGTCGGTGTTGGTTTGGAACCAGTTATCGCCGCCGTCGGTGGACTTCCAGACCGATGACGGATAATACTCACCGTCGGTGTCGTAATACTCGAAACCGGCGTAGATGGTGGCGGCGGCAGCGCCGGCGGGGCGAGAGAGGGTCAGCGCAAAGCGTGACAGCGCACTGGCATAGTCTGCGTTGGCCGGGAAGCCGTTCATGGCATCGGCCCAGGTGGCGCCGCCGTCGGTGGACTTCTTGACGCCGACGCTCCAGAAAGAGGCCCACAGGTTGTTCGGTTCGACCGGATCAATCAGCAGGTCGGTGGCGGCTTCGAAGCGGTTGGTCGTCGTGATGAGAGCAGTCCAACTCACGCCGCCATCGGTAGATTCGTAGATGCCGAAGGGGGTGGGATTGGGCGGGCGCACGCGGCGCTGCCCCCCCACGCCGCTCAGTGTGGCGACGTAGAGATGATCGGCGTCGGTGGGATGCACCACCAGGCGCGAGATCGAGACCTGGTTGAAGGTATCGCCGCTGACCTGGGCGAAGGTGTTGCCGGCATCGGTAGATTTGAGCACACCGTTGCCAAAGTAGCTGTCGCCGGAGAGGGCGCCTTCGCCGGTGCCAACGTAGACGATGTCCTCATTGGAGGGCGCCAGGGCGATGGAGCCGATGGCGAGCGAGGGCAGTTGGTCGGTCTTGGCGATCCAGCCGGCGGTCAGCGTGGAGGAAATCCAAACGCCGCCCTGTGCGCCGCCCAGGTACATGGTGTACGGTTCGGAGGAGCGGATGGCCAATGCGCTGACGCGGCCAGACATGCCCAGGAAGTAGCCAGGGCCGCTGCGACCGACTTGCGCAATGGGATCGGGGCCAACGGTGCTCCAGGCGCCGTCGAAGGCGGCGGGCGCCGCTGGTCGCGCCTGTTGCTGCATCTGAGCAACAGCGGCGGCGGCTTCGGCGCGGCGCATGGCAGCGTCCGGCAGGGTGAAGTTGGGGTTGCCGGCGGTGCGACGATCATAGAACCAATCGTTGCGTGCGTTGGGATCATCTGGCCGTTGCTGGCGATAACCCTTACGCCGGTTGATGGGGGCGGGCGGTGCGTCGTCATCGCTGCCGGGTGCAGCGTTGAGACCAGGCTGATCGGCCGGCTGGCTGCTGGCGCCCCCGATCGCCGGAGCGATCAGGAACGTCGTGACGAGCAAGATCACGATCAACACAGGATTGACAAGACGATACCACTGGTTGCGTTGCATGTGCAAGAACCTCCTCTGACAGATGGAAATGGTACGGATATTGTGGAGCAGCATCGGGGAACGCACCGATTATATGCCCGGCGGGGGGATTTGTCAACCCACTGCAAAAGAAAAGAAGCCGGGCTTCCCGGCTCATCCTGGCGGATGAACCCTGGAAACCCGGCTTGCGTCAGGCGTTCACGCACACAGACGCCCTGACTAAGGGGCCGTCACGAAATAAGCATTTCACCTGTGCCTCATGGGCGAGCGTGGGACATGCAACACTCATTTGTATGACGGCCCCTAACTGGCGCTCAGTTCAGGGAGCCAGATAGGTCAGTTTCATCTGCGGACGCACGGCAGCGTCGTTGAACTCGGAGGAGATGTACTCGATTTCGCCGGCGATCTGGCCGTCGGCCAGGACGAGCACGCCCTTGTTGGCCTGGGGATAGCTGACCCAGGTCTGCACCAGGTAGAGCGGCAGGTCGAACCACATCCACTGACCGGTGCGGCGATAGCCCATCTGCTCGGCAGCAATCATGCTGGAGTGATCAGACAGACCGTTGGCACCGGGCACTTCCCAGTTCATGCCGGTCATCGGGCTGTTCCAGGTCGCCTCGTTTTCGGCCCACGGTGTAAAGACTTCGTAGGCCTTCAGGTAGAGCGGCGCATAGTTCTGCACCGAGTCGCTGACGTAGGTGACCCACAGGCCAACGCGCGCCGAGGTGATCTGGGCGTCAGCCGGGATGCTGGCCAGGTCGAAGCGCACCAGGGCGCTCTTGGCCACATTCTGGCGCACGTAGAGGTTAGCGTCGGCGCCATGCACCATGTCGGGCGCCCAGCTATTCAGATAGGTGTCGCTGGTGCCGCTGTAGCCATTCAGACCGTCCTGCAGCGTGACCTGGTACGGGTTGAGCACGGGGCCGGACAGAGTGAAGGTGTAGAAGGCCAGAGCACGCGTGCCGAGCGCGTTGGTCGTCTCCAGGCGCACGGTGTACTCGCCCGGATACATGTAGGTGTGACCGCCATACGGGCTGCTGGTGGCATTGGTCACCGTGCCGTCGCCGAAGTCCCAGCGATAGGTCACCGCATCGCCGCCGAAGGTCGAGGTCATGGCGCCTGTGAAGAAGCTGACTGCGCCAATGGCATTGACCGTCGCGGTGATCGTCGCTTCGCCCGCGTCATTGCTCCAGGCCAGGGCGGCGCCGAGCAGGTCTTCGCGGGTGTTGTGGCCGGTGTCATTATTGACGCCTTCCAGACCGAAGGAGAAGTAGAGAGCGCGGCCAGCGAAGGTCGTGCCGGGCCGCTCCAGCGTCGCCTGATCGCGGTTGGAGATCGCCACGAAGCCGTCGTGCACGTTGTTGCCGCCCTCGCTGTACTTGAGGATCGGGAACGCCGTCTCGGCCAGGTATTCGTTGTCTTCCAGGTCGCCGCGATCAATTTCGTCCATGTAGACCTGATTGCCGGCGCCGTCGCCGCGGGCGCTGATGTCGAAGCTCATGTTTCTGAAGGGCAGGCCAGGCACGCCTGTAATGAGCTGAGCGGTGTCGGTGTAGACGTTCTCAGCATTGACGCTGTCCTGCAGGTACTGAGCGCCGAAGCGATCGCTGAAGACGAACGGCGGGCTGGTGGTCGCGCTGAAAGTCGAGGCCAGGTCCTGGCCAAAGGCCAGCACGTGACCGCCCGCATTCAGATACTCGGTCAGCCGGTTCATATCCAGATCGCTCGGTGGGTTCTCGCGGAAGTTGTCTCCCGTCTGCCAGATGATATTGGCATAGCGGCCCAACATCGCTACGTCGGGGATGGTGGTGGCCTGACCGGCGAAGGCGTCGGCGTCCCACACGTCGTAGGTCATGCTGAGGGCATCCAACGTGGCGGTGTAGTAGCCGGTGTAATCGGCGTAACCACGGTTGGTGCTGCCGTCGTTGTCAACGACCAGAACATCTGCCGCCGGTGTCTCGTAGCCCAGCCGAATCCAGGCCGGCATGTGGGCCGCAAAGTTCTGGCTCTGCATCACGACGTAGCCCTGGTTGTCGCCATAGCCCATGGCCATGCTCGAATCCCAAGAGACCTGCACCACGGCTGTTTCGCCAGGCGCCAGGGTCACGGTTTCTGGGGTCACCGTCAGGCCAGGCACGGCCGACGTGTTGTTGAAACCGGCGCCGGTGTACAGTGTGTTGATTGAGTAGGTTTCGGTGGTGTCGGCCACGCTGCTCACGAAGACTTCCAGCGTGCTGACGGTGCCGCTCATCACGTAGCCGAAGCTGAGGCTAGGCGGCTGCAGGATGACGCCGGGGTTGGCAGCATTGGTCAGGTCGAGCCGGCCGGCGCCCATGTCGAGCGGCTGCGCCGGGGTTTCATTATAATTGTAGATGTCCAGATATTTGGCGGTGCTCATCAGCGCCGACTTGATCCAGGCATTCGGCCAGTCGGGATGAATCTGCTTGAGCAGCGCCGACGCGCCGGCCACATGGGGCGCGGCCATCGAAGTGCCGGAGGACTGGCCATAGCCCAGATGACGCGCCTCGCCCGTTGCGCCAGGGGTGTAGCCCTGCGCCAGGATGTTGACGCCCGGGGCAGCAATGTCTGGCTTGAGGACATTGCCCACGCCCGGCCCGCGGCTGCTGAAGTTGGCGATGCGATCAGGCGTGTTGCCGGCCTGATAGGCCACCGTGTCCACGGCGAACTGGCCGCTGCCGTTGGTGTTGTACCAACTGACAATGTTGTTGCCGTTGGAATGACCGATGAAGATGGCGCCGATGGTGACCTGGTTGCCGACCGAACCGGGCGCCATGTTGATCAGCGCATCGCCGCCGGCGGCGCTGTTGTAGATCACCGCAAAGTCAGCGCCGGCCTGCTCGGCGTTCAGAACTTTGACGCCAAACTCACAGCCGCCGCGAATGATGAGCGCAGCCTTGCCGGTGAAAGTGCCAGCGGGCCAGGCGGCGCAGCCGGTGGCGTTGGCCGGATTGGCGACAGACGAGGGCAGGTAGTCCCATGGCCCGATCACCGTACCGAGGGGTAGCGCCGCGCCAAAGGAGGCAGCGGCGTAGGAGAGCCCCTGCAGATTCGCCGGAACCGGTTCGGGGCTGGTCACATTGAAGCGACCGCTGGCAAAAGTGCCGTCGGTGCTGCTGGCCGCCACGTTCATGTAGTCGGACGGGTGGTCAGTGGTGCCGTTGCCGGGGCCGGCGTTGCCGGCCGACATGCTAACGAAGACGCCAGCGTTCCAGGCGTTGATTAGAGCCAGGTCGAGCGGGTCGTACATGCCGCCGCTGCTGCCCGGACCGGCGCCCCAGGAGTTGTTGACGACATCGGCGCCGTCCCAAACGATGTCTTCGAGGGCGGCGATGCCTTCGGCGTTGTAGAAACTGCCGCGCCCATTGACGCTCTGGTAGAAGACGCGGTAGCTCATCACATAGGCTTTGGGCGCCACGCCGCTGATCGTCTGGGTGTTGCCAAGATAGTCGGCCTGAACTTCATTGCCGGCAGCCGTCGAAGCGGTGTGCACGCCGTGGGGCGTACCCTGCTCGCCCGGCCACGGGTTCTCGTCGCCGGCAGCGGGCGGGTCCCACGAGCGGAAGTAGACGCGGCTGGCGATGATCTTGCCGTTGGTGTTATTGGCATAGCCGACCGGATAGCCCGCCGGATAGTCGTAACCGGCGCCATCGAACATCGGCGCGGCATAGTGCACGCCGCCGTCCATCGAAGCAACCTTGACGCCGGCGCCAGCGTTTTCCATGCCGCCAATCGCAGCATTGTTCCAGGCTGCGGCGGCGTTGATGATAGGAATGCTGGCATAGAGATCAGGCGTACGTTCGACATCGCGATAGACTTCGCGCACGCCGGGCAGCGCCCGCAGTTGTTTTTCAAGTTTGGTCAGGTTGACGTTGCGTCCAGCGTCTACAACCACGCCGTTGAAGACAACCTGATAGGCCAATGCTTCGGCGGCGCCGGCTTCGTTCTGGAAGACGCCCACCTGGGCATTGGGGATGGCCTGCGCCAGCGCGGCCGCAAAGGCCTGCTGCTCGGCCACAAGCTGCTGGCGATATGCCAAAACGGCCGGCGCCTTGACAGCCAGTTTGCCATCACTGGTAAAAGCGCTGGCCTTGTTGGCGCTGCTGGCGGCCCATTCGGCGACAGCAGGTGAACTGAGGCGAACGATCAAGCGGTGGGAATAGCCATCTGCACTGGCCTGTGCATCATCGCCCGTTGTGATCTCTTGGGCGCTGGCGAATGACGTCAGCATGGCCACGACCAGAATCACGATTGCGATGATCGAGAACTTGTTACTCATCTTACCCATCTTACTCATTGGAAACTGTGTCCCTTTCTGCTCATACGAAAGTGATGTGTTGTCGAAAAGCGGACTGAGAAGCAAAACACGAGCACGTCTGGTGGTCGTTCTCGCGTTGCACGCGACAAAGGACAGGCGACATCTTTGTCTGACCAGAACATTCCTCCTGTTGAGTTGCGTGAGATCCGGGGAAGTACAGATATTGGCTTCGAAGAGATCGGGGAGGGTGTAGTGAGGGGATTATACCACGCGGCAAGGGTAACGCCAAGTTGGGTTTGGCGTCTCTGCTCAGGTATGTTACAATACCAGCGAGACGGTCACGCAAGCTGGCCTGCTACCACGAATCACTGACGAGCGACGTGATTGGCTACTTCATGGCTACTTGATTGGAAAGACCAGTAACACTCATGGACAACCTGGCTGCCGCGCCGCCGGCGTCCGTCGCAGATGAAGGCCTGATTTCACAGGGAGGTCGCATCCTGAGCGAAGCAGAGGCGCGTTTGCTGCTACTGCTGACTCAGCCGGCCGACCAGCCCGATGGCGTTCCGATGCCGCAGATTGCGCGCACGCTCGAGCTTCTGCATGCAGCGCGCGTCGCCTGGCGCGGCGAGGCGCTGGACGACAGCCGCCCGCTTGATCGGCTGCGCCAGGTGCGCCGCCAGGAACAGACGCAAGAGCGCATCGCCGCCTCGCTCAAATCCATTGGTCAACTGCTGGCCAACGCCGCCGTCGAACTGGCGGCCTGCCGCCCGCTCTTGCGCAATGACCCCCAAACGGTCGAAAAGGGCCTGGCCAGCCTGGAAAACGAACTGCGCGCCGGCCTCGATGAATTGCGCTGGATTCTGAGCGATCTGCAAGCGCCGCCCATGCTACACGAAATGGGGCTGGCTGCCAGCGTCGCCCGCTATGCGCAGCGCTTTTCGGATCATTATGGCATTCGCCTGGCGACCAACAGCCTGACCAACCTGCCTCGCCTGCCGGCCACGGTCGAACTGGCGATCTTTCGCATCATCCAGGAAGCGCTGCGCAATGTCGCCCGCCACGCACGCGCCAGCCATGCCCTGATCACCCTGACCAGTCAGCAGGATCAGTGGGTCATTCAAATCAGCGATAATGGCCGCGGCTTCGTTCCCCAAGATTTGACAGACGCCAGCGGCTTGATTGATATGCAGGAATGGGCCGAAATCCTACAAGCGCGGTTGCACATCACCAGCGCCCCCGGGCAAGGCACGACGCTCATCCTACACGTACCGGTTAGTTCGACTTAGGAGGAACGCCAATGGCTGACAGAAAGACCATCCGTATCATGATCGTAGAGGACCACCCGCTCTTTGGGCAGGGCTTGCGGCGCGTCCTGGAACTGGAACCAGGCTTCGAGGTTGTCGGAGAAGTCGGGGATGGCCAGGAAGCGGTGGACAAGACGCCGGTCGTCAACCCCGATGTCATCCTCATGGACATCAACCTGCCGACGATCAATGGTTTGCAGGCGACGCGCCAGATCAAGTTCCAGCACGATTCGGTGGCGGTGATCGTGTTGACGGCGTACCATGACGACGAGCAGTTGTTCCATGCCCTGCGCGCCGGCGCCGCTGCCTATTTCCCCAAAGATGTCATGCCGTCCGAACTGATCACGGCGATTCGCGCCGCCGCCGCCGGTAACTTCGTCATCGAGGACACCATCATGGGGCGCCCGCAGGTGGCCCAATGGATTCGCAAACATTTCGAGGAACTGGCCGTCTTCGGTGAGTCGGCGGACGAGATGTTCGTGCCGCTTTCGCCGCGTGAAATGGAAATTCTGCAATTCATCACGCGCGGCGCCAGCAACAAAGAGATCGCGCGCGAACTCGGCATCAGCCGCCAGACGGTCAAAAATCACATGAGCGCCATTCTGCGCAAGCTCGCAGTCAACGACCGCACGCAGGCGGCCGTCCTGGCGCTGCGCCGCGGCTGGGTGCGCTTGCAAGACACCGTGGAATCCTGACACCCCGTCCAGAATACCGTCCATGCACGCAACCGACACTGGCGCAACAACGCCCATCACGGAGCTGGAACGGGGTCGGACAAGGTCCTGTCCGCTCCTCCCGGAGATTAGTCATGCGAAAGCAACAGCTCACCCTTTGGCAGCGCGAAGAGGGGCAGAGCTTCACCGAATTTGCGCTGATCCTGATCTTGATTGCCATCGTCATCATGGCGATTTTGCTCATCATGGGCGATGACATTCGCGTCTGGATCGTGACGGCCTGGCAGAGCCTTTTTCCATGAAGGCCGCACCGGCCTCCCGCCGCACCGCCCGTTGATCGCAACGACGTAATTTTATGTCAAATAGCGAATCGAGCGCCCCGCACAATCCAACCCCAGCCCCACTGTTGGGCGGCGTGAACAAGTCGCGACCCGGCTGGGCGCGTCTGCAGGCGACGCTGCTCGATCTGCTTTTTCCGCCGCGCTGCGTCGAATGCGGCCAGCGCGGCGCCCGCCTCTGCCCAACCTGCCAACGATCGCTCAAACGCCTGGCTCCCCCCTGGTGCGCCCGCTGCGGCCAGCCCGGCGCCCACGTTGGGTCGAGCGGGGCGGGCTGTCCCTCTTGCGCCCAGCATCCCGCCGTGCTCAACGGCATCCGCGCCGCGTTCGAGTTTGGCGGCCCGCTGCGAGCGGCCATTCATGCCCTCAAGTACAAGCAGGGGCGCGATCTGGCGCGTCCACTGGCCGAACTGATGTTGCCAAGCTGGCGTCACCTGCCGCAAGCGGTAGATGTGGTGATCGCGCCGGTGCCGCTGCACCCAGAGCGCCAGCGTGAACGAGGTTATAATCAGTCGGAACTGCTGGCCTGCTTTCTGGGGCCAGCGGTCGGCGTCCCCGTGGCCAGCGATCTGTTGGAACGCACACGCGCCACCATGCCGCAGGTGACGCTCGATGCGCAGGCGCGCCGGCGGAATGTAGATGCGGCATTCGGCGTGCGTCCCGGCCGGACGCAGCAGGTGGCCGGACGCCGGTTCGTCCTGCTCGACGATGTTTGTACGACGGGCGCAACCCTGGGCGCCTGCGCTGTGGCCCTGACCGACGCCGGCGCCCAAAACGTGTGGGCTTTCACGCTGGCCCGTGCGCGCTGGGCGCCGTCCGCCTCCGGGTCAGCGCCGCTGACAGATCAACTCCCGCTCTGACCAAGAAGCACCCGCTCGATGACCGACCGCCGCCAGGCTGTGGTCATCGGAAAGATAGACCAGAACGCCATCAGACGAAAGGTATCAGAACATGGAACTGCACATCACAGGTAAGAATGTCGAAATCACCGACTGGCTCACGCAGTATGTCGAGAAGAAGATCGGTCGTCTGGATCGTTTCCTGCCCGCCATTCAGGAAGCGCGTGTGGATTTGACCACACAGAACAGCCGGCGGGCCGGGGATCGCCAGGTCGCCCAAGTGACGCTGCGCAGCAACGGCTCCATTCTACGTGCAGAGGAAAAGAGCGACGACATGTTCGCCGCCATCGATGCGGTGGTTGACAAGATCAACCGCCAGATCAAACGCTTCAAGGACAAGCGCCAGCGCGTTCGCGGCCGTGACATTGATCGCGCCGAGCAGTTGGCCGATGCGGTGGTTGAAATGGAAGCGGAAGCGGCCGAGGAGGGTGCGGCGGCCGGGAGGATCGTGCGCGTCAAGCGTTTTCCTGTTGGCCCCATGAACGACGAAGAAGCGATCGAGCAGATGGAACTGCTTGGTCACGATTTCTACGTCTTTTTCAATGTAGACGACAACCGCATGAACGTACTGTACCGCCGTGCGGATGGCAATTATGGTCTGTTGCAGCCGGAGCTGGCCTGAGCCGTGAAGCGTATCCTGTTCGTTTGCACAGGCAACATCTGTCGCTCGCCGATGGCCAAAGGCCTCATGGCCGCCGAACTGCGGCGAGACGGTCTCGATGATCAGGTGACGGTGGAGTCGGTCGGCGTCTATGCGCTCGAAGGCAAACCGGCCAGCGCCAACGCCGTCACAACCCTGACGCAGCGCGAGATTGACATCAGCGCTCACGTCGCCCGCACGCTGGATGTGGCGGATCTCAAAACTGCCGACATCGTGTTGGTGATGGAAGAAGCACATCGGCGCTCGATCTTCTACACGGCGCCGCAGTTTCTGGGCAAAGTCTTTCTGCTCAGCGAAATGAGCGGCCGTCACGGCGACGTCGAAGACCCCTACGGCCAGGCCCTGAGCGAATACGAACGTTGCGCCGACACCCTGCAGCGTCTCATCGTCGAAGGCAAGCCCCAAATCCTGCGCCGCCTGGGCATCCAATCCGCAGACCTGACAGGTTTGGGAAACCTCTCAGGTCGTTAGGTTTGGGAAACCGGCCTGTATCGGGTGGGGGGGGAATTTCCCCCCCACCACACGCGTCCACGCAGGTGGACGCCCGGCCGCAGGCCCCTCAGGCGCGATTTCAATCGCCC
>CAZOLV010000115.1:0-13930 GCA_964580725.1 uncultured Anaerolineae bacterium | reverse complement strand
CACTACGAACACGGGGGGGCGGCCAGGCCGGGGATGCGGGTCTCATGTTGATTGCCAGAGTTGTCGGGACGTTGGTTTCGACGATCAAGCATCCGGCCTATCATGGCTTCAAGCTGCTCGTGGTGCAGCCGTTGCACTTGCCTGGCGATCAGCCAGACGCCGATTTTGTGGCGATTGACCATGCGCAGGCGGGCGTTGGAGATGTGGCGCTGGTGATGCGCGAGGGGAACGGCGCCCGTCAGGTGACTGGTATCCCCGATGCGCCGATCATCTCGGTGGTCGTCGGTATTGTGGACAGCGTTGAGCTGGCGGAATCAACGTGAGGCGTGAGAGAAAGGCAAACAACCTATGATGAATCTGTGGCGCGAACTGCGCACCGGGCCTAACGCCCCTGACGTCGTGTATACCCTGGTCGAAATTCCCAAAGGGAGCCGCAACAAGTACGAGTACAACAAGGAGTTTGGCGTCATCAAGCTCGACCGTGTGCTCTACTCCTCGCTGCACTATCCGGGGGACTATGGGCTGATTCCGCAAACCTTTTACGACGACGGCGATCCACTCGATATCCTGGTGATGGTCAACGAGCCAACTTTTCCTGGCTGCATCATCGAGGCGCGGCCGATTGGGGTGTTTCGGATGTTGGACAAAGGGCTGGCGGACGACAAGATTTTGGCGGTGCCGGCGCGCGATCCGATCTTTGCCGATTATCACGACATCAGCGATATTCCCAAGCATTTCCTGGCCGAGGCGGCGCACTTCTTCGAGGTTTACAAAGACCTGGAGGGGATGCGCACCAAGCCGATCGGGTGGGAGAACGCGGCGGTGGCCAAAGCGGAAATCCAACGCGCCATGAAGCTGTATCAAGACCGCTTTAGCCTGGGCGGCCTTTGATCTATGACGAACAAATGGCGAACAGATCCGGCGGGAGGCGGTCACGAGTGATGCAGGAGATTGCGCCCGGCTTGCGGCGCTTCGACGGGCTGCGCGGCGTCAACGTTTATTTGTGGGAGCGCCCCGACGGCCTGACGCTGATTGACGCTGGATTCCCGTGGCACGCCTATCCGCTGCTGAAGGCGCTTGGCGACGCCGGCTACGCCCCACAGGCGCTGGATCGTATCATCGTGACCCACGCCGACCTGGATCACATCGGCGGCCTGGCGCAGATTCGCGCCGCAACCGGCGCGACGGTCGTGGCTCATGCGGCCGAAGCGCCCGCCGTGATGGGGCAGCGTGCCCGTGCCCTGCCCCCAACACTCCTCGGCTACGCCATGACGCCGCTCTTTCGTCTGTTCGATCAGGTCATTTTCAGGTATCGCCCCAGCCCGGTGGATGAACTGGTGCTGGATCGCCAAATGCTGCGCGAGGGTCTGCAGGCGCTGCATGCCCCCGGTCATGCGCCGGGACAGATCGCGCTGTATCACCCGGAGCGCAAAATCCTCATCACGGGAGATGCGCTGCGGCATGTAAACGGTCAGTTGACGCTGCCGGCGGGCGTGGTGACGCCCAGCAGGGCATTGGCGGTGGAAACTGTGCGGCGGCTGGCAAAACTGGATGTGGAGATTCTCTGTTTTGGACATGGGCCGCCGATCAGCGAGGGGGCAAACGAGCGGCTGCGCGCCTTTGCCTCTACGTTGTAAACCGGCGCTGGACAGAGAAACGACAAGAGAATCGTTTGCGACAAAGGTTTTTCTGGTATGACAAGCCAATCTGAAGTCTATGTCGTGAGTGCGGCCCGCACGCCCATTGGGCGCTTTCAGGGCACGCTCAAGGAGACGCCGGCGGCGGTGTTGGGGGGCGTTGCCATTCAGGCGGCGGTTGCGCGCGCCGGCATCGAAACGGACAGCGTGGATGAAGTCCTGATGGGGCACGTCGTGCAGGCGGGCGCCGGTCAGGCGCCGGCGCGTCAGGCTGCGCTGCTGGGCGGTCTGCCCGACAGCGTGGGGGCGACGACGCTCAACAAGGTGTGCGGTTCGGGCCTGAAGGCGATCATGATGGCGGCCAACGCGATCCGCGCCGGCGAGGGCCATGTGTACGTCAGTGGCGGCATGGAGAGCATGGACATGGCGCCCTATGTGCTGCCTGGGGCGCGCGCCGGCTATCGCCTGGGCAGCGCCGAACTGGTGGACACGGTGGTGCACGACGGTTTGTGGTGTGCGTTCGAACATCATCACATGGGCAATTCGGCGGAATGGGTGGCGCGCGAGTACAACATCAGCCGCATGGAACTGGATGAGTTTGCGCTGCTGAGCCATCAGAAGGCGATTGCCGCTCAGGACGCGGGTCATTTCGACGCCGAAATTGCGCCGGTGCCGATTCCGCAGCGCAAGGGACCGCCCGTGCTGTTCAAAGCGGATGAGGCCCCGCGCCGCGACACGACGTTGGAGGCCCTGGCGCGGCTGCGTCCCGCCTTCATGGAGGGCGGCGTGGTGACTGCTGGCAATGCGCCTGGTCTGAGCGACGGCGCGGCGGCGGTGGTGTTGATGAGCGGGGAGCGGGTGCGCGCCCTGGGGCTGACGCCGCTGGCCCGCATCACGGGCTATGCGCAGGCGGCGGTCAAGCCGCTGGCCATCTTCACGGCGCCCATCTACGCCGTGCGCCGCCTGCTGGAGATCACGCAAACCAGCCTGGAGAGCTATGACCTGATCGAGGTCAACGAGGCGTTTGCGGCGCAGGTGCTGGCGGATGGGCGCGCCCTGGACTGGGACTGGGCGCGCGTCAACGTGAACGGCGGGGCCATTGCCCTGGGACATCCCATTGGTTGCAGCGGTGCGCGCGTCGTGGTGACACTGATCTATGCCTTGCGCCAGCGCGGGCTGAAGACGGGCCTGGCGACGCTCTGTTTGGGCGGCGGCGAGGCGGTTGCCCTGAGCCTCGAACTGGCGTCTTGAACGGTTGAACGGGCCATGAACCTGCGGGGCCTGTGCGCTCTGGCGCCGACCAAATGGCCCCGCAGGTCTGGCCGTCGCACACGACAAAAAACAATCTCAGGAAAACAAGCGATGCGTTTACAAAATAGAGTTGCGATCATTACTGGTTCGGCGCGCGGCATCGGCCGCGCCACAGCACTCGCCTTTGCCGCGGCCGGCGCCCGCGTCGTCGTTTGTGACATGGACGCGGCGGGCGGCGAACAAACCGCCGCCGATGTGCGCGCCAGCGGCGGCGTGGCGCGCTTTTGCGCTGTGGATGTGACGAAGCGAGAGAGCGTTGCGCAGCTTGTCGAGACGACGTTGGCCGAATTTGGGCGCATAGATGTGCTCGTCAACAACGCCGGCGTCATTCGCGACCGTGGCCTGCAGAAGATGAGCGAGGCCGACTTCGATTTCGTGATCTCCGTCAACCTCAAGGGGGTCTTCAACTGCACCCAGGCGGTCGTACCAACGATGGTGCAGCAGGGCAGCGGTGTCATTCTCAACGCCTCGTCGGTGGTTGGCATCTACGGCAACTATGGGCAGACCAACTATGTGGCCAGCAAAGCGGGCGTCATCGGCATGACCAAAGTGTGGGCGCGCGAGCTTGGCCCCAAGGGGGTGCGCGTCAACGCGGTTGCACCCGGTTTCATCAGCACAGAGATGCTGGCCGGCATTCCAGAGAAGGTGATGGAAGAGATCAAGGCGAAGATCTCGCTGCGTCGCCTGGGCCGGCCGGAGGATATCGCCAACGCCTACGTCTTCCTGGCCTCTGACGAAGCGGCCTACATCAACGGTCACATCTTGCAGGTGGACGGCGGCGCTGTCATCTGAGGCGGTGCCCGTAGCAGGAAGGGAGACATGCCCATACCGCCGGCGTTGCTACGCCGCTTCTATATCGAGGGTTCTCTGCGCAATCGCCCGAACGGTTTCGAATTGACGCTGCGCAACCGCCTGGCGCCGGCGACCATTTTGACGCTTGGCCCGCTGAGCGTAGATGGCCGGCTGTATGCAGAGGACAACTTTCTGCTGCAGACGCGCAAAAGCACACGCCCGGCCAACCGGATTGCGCCAGAGTTCCCTTTCGACTGGCCCGTCAACGCTGACATCATCTTGATTGGCATCGGCCCCTGCCTGATGGCAGGGACGCACGATCTGGTCGTACAACTGACGCTGCGCCAGACCGGCAAGACGACCCTCACAATCACAGATACGCTGGCGCCGCCAACCTCCGCCTGAGGCGGCGCCGACTGTGGCGCGGCAGTTGGCATGGCTGCGCCGCCCAATTCAAGGAGCCTGACTTGTGAATATCATTGGAACCCTCTCTGTCTTTCCCCATATCCCCGCACGCATTCAGCGCCTGCACGAACTGGCCTACAACCTCTGGTGGAGCTGGAACTCGGACGCGCAGGCGCTTTTTGGCAATCTCAACCCGCCGCTGTGGGACAGCCTGGCCCACAACCCGGTCAAATTCCTGCGCGAATTGAGCCAGGATAGTCTGAATCAGGCAGCGGCCGACGCCGATTACACCGCGCTTTACGATCAGGTCATGGCAGCCTATGACGCCTACATGCACCCTGAGACGACCTGGTTCGATCAAGCTCATCCCGACCTGAAGGAGCGCACCATCGCCTACTTTTCTGCCGAGTTTGGTCTGCACGAAGCGTTGCCCATCTACTCCGGCGGTTTGGGCGTGCTCTCCGGCGATCACTGCAAGGCGGCCAGCGATTTGGGGCTGCCCTTCATCGGCGTGGGCTTTCTCTATTCGGGCGGCTACTTTACGCAGCGTATCACCGGCGACGGCGCACAGGACGCCATCTACAGCAAGATCAAATTCGACGAAGCGCCCACCACCGCCGCTCGCGACGCCAACGGCGACGAAGTGCTCGTCAAGGTGGATCTGCCCAACCGCCCGGTCTACGCTAAGATTTGGAAAGTTCAGGTCGGGCGCATCCCACTCTTCCTGATGGACACCGACATCTCAATCAACGACCCCAAGGATCGCGAACTCTCTGCGCGGCTGTATGGCGGCGACCAGGAGACGCGCATCTCGCAGGAGATCATCCTGGGCATCGGCGGCGTGCGGGCGGTGCGTGCGCTCGGTTATGCGCCGGCGGTCTGGCACATGAACGAGGGGCATGCGGCTTTTCTGGGGTTGGAATTGATGCGCGAACTGGTGCAGCACAACGGGCTGAATTTCCAGCAGGCGCTGGAGATGACGCGCGCCAGTTGCGTCTTCACGACGCACACCCCTGTGGCGGCCGGGCACGACGCCTTTGGCTTCGACATGATGGACAAATACTTCGGTCGCTATTGGGGCCAGCTGGGCGTCAACCGCGAGGCGTTCCTGCAATTTGCCCGCCAGGATCAGGCCTGGGGCGCCACGTTCAGCATGACGGTGCTGGCCCTGCGCTGTTCCGGCCAGGCCAACGGCGTCAGCAGGCTGCATGGCGCGGTCTCGCGCGACATGTGGACCTGGCTGTGGCCTGGCACACCGGCGCCCGAAGTGCCCATCGGCCACATCACCAACGGTGTGCACACGGAAACCTGGCTTGCGCCGGCGCTGCGCCGCCTGTTCGACCAATACATGGGTGCGGACTGGCGCCAGCGCGTGGATGATCCGGCCATGTGGCGCAAGGTGTACGAGATTCCCGATGCAGAGCTTTGGCAGGCGCTGCGCCAGGGCAAAGAGCAGCTACTGCGCTTCATGGAGACGCGCGCCAAGAACCGCGCCTACCGCATGGGCGAAGGCCCGGCGCGGCTGAAACAGATCGGCGCATTCTTCATCAATACTGATACGCTGGTCATCGGCTTCGCCCGCCGCTTCGCCACCTACAAGCGCGCCGCGATGATCTTCCGCGATGTCGAACGCATCCGCCGCCTGTTGTCGAACAGCGAACGCCCGGTAATGCTGATCTTCTCCGGCAAGGCGCATCCGGCCGACGAGCCGGGCAAGGAGCTGATCCGCCAAATCTGCCGCTTTGCGCAGCATCCCGAATTCGAACACAAGGTGATGTTCTTGGAAGATTACGACATGAACGTCGCCCGCCACCTGGTGCGCGGCGTGGATGTCTGGCTGAACAATCCGCGCCGCCCGCGTGAGGCGAGCGGCACCAGTGGTCAGAAAGCGGCGCTGAACGGCATCCCCAACCTCAGCGTGCTCGACGGCTGGTGGGCCGAAGGCTATAATCGGCGCAACGGATGGGCGATTGGCGAAGAGCGCATGTACAAGGACGAGGCGACCCAGGACGAGGCCGACGCCCTGTCGCTTTACGCCACACTGGAGGAGGATGTCGTTCCCACCTACTATCAGCGGGACGAAAACGGCATTCCGCAGCAGTGGCTCAACATCGCCCGTGAATCTATGAGCAGCACGGGCTGGCTCTTCAGCATGGCGCGCATGGTCAAGGAATATGCCGATGATCTTTATGCGCCGGCCGCACGGCACTCTGCGGCGATGAGCGGCGCTCAGTACGCTGGCGCCCGCGCCGTCGCTGACTGGAAACATCGGGTGCAGTTCTATTGGCCCGAAATCCTCATCGAGGCCAACGGCCCGCGCGGCGGTCAGGTCACGGTTGGCGAGCCGGTCGAGATTCGGGCCGCCGTGCGTCTGAGCGGTCTGACGCCGGCCGAAATCGCCGTCGAGATCGTGCACGGCTTGCGCGACGCCGGGACGCTGACCGATGAACCGATGCAACTGGTTGGGCGCACCGATGACGGCGCGTATCTCTATCGCGGTCTGCTCTCGCCCAACGCCAGCGGGCAGCTCGTCTACGGCGTGCGCATCATGCCGGTTCACCCCGATCTGTTCAACAAACACGAGATGGCGCTGGTGCGCTGGGCCTGACTCGACGCCCGGAAGGCGAACGCGACGCCCGGCGTTCGCCTTCTCGCACCCCCCTGGTCGCCAGCCATGACCGATTTCCTTGCCTTCTTACAAGCGTCCGAACCCTCGGCCGCGGCGTTGGAGCGACTGACGGCGGCTCATTTCAGCGATGCGCGCGCCGCGGCCCGCCGCTTGCAGGGCATCAGCCACACTCCGGCCGAGCAGACTGCCCTGGCCGCCTGCCTGCCTGCGCTGCTGAACGCCCTGGCCAACGCCGCCAGCCCTGACGCGGCCCTGGTCAGCTTCGAACGGTTTGCCCGCAGCGCCGCCCAAGCGGCCGAACTGTTCGATCATCTGGCGGAGAACCCGCGCCAGATCGAGATGTTGATCACCCTCTTTGCGGGCAGCCAGTTCCTCAGCGAGATTTTGCTGCGCAATCCCGACTATTTCCGCCTCTTCAGCGAGCGTCGCGAGCTGTCGCAGCCGAAAACTGTCATGCAGCTCTACGCCGAAGCGCAGAAGGCGCTGGCGCCCTTCGTCGAACTGCCTGCGCAGCTCGATGCGCTGCGCCGTTTCCAACGTTGGGAGCTGCTGCGCATTGGCGCCGCCGACTTCTTTGGCCTGCTCGACCTGCCCACCGTCACCCTGCAGCTCTCGCGCCTGGCCGAAGCCCTGATCCGTCAATGCCTCACGATTGCGGCCTGGCGCACAGGACAGCCGAGCGATGGCTTCATCGTCATCGCCCTGGGCAAACTTGGCGGCGAGGAACTGAACTACAGCTCCGACGTGGATCTGCTCTTCATCGCGCGCGACCACGCCAGCGACTACCAGGCGCTGAGCCAGCAGTTGATTGACGCCCTGGTGCGTCCCACGCCCGAAGGTTTTCTGTACCGGGTTGACATGCGCCTGCGCCCCTGGGGCGGCGTCGGCCCGCTCGTCTCCACACTGGGCGGCTATCTCGACTATCTGCGCCAGCACGCGCGTCTGTGGGAAAAACAGGCGCTGTTGCGGGCGCGTGTGTGCGCCGGCGACGAAGACCTGGCCGCCGACTTCATGGCGCAAATTCCTCCGCTCATCTTCGATGCGCCGGCCGCCGATGTGCGCGCCAGTGTGGCCAACATGAAACAGCGCACCGAGTCCAACCTGCGCGCCCGCGGGCGCGCTTGGGGTGAAGTCAAGCTGGGCGAAGGCTCGATCCGTGACGCCGAGTTCGTGGCGCAGTATCTGCAACTGACGCACGGCGGCGCACATCCACATCTGCGCACCGGCAAGACCCTGCACGCCCTCTCCCTCCTCTTCGGCGCCAATCTGCTTGACGCCAACGACTACCGTGCGCTGTCGGACGGCTACATCTTCATGCGCGCCGTCGAACACTACCTGCAGTTGATGCACTACCGGCAGACTTCCAGCCTGCCGAGCGGGGGGGAGGAGCTGAGTACCTTTGCCCGTCGTCTCGGCTTTGGCGGGGATGACCCCGGCGGGCGCTTTCTGGCGCGCTACGAACAGCAGCGCGCCGCCATTCGCGCCGTCTATCTGCGTCACCTGGGCGATGCCGCTGCGTTGCCTGCCGCCGGTCCCGCTGCCGCCGCCGAGACGGCGCTGGCCCAACCGATGGTGCAGCGTCACCTGGCGCGCCTCGACCCCGCCTACACCCTGGCGTTCGACGCCAGCGAGATCGAACGCCATTCGACGTTGGCCGCCCGCCTCACCAACGACAACCTGGTGGAAGTGGATGCGACGCCGTTGGAAGGCGGCCTGTGGCGCGTGGCCATCGTCGCCTTCGACTACCTGGGCGAACTTTCGCTCATCTGCGGCCTGCTGGCCGTTCACGGTTTCGACATTCTCGACGGCGACGTTTTTACCTATGAGCCGCTGAGCGGCCCGCAGCCGGCAAGCGCCCGCGGCCGCGGCTTCTACCGCGACAGCCTGCGCCGCTCGCCGCTGACGCAGGCGCGCACCACTGAAACCGAAACGCGGCAGAAGATCGTAGATGTTTTCACGGTGCGCCCCACGTTGTGCGATCTGCCGCCCGATGTCTGGGCGCGCTACCGCCGCGACCTGGACGCGCTGCTGCGTCTGCTCCACAACCGCCAGCAGGCGCAGGCGCAGGGTCAACTCGTCGAACGTTTTGCGGCGCGCCTGCGTGAAATGAGCAGCGGCCCAGCCACGCTCTATCCAATCACGGTGCAGATTGACAACCTGCAATCGTCGCGCTACACCGTGCTCGACATCGAGGCGCAGGACACGGTTGGCTTTCTGTACGAACTGACCAACGCCCTGACCCTGAACGACATCTACATTGCGCGCGTCGCCGTCAACACGGTCGGCAGTCAGGTGCACGACACGCTGTGGGTTTCCGACGCGCACGGTGAGAAGATCATCACGTCGCAGCGCCAGCGGGAACTGCGCGCCGCTATCGTGCTGGTCAAGCATTTTACCCACTTGCTGCCCCGTTCGCCTGACCCGGAATCGGCGCTGCTGCACTTTCGGGCCTTTCTGGGCCGTCTGTTCGATCAACCCAACTGGCTCGATGAACTGGCCTCGTTGGAACGTCCAGAGGTGCTCAGCGCGTTGGCGCGCCTGCTTGGCGTCAGTGATTTTCTCTGGAACGATTTCTTACGCATGCAGTACGCCAACCTCTTCCCGGTGGTGCGTGACGTTGATGCGCTGCGCAGCGCCCGCAGCCGCACGCAACTGGCCGCCGATCTGGCGGCCCGGCTGCGCATGGAGCCAGACCTGAACGGCCGCCGGGCGGCGCTCAACTCCTTCAAGGACCGCGAGATGTTTCGCATTGACATGCGTTACATCCTGGGACACGTGACCGAGTTCGGCCAGTTCAGCGCCGAGCTGAGCGATCTGGCCGATGTGGTGGTGCAGGCGGCGTTCGAGATCGCCCAGCAAGAACTGGCGGCGCAGTACGGCGCTCCTGGGCAGAGCGCGCTGAGCGTCTGCGCCCTGGGCAAGGCGGGCGGGCGTGAGTTAGGCTTTGCTTCCGACATCGAACTGATGTTCATCTACGAGGGCGCCGGTCGCACGGACGGGCCAACCGCCCTGTCTCATGCTGAGTTCTACGAGCGCCTGGTGCAGATCTTTCTGGGCCTGATCCAGGCCAAGCGCGAGGGCATCTTCGAGATTGATCTGCGTTTGCGCCCGTATGGCAAGGCGGGCAGCCTGGCGGTGACGTTGGCGTCGTTTCAACGCTATTTTGCGCCCGACGGCCCCGCCTGGGCTTACGAACGGCAGGCGCTCATTCGGCTGCGTCCCGTGGCCGGTGATGGCGACCTGGGACGCCGCATCACGGCGCTGCGCGACGCCTTCGTCTATACCGGCGAGTCGTTCGACGTGGCCGCCATGCGCGCCATGCGCGAACGCCAACTGCGTCACCTGGTCACCGCCGGGGCGTTCGACGCCAAATACAGCCCTGGCGGCGCAGTGGACATCGAGTACCTGGTGCAGGGCCTACAGATCACGCATGGCCATGACCACCCATCACTGCGGCTGGTCAACACGCGCGAGGCGATGACGGCGCTGGCGCAGGCCGGCATCTTGACGGCAGAGGACTACGAGCGCCTGCGTGCGGCGCACATCTTCATCCGGCGGCTGGTCAACGCGCTGCGCATGGTGCGCGGCAACACCAAAGACCTGACCGTCCCGCCCGCTGCCAGCGAGGAGTATCGTTTTCTGGCCGCTCGCCTGGGGTACGGCGCCGACCTCGAAGCTCTGCAGGCCGACCTCGACCGCCACACGGCTTTTGTGCAACAGTTGAACAGGCGCCTGTTGGGCTGATGACGCCGCGGCCGGCGCCGATCGGCCGGCGCGGCGGCGCAGCCTGACGCGTATCATGGGCAAAGCGAGCAGCAGGGCGTACAGTTTGGCCATGCGCCGCGCGCGCAACGCGCACGTCGAGCGCGCCGATTTTCGCCTGTGTGGGCGATTCATTGACAGGAGTTCATCATGTCCGATACGGCGATTGCTGAAGGCAAACAACGATGGCTGCAAACCACGCGCAAGCGTTTCGTGGCGCGCACGCCGGAGCGAGCGCCGGAACTGACCACCAGCTCCGGCATTGTGGTAGATCCGCTCTACACGCCGGCCGATGTGCAGGTTGATTACGCCAAAGACCTCGGCTTTCCCGGCGAATACCCCTTTACCCGCGGCATCTATCCAAGCATGTATCGCGGCCGCCACTGGACGATGCGCCAGTACGCCGGTTTTGCGACCGCCGAAGAGTCGAACACCCGTTACCGCTTCCTGCTGCAACAGGGCCAGACCGGCCTTTCGGTTGCGTTCGACCTGCCGACGCAGATCGGTTACGACGCCGATCACCCGCTGGCCGATGGCGAGGTGGGCAAGGTGGGGGTCAGTATTTCTTCGCTGGCCGACATGGAAATCTTGCTCGACCAGATTCCGCTCGACAAAGTGAGCATTTCGATGACGATCAATGCGCCGGCGGCCATTCTGCTGGCGATGGTCATTGCGGTGGCAAAGAAGCAGGGCGTGCCCATCAGCGAACTGCGCGGAACGGTGCAAAACGACATCCTCAAGGAGTACACGGCGCGCGGCACCTATATTTTCCCGCCGGCGCCGTCCATGCGCTTGATCACCGATCTGTTCGCCTACTGCGGTCGTGAGGCGCCCAAATGGAACACCATTTCGATCAGCGGCTATCACATTCGTGAGGCGGGCAGCACGGCGGTGCAGGAGGTGGCCTTCACCCTGGCCGACGGCATTGATTACGTCGAAGCGGCGCTGGCAGCCGGGCTGGATATAGACGAGTTCGCCGGCCAGCTCTCTTTCTTCTTCAACGCACACAACAACTTCCTGGAGGAGGTGGCCAAGTTCCGCGCCGCACGGCGGCTCTGGGCGTCCATCATGCGCGACCGTTTTGGCGCCAAAGACCCCAAGTCCTGGCAACTGCGTTTCCATACGCAAACCGGCGGCTCCACCCTGACGGCGCAGCAGCCCGACGTCAACATCGTGCGGGTCACGATCCAGGCGCTGGCGGCGGTGTTGGGCGGCACGCAGTCGCTGCACACCAATTCCAAAGATGAGGCGCTGGCGCTGCCCAGCCAGCACGCCGTGGAAATCGCCCTGCGCACACAGCAGGTCATCGCCTACGAGGCGGGCGTGGCCGATGCGCCCGATCCGCTGGCTGGCAGCTACATGATCGAGGCGTTGACCAACGAGATCGAGCAGCGCGCCCGTGCGTATCTGGGCAAGATTGCGGCCCTGGGCGGCGCGCTGCGTGCGATCGAACAGGGGTTCATGCAGCGCGAGATTCAGGAAGCGGCCTACCGAACGATGCGCGCCATCGAGAACAGCGAACAGGTGGTCGTCGGCGTCAACCGCTTCGTGACCGACGAAGCGCCGGCGGCCGACATTTTGCGCGTCGATCCATCGGTGCAAATCGCTCAGTGCCAGCGGCTGGCTCAACTGCGCGCCACGCGTGATCAGGGCAAGGTAGAAACGCTGTTGGCGCAACTAGAAGCGGCGGCGCGCGATCCACAGGCGCCGCTGATGCCGCTGTTTGTGGCCTGCGTCGAGAACTATGTGACCTTAGGCGAGATCTGTGGCACCCTGCGGCGTGTGTTCGGTGAATATAGACCAGAAAGTTGGGTTTAGAATCAAGGCGCTGTTTTCAGGCAAGCCGCCCTCTATGATCCAGCAAGCGTGGGCTGCGCAGATCATGCGGGACAGATAGCTCGTTTCTGCGTCAGCTCTGGATCTGGGCGGGCTGCTGCCCATTTGCGTGGGTACAAGCCAGGAATTGTTGAACTGACTCGTTCTGGACGCGTAGAACCGTACGGCCGCCAGCATTCGTGAAGACATCCAGCACGACGCCACGCCAGGATCGCAGTCTGACGATGTCGCCTACCTTTGGAGTTGATACCATCAAGTGATGATCTCCTCGGCCATCTCAGTGGCTCTAACGGGACTGTGGGTGCGAAAACCATCTCTGTCGAGCACACTCGTGAGTCTCCAGTGATCGCCGGAACCATGCTCAGTGTCCATGGCGCTGTCATAATGAGCCATGAGATCGTTGATGTCGGCAAGATCGAGCCGCCGACCCGTTCTTCGAATGTCATGGACATGAAGATTGCTCCAACACGAAAGAAACACGCGATTCATCGTTGACCACACTGGGTGCTCAGTATAAACATCTCAGCGAAGAAAGCCAAGACGTTATCGTGCCACACGGCAGAAAGGAAGCGTGTGCGTAAACAACCAAATTCCCGCATGTGTTTTATCTGTGGTATGAAGAATATCGCCGGGGTCAAGGTGTTTTTTTACGAACAGGACGACGGCTCGGTGTTGGCGCGTTTTCAGGGCCAGGAGATTCACCAGGGCTATCCGGGCCGCATGCACGGCGGCGTAGTCAGCGGCATTCTGGATGAAACGATTGGACGGGCGGTCATGTTCAACGGTAGCGACGTGTGGGGCGTCACGGTGGCGCTGGAACTGCGTTTCAAGCAGCCGGTTCCCCTCTTCGTCAACCTGACCGCGGTGGGGCGCATGGTCAAGGATCGTGGCCCCTATTTCGAGGGCGCCGGGGAGATCTATTTGCCCGATGGCGCGGTGGCCGTTGAGGCGAAGGGCAAATACTGGAAACTGCCGCTCAGTGAAATCGCCGATTTCGACGTGCAGCGCGAAGAATGGCAGGTTGTGCCCGATGCGTGAGCGTCGCGGCCACGGCCGACGATGATTTGCGAACAAAACCCCCGCAACCGAGGAAAGCGGAAGACAGAAGACGTATGATCAAGAAAGTCAATCACATTGCAATCCTCGTCAGCGACCTGGACAAGGCGCTGACGACCTACCAGGCCGGTTTGGGGCTGGAACTGGCGAAGCGTCAGGATATGCCGGAACAGGAGGTGGAGATTGCCTTCCTGCCGGCGGGCGACAGCATGATCGAGCTGATCAAGCCGACGACGGAGACATCGGGCGTGGCCAAATTTCTGGCCAAGCGCGGCGAAGGGCTGCACCATATCTGCCTGGAAGTGGACGACATCGAAGCGGCGATCCAGGAGATGCAGGCGCGCGGCGTCGAGATGATTCATACGGCGCCGATCCAGGCGGCGGAAGGCCGCGGCGCGTTCCTGCATCCCCGCGGCGCCCACGGCGTCCTGATCGAGCTGCTGGAAGCCGATTGACCATAAGTAGGGGAAACCTGACAGGTTTTGGATAACCTGGAAACCTG
>CAZOLV010000114.1:6931-14136 GCA_964580725.1 uncultured Anaerolineae bacterium | reverse complement strand
GTATTCCCCACACGCGTGGGGGTGAACCGCGGGTTACGCTGCGAAAGCACCCCGTAGCTCTGTATTCCCCACACGCGTGGGGGTGAACCGAACGGAGTGCATATGGCGGGAAAATCTAAGACGTATTCCCCACACGCGTGGGGGTGAACCCTCGACCTGGGCGCGGGCAGCGTTCGCGGCGGTGTATTCCCCACACGCGTGGGGGTGAACCGCGCCTTACGGGATTGCGCCGTCTGCATTGACGGTATTCCCCACACGCGTGGGGGTGAACCGAGGTCGCCGGCCTGACGGTCGGCGCGCTGCGAGTATTCCCCACACGCGTGGGGGTGAACCGTCGACCCTGTCCGACGAAGCCGCGTAAATGCAGTATTCCCCACACGCGTGGGGGTGAACCTAGATGCTTATCAACGCTACCCCCCATGCCATCGTATTCCCCACACGCGTGGGGGTGAACCGGTATGGCGCGACGGGCGTTGCGACCTTCCCCGGTATTCCCCACACGCGTGGGGGTGAACCGGGGGGATCGCCGCCCCGGATTTGACTGGTACGGTATTCCCCACACGCGTGGGGGTGAACCGCGGCCCTCGTTGCTGATGAGGCGGCCATTCGCGTATTCCCCACACGCGTGGGGGTGAACCGATCACGGGCGAAGACCCAGTCGAGGGGGTCGCGTATTCCCCACACGCGTGGGGGTGAACCGTCGACCCTGTCCGACGAAGCCGCGTAAATGCAGTATTCCCCACACGCGTGGGGGTGAACCTAGATGCTTATCAACGCTACCCCCCATGCCATCGTATTCCCCACACGCGTGGGGGTGAACCGGTTGCGGTTGCCGTCTTCGTGACGCAGTCCACGTATTCCCCACACGCGTGGGGGTGAACCATCACCTCGATCGGCGCTGCGTGGGCCAACCTGGTATTCCCCACACGCGTGGGGGTGAACCTTGTCAGTCTAGGCGACCCGTCGCCCGCTGCCGGTATTCCCCACACGCGTGGGGGTGAACCGTATCATCACACCTCCAATTCACCGCAACGGTAGTATTCCCCACACGCGTGGGGGTGAACCGCCGCCCGTGCCAGTACTGGCACTTGAGCACTTGTATTCCCCACACGCGTGGGGGTGAACCGGCGGCCGCCAGAGGGTGCAACGTAAACGCCCCGTATTCCCCACACGCGTGGGGGTGAACCGTTACCCAGTTCGTGACGGACAAGAACAAAACCGTATTCCCCACACGCGTGGGGGTGAACCGAACGGCTGACCGCCCTCGAAGAAGCGGTCGGGGTATTCCCCACACGCGTGGGGGTGAACCGGTCGCCTTCAGCTCGCGGTCAGCCTTCGCCCAGTATTCCCCACACGCGTGGGGGTGAACCGACCGCCCTGTGGCGGTCTGGCGCCACGACCACGTATTCCCCACACGCGTGGGGCAGTAATTTTGCACTTTGTGCATTTGCAGGCGCTCAAGCCGGTGCCGGCTGGAGCTGAGAGCGAACTTTATCGGTGGAGGCGCCCGATCGGAACTGCAGGCTGACCCAATCGAGCAAGAGATCAGCACGTAGTTTGCGTATGCAGGCGCGAGCTTGGCCCATCCTTGCGAGCGTAGCGCTTAACGTGGGTCGAGTCATCCATGATCAAGAAACCTATCACGACGATCTTACTGGGACGACCCGCACGTCGGGAACGCTGCGTACGCTTGCGGACATGCGCTTCCGCATCTTCCCCAACAACCTGGGCATTGAACCGCTCCTGGCGCACAACCGTCAACGTTTCTGTTGACCAGGCCAGGCTCTTTAGAAAACGACTCAGCCCGCTCACACTCATCGCAATGGCGACTTGACGTAGCAAGCCTGAAAGCGTGTGGGCGGCATCGCAGTGCAGCAACCCCACGAGTACGGTCACAAAGTACTTCCATAATTCCACTGCGGTACGCTGAATGCACTCCGCAGTGATCCGGCAAACTGGCGTCATGTCGCATCCTGGACTATAACTGGCTGAGCCATGCGTCCTCCTTTCTGCTAGAGTTGGTTGTTTGTTGACCTAACTCTAGCCGGGAGAACGCTGGCTGTCTAGCCTGGTCCTGTGTCAAAAGTGCAAAACTACTCGCCAAACTGGCAGCGGTGGGCGCGGACATCGCCGACGACTGCTTCTCCAGCGACCGCGCCTACAGCTCGTTCGACCTCTTCACCCAGACATCGCTCGACCAGGTGCTGGTGCCCGGCTTCTTTCAACAGCACAACCCGCTGGTGCGTCACATTGTCCTGCGCCGTCGCGAGGCGCTGAAGAATCAAGGACTGCTGGAGCGTGCCGGCGTGGTGGTGTACCCCGACCCGAAGATGGGCGCCAACGCCTACCCAATCTTCGGCGGCCTGCCGGACGCCATCGAGGACGAGTGGATCGAGAACACCGAGGACGAGTGGATCGAGAACACCGAGGACGAGTGGATCGAGAACACCGAGGACGAGTGGATCGAGAACATCGAGGAGTTGAAGGCGCAGATGGATCAGTACATCCACCTCCGCCAGCAGGCGCGCAACGCGTTCGATCTGCGCGACGAGTCGAGCATCGAACCGGAGTTCAACCGCTGCGAGCGCTGCTGGCGCATGCTCTCACGGCGGGACATCATCGCCAAACTCTCGGAGCCGTGGTGAGGCGCCTCTCGCCCGAAGCGAATTGACAGCCCACTGCGACTGTGCTAAACTCGCCCGCACATTTGCCCCTGACTTGCCGGCCGCCCCATATCATGCAACGCAACCGCGGGGCGCGACGTCGCCTCTGCTCTACGGTGCGGAGCGGGCGTCGAGTCGAACCACTTCCATCGTTCGTTGTCTAGGAGGAACTGTCGCTATGAAGGGTCGTTTTGTCGTTTTGCTGCTCGTATTGGCCATCGCCGTCGCTGGCTGCGGCGGGCCTGCCGCCACCGTCGCGCCGACGCAGCCCCCCGCCACCCAGGCTCCACCCAAAGAACCGGTCTCGATCGAGGTCTTCTACCCCGTGGCCGTGGATGCGCCCATCGCCAAGATTCTGCAAGGCTACATCGAAAAATTCGAAGCCGCCAACGCCGACGTCAAGGTCAAAGCCGTCTTCTCCGGCGGCTACGCCGATCTGCGCACGGCGCTGCAAACCACCGTCAGCGGCGGCGGCAAGCCGCCCGCCCTGGCCGTCATGCTGGCCAGCGATCTCTACGATTTCATCAACCTGGACTACATCGCCCCGCTCGACGACTACGTCGCCAAGATGGCGAACGGCCAGGCCTACCTGAACGATTTCTACCCCGCCTTTCTCGCCAACTCACGCTACGAAGGCAAGCTGTACAGCATCCCCTTCCAGCGCAGCGCCGTCGTGCTCTACTACAACGCCGACATGTTCAGCGCCGCCGGCCTGCAACCGCCCACCTCCTGGCAGGAATGGGCCGCCGCTGCGCAAAAACTGACGGTGCGCGAGGGCAGCGAAGTCAAGCAGTGGGGAATGCTCTTCCCGTCCGACAACCCCTACTGGCTCTTCCAGCCGCTGGCCATCGGCAACGGGCAGAACATCTTCGGCGAAGGCAAGGATGCCGAGGTCTTCTTCGACAACCCGAAGGTCGTGGAAGCGATTCAATTCTATATTGACCTGTCCAAAGTCCACAAGGCGATGCCAGAGGGCGTGCAGGCCAACTGGGGTCAGGCGTCGAGCGAATTTGCCGCCGGCAAGGTCGGCATGATCGCCCACACCACCGGCAGCCTGGCCGGTATTCTCAAGTCGGCCCAGTTCAAGGTGGGTGTGATGCCCTATCCGGGCAATGAGAAGGGCACCTTCGCCAGCGTGCCGGGTGGCGGCAACCTCTACATCTTCAAGAACGCGCCCAAGGAGCAGCAAGACGCAGCCTGGCGCTTCGTCGAGTTCATCACTTCGCCCGAACTGGCCGCCGATTACAGCATCAACACCGGCTACATCGCCAGCCGCCAAAGCGCCTATGACACCCAGGCCATGAAGGACTATCTGGCCAAAGTGCCCCAGGCGGCGCTGACGCGCGATGCGCTCAAGTACGCCGGCGCCGAATTCTCGGTGCAAAACCTGGCCAAGGTGCGCAAGATCTTCAACGACGCCGTGCAACTGGCCTACAACGGTCAGGCGACCGCCGCCGCCGCCATGACGACTGCCCAGAAGGACGCCGACAAAGAACTGGCCGCGTTCAAGTAAACCGGCCGCACAGCCGCGACCCGGCGCCCGACGCCGGGTCGCCACGCGGCCGCGCCGTTTCATGCGCCCCGGGGAGTGATCGCTATGTCCGCCGCTTCGACGCCAGCGCCCCGTTCCCGACGGGGCGCATCGTTCCTGCCCATCCTGCTCGTCCTGCCGACCGCGCTTTTCGTCGCCCTTTTCACGGCCTGGCCCACCCTGCAGGCCATCTACCAGAGTTTCTTTCGCCAGCAGCTCGTTGTGGCCAGGTACCGCGAGCCGGTCTTCACCGGCCTGGGCAACTATGCCCGGCTGCTGGCCGACGAGAACTTTCACCAGGTCTTGGGCAATACCGCCATCTACGTGCTGGGCACCGTCCCGCCCAGCGTGGTGCTTGGCTTCCTCTTTGCGCTGCTGGTCAACCGGCAGATGCGGGGGACGGCGCTGGCGCGCCTCGCCTTCTTCCACCCCACTATCCTGCCCATGGTCAGCGCCGCCACCATCTGGATGTTCTTCTTCACGCCCGACTACGGCCTGTTCAACTCGGCGCTCTACACGTTGGGCTACCGCGGCCCGCAAAACTGGGCCGGCAATCCTGGCCTGGCCCTGCCGGCGGTGATGATCGTGGCGCTCTGGAAGAACGCCGGCTATTTCATGATCTTCTACCTGGCCGGCCTGCAGAACTTGCCCACCGATGTCTTCGAGGCGGCTGCGCTGGACGGCGCCAGCGGCTGGCAGACCCTCTGGCGCATCACCTTCCCGCTGCTGCGTCGCACCACACTCTTCGTTTCGACGATTGCCTTCATCGGCGCCTTCCAAACCGTGGATCACATCTTCGTCGTGACCAAAGGCGGGCCGAGCCAGGCCAGCGCCGTGCTGCTCTTCAATCTGTGGCAAGAGCGATTCGAGAGTCAGGACATTGGCGTCTCGGCCGCCATCACCGTCGTGCTGATCGCCTGCCTGCTCCTCTTCACCCTGACCAACTTCGTCCTGTCAGAGCGCCGTGAGGAAGACCATGCTTGAAATCAACCGCAGCCGCAGCCCAGTTGCCCGTGTGGGGCGTGCACTCCTCAACCTACTGACCATTGTGCTGGCGCTGATGTGGGCCGCCCCCGTCGTCTGGGCGCTGATCGCCTCCTTGCGCCCGGAAAACGAGCCGTTCAGTCGCGGCCAGGTCTGGTTTGGCAGCCACCTGAGCATCGGCAGCTATCTGCGCGCCTGGTCGTTGGCGCCCTTCGACCTGTACTACGTCAACACCCTGATCGTCGTCGGACTGATCCTGGGCGTGCAGCTCGTCACCATCACCCTGGCGGCCTTTGCCTTTGCCCACTTTCGCTTTGCGGGCAAGCGCGCCATCTTCTTCTTCATCCTCCTGCAAATGATGATCCCCACCGCCGTGCTGTTAGCGCCCAACTTCTCCACCATCCGCCAGCTCGGCCTGTTCGACACACGCCTGGCGATTGCCATTCCCTACTTCGGCTCGGCCTTTGGCGTCTTCCTGCTGCGGCAGGCCTTCCTGGAGACGCCGCGCGAGCTGGTGGACGCCGGCATCATTGACGGCTGCACCTGGCCGCAGCTCCTGTGGCACATCTATCTGCCGCCCGCCATTCCCACCCTGATCGCCTTTGGCCTGTCGTCGGTCAGTTGGCACTGGAACGAGTTTCTGTGGCCGCTCATCGTCACCAACAGCGATCAAAGCCGCCCCCTCACCGCGGGGTTGGTGCGCTTCACGCAACTTGGCGAGATCGGGGCGCAGTGGTCGCTGCTGAGCGCCGCCACCCTGATGGTGGTTGCCCCCCTCTTCATCGCCTTCATCATTTTCCAACGCCGCTTCATCCAGAGCTTCCTGCATTCGGGTCTGAAATAGGCGCACATCGCATGACCATGCCCGGCGACGCACCATCTCCTCAAGCTGCCGACGCACGCTGGCGCGCCTGGACCCGGCTCACGCCGGACAGGCTGCCGCTGCCCTACTGGGCCAGCGCACTGCTGCTGAGCATGATCGTGCGCCGGCGTATGCGCCGCCAGCAGCCGGCCCGCCAACTCGCCAGACGCCGGCCAGGCCCCGGCCAGGCGGGCGCGGCATGCGTCCACCAACAGGGCAATTTCAGCCGGGCAGAGTTGCCAACTTTCCAAAAGTTGGCAACTCTGCTCAACGCCCCCGTCGCGGGTCACGGCTCCTGCGCCCATTCCGCAACTGCAACCAACACGATCGTCGTCGTGCTCTGCGGCGCCAGTTCGCCCAGATCGCAGAGAGTCACGCCATCGGATTGGCTGCACGATGCACCCTGTTCTGTCGTTGCCGACAGAATGACCAAACCTGACGGCAGCAGGCCGGTCAGGATAACCTGCCGGACAACCTCAGGCCCGTAGTTGGTCGCCTGGACCGTATAGGTCAACGGCGTCGTGGCCAGCACGGGGTCGAACGGGCCGCTGTAATCGGGCGGGAAGATCGGCGCCGAGAGCGTGAGCACCAGCCCAGAAGGCGCCGGCAAGACCGGATCGCCGCTCCGGGGAGGAGGAATGACGCAGCCAGGCGTGGTGAGCCAGGGGTCGTAGAGCACGTTGCTGCTGACCGCATCGCCCGTGCCAGGCCCCACACCGCTCGGCCCGCTGGCGTCGCCCCACCAGTTGTCGCGTGCGTCCATCACGCTGGCCGTCGTGTTGCGCAATCCGTAGCCGACGTTGCCGGCGATCGAGGCGCCGCTCACGAAGAACGTTCCGCCGGTCACATAGAGGCCATTGTTGCTGTTGATCGTCGCCTCGCCGCAGCTCATGCTCACCTGACCGCCATTGACCCGCAGACCATACCCGGCGTTGTCGGTCAGCGTTGTGTTGGTCAGGGTTACCACGCTGCTGCTCCCGGTGACGTAGATTCCGTAATCGTTCGTCGAACCGCCATTGTCAGTGAAAACCGAGTCGCCGATGCGCAGATGGCTGTTGTCGGCGTACAGACCAAAGTCAATGTAGTGGTAAGCGCCGTTCGTGGCCTGTACACGACGTATGGTGCTGTGCTCGATGCGCAGTTCGCCGGTCAGCACGTTGCGCGC
>CAZOLV010000114.1:0-6831 GCA_964580725.1 uncultured Anaerolineae bacterium | reverse complement strand
GATGCCCCGTCCCGCCATCGAACACCAGCCCCTGCCACTGGTCACCCCCGCTGTCGAGACTGGAAGTCAACGTGATTGGCTGCGTGACATCGCCGACCGCCTCGAGATGACCGAGCACGCGCAGTTCGGCGCTGCTGGTGCCTTCGACGGTCGTGTCTGGCAGAATCGTCAGGGTGACGCCGGCCGGCACGATCACATCCCCACTCAGGATGACCGAGCCAGCCCAGGTTGTGTTGCCGGGCAACGTGCCGCTGACGTTCAACGCAGGAACAGTGATGGCAGCCGTGGCCTGGTTATCCAGCAGGTAATTGTCGGATGCATCGCTGGCGACGCTCACGCCAATCTGGATTGATCCGGCGCGCTGCACGGCGCCAGTGACCGTTACCGTCGCAGCAGCGCCTGAGTTGAGCGTGCCCAGGGCGCAGGTCAGCGCAGCGCCGTTGACCTGGCAGATGCCCTGGCTCGGCGTGACCGCTTGCACCTGCAGCCCATCACCTGGCAGGGCGCCGCTCAGGGTTGTGTTTGGCGCCGCGTTTGGACCGGCGTTGTTGATGGTGAAAGTAAAGGTTGCTGTCGCAAAGATCTGGGCTGGGTCCGGCGTCGCTGCAGCCTGGACACTCAACTCGGCCGCCGGCGGAGGCGGCGGAGGCGGCGCCAGGCTGATCACCAGCGGGGAAGTCCAGGTTGTGTTGCCGCCGGTGTCGCTGGCCCGCGCCTGTACGGTGAAGGTTCCCTGGGCCAAAGGCGGCGCCGTGAAACGATACTCGAACGGGAACGCGCCATCTGTGACCATCTTCTGACTATCCACGTAGAACTCGACGTTGCGCACCTGCACATCGTCGCTCACTTGCGCAGCGATCCAGACGGGCGAGCCAGCCGGCGCTTGCGCCGGATTCAGTGGGAAACTGGCTGCCAGGCTCAGCGACGGCGGGGCGCCCAGGTTGTCGTAGGCGAGATAGTTTACAACCTGCAGGCCAGACTGGTTGTCAGCCACGTAAGCCAGGCCATTGTAGATGGCGGACGCACGGGTATTACCCGGCGTGACGTAGGTTCCGAGCAGGGCGTTGGTTTGCGTCGGATCGCTCACGTCATAGATGGAAATGTTGCTCGGCGCGCCGGTGCCGTTTGGCCCCACCGCAGCCACACCCAGGCCGGAACCGTTGGGGGCCAGGTGCTGCCAGCCAAACGCACTGGTGTTTCCGGCCGCAATCAACGTGAGGTTGGCCGGATTGGTGATGTCGAAGGTGTTGAAGCCCTTACCATGCACGGAGTAGAGCGTGTCAACGCCGGCAAACAGACGGCTGTTGGCGCTGGCAACGTAGGGCGACACGGCCAGACTGGTTGGATTTAATTGGCTGCCGTCGAGCAAGAGCGCGTAGACGCGCGCGCTGGTCAACTCGAACAGGTAATTGCCGCTGACACTCAGGTCGCGCACGGCGGTCGCCTGCGGCGTGACCTGCGAGACAACTTGTCCATTGCTGGCATCCACAACCACGACAGCGCCATTGGCCAGACCGGCGTAGACCAGGTCTCCGTTCGCCGCGACCGCGGCGACAGTGCTGCCCAATGTGACTTGACTGCGGATGAAGGCCAGCGAGGGATCGTTCACATCCAGGATGGCCAGCCCGGATGCGCCGTCTGCCACAGCCACAAAACCGATACCGCAGGCAACACGTAGGGCGCTGCCGGGGGTGTTGATCTGGCGCAAGATGACCGGGTTGCGACCGGTATAGGGGCGGAACAGCGCCACGCCGGCCGCGCCGTCGGCGACTGCGATCAGGTCGTTGAGCGCACACACATCCACGGCGCTGCCCGGCGTATCGGCGCTGGCGATGATGCCAATTTGCGTCGGCAGACCGCTGAGCGGGTCGGTGCCCTGCAGCAGTTCGGCGTGATCGCCAATACCGTCGCCGTCGGTGTCTGGATTGTTGGACGAGGTGCCAACGACCATTTCGGCCAGGTCGGGTAGACCATCGCCATCGCTGTCGGTGGCATCGTCAAGGGAATAGAACAACACCGATGGAATCTCGGTCGTCCGTCCGGCCGGCGCCGAAACGAACGCGACGCTGCCAAACATCAGTGTGAAGGGATTGATCAACCGCAGCTCGAAAGAGGTACGAGGCGTGATAGAAGCAACGGCCAACCGGCCGGCGCCGTTCAGGCGTCCACGCTGGATGCTCCCGCTGACAGTATCACGCAGCAGATAGTAGGTGTGACTGCGCTCGCCTGGCGCCACTCCGTTGACCAGACTGGGGTAGAGGGCGTTCAGGTATTCGTTGGCGGCGCCGCCCAGGCTCAACTCCTGGATACTCAACGTATCGAGACGGCGACCGTAAGTCTCCAGGCGCGAGAGCGCCGCCCCAAGCTGATCGCGATCAATGAAATCGCTGGCGCCGGCCTGGGCATGGGTGTAGATGCCCTGGCCCCAACGTTGGACAGTGCGATTGATGTATCCGGCCAGGTCTGCGATGTCGCTGGCGCCGATGTGCGATGGGCGCGGCGCCGCCTGAATGACGCTGATCTCAGCCGCTGTGATGAGCCGGCCGCCGTCCGACGTGGTCAACATGGCCGCGTGCACTTCGTCGAACATGTCAGACAACAGTGAGATGGTTTGTGGCAAACTGGCCAGATCGCCGCCCGTCCACACGGGCGATCCCCAAATGATCGTATAGTAGTCGGCTGACGCCTGTGCAAAACCCAGATGCGCCTGGAAGCTCATTGTCTCGACGTCAGAGATCGAATTCAATCGTTTGGGGGTGGCATAGAGAATGCGACCGTTGGCGTCCAGGCCGTTATGGGTCAACAGGTTGTTCGTGCCCCAGTTGGCGTCACCGCCAGGCAGGCCGGGGTCAATGCGCTCCATGCTGACGCGCTCGTCGAGATTGCCGCCCGGCCACGGCCCATTGGCAGCATTCATGACATCCACCACGACGCCGCCGGCGTCGAGCAGGGTCAGCGATTCGCCATAGGTGCTGAGGGCGCCGCTGAAGATTTGATCGGCGGCGACGTCGGCCACGGCGTTGTCAGTGTCGCGTTCGAGCAGGAAGAAACCATTGCCGGCGATGGCGCTTGTCAGGGCGATCATGGGTGAGCCGTTGTTACCAATCAGATGCCAGCCCGTCAGGTCAACCGGCGCCGCGCCGTTGTTGTACAGCTCGATCCATTGGTGGTCGGCCGATGCCGCTGTACCCATCCAGGCCACTTCGTTGATCACCACTGCCGGGGGCGTGGGAACCGATGGTGGGGTGACCAGGGGCGTTGGGGTGAGCGTGCGGGTGGGTGTGGGGGTGGGCGTATGGGTGCGGGTGGGCGTCTGCGTCGGGGTGTGAGAGGGCGTACGCGTTGGCGTCGCGGTCGGTCCTGGGGTGGGGGTCCAGGTGGGCGTATTGGTATCCACGGGCGTCGGGGTATGTGTGGGCGTATTGGTATCCACGGGCGTCGGGGTATCGGTGGGCGTATTGGTATCCACGGGCGTCGGGGTATCGGTGGGTGTGTTGGTCGGCGCCGGCGTCGGGGTATCGGTCGGCTCTGGTGTATCTGTTGGTTCTGGTGTATCGGTTGGTTCTGGTGTATCGGTTGGCGGCGGCGGCGGCGGTGATGGCGGTGCGGGTGGTTGGGGACAACTGCACGCGTCTGCAACGCCGGACGCGCCCAGAAAACAGGTCGTTGGCGCTCCCGCGAAAGGGATGCAGCCGGCAAGTGTGCCGAGCGCATTGTTCTGCAGAGAGCCCCAACAGGCGCTATCCGATGTGTAAGGATCGTTGATCACAGCGACCCAACAGTCCCGACCGGTCGCACCTGTGTTGTAGACCGCGCCGCCAACACAGCCCAGCGGCAGCAGGGTGGCAGCGCAGTCAATTGCAGCAGTGGCGGCAGCATAGCCACAGTTGAAAAGAAACTGATCATTGCCGCAATTGCCAGGCGGCGGGACGGCGCCCGGTGAGGTGCCGGGCATGGTGCCGTGCCAACCGGGCGCCAACACACCCTCACCGGGATTGGTGCACACCAGACTCCCGTCAGCCGTCGTCGTCATGGCAGCCGCAACCTCGAATTCGCCCGTGTCGTGGTTGAAACTCCAGAGCGCGCTTTCAGCGCCAGGCGCCAATGGCTGACCGGTGGCCGGTTGGGGCAGGTTGGGAAAACAGACGGGCACAGGCAGGTCGAAGTTGCTCGGCCCGTTGGTTTGAATCGTGATCACCATCGGCAGGCTCAATCCGGACGGCAGCGGCCCAGGCAGGCGGTCGGCCGGAACCGGCGCCATCCCCACCGAGCCGCCGCGGGTGCCGTTGTCGCTGAAGAGGTTGTTGGGCGGCATGACCAGCAGCGTTCCGGCCAGTTCTGGATGTTGGTTCAATACCGAGGCAGCGAAGGTGACGGAAATCGTCTGACTGGCGCTGACAACTTGCAGTGTGTCTGGCGGCACCAGCGGCAGGTAGATGTTGCCAATGTGCGTGGTCTGGCCAGGGACCGATGTCCAACGTTTGCCGACGAAGGGGTAGTATGCGCCAGGTGGGACACCCTGCGTCACGGTGCGCCCATCTATGTGCACGAAGAAATCGCCGGCGGGCGCAGGGTTCAGACAGAAATCGCCCGCGGCGTCGGTCACCGCACGTAGTGTGGCTTCGCGACCGTCCACCGTCACCGTCACATTGGCCAATGGCGTGTCCACAGATTCGCCATCCGGCCCCAGAGCCAATTCGGAGGCGTAGACACGGCCGCAGACAATGGTGTCGGGAATGATCGTCAAACTGAGCGTGTCGAACTCGATGACGCCCTGGCCGCCAGGTTGCCCATCGCCATCGGCGTCCACGGCATAACCGGCTTCGTCGGCCAGGGCGTCGCCGTTGACTGTCACCCGCACGCGCGTGCTGGCGGGCAGGTCCTCATCGTAAAAGACCGTCACCGTTTTGGCGTCGGCCGAAACGTAGAGATGATAGGCCAGGGATTGGCCAGAGTATGTCGCCGTGAAGTTGGAGGGCAGCACACCGGCAATGTCAAGCGGCTGGTTGAAAGCGATGATCGTCTCACGTGTGACGGCGACGTTGGCCTCACCGTGCATGGGACTGGTGCGCACGACGGCGGTCAGTGTGCGCTGCCAGGCCTGCGCCACCAACATGATGTCATCAATGTCAATGACCTGATCGTGATTGACATCACTGGCGGCGCAGCCGGGGGCGCTGAGCGGTTGTAGCCAACACCCTGTCACCTGTTGGATGTCGCGAATGTCAACGAACCCATCATCGTTGACATCGGGGTCAACCGGCGTCATCGGTCCCTGGGCCAGACCGACTGATACAATTGCAGAGACTACCCATTCGGGCACGAACGAGCGCCAGTTGCGCAGATCATGCGGCGAGGGCTGCAGAACGGGCCACATCAGGACGGCAATGAACAGCGGCGCGGCGGCGACCATGAGCACGAGTAACCAACGCAGGGATGCCCAGCGTCTGCGGGCGGCTGGTGCGGGGACATGGGCCGTTCGGCCAGGCACACGCAGCGCCAGCCAGAAACTGGCCGCCGTGATGGCGACGATCAGCACCAATAGCACTTCAGCCAGATAGGTTGCTCCGGTGGGAGCCACTTCCTGATGCGCTGCAGGGCGCACCGCCATCCACAGAATGGCGACGATCACCAGGGCAGAAACGAACTTGAGCCAGGATTTCATGACTCTCCTCCCGAAGAACTTCCTCTGTATCATCTCAATAATTCGGGCAAAGACCTATCAGGTTTTGGAAAACCTGACAGGCCTCTCGACGCGATGAGCGGTTCTCAGCGCTCGCCGGATAACGGCTGGCCTTCAGTTCGGCGCGGACGCTGATGCGCAGGCAGCCGGGGAATGCGCAAAGCAAAGTAAAGAGCCGCCACGGCCGCAGCCAGAAACAGGAACATGATCAGGTATTCTAGCAGGCCGGGCGTTCTGGTGGTATCGTGAAACAACACGTGTAAATTGGTCGAAGCAAGAAGTGTCATGATCTCATGGCTCCCTCTGCTTGTGCTGTGGTGACAACGCCGCTGCGCAGACCCTCCCAGGGACGAAACGCCAGATAGGTGATGATCAGCGCTATGGTCACCACTGTGTTGAGATAGAAGTGATATTCCACCACCGGCAGCAGCCAGCCCAGAATGCCGGGGGTTGGCGAGTTCATGCCCTGCAGGTACTGGGTCACGCGCACGACATGTTCCGCCACATGGAAGCTCTGGAACAGAAACAGAAAGGCGAGCAGAGGATCGCCCACAGCAGTGGCGCGCCAAATGCCGGGATTGCGCCGGTAGATGACCCAGGTGGCCAGCAGCGTAAAAAGCAGCGCCAGGTTGTAGAACAGGTGGATCCACTCGAAGTCGAACCAGACGCCCAAGAGGCCCGGATAACGGTTGAGATGCCAGACGTATTTCTGGATCATCTGTGAAAGGTGCTCTACGTTGTGAAATGCCTGAATCGGCAGCATCGCGCTGAACGTCAGGAAACCAAGCAGCGCCGGTTCTCGGAGCCAGGGTCGGTTGAACATCATCCCTCCTTGAATAGTGACAGCGACAGTCATTGAATCAGAAGAGCGTACGCGACGCGCACACTGGACGTGAGGTCTCGATTATACAACCCAATCGTTTAGAGATCGTAAATTAACCGCGCGTCGCCGGGCAAGAATCGGGTGAATCCGACGCCTGGCACGAGAAAACCTGCCGAAGCAGGTTGCTCGGATTGCGTCATGTTCAACCTGGTTCAGCAGGTTCGAGCTGGCGCTCGAGTTTGGTGCCGGGCGATTCTAGGAAGTAGGAATTAGGAAGTAGGAAGTAGGAAGTAGGAAGTAGGAAGTAGGAAGTAGGAAGTAGGAA
>CAZOLV010000113.1:7903-14383 GCA_964580725.1 uncultured Anaerolineae bacterium | reverse complement strand
TTCACGGGGCGCTGCTATGTAGCCGGGCGATTCATCGCCCGGCGGTCGCCGGCGGCCTTTGCGCCCGAACTGGACGGTCAGCGCCTGACATTTCGTCGCCAGGGCGGGCAGATCGAGGATTTAGAAACGGGCAGCGTCTGGAATTTTTTGGGGTGCGCCGTGAGCGGCAGGGCCGGCGGCCAGCAGTTGGCGCCTGTCGTCAGCATCAATCACTTCTGGTTCTCGTGGGCCGCCTTCAAGCCGGAGACGCGTATCTACACGGCCTCGACGCCCTGAAGACACAGCAAGGCGCAGGCCAGCCGCGGGCGACGAGATGCGCCGCGTGCTGAACTGCGCCTGTGCCGGCTGGCGCATCGCCCACTGAGATCAGTGGCGATGGCGGCTGTCCGGGCCTATTTCTCCGCAGCCCGGTTGGTGAGCAGTTCGATCACGTTGTCGAGCAGGGCGTCCTTCTTGACGCTGCCGCTGCTGCCGCCGCCGACTGGAGTTCCCAACGCTTGCGCGGTTGCACGGGCGGCCTCACGCTGTTCGGGCGGCAGATCCTTCAAGCTGCTGCTCTGGGGCGTCACACCTGGTTCCGGCGTTTTGACCTCACTCACACCAATTTCGATGTAGTAGGCCTGAAGCATGGCGTTGGTCAACTTCAGGTCTGCGATTGCGGTGGTTTGCGGCGGCGTCAGCGCGGCACCGATCTGATTTTGCAGCGCAACAATCTCTTCGACCGCCGCCGTCGAGCTGGCGGAAAGCGTCTTGAGCGCCTGCCACAGGGGCAACAGTTGCGCCGCTTGCGCCGGCGTGACCGCCTGGGATGTGCCTTCGAGCCGCAAGGTACCGAGCGCCAATTGGTTGCGAATGCTCAGGGCATCGGAGTAATCTTCTGTCAAGCCAACCGCGCCTGTCGCTGCGACCGGCGCGGCGCTTGGGGTTGGCGTGGCGGTGCAGGCCGTCAGCAGCACGACAAGACTCAGCGCCGCTGACAACATCTTCAGACTCTTCATCATCGAACCTCCTCTCAGGCGTAAAACGCCTGAACGAAACGTTGCATTTCGGCTTCTACTTGCTTTCGAGTAGTGCAATGACCGCTTCGACCAGCGCCCTGCTCAGCCCGCCCCGTTCGGCAACACCCCGTTCGGCCTGACGGGTCGCGCGCGCCTCGGCCGAAAGCGCCTGGCCTGCGCCCGGTTGACCAGGCCCCATGCCGCCGCTCTCGTTTCCAACCGCGATCCCTTGACTGCGCGCCCAGTTTTGCAGGTCGGTCTGGGTCAGTTTCCAGCCGCGGATGAGCGCAAGCTGTTCGGCGCTGAGCGTCGCTTCGATCTGGCGCAGCAGTGCGTCGGTTTCGGCCTGGGCCGCCGCGCCGCTGTTCATCGTCGCCCGAATTCCCTGCCACAGCGGCAGCAAGGTCTCCGCCTGCGCCGCGCTGAGCGGATGGGCCGAATCTTCGAGCTTGAGCGCCCCCAACAAGAGTTGATTACGCGCCGGCAGCGCATTCTCATAGCTGACATCGAGCTGTGTGCTGACGAACGCTCCGCCATCGCTCTGGTTCGGCGCGGGCGCAGTCGTACTGCCGCAGGCGGTCAGGAGCAGGGTCAGCAGCCCAATTCCCACAATCCACCGCTTCGTTGCATCGAGTCTTTGCATCATCGTCTCCCACGATTCTTTTGGATCATTATGCCGTATCATCTCAATAATTCGGGGCAAAGACCTGACAGGTTTCCGATCATTCATGTCGCAGCGCGGCAATTGGGTCGAGCTGCGCCGCTTTGGTGGCCGGATAATAGCCGAAGAAGATACCGACCGCTGCCGCCGCGCCAAACGCCAATGGCACGGAAGCCGGGACAACCTGCGTCTGCATGTCGCCCAGTTGGCCGAACAATTCGGCGCCGCCCACGCCCACGATCACCCCCGCCACGCCGCCAACCAGGCTGAGCGTGACCGCCTCGATCAGGAACTGCAGCAGCACATCGCGCGGCCGCGCACCAAGCGCCTGGCGCAGGCCAATCTCGCGCGTGCGCTCCGTCACCGACACCAGCATGATATTCATGATGCCGATGCCGCCCACCAGCAGCGAGACGGCCGCAATCCAGGCCAAAAGGTTACGAAAGGCCTCGGTCGTCGCCTGCTGTGCATCTATGATGTCCTGCTGTGTCTGCAAGGTGAAATCGGGCCTGGCCGGGTCTACATCATGCCGCTCGACCAGAAGCGCCTTGATCTGATTGGCGACGCTCTCCATCGTTTCCTGACTTTCGGCCTTCACGTAGATCGTGCGCACCCGATCATCGCCAAGACGCATGGGGTTGAATTTCTGATACATGACCGTCAGCGGAACATAGATACGGCCATCGTAATCCACATCGGCCACGACGCCCTTCTTTTCCATCACGCCAATGATCGTCAGCCTGGTCGAACCGACAGTCACCGTCTGCCCGATCGGATCTTCCGCGCCGAACAAGTCTTGGGCAATTCCATCGCCCAGGACCGCCAGCTTGAGCTTACGTTCGTTCTCATCGGCCGTAAAGAAACGTCCCTGGGCCACTGCGTAATCGCGCACCATAGGAAATCCCGCCGTCACGCCGAGAATGGTGATGCCCTCCAGCCTGGTCTGGCCGCCGCTGACATCCTGCGAACTGAGAAATTCGGCCGACATACCGGCGATGTTGTGCACGTTCGCCTCGATCGCAAGCGCATCGTCGTACAGCAGTGACTGCGATGCACCCGGCACCCCTCGCACCGGATTGACGATGATCAGATGGGCGCCCAATGCGTTGATCTGTTCGGCGATGGCCGCCTCCGCACCCGCGCTGACGGCCAGCATCATGATGACCGACGCCACGCCGATGATGACGCCGAGCGTCGTCAGAAACGAACGTACCCGATTGAGTTTCAGCCCTTCCCAGGCGACTCGTAGCGTCTCAAACAACGTCATGATGCCCTCCCCTCTCCAGACAAAGGCCGGCGCCATCGCGCCCATCGGACACGATCCTGCCATCACGCACGCAAACGACCCGCTGCGCACGGCTGGCAATGTCCGGCTCGTGCGTGACCATGATGATGCTCACGCCGCCGGCGTGCAGCTTGTGCAGCAGGTCCATCACTTCGATGCTCGATTTGGTGTCGAGATTGCCGGTCGGCTCGTCGGCCAGGATGATGGCGGGCCGGTTGATCAACGCCCGTGCAATGGCCACGCGCTGCTGTTGGCCGCCCGACATCTGGTTGGGCCGGTGATGCAGGCGATCCCCCAACCCCACCGACTCCAGCGCAGCCACGGCGCGTTCGTAACGTTCCTCTTCGCTCAGCCGTTCTTCGATGTTGTAGAGCAGCGGCAGCATCACGTTTTTGACGGCGCTGAGCCGTGGTAGCAAGTTGTAGGACTGGAAGACGAAGCCGATCTTGCGATTGCGCACCACAGCCAGGTCGTTGCGACCCAACTGGCTGACATCCTCGCCATCCAGGCAGTATTCCCCCGCCGTCGGCCGGTCGAGACAACCCAGGATGTTCATCAACGTGGATTTGCCCGAGCCAGACGGCCCCATGATCGCAACGAACTCGCCACGCGCCACGCGCAGGTCAATACCGGCCAGCGCGTGGACTGTCGCATCCTCTATGCCGTACACCTTCGTCAGGCCCTGAATCTCGATGACATTGTCGTTTGCTTCCAACATGACAGTTCACCTCGCCTCACACACGCCTACTTCGTCTCCACCGTCCCCGTGCTGACGACATCGCCCCTGGTCAAACCGCTCAGAATCTGCGCATTGGCGAAGTCACGTAGCCCAACCGTCACCGGTCGCATCTCAAGCTGACCATCGGGCTTCACGATGAAGACGGCGTAGGAGCCGGGCGCCAGTTCACGCAGCGCCTGCACAGGCACGAGCAGTGCGTCCTGTGCTTCGCCTGCGGTGATTTCCACTTCGGCGGTCAAACCAGCAAGCAACGTCACCGGATGTTCGTTCAGGTTGATGCTGGCCCACGCCTGCGCCGCAGATGCGCCATCCACCGTGACAAGCGCCGGGTCGACGCGCAGCACCTTGCCCGCAAAGGTCAAATCGGGCAGAGCATCGAACACGATCTGCACCGGGTTGCCTGGCGCCACGCTCATCAGATCGGTCTCCTCCACCCAGAAGCGCACTTGCAGCGTCTTCAGATCGGCCAGCGTGACGACAGGCGCAGCGCCCACCGTTTCACCGGGCTGTGCGCCGACCGCCAACACCGTACCGGCAAGCGGGGCGCGCAACTGTGTGTTGTTCAGGGCGCGTTGGGCGTTCTCAAGGTTCGTCCGGGCCAGCGTCACGTTGAGCTGAGCGACCTCGACATCGTTGGGGGCGGCGCCAGCCAGCAGAGCGTCCAACTGCGCCTGAGCTTGCGCCTCTTTGGCCTGCGCGGCTGACACTGCATCGGCGGTCGCCCCGGCCTGAATGGCGTCCAGTTGGGCCTGCGTCACAGCCACTTTGGCGCGTGCGGCGGCGATGACATCGGCCGTGGGGCCGGCCAAAATGTCCTCGTATTCGGCTTTGGCCTTTTCGTAAGCGGTCGTCGCCTGCCAGAGATCGGCGGCTTGTTTCGATTGGCCGGCGCTGTCTGGAGGCAGTTTGTCGTAGGCCGCCTGCGCCGTGCGCACGTTGATCTCGGCCAGCGTCAGGGTCGCTTTGGCCGCAGCCAGTTTTTCGGCGTCCGGCCCTGCCAGCAGAAGGGCCAACGTCTGTTGGGCGCTGCGCAGGTTTTCCTGAGCGGCCAGCAGTTCGCCAGCCGCCGGCGGCGCAGTCAGTCTGGCCAGGTCTGCCTGCGCGGCGGCCAGGCTGGCCTGTGCAGCAGCCAGCGCCGCCGGCTCGGCCGGCGCGGTCAGGCTGGCCAGCTTGAGTTCAGCCAGCCGCAAATTGGTCTCGGCCTGCGTTGCCTGGGCGCGCGCATCGGCGTCATCCAGCCGCGCCAGAAGCTGCCCTGCTTCCACCCGCTCCCCCACCTCGACCAGCATCTCGGCCAGGATGCCGCCAGAGCGAAAAGCCAGCGTCACATCGTTGGCCGGCAGGAGATTGCCGCTGCCGCTGGCTGTGATCGTGATATCGCCAGTGCGCACCTTCGCCGTTTGTAGCGCAGGGGTCGCCTGGGCTGCAGCAACGACTTGACGCTGTGTCAGGTAGTACCAAACGCCAACTACGGCGGCAACCATCGCCAAAGACAAGGTAATCCAGAGCCAGTTGCGCTGGCGATTCTTCTTTCCGATTCGATTCATGATCCCCTCCGTAACATCGGCTATGGGTACAACGCCGCCATTCGGCGCGTCTGTACCATCATGAGAACATGCCCCAGTATAGGAGGAAGCTGTGAGAGAGTGATGCGCGAGCTGTGAAGATGGCGTGAAGATGATACGACTGTAACACGGGACCAACGCTGCCGGTGGGTTTGATCGTCGCCCGTACCAGGATGTTGGTATCAACGACGGCTCTCACAGCCGCCGCACCTGCGTATGGCACACCTCGGTCAAGGCTGCATTCACGGCGACGTCAACTTCGTCGTCGCCGTAGCTGGCATTGCGCTCAGCAAGACGCAGCATGGCCCGGTCGAACTCGGCGACGACCTCCTGCTCTTTCCAGGTCAGAAAGCGAACGAACTCATCGTAGGGGATGATCGCAGCCTCAGGCCGGCTGCCGCGTGTCAGCACGTAGGGCATGTGTTCTTGGGCCACTTCATCGAACACCGCACGAAAACTCCTCTGCAACTCGGTGACGCCGATGATTTTCTGCATGATTCGAACCTCCCTCAGTGCCAGAATACAAACTTCGATATGTATTCTACTACAAAGTTGTTTCGCGCAGTTGTCATCGCCGGCGTTTCCGGCTGCCCCGCTTGTCCCGCCTGGCCACCATTGGTGAGTAGTTTTGCACTTTTGACATAGGGCCAGACTAGACAGCCAGCGTTCGCCCGGTTAGAGTGAGGTCATCAAACAACCAGCTCTAGCAAAAAGGAAAACGCATGGCTCAGCCAGTTATAGTCCAGGATGCGACATGACGCCAGTTTGCCGGATCACTGCGGAGTGCATTCAGCGTACCGCAGTGGAGGTATGGAAGTACTTTGTGACCGTACTCGTGGAGTTGCTGCATGACACTCTCGATCAAGTCGTCGCCGCGGTCGCTACGCGCTGGACTAACGAGAACATAATGTCACGATACGATGGGCCAGGCTCGCGCCTGCATACGCAAACTACATGCTGATCTCTTGCTCGATTGGGTCAGCTTGCAGTTCCGATCGGGCGCCTCCACCGATAAAGTTCGCTCTCAGCTCCAGCCGGCACTGGCTTGAGCGCCTGCAAACGCATAAAGTGCAAAACCACTGTGAAATAAGACAGCAGAATGATTTCATTGTCAATGAAATCATTCTGCTGATTGGATCGTCAACGCAATCATTCTGCCGGTTGGATCGTCAACGCCATCATTCTGCCGGTTGGATCGTCAACGCCATCATTCTGCCGGTTGGATCGTCAAC
>CAZOLV010000113.1:0-7803 GCA_964580725.1 uncultured Anaerolineae bacterium | reverse complement strand
GCAGTCATTCTGCCCGATCTACACGTCGAGGTTGCGCACCTGCCGGGCATGGGTCTGGATGAAGCGTTTGCGCGGCGGCACCGCTTCGCCCATCAGCATGTCGAACGTGCGGTCGGCGGCGGCCGCATCCTCGATCGCCACCTGCAACAGCGTCCGATTTTCCGGGTTCATCGTCGTCAGCCACAACTGCTCCGGGTTCATTTCACCCAGGCCTTTGTACCGCTGCACCACCAGATTGCCGCCGTCGCCCCCCATCTCCTGCAGCAGGCGATCCTTCTCGACATCCGAATAGGCGTAACGTTGATCCTTGCCCCGCTTGACCAGATAGAGCGGCGGCTGCGCAATATAAAGGTGGCCCTTCTCGATCAACGGCTCCATGTAGCGGAAGAACATTGTCAGCAGCAGCGTGCGGATGTGACTGCCGTCCACGTCGGCGTCGGTCATGATGACGACGCGCCCGTAGCGCAGATTGTCCACATTGAAGTCGTTGCCGATGCCGGTGCCCAGCGCCGTAATCAGCGCCTGGATCTCCTTGTTGGCCAACGATTTGTCGAGACGCGCTTTTTCCACATTCAGGATCTTGCCGCGCAACGGCAAGATCGCCTGGAAACGGCGGTCGCGTCCCTGCTTGGCGCTGCCGCCGGCGGAGTCGCCTTCGACCAGGTACAGCTCAGCCTTGCTTGGATCACGTTCGGAACAGTCGGCCAGTTTGCCGGGCAGGGTCATGCTCTCCAGGGCGCTCTTGCGGAACACCAGGTCGCGCGCCTGGCGCGCCGCCTCGCGGGCGCGCGCCGACGTGCGACACTTCTCGACGATGGCCTTGGCTTCCTTGGGGAACTGCTCCATCCAGGCGCTGATCGCCTCCACCACCGTGGATTCGACCTGACCGCGCACCTCAGCGTTCAGCAGCTTGACCTTCGTCTGGCTCTCGAACTGCGGGTCGGGCAGTTTCACGCTCACGATGGCGGTCAGCCCTTCCTTGCTGTCGTCGCCGGTGAAGCTGGCATCCCCTTCCTTGAGAAAGCCGATCTTGCGCGCATAATCGTTGAGCGAACGGGTCAGGGCCGAGCGCAGGCCCGTCAAATGACTGCCGCCGTCCGGCGTGTTGATCGTGTTGGCAAAGCTGTAGGTTGACTCGTTGTAGCCGTCGGTGTACTGCAGCGCCACCTCGATCTGCGTGCCCTCGATCTCCTTCTGCGCATAGATCGGGTCGTGCAGCACCACGCGGTTCTTGTTCAGATAGCGCACGAAACTGCTCACGCCGCCTTCGAAGTAGAAGGTGGTCGTGTGTGGGTGGGCAATCTGCTGTCCTTGCTTGTCGAAGGCTCCTCGTTCGTCGCTAAACGTGATCTTCAGGCCCCGATTCAGAAACGCCATTTCACGCAGGCGCTGCAATAGCGTTTCGTAGCGATACTCCAGAACCTCGAAGATCGTCGGATCGCGCAGAAAAGTGACCGTCGTGCCGGTTTCGTCTTCTGGCACATCGCCGATGATCTGCAGGTCGGTCATGGGCACGCCGCGCTCGAACCGTTGAAGATAGATGTGGCCATGCCGCTTGACGCGCACCTCCAACCAGTCGGAAAGTGCATTGACAGCCGAAACGCCCACGCCGTGCAGGCCGCCCGACACCTTGTAGCCACCGCCGCCAAACTTACCGCCCGCGTGCAGTTTGGTCAACACCACGGTGACGGCGGGCAGTCCTGTCTGCGGCTGGATCCCCACCGGAATGCCGCGGCCATCGTCCACCACGCTGACGCTTTCGTCAGGGTGAATCGTCACCTCGATGTGCGTGCAGACGCCCGCCATGGCCTCGTCCACCGCATTGTCGGTGACCTCGTAGACCATGTGGTGCAGCGCCTTGCTGTCGGTGCCGCCGATATACATGCCAGGACGGCGGCGCACCGCCTCCAGCCCCTCCAGCACCTGGATATCGCTGGCCTCGTACTGCGCCTCAGGCGTTCCGTTCTTCGTTCCATTTTGCTTAACTGCCACGTTGCGTCTCTCCCCCCGTCGCTATTGCCTCTCGATCTGGCATGCGATCCCGATAGAAAATGAAAACGCCAATCAAGAGACCTGTCCCCACAATCGCATTACCCAGGATGCCGGCCGCTGCTCCCACCGTCTCCCCGACCAAACGCTGCCAGATCAGCGAAAAGCCGGCGCCGATGATGCTCATCGTCAACACCAGGCCCAGTGTACTGGTCAGATTGCTGATGGCAATGCGCACGCTGAGTAGAATGCCCTGGCGGACGCCAACCTCATCGAGCACGATGGCCGGCGCCAGGAAGACCAGACACAGCCGCACCCACCACACGGCCAGCGCCGTCAGCGTCACGGCAAAGAGGGCGCCCGCGGCGCCCCCCATCAACGCCAGGCCGCCAATCACCAGAGTCAGCGGCAGGCTCAAGAGCAGCAGCGCCACACCAAAGATCAGCATGACGCCGAGCAGGCGCAGCACATTGCGCCGCAGCCTGCGCAGGCGCACGTCCCACGCCGCCGGTGCGGCGCGCAATTGATTGGCGATTTGCGTCAGGTAGAGAGCGCTCAGAATGACGCCGCCAACCAGCAGCGCCAGCAGCCAGGCCGCCAGCGCTCCGATCGAAGTCACCTCCAGCCGCACCGGCGACACGCCGGGCGGCGGAATGATGCCGATCTCGGCGGCCAGGCTCGGCATGCCAAAGGCTCCATTGGCCAGTAATGTCAGCAGATTGAACTGCTCGCCAAGCTGCAGCAAGGTCTCGCGGCTGGCCGCCATCATCTCCTGGTAATCGGCCGGCAGCGCCGCCTCCGACTGCGCCTGCATCGCCTCGATGAGTCGGGTTGCCAGTGGGCGCACCGACACCTGCGGGCCAAACCACAGCGCCAGATCCAACAGAAGCGGCAGCGCAAGCAGCCAGGGAAAACGAGCCAGCAGCCGGAAACCGGCCGTCAGACAATCAATGACACCTGCTTTGGGTCTCTTTTCATTGTTCACCGGGCCATTTTACCACAGACAGGGCGAAAATGCGAACAAAGGTGCGACGCGCAACTCCCCAAACCGCGCCCGATAGATTGACATTGCTTTTCCCTGTGCTAGAATAGGCCCATCTTGAATCATCATTCTGCAGGCCGCGGCGGCGCCTGGCCCACGTCAGCCCCGGCGGCCTGGAGCAGTCACAGCGAGGATTGACATGCACTTTCCACGTTCCAGCGGCATCTTGCTGCATCCCACATCGTTTCCCGGTCGCTACGGCATCGGCGACCTGGGAGCTGCGGCGTTCGAATGGATCGAATTCCTGGCCAGCAATGGCCAACAGCTCTGGCAGGTCTTCCCCCTCGGCCCCACCGGTTACGGCGATTCGCCCTACCAATGTTTTTCGGCCTTTGCCGGCAACCCCCTGCTCATCAGTCCCGACCTGCTGCTGGCCGCCGGCCTGCTCGACCGCGCCGACCTGGCCGCTGTTCCGGCCTTTCGCTTTCAGCCGATTGATTTCGGCGCCGTCATCCCCTGGAAGATGGCCCTGCTGGCCCGCGCCTTCCGCAACTTTCAGGCGCACGCCAGCGCCAGCGATCAGGCCTCTTTCGACGCCTGGCGCGCCGGCCAGGCCGCCTGGCTCGACGACTACACCCTCTTCATGGCGATCAAACAGGCGCACGGCGGCGCCAACTGGGGTAGCTGGCCGCGAGAACTCGTCACCCGTCAGCCCGCGGCGCTAAGCGCCTGGCGCCAGCAGGTGGCCGGGCAGGTAGATTTCCAGGCCTTCATTCAATATCTCTTCTTCCAGCAGTGGGCCGAGGTCAAGAAAACGGCCAACGCCCGCGGCATCCGCATCATCGGCGATATTCCCATCTTCGTCGCCTACGACAGCGCCGACGCCTGGGCCAACCCCGACCTGTTCTACTTCGACGCCGACGGCCAGCCCGAAGTGGTCGCCGGGGTGCCGCCCGACTACTTCAGCGAAACGGGGCAGTTGTGGGGCAATCCCCTGTACCGTTGGGATGTCATGCAGGCGCGCGACTACGACTGGTGGCTGGCCCGTATCCGGGCCACGCTGCAGACGGTGGACATCGTCCGCATTGACCACTTCCGCGGCTTCGAGGCGTTCTGGGCGGTGCCGTTTGGCGAAAAAACCGCCGTCAAGGGCGAATGGCGCAAAGGCCCCGCCGCCGATTTTTTCCAGGTCGTGCGCAGTCGCCTGGGCGATCTGCCCATCATCGCCGAAGACCTGGGCTTCATCACGCCAGAGGTGCGCCATCTGCGCGATGACTTCGATCTGCCCGGTATGCGTATCGTCCAGTTTGGCTTCAGCGCCGGCCCCGAAGACCCGTTCCTGCCGCACAACTACGTCAACAACACGGTGGTCTACACCGGAACGCACGACAACGACACCAGCGTCGGCTGGTATCGCGCCAGTTCGACGGCGGCCGAGCGTGACTTCGCCCGTCGCTACCTGGCCAGCGATGGGCATGACATCGCCTGGGATTTCATTCGCCTGGCCTGGGCGTCGGTCGCCGATATGGCGCTGGCCCCGCTGCAAGACCTGCTGAGCCTCGACTCGCAGGCGCGCATGAATTATCCTGGCCGGCCCAGTGGCAACTGGGGTTGGCGCTATCGCCCATCCGATCTGACCATGACGCTTGGCGGCCGCATGCACGAGCTGACCTATCTCTATCGGCGCCTGCCGCCGGCGCCAGAAGCAGCCGCCGAGGCCGAGGATGCGGCGGAGACCGAAACAGAGGTCACTGGCGGGGCGTAAGGCCGGCGCACGCCCGGCGGCCCTGGTCGTTACAGATCGAGGATGACCCAGGCCGGCTCGTTGCTGCGCGAACCAACGATGTCGAACGTGATCGGCCCGTGGGCGCCGGCAATTTGCCAGCGTCCCGGCCGATGGATATGCCCGCTGACGACATGGCGCACCTTGCGCGCCCGGCGCACCGTTGCGCCCAGTGTAAAATTGCCCAAATAGGCGCTGAGCAGGCTCCAAAAGGCGCTCTGTGGCCGCGGCGGCGCCGACTCGGCGAAGATCGGCCAGTGGGTCACGACGACGATGCGTTCGACCGCCGGATCGGCCTCCAGCGCTGCCAGGCGGCGTTCGAACCCACGCTGCAAAAAGCGCGCCATGGCGATGTCGCTCCAGGGCCAGTCAATGAAATCGGCATCGTGGTTCACCAGGCGCTTCAAGGCCCGGTATTCGTCGCTGGTGTACGGCAGGTGCGGCGCTCGCGCCGAGTAGTCGTACCAGCCGAGTGTGCCGCACACAGCCACTGCTTGCTGGCGCCAGTTGCCCTCTTCGAGCCAAAGGAAACCTTCGCTGCGGGTGACGTGGGGTAGTTGCGTTTGCCAGAGGTCATGGCTGCCAAACTCGCCGCGATAGAGGTCATGATTGCCGGCGATCAGCAGGCGCGGGCAGGTCAAACCGGCAAACAACTGTAGGGCGCGCCGAAAGAGGCGCAGTGGGTGCCCCACATCGCCGGCGATGATGAAACAGTCGGGACGTTGTGCGCTGACCCGCTGCGCAAAGTCGAGGAAAAGGCCGCGCTGCGCCGGCCGGTAGTGCAGGTCGGCGGTGATCAGAATGCGCATGACGCGGCGCCGGCGTCAGCCCATCGCCTGGACACGCGCCGGTTTGATCTTATAGGTGACGCGCACCTCGCCGGGCCGCCGGCTCGTGTAACGTGCGGCGCCGGTGTACTTGTGGGCCAGCGCATCGATGTGCGCGTCGGCCCCCTCGGTGGTAATTTCGACAACCTCACCCCGAATTTGCAGGTAACGATAGGGGTTTTGGGGGTCAACGATGGATAAAGCTACGCCGGGGCGGGCGCGCATGTTGCGATCCTTCACGCGTCCCTGCGCCGAGTTGACGCGCAGGTACTCGCCCTCGACATCGAACCAGACGGGTGTCACTTGGGGTGTGCCATCGGGCATGATCGTGGCCAGGTTGGCAAAGGCGCGGCCATGCAACAGGTCTGCGAAGGCGGCAGGAATGGTCGTTGTCATCACTCTCTCCTTACATCGAATGTTCATCCGCCAGGCCAGAGCGGTCTGGCGAACGGATCGGCGTTTTTTCATGCAACATTCTTTCAGACGCCCGTGGGCCGTCATTCGTCACCGTGAGCGGCGGTGCGCCGTTAGAGCGTCCCAATGACCATTTATCTCGATGTCTCGCCGGCGGTCAACGGCAAGGCCGGCCTGGGGCGCTATGCGCGCACGCTGGCCGAACATCTGGCGCCGCGCCTGGGCGCACGCCTGGGGTTCTTCTACAACCAGGCGAGCCGGAGGGCTGCGGTCGAGCTGCCGGCTGGCCATGCGCAGCGCCAGGTCGCTCTGGGTTACAAGCCGTGGCGCCTGGCCGTCCTCTTGGGCCAGATGGCGCATCTGGGGTTCGACCGCCTGCTGCCCGATGTCGAACTGTTTCATGCAACCGAGCATCTGCTGCTGCCGCTGCGCCAGGCGCCGGCCATTTTGACCGTGCACGACCTGATCTACCGCCTGTTGCCGCAGCACCACAAGCGCCTGAACTACTGGTTCTTGAATGCCGCCATGCCGCTGTTTTGCCGCCGCGCTGATGCGTTGATCACGATTTCCGAATGCAGCAAGCGCGACCTGGTGCGGCTGTATGGCGTAGCGCCCGCCAGGGTGCATGTCATCTACGAGGCGGCGGCGCCCCATTTTCAGCCCGTGGCGCCGGCGCATGTTGCGCAGGTGCGGGCACGCTATCACCTGCCGGAGCAGTACATGCTGGCCGTCGGTGTGATCGAGCCGCGCAAGAACCTGGAACGGCTGCTCGCGGCGCTGGCCGTCATGCGGCGGCGGGGCGTCGATGCGCATCTGGTCATTGTGGGCAGCCGGGGCTGGTTGACCGAGTCGTTCTTCGCCCATCTGGAGAGATTCCCGGAGCGTGCTGCTGTTCATCTGACCGGCTACGTGAGCGAGGCCGATTTGCCGGCCCTATACGCAGGGGCGCGCCTGACGGCGCTGGCCTCGTTGTACGAAGGCTTTGGCCTGCCTGTTCTGGAAGGGATGGCCAGCGGGTCGCCGGTGGTTTGCAGCCAAACTTCCAGCTTGCCGGAGTTGGGCGGCGATGCGGCGCGCTACTTCGACCCGGAAGCGGTGGAAGACATGGCCAATGTCTTGCAGTGCGTCTGGCAAGATGACGCCGAGCGTGCGGCGATGCGTCAGGCCGGGCTGGCGCAAGCGGGACGTTTTTCATGGCAGCAAACAGCGGCCGCCACGCAGCAGGTGTACGAACATGTTTTGCGCGCCCGCAACGATGGGGCTTCTGCACACTAAACTAGGCGCACAAGGCATTTGACAGTTCTTTGCCCTCTGGTATAATAGCCGATTGCCAGGCCGACGTAGCTCAATCGGCAGAGCAACTCACTTGTAATGAGTAGGTTAGGAGTTCGATTCTCCTCGTCGGCTCTCAGCCAGGGTGAGCGGTCTGGAAAAAGAAAATTGGGGCGGATACCCAAGTGGCCAAAGGGGGCTGACTGTAAATCAGCTGGCTGGCGCCTTCGGAGGTTCGAATCCTCCTCCGCCCATTGCGACATGAGGAGAGAGCTGCGTGCGCTCTCTCCTCATATTTGCCCACGTAGCTCAGTCGGTAGAGCACGTTCTTGGTAAGAACGGGGTCACCAGTTCAAGTCTGGTCGTGGGCTCTGTTGAATTGAATTGAGTTGTTTGGTTTGTGTCGTTGTGTGAATCAGGTTTCATGCCGGCAAGGCGTTGGGCGCCGATGTTGGCAACGGAGTTGGAGGGGTAAGAACAGATGTCCAAGGCAGTATTTCAGCGCACGAAGCCGCACGTGAACGTGGGGACGATTG
>CAZOLV010000112.1:0-14793 GCA_964580725.1 uncultured Anaerolineae bacterium | reverse complement strand
CCATGAAGTTGATATTGGAATTTTACATCCCATGAAGTTGACATTTCACGGCGCCGCACAAGCGGTCACCGGCTCCATGCACCTATTCGAAGTGAACGGTCATCGTCTGCTGCTCGACTGCGGCCTGTATCAGGGGTCGCGTGCCGAGACCTATGAGCGCAATCTGCACTTCCCTTTCGATCCCGCCTCCATCGAGGTAGTCATCCTCTCTCATGCGCACATTGACCATTCGGGCAACCTGCCCAACCTGGTCAAGAGCGGCTTCACCGGGGCGATTTGGGCCACCCCTGCCACGCGCGACCTGTGCGTCTCCATGCTGCAAGACAGCGGTCACATCCAGGAGAACGACGTAGAGTTCGTCAACAAGCGCCGCGCTCGCGCCGGCGAACCGCCCGTCGCACCGCTCTATACCCGCGCCGATGCCCTGGCCTCGATCGCCAACTTCGTGACGGTGGGCTATGGCCGCCCCGTGCAAGTGGCGCCCGGCGTCATGCTGACCTTCTTCGACGCCGGCCACATCCTCGGCTCGGCCATCGTTCAGCTCGATTATCAGGAAGATGGCCAGCCCAGGCGCCTGATCTTTTCGGGCGATCTGGGCCGCCGCGGGCTGGCGATTCTGCGCGACCCCACGCTGCTGGACGCCGCCGATGATGTGATCATGGAAAGTACCTACGGCGACCGCCTGCACCAATCGCCAGCCGAGGCGCAGGAGCGGCTGGCTGCCATCATCCGCCAAACCTTCCGCCAGCGCGGCAAGATCATCGTGCCGGCCTTTGCCGTCGGGCGCACGCAGGAAATGGTCCATGCGCTCTACCGCTTGAACGAAGAGGGAGACATTCCCAACCTGCCCGTCTATGTTGACAGTCCGCTGGCAATCAACATCACCGAGGTCTTCCGGCTGCATCCCGAATGTTACGACGCCGAAACGCGCCAACTGCTCGATCGCGCCGAAGCCGGGAGCGGGCCGTTTGGTTTCAAGAACCTGCACTACGTCCGGGATGTCAAAGATTCCAAGTCGCTCAACTTCCTGCGCGAATCGGCCATCATCATCAGCGCCTCGGGCATGGCAGAAACGGGACGCATCCTGCACCACCTGCGCCACAACGTGGGAGAGCGGGCCAACACGATCCTCTTCGTCGGTTTTCAGGCCGAAAACACCCTGGGGCGCCGGCTGTTGGATGGTGTTTCGCCGGTGCGCATCTACGGCGAAGCGCATACGGTGCACGCCCGCATCGAACGCATCGAGGGCTACAGCGCCCACGCCGACCGGAAGGACTTGCTCGACTGGATCGCACATCTCGATCAGGCGCGCTTGCGGCGGGTTTTCCTGGTGCACGGCGAGCCGGAGGCGGCCGAGGCGCTGGCAACGGGACTGCGCCAACAGGGCGTCAAGGAAGTGACCGTCCCGGTGCTGCACGAGAGCTTCGATCTGCGCTGAGTTTGGCGGAGAGGCCAGGATGCGGTAAAATCGGCCCGCAAGGAACCGGGCGTCCCCGGTCTGCGTTACAGCAGCAGGCGCCCCCCGTTCGCAAGAACCAATCGTCCCGGTTTTTCAGAAAAAACGCATGACAAGTCGTACACAACAGATTCTTCTCTGGCGTCAGAAGCGGCGCCGTCACGAACGTCAGCGCCCGCGGCCCTGGCGTTGGTTGTTTCAATTGGGCCTGAGCGGCCTGGCGATCTTCTTCTTACTCATCGGCGGCGGCGCATTGACGGCGACAGCCGCCGCGGCCGGCGTCTACGTCTATTTTGCGCAAAAACTGCCCGACGCCGCCGCCATCGAAACCGAGCAGGAAGAGTTCGCCACCGTCAAAATCTTCGACCGCACCGGTCAACATCTGCTCTACGAATCCATTGACCCGCGCCCCTTCCGCGGCGATCGCACCTACCTGCCGCTGCAAGAGATGTCGCCCTGGCTGACCCAGGCGACGGTTGCGCTGGAAGACCGCAGCTTCTACGAAAATCCGGGGATCAACCTGCGCGGCCTGACGCGCGCCTTCGTCTCGAACTTGCAGGGCAATTCGGTGCAAGGCGCCAGTTCCATCACGCAGCAGTTGGTCAAGAATGTGCTGATCCCGCCGGAGGAACGCATCCAGCGCAGCTACACGCGCAAGATCAAAGAGGCCATCATGGCCATCGAGGTCACGCGCCGCTATCCCAAAGACCAGATTCTGGAGTGGTACCTCAACTACAACTTCTACGGCAATGCGGCCTACGGCGTCGAGGCGGCCGCGCGCATCTACTTCGACAAATCGGCGCACGAAGTGACGCTGGCCGAGGCGGCCATGCTCAGCGCGCTGCCCCAGTACCCCGGCCTGAACCCCATCCAGGCGCCCGAAGATGCCTATCGCCGCCAGCGCAAGGTGCTCGATGCCATGGCCGAGGCCGGCTACATCACGCAAGCGCAGGCCGACGACGCCAAAGCCTACGTGGACACCAAACCGCTGGCCGTGCGCCAGAGCGCCAGCGAACGCTTCGAGTATCTGGATGCGCCGCACTTTGCCCTCTACGTGCTCGACGAACTGCGCCGTCGCTTCAACACAGCCGACGATCCCTACTACATCTGGCGCAACGGTCTGCAGGTCTACACCACGCTCGACCTGGACTTGCAGAAGACGGCCGAAACGGTCGCCCGCACCCAGGTAGAAAAGGTGCGCGAGAAGAACAATGTGCACAACGCCAGTGTCGTCGCCATGCGCCCCAACACCGGCGAGATCATGGCCATGGTCGGCAGCCTCGACTATAATAATGAAGACATTGATGGCGAAGTCAACGTGGCCATCTCCAACCGCCAGCCCGGTTCGTCGTTCAAGCTCTTCACCTACCTGACCGCCCTGCAGCAGGGCTACACCGCCGCCAGCATGATCGTGGATGTGCGCACCGTCTTTCCCGATGCCGAAGCGCCCTACGTTCCAGAGAACTACGACCGCAAGTATCACGGCCCGCAGTCGCTGCGCGATTCGCTGGCCCGCTCCTACAACATCCCCGCCGTCTGGATGCTGAACAAGGTGGGCGTCAAGAACGTCATCAACACCGCCCACCGCATGGGCATCACCACGCTGCGCGACGACTACTACGGCCTGGCGCTCACCCTGGGCGGCGGCGAAGTCAAGCTGCTCGACATGGTCTACGCCTTCAGCCTGCTGGCCAACAACGGCGTCATGTCCGGCCAACCGGTGCCGAGCGATCGCCGCGTCGAAGGCTTCCGTGAACTCGACCCGGTTGCCATTCTGCAGGTGCGCGACAAGAACGGGCTGATCCTGTACGAGTACAAAGAACCTGCGCTCAAACAGGTGATCTCGCCGCAGGTTGCCTACGTCATGTCGAACATTCTCTCCGACACGGCGGCGCGCTGGGCGGCGTTTGGGCGTCCCAACGATTTGGAAATCCCCGACCGCACCGTGGCCGCCAAGACCGGTACGACCAACAACTGGCGTGACAACTGGACGGTGGGCTACACGCCGCAACTGGCGGTGGGGGTCTGGGTGGGCAACACCGACAACGAGCCGATGGACAAGATCAGCGGGTTGACCGGGGCCGCGCCCATCTGGAATCAGGTCATGAAGGCGGGCCTCGGCCAGTTACCCAATGCGCCGTTCCCGCAGCCGTCTGGCGTCGAGAAGATGACGGTCTGCTACCCGTCCGGGCTACTGCCCACCGACGAGTGTCAACAAAAACGCGCCGAGATTTTCATCGAGGGCACAGAGCCGCAAACCTATGACACCGTCTGGCGTGCATTCGAGGTCAACCGGGAGACGGGCAAGCTGGCGACGCCCTACACCCCGCCCGAACTGATCGAACGGCGCGTCTACCAGATTTTGCCGCCCGAAGCCGCCGATTGGATTTCCGAAAACGGCGTACCGCAGCCGCCCACCGAGTACGATTCGGCCTACGGCCAGGGGCCTGTTGACGAGGAGACGGCGATCATCGCGCCGGGCAACTACAGCTACGTCAAGGGGCTGGTGCAAATCATCGGCAACGCACGCTCCGGCAGTTTCAGCAACTATCGCGTGGAGTTTGGCGAAGGGCTGAATCCGGGCGCATGGACGCAGATCGGCCCAGAGCACGGCGATCAGAAGTACAACGACACCCTGGAGTATTGGGACACGACCGGCCTGGACGGTCTGTACACACTGCGCCTGAGCGTGACCCAGGGCGACGGCAACGTGCGCACCACGGCCGCCCAGGTGACGGTGGACAACACCCCGCCCGCCATTGCGGTCGAGCACCCCTTCACGGGCAAGCTGTACGTGATGGAAGACGACGAGTGGGTCAGCATCACCGCCGATGCGCGCGACAACTGGTCAATGGAGCGGGTAGATTTCTACCTGGACAAGGTAAAGATCGGGTCGAGCACGGTGGCGCCCTTCAACGTCAAGTGGACGATCCAGATGCTCGACCTGAAGCCGGAGGTGGGGTCGCCGCCGGTGATGGGGACGGAAGTCATCACGGCGAGCGACGGCACGACGACGACGCAGGAGATCGTGGTGAGCGAGGTGGTGGTTGACCCGCAGGGGCGCATCATCCAGCGTTTCTACAGCGGCATGACGGCGATCCGCAGCGGCGACAAGTACACCGAGACGCATCAGATCTATCTCGAGGCCTTCGACTCGTCGGGCAACAGCGCCAAGACCGAACCGATCACGATCCTGGTGATTCACAAAGAGAAGAAGACGACGGCTGCGCCGGCGGCGGCGATGGCGTTCGGTATCGCGCCAACCGCCGGTCAGCGCCTGGCGGCGCCGGCGGCCTGGGTGCGTCCAGTTGACGTTCTTCCCAACCTGGCCGATAATAGGCCCCCCAGAGGCGTAACGTGAAACGAATCCTACTGACCAATGACGATGGCGTACATTCGCCGGGCCTGCTGGCGCTGCAACGGGCGCTAGTCCACCTGGGCGAGGTGGTCATCTTTGCGCCGGAGCGCAACTGGAGCGCGGCCGGTCACACCAAAACGATGCACAAGCCGCTGCGCGTCAGCCAGGTCATTCTGGCCGACGGCACGCGCGCCTTTGCCACCAATGGCGCGCCGTCCGACTGCGTGGGGTTGGCCATGCTCGGCGTGTTGCCGCAGCCGCCCGATCTGGTGATCTCTGGCATCAACCAGGGCGCCAACGTGGGGCACGATGTGACCTATTCGGGAACGGTGGCGGGTGCGATGGAGGCGGTCGTTTCTGGGCTGCCGGCTCTGGCGGTTTCGGTGGAATGGAGCGACCCGATTGATTATGAACCGGCGGCCGCGGCCGCCGCGCACCTGGCGCAGGAAGTGCTGGCGCGCGGGCTGCCGGCCAACAGCTTCTTGAACATCAATGCGCCGGCGCTGCCCGCCTCTGCCATTCGCGGCATACGCCGCACCCGTCTGGGCGAGCGCATCTACAATGACAGGCTGATCGAGCGGCGCGATCCGCGTGGGCGCCCCTACTACTGGATTGGCGGCGAGCCTCCTGGTGGCAGGCCAGATGAAGCCGGCGAGACCGACATCGGGGCGCTGGCGCAAGGTTTCATCTCGGTGACCCCGTTGACGATGGATATGACAGACCGCGCCCTGTTGACCAAACTGGCCGACTGGGGACTTTGATCCGCACGTTTTGGAGGAGACAATGACCAAGTACGCATTTTTCGAGGGCGCCATCGTGCCGTTGGAGCAGGCCACCGTCAGCGTGATGACGCACGCCCTGCACTATGGAACAGCCTGCTTCGGCGGCATTCGCGGCTATTGGAACGAAGGACAACAGAACCTCTACATCTTTCGCCTGCGTGACCACTTCGAACGCTTTCTCATGTCTACCAGGCTGCTGCTGATGAAACTGCCCTACAGCGCCGACGATCTGGTGGACATCACGCTCGATCTGGCGCGGCGCGAGGAGATGCGCCACGACATCTACATCCGGCCGCTGGCGTACAAGGCGGAGAAAATAATCGGCGTGCGTCTGCACGATCTGCGCGATGCGATGACGATCTACGCCGTGCCGTTCGGGCGCTACATCGAGTCGGAAGAGGGGGCGCATGTCTGCACCTCTTCCTGGCGCCGCGTGGACGATACGGCCATTCCCGCCCGCGGCAAAATTTCCGGCGCCTACGTCAATTCGGCGTTCATCAAGAGCGAGGCTCTGATGAACGGCTATGACGAGGCGATCGTGCTCAACCCCGACGGTCACATCTCCGAGGGCAGCGCCGAGAACCTCTTCATCGTGCGCAACGGCGCCCTGGTCACGCCGCCGGTCAACGACAACATTTTGGAAGGCATCACCCGGCGCACTCTGATCGAACTGGCGACGAAGGAACTGGGCCTGACGGTGACCGAGCGCAGCATTGACCGCACCGAGTTATACGTGGCCGATGAGGCCTTCTTCTGCGGCACGGGGGTGCAGGTGGCCGCTATTGCCAGCGTAGACCGGCGTCCGGTCGGTGCGGGGCGCATGGGGCCAATCACCGATCGGCTGCGCACGCTCTATTTCGATGTGGTGCGCGGCAACGTACCCGCCTATCGCGGCTGGTGTTCGCCGGTTTTCTGAGGATGCCATGAGCTTCAAGTCGGCCCCCACGCCTGACGCCTGGCGCGGCGTGCTGGCCTGCCTGGGAGTCATCCTGTTGGCGGCGCTGCTGCTGCGCTGGATGGCACGTTTGCCCATTTCGGGCGGGGTTTTCATCCTGGGGATGCTCGTGCTGGCCTGTCTGCCGGCGCTGGCCTACCTGGGCTATCGCGCCTGGAGCACCCTGTCGCTCGAATACTGGGTTGACCGCAACGCGGTGACGGTGGTATGGGGGCCGCTGCACGAGGTGATCCCGTTGGGCGCGATTCAGCGCATCCAGCGCGGCGGTTTCGAGCAGATTCAGGCGCGCTGGTGGGAATGGCCCAATCGCACACTGACCCGCGGCGATGTGCCTGGCGTGGGGCACATCCTGATGCTGGCCACGCGCCCGGCCGCCGAGCAGATCGTGCTCTTGACGGAGCAGCACGACAAGGAACGCACCTTGACGGTGGGGTATGCGTTGTCGCCCAGCGACCCAGAGGGCTTCATTGCGGCGATTCAGCAGCGTTACGAACTAGGACCAAACCGGCTGCGCGCCTTCGGACGCCAGGCGCCGGCGGTGTGGCAGTGGGATATCTGGCGTGATCGCATCGGTTTGGGGATATTGGGGGCCACGCTGCTGCTCAATCTGGCGCTCTTTGGCTACCTGTCGCTGCGCTATCCAGGCCTACCGGCCAGTCTGCCGCTGCACTTCGACGCCAGCGGGCAGCCGGACCGCTTCGGGGCGCCGTCTGCGCTCTTCGTTTTGCCTCTGTTGGCGCTCGGCGCGATGGCGCTGAATGGCCTATGGGGCGCCTTGCTCTACGCCCGCCAACGATCCGGCGCCTATCTGCTGTGGGCCGGCGCGCTGGTCATCCAGCTACTGGCGGGCTTTGCGCTGGTCAACCTGGTGTACTGAGACGTTATTCGAACATTCGTGAGAGATTGGGAAGCAATCGGTCATGTCGCAGCCTGTTACTGACAATACTCCGCCTTCGGACGCCAATGGCGCCCATTTCCCCCTGCTGACGATCATCATCCCGGCGTACAACGAGGAGACGCGTCTGCCGGCTTCATTGCAGAAGATTGACAGCTTTTTGCGGGAGCAGTCCTACGTGGCGGAACTACTGGTTGTCGAAAACGGCAGTCAGGACGACACGAGCGGCGTGGTGCAGCGTTTCAGCGCCGATCATGCCTACGTGCGGCTACTGCACTCGGTCAAGGGCAAGGGAGCGGCGGTACGTACAGGGATGCTGGCGGCGGCAGGCGACTTTGCGCTGATCTGCGACGCCGATCTGGCCATGCCGATCGTCGAAGTGAACAAGCTGCTGGCGGCGGTGAAGGATGGTTACGACGTGGCGATTGCCTCGCGCGAGGGAGAAGGCGCCGTGCGTTATGACGAGCCGTACTACCGTCACCTGATGGGGCGAGTGTTCAACGGCGTGGTGCGCCTCCTGGCGATTCCGGGTTTTCAGGACACGCAGTGCGGTTTCAAGATGTTTCGCCGCGCCGCCGCGCGCGACGTCTTTGGCCGTCAGACCATGACCGGTTGGGCCTTCGATGTCGAGGTGCTGGCCATTGCCCTGCGCCGCGGCTACCGCGTGGTCGAGGTGCCGATCCATTGGTACTTCATGACCGAGAGCAAGGTCAACCCGGTGCGCGACACGATCTCGATGATTCGCGAAGTGCTCAAAGTGCGTCACAACGTGCGCCGCGGCCTATACGATCGGTAGCTCCAGAAGCGAAAACCCTGTCGAAATCGAACGCGTTGTGCTGCGGAGAGCAAACGGGGCGGAAGGGAGTTAGCTGGAGAGATGACGAACGATCTTGTCGTGCGGGCCAGCCGCACCAGGCTGATGGTGCTGGTGGCTGGTTCGATCTGCTTCGTCTTGATCGGTGTGTGGCTCACCTCGCTGACGCGTGAGATGGGCGCGCCGCTGGCAATCGTTGGCATGGCGGCGGTCGTTTTTTTTGGACTGTGCGGCTGGTATGCGGTGCGCCGCCTGGCGCGGCAAGAGCCTGCGCTGGTGATCAACAGCGAGGGCATTTTCGACAACGCTTCGACGCTTGGCATTGGGTGGATTCGCTGGGACGAAATCGCCCAGATGCAGGAATACGAGTTTCAGGGACAGACGCTGCTTGGCATTGCGCCGAAAGACCTGGAGCGGCTGTTGGCCAGTCAGCCAGCCTGGAAACGCAGCGTCATCCGCGCCAACATCGCCCTGGGCGCAGCGCCCATCAACATCCCGCAGGTGATTCTGCCCGTCAAGGTCGCCGATCTCCTGGAGACAATCGGGCAGCGTTACGGCGTCCAGATAACGGCTCCTGATGCTTGACGCGGCGCCCTGTGCCCTCCTGCGTGGCGGTGACGGTGATGTTGACCGAAGCGCCGCCGCCGTTGATGGGCAGCGCCGTGAGCTGTACCGTCGTTGCTTGCGACTCCAAAGTCCAGGCGGCAATCGGCGTCAGCGCCAGCGCTTCTGCGCTGGTCAGGAGCGTCCAATTTTCTATTTCCTCTCCTACGCCTTGCGCCCCAACAACCGTTGCGCCAGTTCGCACAGATGCTGGGCGGCCGGATCAACGAGATGGGCGTCTTGCAAGGCCTGCAGGGCGGCTGTGCTGTGCTTTTCGGCCAGGGCGGCGGCAAAACTGTGCGCCCCGGCCGCATCGAGCAGGGCCAGAACGGCGGGCACGTCGTCCAGCGTCAGGGTGGGGCGTGAATAGAGCGCCCGCAGGTCGGCGCCATGCGGGCCGTTCAGGGCGAAGAGGATGGGCAACGATTTCTTGCGCGTCAGGATGTCGCTGGCGGCCGACTTGCCGGTGAGGCGCTCATCGCCCCAGATGCCCAGGATGTCGTCCTGAATCTGGAAGGCCAGGCCAAGCGCGACGCCGCTGTGCCGCAGGGCGTCAATTTGCCCGGGCTGAGCGCCGCCGAGACTGGCGCCGATTTCCATGCTGGCCGCCAGCAGCGCCGCAGTCTTGCCCTGGATCATCTGCAAATACTCACCGGTTGTCACATCGAGCCGCGCCTCGAAACGCATGTCCTGATGTTGGCCTTCGGTCAGGGCAATGCAGGCCTGCGTGAACCGCTGGAGCACGTCGAGCACCCGTGCGGGCGGGACGGCGGGCGCCAGATTCAAGAGACTCTGAAAAGCATACGCAAAGAGGGCGTCGCCCACGTTGATGGCCTGCGCCTCTCCCCACAAAGCCCAGACAGTGGGGCGATGGCGGCGCGTCGGGCTGCGGTCCTCCACATCGTCGTGCACGAGCGAGAAGTTGTGCAGTAGCTCCAGAGCAGCGGCGGCGCGCACAGCCTCAGCCGGGTCGCCGCCCACGGCGGCGCAGCTCAAGAGGCAGAGCAGCGGGCGCACCCCTTTGCCCATGTTGGCCTGGGTGGGTTGAAAATCTTGATCGAGCCAGCCGAGATGATAGCGCATCATGTCGTAGTGTATGACAACCGGCGGTGATGCGGTGGCCAGGAGGCCGCGCATGGCTTCTTCCACACGCGGCAGGTAGGCGGCGGCAAATGCGGATAGGGACTGCATCTCTTAGATTCTCTCCAGCTCTCTCAGGCGATGCGCGTCAGCCGGCCTGGCTGGCGCAGTTGGGCAATCGAACCGGCGCCGCTGCACAACATGCCGATGCGCATCTCTTCCAGCAGGTCATCGGCGGCTTCGATGACCGCTTCGGTGGAGACGACGGCTGCTTTGAGGAACGGCCCCGCCAGCCCAACCGCATCGGCGCCCAGGGCCAGGCATTTCAGCACATCCAGCCCGGTGCGAATGCCGCCGCTGGCAATGAGCGGCAGGTGCGGTACGGCGGCGCGACATTCGATCAGGGCTTCGGCGGTGGGCAATCCCCAGTCTGCCACGGCGCGCGCCAGGCGGCGCAGGCGTTCATTGGGGGCGCGGTAAAGTTCGACCTGACTCCAGGATGTGCCGCCGGCGCCCGCCACGTCAACCGCGGCGACGCCGGCCTCCTGCAGGCGGCGCGCCAGGTCGCCGCCGATGCCCCAACCCACCTCTTTGACGACCACCGGAACCGGCATCTGGCGGCAGACAAGCTCGATCTTGCGCAACAGTCCCGACCAATCGTTGTTGCCGTCGGCTTGCAGCGCCTCTTGCAGGGGGTTGAGGTGCAGAATGAGCGCATCGGCTTCGATCATCTCGACGGCGCGGCGGCAGTGACCTACGGTGTAGCCATAGTTGAGCTGCACGGCGCCCAGGTTGGCAAGCAGCAGAATGTCGGGGGCGACGCTGCGCACCTGGAAAGTGCCGGCAACGTCGGGCGCCTCCAGGGCGGTGCGCTGCGAGCCAAGCCCCATGGCCAGGCGGCGCGCTTGAGCCGCCGCGGCCAGCCTTAGATTGATCTGATGAGCCTGCTCCGTGCCGCCGGTCATCGAAGAGATCAAGATGGGGGCGGCCAGCAGCTTGCCCAAGAGCGGGTGCTGCGTGTCAATGGCGCACAGGTTCAGTTCGGGCAGCGCCTGATGGCGCAGGCGAAAACGCTCCAGCCCGGTGGTGAGATGGGGAAAGTTGACATCTTCTTCGAGATTGATGCGAATGTGATCGGCCTTGCGCACTTTGTGCGACTGACCTTGATCTGCCTGCATGGCGGTGTCTGTGTCCTTCCGTAACTTTGCCAATGCTCTGGTGTTCAAGACGTGTGGCAAATGGCGTCCGTCACCATCTTACCAAAGCGGCGAAGGGCCTGTCAAGTGCTACCAGTGAGATGTGCGCAATTGACAGTGCCTATCAAGCCTGCTAGAATAGCGTGCATAATGACCCCCCGCTAAAGTAAGATTGATAAGCTATCATCGCTACTATTCTATCGAGTCTATCGAGAAAGCTAGAGGAGGAATTTTCAAGTGAGCGACACATTCGAAAGAATTCAGAAAATCATCGTAGACCAGCTTGGGGTGGACCCCGAAAAGGTGACGATGGACGCCAGCTTCCGCAAGGACCTCGAAGCCGATTCGCTCGACCTGGTCGAGTTGATCATGGCGTTCGAAGATGAGTTTGGCGGCGAAATCAGCGACGAGGAAGCCCAGAAGATCACGACGGTGGGCGAGGCAGTTGCCTATATGGAGGCAAACAAGTAACGGCAGACGTTTGGAAGCCCCCCGCCGCGACGACAAGATGCTTGACAAAGGCCCGCTGGCACGGGAGCGTGACGTATGCCTGGCGCTTGGGAAGCCAGGGGTGCGACCGCCAACCCACTGCTCAAGTGGGTTTTTGTTTGGAGTGCGTTTTTCGATGATGCCCGTTTCTGCGATCATTCTGGCGGGCGGTCAAAGCCGGCGCATGGGGATCAACAAGGCGCTGCTGCCGCTCGACGGGCAGCCGCTGATTGCACACACCGCCGCCTGCCTGCGCCCGCTGGCCGCCGAATTGATCGTTGTGACCAACACGCCGCAGACGTACGCGTTTCTGGAAACGACCTTCGGTGCGCGCCTGATTCCTGATGCGCTGCCGGTGCGCTCTGCGCTGGTCGGTCTTTTTTCCGGTTTGCAGGCTGTGCGGAGCGAGCTGGCGTTGGCGGTCGCTTGCGATATGCCGTTCCTGAACGTGGACTTGCTGCGCTTCATGCTGACCCTGGCGCAAGAGGGGTTCGACGTGGCGGTTCCTCAAGTGGATGGACAGTTCGAGCCGCTGCACGCTGTCTACCGGCCTGCCGCCTGCGTTCCGGTCATCGAGCGCCATCTGCGGGCCGGCGATCAGCGGATCATTTCGTTCTATTCAGCAGTGCGCGTGCGCCCGGTGACGGCGGTCGAGCTGGTGCAGTTCGACCCGCAGCGCCTATCGCTGGTCAACGTCAACACGCCGGAGGAGTGGAAAGAGTGGCAAACGTTTTCGAACGCATCAAGACGCTGACGCGGCTGATTCCGTATGGTCGGGCGGTCACGTATGGACAGGTGGCGGCGTGGATGGGCGAGCCGCGTGCGGCGCGCACGGTGGGTTGGGCGTTGCACGGCCTGACGCAGGAAGAGGCGTCCGGTTTGGTGCCCTGGCATCGGGTGGTGGGCCGGGCTGGCCCGCATCATGGCCGTGTGACGACCGGTTGCGAAACGCACAGCGCCGAGATGCAGCGCCAGATGCTGGAAGACGAAGGGGTGCAGTTTGATCTGGCCGGTCGCATTGATTTGACCCGCTTTGGGTGGGATGGTCCGGCCTGGCCAGACATCGAGCCGATCCTGGCGCAGCCGTAGGCGCTGGGCCGCAGGCAAAATGACATCGAGGAGAGAGATAAAATGCGCGAGATTACGATTGCTGTGGTGCAGTTTCAGCCGGTTCTGAACGAGCCGGATGAAAACATCCGCCGCATGTCCGATTTCATCAACAAGATCTGCACCGAGCAGCCGGTTGACCTGGTGGTTTTTCCGGAGCTGACCACAACGGGTCATGAGTGCGGGTTGCGCTTCACCGATCATGCCGAGATGGCGCCCGGCCCGACAACGAGTCGCCTGGCGCGCGACGCGGCGCAGTTCAACACACACGTGGTCTTTGGCATGGTCTCCAAGGCCAGGGTCGAAAGTGTGCTTTACAACACTGCCGTGGTGATTGGTCCTGATGGCGAACTGATCGGTACCTATGGAAAAGTCCATCTGAAGGGCGAGGAGCGCCTGGCCTTCCGCAACGGCTTCCGCTTTCCGGTCTTCGAGACGGAGTGGGGCAACCTGGGGGTGTTGGTCGGTTGGGACATGGCGTTCCCAGAAGCGGCGCGCAGCCTGGCGCTGGATGGGGCCGATGTGATTGCGGTCTGCGCCAATTGGGAGCTGCCGCATCAGGATGAGTGGCGGGCGTACTGCGTGGCCCGCGCCTGCGAGAATTCGGTTTTTCTGGCGGCGGCCAACCGCGTGGGCGAAGAGCCGAGCTATCAGTTCTTTGGCGATTCGATGGTGCTCAGCCCACGCGGCGAACGCTACACCGGTCTCGAAGACAACGCCGAGGGCTATGGCATTGCGCGCATCAATCTCGATCTGGTGCGTCAGGCGCGCGAGGAGTTTCAGATGTTCCAGTGCCGCCAGCCGCTGGTCTATCGCAATGTGGTGAGGAAGTATTAGGAGAATGCTGAATGCGGAACAACGAATCCGCGGCATTCAGAATTCAGAATTGGCCATGAAGATCATTGATTTACGTTCGGATACGATCACACGGCCGACGGCGGCGATGCGAGCCGCGATGGCGCAGGCCGAAGTGGGTGATGATGTGTTGGGGGACGATCCAACGGTCAAGCGGTTGGAGGCGTTAGCGGCGGCGCGCTTGGGCAAAGAGGCGGCGCTGTTCGTGGCCAGCGGGCACATGGGTAATCTGACGGCGTTGCTGACACACTGTGGTCGCGGGGACGAGATCATCGTGGGCGATCAGGCGCACATGTTCTATTACGAACAGGGCAGCTCGGCGGCGGTGGGCGGCATTCACCCGCGGGCGATCCCCAATCAGCCGGACGGGACGTTGGATCTGGGCCAGATCGAGACGGCGATACGCAGCGATGATGTGCACTTTCCACGCACGCACTTGATTTGTCTGGAGAATACGCACAACCGCTGCGGCGGGGCGGTGCTCGATGCAGCCTACATGCAGGCGGTGGGCGCGCTGGCGCGGCGGCGCGGTTTGCGAGTGCATGTGGATGGAGCGCGGCTGTTCAATGCGGCGATTGCGCTGGGCGTGGAGGCCAGGACGCTCGTCGCAGACGCCGATTCGGTCTCTTTCTGTCTATCGAAAGGACTGGCGGCGCCGATCGGATCGTTGCTGTGCGGCTCGCACGATTTCATTCAGCGGGCGCGGCGCAACCGCAAGCTGTTAGGGGGAGGGATGCGGCAGGTAGGCGTCATTGCCGCCGCGGGCATCGTCGCCCTGGAGACGATGGTCGAGCGGCTGGCAGAGGATCACGCCAATGCACAGCGGCTGGCGGTGGGTCTGAGTCGAACGCCGTGGCTGGTAGCCGACCCAGAACGCACGCAGAGTAACATCGTCATGTTCGAGGTCACGCACCCGGCGCTGACGGCGGTGCAGTTGCAGGAGGCGTTGGAAAGGGCGGGCGTGCGCGTCTTTGCGACGGGCGGCCGGCGGCTGCGCGCTGTGACGCACTGCGAGGTCAGCCGCGAGGAGATCGAGTTGGCGTTGGTGCGCATTGCTGAAGTTCTGAGGATTTGACGAAAAGCGGGCTGCATGGTAAGATTTTGACGCTGGACTGAACGAGGTTCAGAGACAGCAGGGGGGCGTGGTGTAGCGGTCAACATGCCGGCCTGTCAAGCCGGAGATCGCGGGTTCAAATCCCGTCG